>NZ_RAUX01000011.1 GCF_013464485.1 Stenotrophomonas maltophilia
GGAGAGGACTCGAACCTCCACGGTTTTACCCGCTAGTACCTGAAACTAGTGCGTCTACCAATTCCGCCACCTGGGCGACTCAGGAGACGAATTGTGCGGTACGGCAGAGGATGTGTCAACAACATTTCACACCTTTTTCTGCGGTTGCACGCCCAGGTGAAGCAGCAGGCTGCGCATTGCCGATGACAACTGCGCCCACTCGGCAAAACAGGCGCACAGGCGGCGCTGTGCCCACGCATCGGCGAGCGGTACGGCGACGGTATGCGTGCTGCGCCGATGCTGGCGGGCGATGGTCCGCGGCACGATGCCGACACCAATGTCGTGGCCGACCATGATGCACACGCCTTCGAAGGTCTTCATGCGGATACGCACGTCCAGGCGCCGCCCGATGTCGCGCGCCTGGTCCTCGATGTAGGCCTGCAGTGCATTGCCATCGGCCAGGGCGACGAAGGTCTCGCCGGCAACATCGGCGAAGGCCAGGCTGCGCCGCGATGCGAAGCGATGGTCTGCGGGGAGCAGCATCACCAGTGGATCTTCGGCCACCACATGCTGCTGCAGGCCGGCAGCGTCGACCGCATCACTGATGATGCCGGCCTCGGCCTGGCCAGCACTGATCGCACGCACGACTTCGGGGCTGGTGCGCTCCAGCAGTTCCACGTGCAGGCGTGGGCGTTCGGCCAGCCACGGTGCGAGCCGCGAGGGCAGGTAGTTGGTCAGCGCTGCGGTGTTGGCATACAGATGCAGGGTGCCGCGCGCACCGTGCGCGAACGCCTGCAGTTCACCGCGCAGCTGTGCCTGCTGCTGCAGGATCAAGCGTGCATGGTGGGCGAGCGCGGCACCGGCTTCGGTCAGGCTGACGCCGCGTGGGTGCCGGTTCAACAGCGGGGTACCGGCATCGGCTTCGATCGTGCGCAGGCGCTCACTGGCTGAGCCCAGTGCCAGGTTTGCCTGCGCGGCACCGGCCGTGATGCTGCCCGCTTCGGCAATGGCCAGGAACAGGCGCAGGTCGGCGATATCCATCCGCATGTGATGCCCTCATCGCAACGCCTGAGCCTTCGGATCAGCCGAAGGCGAGGCCGGGAAGACCGCATTGTGCGCCGAGCGGCCGGCCGATCCAATGAAGGCATGAATGAATCGATGTACTTCTACGTGCTGCTGGTGGTGGTGTTCGTGCTGGCCGGTGTGGTCAAGGGCGTGACCGGCATGGGGTTGCCGACAGTGGCGATGGGTCTGCTCGGTGGCGCGCTGTCGCCGGTGGCGGCGGCATCGATGCTGTTCATCCCCACCTTCGTCACCAATGCGTGGCAGCTGTTGTCCGGGCCATCGCTGGGCCACATCGTGCGGCGCCTGTGGCCGATGATGCTGGCCGTGGTGGTGGTGACGCTGGGTTCGGCGGCGCTGCTGGTGCGGGTCGATCGCACCTGGTCGCGCGTGGCTTTGGGCGTGGCGCTGGTGGTCTACGCAGCATATGCGCTGCTCGCGCCGGTGTTCCGCGTACCGCAGCGGCGCGAGCGATGGCTGGGGCCGCTGGTGGGGGCGTTGTCGGGTGTGGTGACCGGCGCCACCGGCGTGTTCGTGATGCCGGCGGTGCCGTACCTGCAGTCGCTGGGGTTGCAGCGCGAGGAGCTGGTGCAGGCGCTGGGACTGGCGTTCACTGTGTCGACGATTTCGCTGACCACTGGTCTGGTGCTGCACGGCGCATTCGGCATCCAGCAGCTGGGGCTGAGTACGCTGGCGGTGCTGCCGGCATTGCTGGGCATGTGGCTGGGGCAGGTGATCCGGCAGCGCATCAGTGCGCGGGTATTCCGCGCCTGTTTCCTGGGTTTCCTGCTGCTGCTCGGGCTGGAGCTGGTGCTGCGGCCGCTGTTGTGATGCCGGCCGCCGGTCGCGGCGATGCCGAATCACGGGCATGAAAAAACCCGCTTTCGCGGGTTTTTCTCATTCTCGACGTGGTGCCCAGGAGAGGACTCGAACCTCCACGGTTTTACCCGCTAGTACCTGAAACTAGTGCGTCTACCAATTCCGCCACCTGGGCGTCGAGGAGCGAGATTATGGGGTGTTGTTACGGGGGTGTCAACACCCTTGTGAAGATCATTGCCGATACCGGGTCGGAGTTCCTTCCTGCAGGAGTAAGAGTCGAGCCTCAGGGCCGGATTACAGGCAAAAAAAATCCCCGCCGAAGCGAGGAGTTTTTTCGTTGGTGCCCAGGAGAGGACTCGAACCTCCACGGTTTTACCCGCTAGTACCTGAAACTAGTGCGTCTACCAATTCCGCCACCTGGGCGTTCCAGAGGCGCAATTGTGAAGATGAATCCGCAGGCTGTCAACGACTTCCTGAATATTTTTCATGCAAGGCCTTCAAGACAGCCGCTGACCCGTTCTGCACGCCATCAACGGCTACCATGTAGGGCGATGACTACCAAAAAACCAAGCAAGGGCGGGAGCAAGTCCCGCAGCCAGGCCCCGAAGAAGGGCGCAAAGGCGGGCGCAGCCCGCACCACAAAGCCGGGCAAGCCGCTGCCGGGCTGGTTCCCCGAATTGAATGAAGGTGGTGCGCTGCCGCGTGGCCGCAAGGTCCGCAGCGCAGAGGTCAGCGCACCGGGCCCGGCGCCGGGCCGCAAGCTGCCGCCGTCCGGCAAGGTGATCGACGATCCCTATGCCGCGCGCGAAGCGGAGAAATACGAACAGCCCATCGCCAGCCGCGAGGCCATCCTGGCCCTGCTGGAGCGCTGCGAAGGGCCGCAGACTGCCGAGGAACTGGGCGTGCGTCTGGGGCTGACCGCACCGGACCGGGCCGAGGCGCTGTCGCGCCGGCTCGGCGCGATGGTGCGCGATGGCCAGCTGGTGCAGAACCGCCGCGGTGGCTTCGCGCCGATCCAGACCCTGAACCTGGTCACCGGCGTGGTGATTGCCAACCCGGAAGGGTTCGGCTTCCTGCGCCCGGTCGAGGGGGGCGACGATCTGTTCCTGCCGCCGTATGAAATGCGCAAGGTGATGCACGGCGACAAGGTGCTGGCCCGCGTGACCGGCATCGACCACCGTGGCCGTCGCGAAGGCAGCATTGCGCGCGTGCTCGAGCGCGGCATGACCCGCCTGATCGGCCGCTTCAGCGTCGAGATGGGGATCAATTACGTGGTACCTGACGACAAGCGCGTGCAGCGCAACGTGCAGGTGCCGCCGGACCAGACCGGTGGCGCGCGCGACGGCCAGCTGGTGGTCTGCGAACTGACCCAGGCACCGGACAGCCGCCGTCCGCCGATCGGCCGCATCATCGCCGTGCTCGGCGACAAGCTGACCGCATCGCTGGTGGTGGAGACTGCCATCCACGGCCACGAACTGCCATTCGAGTTCCCGCAGGAAGTATTGGACGAAGCCGCCTCGGTGCCGATGGCGGTTGAACCGTCGATGATCGGCGACCGCGTGGACTTGCGCAGCACGCCGCTGGTCACCATTGACGGCGAGGATGCCAAGGACTTCGACGACGCGGTGTACTGCGAGCCGAATGCCGATGGTTTCCGCCTGGTGGTGGCGATCGCCGACGTCTCCAACTACGTGCGCCCCGGCACGCCGCTGGACGAGGAAGCGCAGAAGCGCGCCACCTCGGTGTACTTCCCGGGCTTCGTGGTGCCGATGCTGCCGGAGACCCTGTCCAACGGCATCTGCTCGCTGATGCCCAAGGTCGATCGCATGTGCTTCGTATGCGACATGCAGATCGACCGCGACGGCCTGGTCACGCATTCGCGCTTCTACGAGGCGGTGATGAACTCGCACGCGCGCCTGACCTACACCCAGGTATGGAAGGCGGTGGGCGAGGACGATGCCGATACCAAGGCCTGGATGGGTGACCTGCTGCCGCAGGTGCAGCGCCTGCACCAGCTGTACATGGTGCTGTCCAAGGCACGCGCCAAGCGCGGTGCCATCGAGTTCGAAAGCAGTGAAGTGCGCTTCGTGCTGGACAACCGCGGTGAAGTGACCCAGGCCGGCATGCTGGTGCGCAACGACGCGCACAAGCTGATCGAGGAATGCATGATTGCGGCCAACGTCGAGGCGGCGAAGTACCTGCTGTCGCGCCACGTGCCGGCCCCGTACCGCATCCACGAGAAGCCGCCGGAAACCAAGTACGCCGATCTGCTGGAATTCCTCAAGGAGTTCAAGCTGAGCCTGCCGCCGTGGTCGAAGGTGCGCCCGGGCGATTACACCAAGCTGCTGAAGAAGATCCGCGACCGCCCCGATGCCACGCTGCTGGAATCGGTGCTGCTGCGCAGCCAGAGCCTGGCGATCTACAGCCCGGAAAACCACGGTCACTTCGGCCTGGCACTGGAGGCTTACGCGCACTTCACCTCGCCGATCCGTCGCTATCCCGACCTGCTGGTGCACCGCGCGATCAAGCACGCGCTGTCCGGCAAGCCGCTGGACAAGTTCACCTACAACGCGCGCGAAATGGCTGCGCTGGCGTTGCAGTGCTCCGAGCGTGAGCGCCGTGCCGATGAAGCCGAGCGCGAGGTCGACGAGCGTTACCGCGCGGCGTGGATGGAAAAGCACGTGGGTGGCCAGTTCGATGGCGTGATCAGCGGCGTGACCAGCTTCGGCCTGTTCGTGGAGCTGGATGAGTCGAAGGTGCAGGGCCTGGTCCACGTGACCCAGCTGCCGCAGGACTATTACAAGTTCGACGCTACCCGCAAGACGCTGACCGGCGAACGCCGCGGCAGCAGCTATCGGCTGGGCGACCGCGTGCGGATCCTGGTGCTGAAGGCCAGCATGGAAGAGCGCAAGATCGACTTCCGCCTGGTCGAACACAAGGGCGAGGACGAAGGCGATGGCCTGCCGCCGCTGCCCGAACGTGGCAAGCCGGCCAAGCGGAAGAAAGAGAAGTACTGATTTGTAGAGCCGAGCCATGCTCGGCTGCGCGCACACGGTGTGCCGACCAACGGTCGGCACCCACCTCACCTGGTGGGTGCCAACCTTGGTTGGCACATCCCTCACCCGGTAGGTGCCAACCTTGGTTGGCACGCCGTTACGGAGGAACCCACCATGCAGGGCCAACCCGAATACAGCGGCGGCTGCCAGTGTGGCGCGATCCGCTTCCAGGCGCGCGGCGCGCTCACCGACAGTTCGATCTGCCACTGCCGGATGTGCCAGAAGGCTTTCGGCGCCTACTACGCGCCGCTGGTGTCGGTACGCGGCGTGCAGTTCAGCTGGACCCGGGGCCAGCCGCGCTATTTCCAGTCGTCCAATGTGGTGCGGCGTGGCTTCTGCGCCGACTGCGGCACCCCCCTGACCTATGAGGCGCCGGACGGCGTGGCGGTGGCGGCCGGCGCCTTCGACGAGCCCGATCGCCTGCCGCCGACGATCCAGTACGGGGTCGAACGCAAGCTGCCCTTCGTCGACAGCCTGTCCAGCCTGCCGGCCCGTCGTACCGAGGACGACATCGCGGCTCTGGACTTCCTGGCCACGATCGTGTCCCACCAGCACCCCGACCACGACACCCCGCACTGGCCGCCGCGCAGCCGGTAACGCACCCGTAGAGCCGAGCCCACGCTCGGCTGGCAGATCGCCGCGGCCTCAACCCACGGCAGCCGAGCCCACGCTCGGCTCCACAGGGGGGCCGCCGCAGCGCCCGGCCCGCCGATGCTCTACCATAGCCACCCCCTTTCCGGTCCCCGCCCGCATGAGCAAGAACAGCCAGTGGATTGTCGGCGTCAACGCCGTCGCCTCCTCCATCGAGAACGACGCCGAGAACGTCCGCGAAGTGCTGGTCGAGGCCGGTGCGAAGAATCCGCGCCTGACCGAGATCGAGGAAAATGCCCGCCGCAAGGGCATCGACGTGCGCAAGGTCAACAGCCAGGCGCTGGATGGCGTGGGCGGTTCGGTGCGCCATCAAGGCGTGGCCGCGCGCTATGCCGCCGCCCGTACCTACAGCGAGAACGAGCTGGAAGGCTTGGTCACTGCAGCCGAGGGCAAGGCTCTGCTGCTGGTGCTGGACGAGGTGCAGGATCCGCACAACCTGGGCGCCTGCCTGCGTTCGGCCGCCGCCGCCGGTGCGACTGCAGTGATCATCCCCAAGGACAAGTCGGCCACGGTGAACGCGACCGTGCGCAAGACCTCGGCCGGTGCCGCCGATCTGATCCCGGTGGTGGCGGTGACCAACCTGTCGCGCTGCCTGAAGGACCTGCAGAAGCAGGGCGTGTGGATCTATGGCCTGGCCGGTGAAGCCACCTCCTCGCTGTACCAGCTGGACCTGAAGGGCAACATCGCCCTGGTGCTGGGTGGCGAGGCCGATGGCCTGCGCCGCCTGACCCGCGAGAACTGCGATGGCCTGGTCAAGATTCCGATGCCGGGCGAGATCGAGAGCCTGAATGTCTCCGTCGCTGCCGGCGTCAGCCTGTTCGAGGCCGTGCGCCAGCGCGGTTGATCCGCCAGCGGTCTTGTAGAGCCGAGCCCACGCTCGGCTGTCGCGCGCAGCGCGGGCGCGTCTTCCCGATCAGAAAGCAGCCGAGCATGGGCTCGGCTCTACAGAAGTAGCGTGTCGACCCAGGTCGACACCTGCCGGGTAGTCGCCAACCTTGGTTGGCGCTCTCGCGGCTTCACCCCGCGCTGCCGCCCAACGCCTTGAACAGGGTGACGTCGTTGTTCAGCTGGCCCTGGCGCACGCGTGCCAGCGACAGCTCGGCATCGCGCCGGGTCTGCTGCGCTTCCAGCCAGGTGCGCAGGTCGGTGGCACCGACGCGATAGCGCACCTCCTGCGCGCGCTCCACTTCCACGGCCTCGTCATACGAGGCCTGCGAGGCCGCCACTTGGCGCGCCAGCTGCTCGCGTGCGGACAGCGCGTTGTCCACTTCGGAGAGCGCGGTGTACAGCGTCTTGCGGAAGTTGGTGGCGGCGATCTGATAGGCGGTGCCGGCGATATCGGTATCCAGCTGCGCGCGCTGCAGATTGAGGAACGGCAGCGACAGACCCGCGCCCAGCGTGGCCACCGGATTCCGCAGCACATCACCCAGCGAGGTCGCACTGGAGCCGAGGCTGCCGGTCAGGCTCAGCGCCGGATAGTACTGGGTGGCGGTCACCTTGATGGTCTTCAGGCTGTTGCGCAGTCGCAGTTCGGCCGCGCGAAGGTCCGGGCGACGGCCCAGCAGATCGCTCGGCAAGCCTTCGGCGATGCCTGGGCTGCGCGCGCCCAGCAGGTCCTGCGGTTCGTCCTGCTGTGGCCAGGGCGTGCCATCCAGCAACACGGTCAGCGCATTGCGCACTTCCACCCGCTGCTGTTCCAGCGCGCTCTGCGCGGAACGTTGCGACTGCAGGTTCTGCAGCGCCTGGCGCACTTCCAGGCGCGATACTGCACCGGCATCGAAGCGCGCCTGCACCAGTTCGCGGGTACGTTCCAGCCGCTCCAGGTTGGCCTGGCCGGTGGCGATCGACTGGTTGAGATAGGCCAGGTTCCAGTACTGGGTGATGGTGTCGCCGATCACCAGCAGCGCGGTGTTCTGCCGGTCTTCCTCGCTGGCCTCGGCTTCCCAGCGGGCGATGTCGCGCTGGGTGCGCAGGCGGCCCCACAGGTCCACCTCCCAGGCCAGCGAGATGCCGGTGGAGTAGCTGCGACGCCAGTCGTCGGCCTGGTCGGTCGCCCGGTTGGCACTACCGCTGACACCGGAAGAGGAAGGTTGCGGCCATAGCGCGTTGCTGGCCAGGCCGGCCTGCAGGCGTGAGCGCTGCACGGCCAGACCGGCGGCAGCCAGATCGCTGTTGGCGGCCAGGGCCTGCGCCACCAGACGGTCCAGGCGTTCATCGCCGAAGCCGGTCCACCAGCTGTCCTGACGGATGTCGCGGCCGGGAGTATCCAGGCTGCTGCGCGGGTCCTCGGCCGGTGCGTTGAGCGTGGCATTGCCACGCCCGTAGCTGGCCGCTACGTCGGGGGCCTGTACTGGATAGCGACCGACCGACGCACAGCCGGCCAGCGCGAGCAGGACCGCACCGGCCAGCAGCAGACGCGGGGGAGCAGGGAAGGGCAATCGGGTCATCATCTTCATTCGCGGGCCAGGGCCTCGACCGGGTCGAGCTGCGCGGCATTGCGCGCGGGCAGGAAACCGAACGCCACGCCGATCAGGGTCGAGCAGGCGAACGCGGCAACAATCGAGGCGGTGGAGAACAGCACCTGGAAGTCACTGGCGAAGCGGCCGATCATCGAGCCCAGCAGCAGGGCCAGGCCGATGCCGAGCACGCCGCCAAGCAGGCACACCAGCACCGCTTCGATCAGGAACTGCTGGCGGATGTCACTCTGCCGCGCGCCCACGGCCATGCGCACGCCGATCTCGCGCGTACGCTCGGTCACCGACACCAGCATGATGTTCATCACGCCGATGCCACCGACCAGCAGCGCGATCGCGGCAATGGCGCCGATCAGCAGGGTCATCGTGCGCGTGGTCTGCTCGATGGTCTGGCGGATCTCGGCGCTGTTGCTGAGGAAGAAGTCCTCGGTGCCATGGCGCATCGTCAACAGGCGGGTGATCGCTTCCTGTGCGGCATCCATCGGCGTGGCGTCGTCCACGCGCACGGTGATGCTGGAGACGTGGCTCTGGCCAAGCATGCGCGACATCACCGTGGTGTACGGCACCCACACGCTGAGGCTGGTACTGCCACCAAAGCCGAAGCTCTGGCGCTTGGCCACGCCGACCACGCGTGCCGGCACGTTGCCGAGCAGGATCACCTGGCCGACCGGATCGACATCAGGGAAGAACTGGGTCTGGGTGTTCTCGTCGATCACCGCCACCTGGCCGAGGCCCTTCACTGCGTCAGTGTCGAAGAAGCTGCCACTGAGCAGGGTCACGCCCTTGACCCGGAAGAACTGCTCGCCGACACCGCTGACCTGCGCAGTGGACGACTGGTTGCGGTAGCGCGCGGTGACCGAGGTCGACACGCTCGGGGTAGCGCTGTCCACGTAGCTCTGCCTGGCCAGGGCATCGGCATCGCTGGCCTTGAGGGTCTGCACGCGGGCCGAGCGCATGTCGCCGAAGCCGCGGCCGGGATAGACGTCGATGGTGTTGGTGCCCAGCGCACTGATGTTCTGCAGGATCTGCTGCTGCGATCCGTTGCCCAGCGCCACCACCGAGACCACCGAGGCAATGCCGATGATGATACCGAGCATGGTCAGGAAGGTGCGCAGCCGATGCGCGTTCATGGCCAGCAGGGCCATGCGGAAGGCTTCGGTGAAACGATCCCGGGCCGCCCGCCAGCTGTTGCCGCGGGCTACGCCGGTGCTGGCTTCGCGCTGCGCACGGTAGGTCGGTGCATTCGGGTTGGCGCGGTCGGCAATTATCTCGCCATCGCGGATCTCGATGATGCGCTGCGCGTGCTCGGCCACGCTCATGTCGTGGGTGACGATGATGATGGTATGGCCTTCGGCGTGCAGCTCACCGAGGATCGCCATCACTTCCTCGCCGGATTTCGTGTCGAGCGCACCGGTGGGCTCGTCGGCCAGGATCACCTCGCCACCGTTCATCAGTGCGCGCGCGATCGAGACGCGCTGCTGCTGCCCGCCGGACAACTGGCCTGGCTTGTGGTGCATGCGGTCGCCCAAACCCAGCCGCTGCAGCAGCTGCTCGGCCCGCGCGTTGCGCACCGGGCCGGGGCTGCCGGCATACACCGCCGGTACTTCCACGTTGCCGCGCGCGTCCAGGTCGCCCAGCAGGTGGTAGCGCTGGAAGATGAAACCGAAATGCTCGCGGCGCAGTTCGGCCAGCTCATCCGGTTCCATCCTGCCTGTTTCGCGGCCGGCCACCTGGTAGCTGCCACGGGTAGGGCGGTCGAGGCAGCCGAGGATGTTCATCAGCGTCGACTTGCCCGAGCCGGACTGGCCGACGATGGCCACCATCTCGCCGGCGTGGATATCCAGGTTGACGTCGCGCAGTACGGCGATGACGTCATCGCCGCCCGGGAATTCGCGTCGCAGGTCGCGCAGGCGCAGCAGCGGCGCCGTCGTGCTCATCGGCGCGGACCCATGCCCGGGCCGCCGACCCGCATCTGCATGCCGCCGCGGTTGCCGCCGCCGGCACCGGCCGCAGCCGCGCTGGCTTCACCGACCACCACGCGCTCGCCTTCCTTCAGCCCGGACAGGATTTCGGCCGAGGCGCCGTTGTTGATGCCGACTGTCACCTTGCGCGGCTGCGGCTGGCCCTTGTCGTCCAGCACCCGCACCATGCGCTCATCGCCACGGCGCTTCGGTCCCAGCGCCACCGCCGGCACCATCAGCACGCCCTTGGCCTGCTTCAGCAGTACCGAGACCTGCGCGGTCATGTCGATGCGCAGCGTGCCGTCCGGGTTCTCCACGTCGAACAGCGCGTTGTAGTAGACCGCGCTGCTGGAGCTGGAGCTGGAGGAGCTGCTGGAACTGGACGAGTTTTCATTGGCGATCGAGGCCGGCGCCGGATTGATCTGGCGCAGGGTGGCGTGATATTTGCGGTCCGGATCACCCAGCGTGGTGAAGTACACCGGCATGCCGGCCTTGATCTTGACCACATCGGCCTCGGAGATCTCGGCGTTGACCGTGACCACGTCCAGCCGCGCCAGCATCACGATGGTGGGCGCGGTCTGGTTGGCGTTCACGGTACGGCCTTCCTCGGCCACCACCGCCACCACGGTGCCGTCCATCGGCGCGGTGATGCGGGTGTAGGCCAGGTTGGCGCGGGCGGTGCCCAGCTCGGTTTCGCGGCCCTTGATCTGCGCCTCGTAGGACTGCAGCTGGGCGCGGGCGGTCTTCAGCTGGGCCTCGGCGGCATCATATTCCTGGCGCGAGGTGGCCTCGGCGGCCAGCATCTGCCGCTGGCGGGCAAACTCCAGCTCGGCCTGGCGCAGGGTGGCCTGCTGCACCGCCCGCTGGGCGGTGACCTGGTCCAGCGAGGCCTGCGCGTTGAGCACCTGGTTCTGCTGGGTGGTGGCGTCGATCTCGGCGATCAGGTCGCCTTCCTTCACCGTATCGCCCAGCTGCACTTTCAGCGACTTGATCTGGCCCGAGGCCTGCGCACCCACGCTGACCAGCTTGTAGGCGTCGATCACGCCGGTGGCATCGACGGTCTGTTCGATGTCGCCGCGGCTGACCGGGGTGGTCGCCACCGCCGGGGCGGCGGGCTTGCGCAGCAGCCACCAGGCGGCCACGGCAACGATCAGGGCAAGCAGGGCGATCAGTATCAGGCGACCCCGGCGGGTCGCGGGCAACAGGCGGAACGTCACGTCGTGGCTTCACTCTCGGGGCCGCGCTGGCGGCGTTGGTGGGCATTGTGAAGACGGGGCGATGAGCGGCTCAATCCTCGGGGTATGTCTCTATGTAACACTGTCGGTGAATACGCGTAACGACAGGTATCCCGCCCAAGGCTGGATACACTGGTACGCATTGCCCCGGATGCGGTTCAGCTGCCGACACGGGATGATCGCGCCATGGAGACTGAAAACACGATGCATCGACTGCTGATCGTCGACGACGACAACGACATCCGTTCCCTGCTGGCCGAACAGCTCGGCCGTGCCGGTTACCAGGTGAGCACGGCTGCCGACGGCACGGCCATGCGCCAGCTGCTGGACCGCGAGCATGTGGACCTGATCGTGCTCGACCTGAACCTGCCGCGCGAGGACGGCCTGACCCTGTGCCGCGACCTGCGCGCGCGCTCGAACACGCCGGTGATCATGCTGACCGCGCGCGCCGAGCCGATCGACCGTGTTCTCGGCCTGGAAATGGGCGCGGACGACTACCTGGCCAAGCCGTTCGAGCCACGCGAGCTGCTGGCGCGCATCCGCAACGTGCTGCGCCGCACCGAGGCGCTGCCGGCCAATCTGGAGCCGCTGGCGGTGCGCCGTGCGCGCTTCTCGCGCTGGGTGTTCGACCTGGAGCATCGGCATCTGGTGGATCCGGATGACCGTGTCGTGGTGCTGTCCGGTGCCGAGTTCCGCCTGCTGCGGGTGTTCATCGCCCATGCCAACAAGGTGCTGTCACGCGAGCAGCTGGTCGCGCTCAGCAGCGGCCGCAACTACGAGGCGCAGGACCGCGCCATCGATCTGCAGGTCAGCCGGCTGCGCAACAAGCTGGGCGATGACGGCGGCCCGGATGGCCTGATCAAGACCGTACGCAACGAAGGTTACGTGCTGGCCTCGTCGGTGAGCATGGAGTAAGCCACGATGAAGCGCCTGCGCCATTTCCTGTCCTCGATGGTCGGGCGGCTGTTCGTGATCCTGCTGTTGGGCATGAGCGTGGCGGCGATCGGCGCGACCATGCTGGCCACCTCCAAACGGCAGCAGGAGTTCGAGCGGCAGAACCTGAACCGCATCGCTGACCGCCTGCAGGGCTATGTCAATCTGCTCGACGGGAACCCCGAACTGCGCGAGCGACTGCTTGAGATCGGCGGGCCGAGCGTGCGTGCACTGCAGCCTGGTGCTCGCGTGGGACGCGCCGATACCGCGCTGATGGAAGTACTGGAGGATCGGCCCGGCCCGGTGTCGCGTGCACACGTGCACTTCGCCTCGTTCCGTTCCTGCATTCCCAAGCTGCAGGATCTGCTGCCGCCGCCCCCCCCGGGGCACCGCAAGCATCCACGCGAGCGCGATCCTGCCTTCATCCCGCCCAAGTGCCGCGCAGTCGAGGTGACCCTCAATGATGGCACCCTGCTGAAGCTGGCACTGGACTCGCCGGCAGTCGCGCACAACGGCATCCTGGCCGTGGATCCGTGGTTCCTTACGCTGCTGGTGCTGGCCATCGCCGTGCTGGCCTACGTGGTCGCGCGCATGGCCAGTGCGCCGTTGCAGGAGCTGGCTGCCGCCGCCGAAGACCTGGGCGATGACCTGCAGCGTGATCCGTTGCCCCTGCGCGGGCCACGTGAAGTGCAGCGTGCGGCCGAAGCCTTCAATGCCATGCAGCATCGCCTTCAGCGCCACCTGGCCGAACGTACGCAGATGCTGGCGGCGATCACCCACGATCTGCAGACGCCTCTGACCCGCCTGCGCCTGCGACTGGAAAACGTCAGTGACGAGGCCCTGCGCGAACGGCTGATCGGTGATCTTGCGGCGATGCATGCGCTGGTGCGCGAAGGCTTGGAGCTGGCCCGCAGCGCGGAAAGTGCCGAGCAGCGTGCTGCCCTGGACCTGGATTCACTGCTGGAGAGCATTGTTGAGGATGCGGCCGAAGGTGGGGCCGACGTGGTCTTCGACGGTGGCAGCGGCTCGGTGCTGATGCTGCGGCCGCTGGCCATGCACCGCTTGTTCTCCAATCTGGTGGACAACGCCGTGATGTACGCCCAGCGCGTACGTGTGCGTGTCGAACGCAGTGGTGGGGCGATCACCGTGGTGGTGGCAGACGATGGCCCTGGACTGGCCGAGGAACAGCTTGAGGCGGTGTTCGATCCGTTCGTGCGGGTGGAAACCTCGCGTTCACGGGAGACCGGCGGTGCCGGCCTCGGCCTGACCATCGCCCGTGCGCTTGCCGAAAAGGATGGGGCGCGGCTGTGGCTGCGCAACCGTGCCGAAGGTGGGTTGGAGGCGATCGTGCAGTGGCCGGCCAGTGCACAGGTGGTGGCGCCGGGGCGTGCAGGTTGAGCTGGTCCGGGCGGTAACGGTGACGCTGCAGGCCGGGTTTCGCCTATCATCTGCGCATCTCCCCATGTCTCCCACGATGAGCCAGCCCGTTCCCGCCGGCATGCCTTTCCGCGCCGCCTGGCCGTTCCTGCATGCTGCCAGGCTTGGCAGCCCTGCCTGGCCGCCACCGCTGCTCTGATGGCCGGACAGGGGGGCATCGGGCGCTGGGCGGAGCGCTGTGGATCGGATTCTGGTCGAAGGCTGCGGCACGGCCTGCTGTGGATGCTGCTGGCCATGCTGCTGCCGCTGGCGGTGGCTGCACAGGAAGGCGCACCGCCGCTGCGCGACTATGCCATTGACGTGTGGACCTCGCGCAATGGCCTGCCACACAACTCGCTGCGCGACATCGCGCAGACGCCGGAAGGCCACCTCTGGTTCGCCACCTGGGAAGGGCTGGTGCGCTACAACGGCCTGGATTTCACCGTATTCGACCGCAGCACCCGTCCGGGCCTGCGCGACAATGGTATCGGCGCGTTGTTCGTCGATCGCCAGGGCGGACTGTGGATCAGCGATTCACGCGGCAACGTCAGCCACCGCGGCAGCGATGGCCAGTGGCGTGTATGGGAGCACCGGGCCGATACCCCGCAGGTGCTGATCCAGTCCATGCAGATGGACAGCCAGGGGCGCCTGTGGCTTCTGTACGAAGGCAAGGGGATCGGGTATCTGACGCCGGATTCCGGCATCGTCTACCAGGCGCCGGCCGCCGACCTGCCGATGGCGATGAGTTTCACCAAGCTGGTGGTCGACGCGCAGGACCGGGTCTGGGCCGGCACCCTTGACGGACTGGTGCTGCGTGACAACGACGGCGTGCTCAAGCGCGCGCCCGCTGCATGGGGCCTGGGGGCGGGCAGTGGCCTGTCATGGCCGTACCGGGCACCGGATGGCGCCTTGTGGATCGTCGCGGGCGAGCGCCTGTACCGGGTGGAAGACGAGCGGCTGGTGCTGGTGCACCGGCTGCCGGGCCAGCTGCACCTGACGTCGATGCTGCAGGACCGCCACGGTGACCTGTGGCTGGGTACCGAGAACCAGGGCCTGCTGCGGATCTCCGCGCATGGGCTGGAGCGGCTGCCGGCGGGCCTGAACCTGCCGGGCGGTCGCGTGGTGAGCCTGCGCGAGGACGCCGAAGGCAGCATATGGGTCGGCGCCAACGGTGGCCTGTACCGCCTTCGCGAAACGCTGTTCAGCAGCTACACCGAGCGCGATGGCCTCAGTGGTGATTATGTGCGCACCGTGTTCGAGGACCGCGACCGCCAGCTGTGGGTCGGCAGTGCCAGCGGCCTCGATCTGCAGACCGCCGATGGCCGCTTCCGTGCGATGCCGCTGCACAACCGCGGCGGCAAGGCACCTTCGGTGCTCAGCCTGGCGCAGGGCCCGGACGGTGACATGTGGGTCGGTACGTTCGGTGATGGCGTCTACCGGCTCGGTCGCGATGGCAGCCTTCGCCACAACTATGCCGCCGCCGACGGCATGCCGGGCGGCAACATCCGCGCGATCAGCGTTGATCCAGAGGGCGTGGTCTGGGCTGGCACGCAGAAGGGCGTGGTCCGCATCGAGGGAGATCGCGTCCAGGTATCGAGCGTCCCGGGCATGCCCAACGGCCTGATCACCGCGCTTGAACACGACCACCAGAGCAATCTGTGGATCGGCACGATCGAAGGTATCCGCGTACTGCGTGGCGATCATGTGCAGTCGATCGACCTGGCACCCATGGGCGGCGGGCGCAGCGTGTTCGGCTTCCATCAGCTGGGCGATGCGATGTGGATCAGCAGCGACCGCGGACTGTACCGGTGGCAGAACGGCAAACTGGCGCGGGTGGGACTGGAGCAGGGCATGCCGGTGGATGCGGTGTTCCAGCTGGTACCCGACCGCCTCGGCAATGTGTGGATCAGCAGCAACCGTGGCGTACTGCGCACTGACATGGCTACCCTCAACGCCGTGGCCGACGGCCGCGCACCGCGGGTGGTGGTGGAGCGCTACAACGAGATCGACGGCATGGCCAATGCACAGGCCAACGGGAGCTCCGGACCGTCGGCGATCCTGCGCCAGGACGGCACGTTCTGGGTGGTCACCGCCGGCGGCCTGAGCACGGTTGACCCGCAGCGCCTGCAGCGCTTCCGCGAGCGCCCCTCACCACCGGCAGCGATCGAGAGCGTGCAGGTGGATGGTGCCCCCGTGCATTGGGAAGGCCCGGACCGCAACTACATTCCCGGCGGCCGACGCCTGGCCGTGAGCTATGTCGGCCTGAGCTATCTGATGTCCGACCGGATCCGCTACCGCACGCGGCTGGATGGCCTCGATTCGGGCTGGGTCGAACGTGGGCCCCAGCGCAGTGTCGAGTTCGTCGGCCTGCCACCGGGCGATTACACCCTGCATGTGGCTGCTGCTCACCCGGGCGGGAGCTGGGGCCAGCAGGAAGCGGTGTGGAGCTTCACCGTGGAGCCGTTCTGGTGGCAACGCCGCAGCGTACAGGTGCTGGGTGGGCTGTTGTTGCTGGCAGGACTCGTCGTGCTGTACCGCCTGCTGCTGCTGCAGCAGCTGAAAGCCAGCAACCTGCGCCTGGCGCGCCGCGTGGACGAAGCGACCTTCGACCTGCAGGCCAAGACCGTGCATCTGCAGGCACTGAACCAGGAGAAGACGCAACTGGCCGAGCGCCTGGCGCGGCAGGCGGAATCATTCGAGCGCCAGGCGCGCGAAGACGCGCTTACCGGCCTGGCCAACCGCCGCGGCTTTGATGAAACGCTGGCGCGCGACTTCGCCCGTTCGCAGCGCAGTGGCCATCCGCTATGCCTGGTGGTGCTGGACATCGACCACTTCAAGGACGTCAACGATCGCCATAGCCACAGCGTTGGCGACACAGTACTGGTGCAGGTGGCGAAGTTGATCGCGGCCGCCAGCCGCGACTCGGATCTGCCGGCACGCACCGGTGGTGAAGAGTTCGCACTGCTGCTCAACGACACTCGCCTTGAAGAGGCCGCACAGCTGTGCGCGCGCCTGCGTGGCCTGTTCCATGACCACCCCGACTGGGCTGGTGTGGACGGCCTGCGCGTGACCTTCAGTGCAGGGCTGGTGGAACTGGATGCCGATGACCGCACCCCGGCGCTGCTATATCAGCGCGCAGACCGCGCGCTGTACCGCGCCAAGAGCGACGGCAGGGATCGTACGAGCATCGGTTGAGTTCATCCACGCATGGCTCGGCTCTACAGAAAGCGTTGCATTACCGCGGCCAAGCGTTGGCAATGGTGCAGAACAACCGCGCGGTCTGCTCGGTGTCATACACCGCGCTGTGTGCCTCGTTCGCGTCCCAGCCCAGCCCGGCGGCGGTGGCTGCACGCGCCAGCACGGTCTGCCCGTAGGCGATGCCGGCCAGGGTCACCGTGTCGAACACGCTGAAAGGATGGAACGGATTGCGCTTGTGGCCGGTGCGGGCCACTGCGGCGTTGACAAAGCCCAGGTCGAAATGGGCGTTATGGCCGACCAGGATCGCGCGCTGGCACCCGTACTTCTTCATCGCCGCGCGTACCGGGGTGAAGATGTGGTCCAGCGCGGCCTTCTCTTCCTTGGCCAGCCGGAACGGGTGGTCGAGGATGATGCCGGTCACTTCCAGCGATTTCGGGTCGATCTCCAGGCCTTCAGCTGGCACCACGTGGGCACTGGCGGTCTGGCCGGGGTAGAGCAGGCCGTTCTCGTCCATCTCGATCGGCACCGCCGCGATCTCCAGCAGGGCATTGCGCTGGCTGTCGAAGCCGCCGGTTTCCACGTCCACCACCACCGGCAGGAAGCCGCGGAAGCGTTGTGACATCGCGCGCTGCGCTTGGGGTACTGCGGAATCGGGAGCGGCGGCAGGTGCGGGGGTGGGGTCAGTCATGCGTGAATTCTAGCAGAGCGACCCTGAGCGCCCGGTCAGCCTGTGGTGCACGGGTTCCCTGCGCAGGAGCGTGTTGACCAAGGTCGACACCCACCGGTACACCGCGCGCTCAGGATTCCGGTAGGTGCCAACCTTGGTTGGCACGGCCCGCGCCGACCAAGGTCGGCATCTACCGAAGCGCTGGCCGTACCAGCACTGCATCCACGCTCAACCTGCCGGCGCCGGTGAACAGCAGCGGCAGCAGCATTGCCATGAACAGCACCGGCAGCTTGAAGTTGCCGAAACCCTGGTCGCTGATCGCATAGCCCATGGCAAGTTCGCCCAGCGAATTCCATTCCATCGGCCAATGCACCGCATAGGTGGCCACCACGGTCAGCACCAGCAGGCTGGCGGCGGCAAGACGGGTGCCGAAGCCAACCAGCAGGCAGGCGGCGCCGACCAGTTCGAACCACGTTGCCAGTTGCCAGTTGAGCGTGGCGGGCAGCTGGTTGAACGGAAACGGAAAGGCGCCCTGCAGGTCGGCGAACCAGTTCTGGCCGTGCAGCTTCTCGCGGCCGGATTCGAAGTATTCCCACGCCAGCAGCAGGCGCAGGCCGAGCGGGGCCAACCAGGGGGCGAGACGGTCCAGCTGGCCACGCGCGGTGGCCAGGGTCGAAAGCTTCATCGGTGGATCTCCGGGGGAAGAGACGTCAGCAGGGGACTGCGAGCGGGCCGATCACGCCGGCCTGCAGGAACTGCTGCAGCAGCGCGGCACCGGGTTCGGCCAGCGCATCCTCGGCCAGCCCATGCGCGGTGGCCAGCTGCTGCAGGTAGGCATGGCCATCCAGGCCGGGTTGTTCGCCGATGCTGGACAGCAGGTACACCGCCAGCGGGCTCAGCACGGCGAAGCGCACTTCGCCATCGGCCTCGCGGCGGACCAGCAGGCCGGTCGGTTCGGCTGGCGGTTGTGACGGTGCGTCCTCGGCACCGAGCCGGTGCACCGGCCATTGGTACAGCAGCGGCCATGCCAGGGGCGAGCGTTGCAGCGGCACCCGCAGCGGGTCGATGTCGCCCGGCGCCGGCAGCGGTTCGGCGTCCAGTTGGTACAGCGCGGTTTCCACCCACTCGTAGTGGGCCAGCTCGGCCAGCGCCGGGTGTGGCAGCTGCGGCCGGGCCTGCAGCCACTGCACGAACTCGGCGGCCAGTTCGGTGAACAGCGGCGTCAGGCAGCGGTGGGTAGCGAAGTACTGGCGGACCAGCGCGCTCCAGGCCGGTTCGCCGAGCAGGCGCACGCAGACCGGAAAGCCGTTGCTCAACAGCCCCAGCAGGTTGTTGAACAGCAGCCGCTGGTACACCGCCACGCGGCGCGGTTCGAGCCCGGCCGGTGCGGCCACCGCCTGTGGATCGCGCAGGTGTGCGGTGAACGCGTGCTGCTGCGCACGCAGCGTGGCGGGGGTATCAGCCATATGCAGCCTCCGCGTGCGCGGCCTGCAGGCGGCGGATGGTCTGCAGTTCGCCGCGCAGTTCGGCGTAGGGCGGGAAATTGAAATCGCGCTCGAGCAGGGTGGGGCGAGCGCCGATGCGCGCATAGGTGCGTGCCAGCAGCTCCCAGACCGGGTCGATCACCGCACTGCCATGGGTATCGATCTTCAGGTCCGGTGCCTCGTCCAGATGCCCGGCCACGTGCAGGCAGACAATGCGGTCTGCGGGAAGGCCGGCGATGAACGCGTCGGCGTCGTAACCATGGTTGCAGGCGTTGACGTAGACGTTGTTGACGTCCAGCAACAGGTCGCAGTCGGCCTCGGCAAGCACGGCGTTGGTGAAGGCCAGCTCGTCCATCGCCGGCTCCGGTGCCAGGTAGTAGGACACGTTCTCCACCGCGACGCGGCGGCCCAGCAGGTCCTGTACCTGACGGATGCGTGTGGCGGTGTGGCGCACTGCTTCATCGGTGAACGGAATCGGCAGCAGGTCGTACAGGTGACCGTCGTCGCTGCAGTAGCTCAGGTGTTCGCTGTACAGCGGCACGCGGTGCTTCTCCAGGAACTGGCCGACCTGTTCCAGCAGTTGCGTATCCAGCGGCGCGCTGCCGCCCAGCGACAACGACAGACCGTGGCAGCTCAGCGGATGGCGCTGCGCCAGTTCGGCCAGCGCGTCACCGGCGGGGCCGCCAACATGGATCCAGTTCTCCGGCGCGCATTCGAGGAAGTCGAAATCGCCCGCCGGTGCATCGCGCAGCTCCTGCAGCAGCGCCCGGCGCAGCCCCAACCCTGCGGCCGCCGCACGAAGCGGCAACCGCGGGTTGACGACGCTGGCGCGGACGTCAGTGCTTCCCACCGCACTTGCCTTCGCCACACTTGCCTTCGGCCGCCTTCTTGTCGCCGGTCTTGGCCTTGGCGCCAGCTGCCGCACCGGCAGCCTTGCCCTTGTCGGCACCGCACTTGCCTTCGGCGGTCTTGCCGTCGGCACCACACTTGCCTTCGGCATGCTTGGTGGCGTCAGCGGCCATCTTGCCATCGGCGGCCTTGGCGTCGGTGGTGGCCTTGGCCGCCTGCCCAGCCACCAGGTAACCCTGGGCAAGGTCGCTCATGCTCAGGGCCGAAGCACTGGCGGTCATACCCAGGCCGGCGGCCAGGGCGGTGGCAGTCAGCAGGGACAGGGTCTTGTTGGAACTGCTCATCGGTCGTGCTCCTGGGTGGTGTGGGCGGGTGCCCGGATGGCCGGCGGGGATGCCGGTGGAAGTGATGGTGCAGCGATCCTACTCAACGAATCCTCGCCAAGACCTCAAATTTTCGTGAGGTTTGTTACAGAAGCACCTGGACGGTCCGCACCGGGCAAGCCCGGTGCCCACAATGCGGGGGGAATACCCCAAAAAGGAAGGCCGCCGTCACAAGGACAGCGGCCACCCTGGATCCAACTCTGGTGTTGCGGTGCAGCGTCAGATCTGCCCGGTGCTGGAGGTCTCGTCGCGCTTCTCGCGCGGGGGCAACGGCTGCTCGCCGTGCACCAGGAACCACACGTTCTCGGCGATGTTGGTGGCGTGGTCGCCCACGCGCTCCAGATTCTTGGCCATGAACAGCAGGTGGGTGCACGGGGTGATGTTGCGCGGGTCTTCCATCATGTAGGTCAGCAGTTCGCGGAACAGCGCGGTGTACTGCGCGTCCAGGCGGGCATCGTCCTCGCGCAGTTCCAGCGCGGCATCGGCGTCGTTGTCGCGGTATGCCGCGATGGCGCGGCGCACCTGCTGTGCAGCCAGGCGGCCGAGGGCACGCAGGCCCTGGATCTGCGGCAGCGGCGGCACCTTGCCGAGTGCGATCGAGCGCTTGGCCACGTTGGCGGCGTAGTCGCCGATGCGCTCGATGTCGGCCGGGATGCGCAGGCCGGCGAGGATCTCGCGCAGGTCGCGCGCCATCGGGCCGCGCAATGCCAGGCGCATCACGTCGTGGCTGATCTGCTGTTCCAGCGCATCGATGGCTTCATCGTTGGCGATGATGCGATGGGCGGCGTTCTCATCGCGCTTTTCGATCACGTCCATCGACGCTTCGAGCTGGGCGACGGCCATCTCGCCCATGCGCACGATTTCGGCTACCAGGCGCTGCTGCTCTTCGTCGTAGCTCTTGACGATGTGGTCGTTGGGAAGATTCATGGTTGTTCCACTCTGTAGAGTCGAGCCATGCCCGACTGCCGTTGTCTGTAGAGTCGAGCCACGCTCGACCGACGTTTCAGCCGAATCGACCGGTGATGTAGTCCTCGGTCTGCCGCTGCGACGGCTGCGAGAAGATCACTTCGGTGCGGTCGTGCTCGATCAGGTCACCCAGGTACATGAAGGCGGTGTAATCCGACACGCGCGCGGCCTGCTGCATGTTGTGGGTGACGATGACGATGGTGTACTCGTGCTTGAGCTCTTCCACCAGCTGTTCGATGCGGCTGGTCGAGATCGGGTCCAGCGCGGAGGTCGGCTCGTCCAGCAGCAGCACCGAAGGGCGCAGGGCCACGGCGCGGGCGATGCACAGGCGCTGCTGCTGGCCACCGGACAGGCCCAGCGCGCTCTGCCCCAGCTTGTCCTTCACTTCATCCCACAGCGCGCCCTGGCGCAGCGCCTGCTCGACGCGGTCGGCCATGTCGGCCTTGCTCAGCCTTTCGTGGTGGCGGATGCCGTAGGCCACGTTCTCGAAGATGGTCATCGGGAACGGCACCGGCTTCTGGAACACCATGCCGACCTTGCTGCGCAGGCGGTTCATCGGGTACTTCGGCGACAGGATGTTCTCGCCGTCCAGCAGCACTTCACCGCGCGCTTCCAGCTTCGGGTACAGCGCGTAGATGCGGTTGAAGATGCGCAGCAGCGTGGACTTGCCGCAGCCGGAAGGACCGATCAGCGCGGTCACGCGCTTTTCCGGGATTTCCAGGTTGATGCCCTTCAGGGCGTGGAACTTGTCGTAGTAGAAGTCCAGTCCGCGCGCGGCAAGCTTGACCGGAGCCGGCGTGTGCAGGCTCTCGTGCGAGGACGGCACGGCGATGCGCTGCATCGGCACGGCGTTGGAAAGGTCGTTCATGGCGTTATCCACGGAAAGGTCAGTCATGGGAGATACGGTTGCGCAGCAGGATGCCGCGGGCGGCAAGGCTGACCAGCAGCACGAAGACAGTCAGCACCAGGGCACCGGCCCAGGCCAGCACCTGCCAGGATTCATACGGACTGCCGGCGAACTGGTTCATCACCACCGGCACCGAGGCCATCGGCTGGAAGATGTTGTTGTTCCAGTACTGGTTGCCGAAGGCGGTGAACAGCAGCGGCGCGGTCTCGCCGGAAATGCGGGCCAGCGCCAGCAGGATGCCGGTGATGATGCCGGCCGAAGCACTGCGGTACAGCACCTGCACGATCACCTTCCACTGCGGGATACCCAGCGACAGCGCCGCCTCACGCATCTGCGAGGGCACCAGGCGCAGCATCTCGTCGGTGGTGCGCACCACCACCGGCAGCACGATGAAGGCCAGCGACAGGGCACCGGCGAATGCGGAGAAGTTGCCGCCGGTCTGCATCACGTACAGGGTGTAGACGAACAGGCCGAGCACGATCGACGGTGCCGACAGCAGGATGTCGTTGACGAAGCGGACCACGGTGCCGGCCTTGCGGGCGTTGCCGTACTCGGCCAGCCAGGTACCGGCCAGCACACCCAGCGGGGTACCGATGCCGATTGCCAGCGCACACATCACCGCGCTGCCGAAGAAGGCGTTGGCCAGGCCGCCTTCCTGCATTGGCGGCGGCGTCATCTTGGTGAACAGATTCCAGTTGATGCCGGCCAGGCCCTTGGATGCCAGGGTGAACAGGATCCAGCCCAGGAAGAACAGGCCGAACAGGGCGGTGGCGCAGGACAGCGCGATGGCAACGACATTGCCGATGCGGCGGCGCAGGTACAACGAATCAGCGGTAGTGGACATCAGTTGCCCTCCTTGCGGGACAGGCGCATCAGCATCAGGCGGGCAATGGCCAGCACCACGAAGGTGACGATGAACAGGACGAAGCCGAGCAGCAGCAGGGCCGAGCGGTAGGTTTCAGTGGCTTCGCCGAAATCGTTGGCGATCAGCGCGGCGATGGTGGTGCCCGGTTCCAGCAGCGACGGCGACAGGCGCACGCTGTTGCCGATCACGAAGGCGACCGCCATTGTCTCGCCCAGGGCGCGGCCGAGGCCGAGGAAGATGCCGCCGATCACCGCCGAGCGGGTGTAGGGCAGGACGATGTCCCAGCTCACTTCCCACTTGGTGGAGCCCAGTGCATAGGCCGATTCCTTCAGGCGGGTCGGCACGGTCAGGAACACTTCGCGCATCACCGAGGAGATGAACGGAATGACCATGATGGCCAGCACGAAGCCGGCGGTGAGCATGCCGATGCCCAGCGGCGGGCCCTGGAACAGCGGGCCGATGACCGGCATCTCGCCCAGGGTTTCGTTGAGGAACGGGGTCACGTACTCGGTCATCACCGGCACCAGCACGAACAGGCCCCACATGCCGTAGATGATCGAGGGAATGCCCGCCAGCAGTTCGATGGCGGTTCCGACCGGGCCGCGCAGCCAGCGCGGTGCCACTTCGGTGAGGAAGAAGGCGATGCCGAAGCTGACCGGCACGGCGATGACCATCGCGATCAGCGCGGTGACCAGGGTGCCGTAGATCGGAGCGAGAGCACCGAACTTGTTTTCGACCGGATTCCAGTCGGCGGAGAAGAAGAAGCTCAGGCCCTGCATCTGCAGGGCATGGCGGCCGCCCCACAGCATCGACAGCGCGGCGCAGGCCAGGGCGATCAGGACGAAGATGACGGTGCCGACCAGCACCCATCGGAACAGTTTGTCGTTGCGGGCATCACGCGTATCACGCGTGGACGGGGCGGCTACAGGCTGGGCGATGGCATTCATGGGGACGGCAGGGCCAGGAAGGGGCGGGGCGGCACGGCGTGGAAACGGCGGTGCCCGTACGGGGCACCGCCGTGTCCGTCACTTCAGGTCGGTCGCCCAGTAGGCCTCGATCTGCTTGACCAGTTCGGCCGGCAGCGGCACGTAGTGCAGCTCGTTGGCCTGGGCCTGGCCGTTTTCGAAGGCCCACTTGAAGAAGGCCAGGGTGTCCTGGTTGCGCTTGGCGTCCTTCGGCTGCTTCTGCATCAGCATGAAGTTGGTGGCGGTGATCGGCCACGCCTGCTCGCCCGGAGCGTTGGTGATGACCAGGTTGAAATCCTTGGCGCTGGCCCAGTCGGCGCTGGCGGCCGCGGCAGCGAAGGTTTCCGCGCTCGGCTCGACCCAGTTGCCGGCCGCGTTCTGCATGGCGGTGTACGGCATGCCGTTCTGCAGCGCGTAGGCCAGTTCGACGTAGCCGATCGAGCCCTTGATCTGCTTCACGTAGGAGGCCACGCCTTCATTGCCCTTGCCACCCACGCCGTCCGGCCACTGCACCGAGGTGCCTTCGCCGACCTTGCTCTTCCACTCCGGGCTGACCTTGGACAGGTAGTTGGAGAAGTTGAAGGTGGTGCCTGAACCGTCCGAACGGTGGACCAGGGTGATCTTGCCGTCCGGCAGCTTCACGCCCGGGTTGGCGGCGACGATGGCCGGGTCGTTCCAGGTCTTGACCTTGCCCAGGAAGATGTCGGCCAGCAGGGCGCCGCTCAGGCGCAGCTTGCCGGCTTCCAGGCCTTCGATGTTGACCACCGGCACCACGCCGCCGATGGCCGACGGGAACTGCGCCAGGCCGGCCTGGGCCAGCTCTTCGCTGCTCAGCGGCTTGTCGGAGGAACCAAAGTCGACGGTGCCGGCCTTGATCTGGGCGATGCCACCGCCGGAACCGATCGACTGGTAGTTGATCTTGGCGCCGGTGCTGGCGTTGTAGTCAGCCGACCACTTGGAGACCAGCGGGAAGATGAAGGACGCGCCTGCGCCGGACACTTCGGCGGTCACCTTGGCACCGGCGGCGGCCGGAGCGGCCGCGCCGTCGGCTGCCGGCTGCTGTGCGGCCTGCTTGTCGCCACCGCAGGCCGACAGGCCCAGGGCGATGGCCAGGGAAAGGGCGGCAAGGCCGGCCGAGTGCAGTTTCATGGTCACTCCATAGCGGGGTAGAGCCGACGTCGTCGGCGGATGCGGCTATGAAATGATGTTTTTGTTACAGCCGTATTACGACCATGACAGAGGTGTCCTGGATCACGTTCTGACAAGGGTTTCACGGGGTTGGCTGCGATCCGGGAGACCCCCGGGGACCCCGGATCTGCGCACCGGTATGACGGTCGGGGCTCTACAAACGCTCTTGCCTTTGCTCCTGCCTTTCATGACCCCACCGCGCCCCCGATGAACTGTCGAGAGGCGGTGGGCCAGGGCGTGCAGGACCGTCCACGGCATGGATGCCGTGGCCGAGCCCCCAAGGACGGGTTTACGGCGTGTCCTGCACGCCCTGGCTCACCGACTCCCCCACGGATCAGCGAAGGCGCAAACGCTCTTCACGATCAACCCCCAAAACAAGAAGAGCGCGAGATCTCGAGGATCTCGCGCCCGGGTGGGATCGGCGGGGGAGAGAGGACCCGCCGATCCCGTTCCTGCGGGGGAGCGCGCTTACTTCAGGTTCTGCGTCCAGTAGGTCTCGATCTGGCGGACCAGGCTGTCCGGCAGCGGTACGTAGTCCAGCTGGCGGGCCTGGGCATCGCCGTTCTTGTAGACCCAGCGGAAGAACTCCTGGGTGGCCTTGCCATTGGCAGCATTCTTCGGCGTCTTCTGCACCAGAATGAAGTTGGTGGCGGTGATCGGCCAGGATTCAGCGCCCGGCGCATTGGTCATGACCAGGTAGAAATCCTTGGCGTTGGCCCAGTCGGCGCTGGCGGCGGCAGCGGCGAACGACGCGTCGCTCGGCTGCACGAACTTGCCGGCGGCATTCTTCATCGCGGTGTACGACAGCTTGTTCTGCAGCGCGTAGGACAGTTCGACGTAGCCGATGCCGCCCTTGATCTGCTTCACGTACGCGGCAACGCCTTCGTTGCCCTTGCCACCGATGCCGGCCGGCCACTGGACCGAGGTGCCTTCACCGACCGAGCTCTTCCACTCCGGGCTGACCTTGGACAGGTAGTTGACGAAGTTGAAGGTGGTGCCCGAACCATCCGAGCGGTGCACGACGGTGATCTTGGCGCTCGGCAGGGTCACGCCCGGGTTCAGCGCGGCGATGGCCGGGTCATTCCAGGTCTTGATCTTGCCCAGGAAGATGTTGGCCAGCACGGAGCCGTCCAGCTTCAGCGCGCCCGGGGCGATGCCGGCCACGTTCACCACCGGCACCACGCCACCGATCACCGACGGGAACTGGGCCAGGCCCGAGGCGGCCAGTTCTTCCGGCTTCAGCGGAGCATCGGAGGAGCCGAAATCAACCGTCTTGGCCTTGATCTGGGCGATACCACCACCGGAGCCGATCGACTGGTAGTTGACCTTGTTGCGGGTCGCAGCGCTGTAGTCGGCCGACCACTTGGACATGACCGGATAGATGAACGATGCGCCCGCGCCGGTGATATCGGCGGCGTTGGCGGCAAACACGGACGATGCAGCCAGGATGGCGACAGCGGCGCGCGACTTGAAGGCGTGGATCACGGGGAGACTCCTGGGGTGGTAGTCGAAGGGCGGTTGCCCGACGTTTCGGTGCACATTCCATAACGGTTGCGTGACACCCCAGCGTCTGTCATATGACGCTGGTGTGACATGCGTCATGACGGTTGCACCGGCACGTCTGCGTTGTCCGCGCCGGAGTGGCGCGAGCATCGCTGCAACGACGAAGGCACGGCCTGGGCCGTGCCTTCGCGGTGGAACGCAGGTGACTGGACTTACCAGAAGAACTGCGCGCGGGCTTCCAGGATGTTGGGATCGTCGTTGACGAAACCGCGTGCTGCAGAGCTGTACTTCTTGCTGTCGACCATCACGTAATTGAGCATCAGCTTGAAGTTGGAACGCAGGTACCAGTTGGCGCCCACGGTCCAGATATCCATCTTGCCACCCAGCACGCCATCGACGATCGGCGGGCGGCCGGCCACCGGGTTGGCGGCGAGGTTGCCGTCGTTCAGGTCCATGTGGTCGTAGCGCACGCCCAGCTGCCACTGGCCGCCGGCCGGGTTGTTCGGCAGGCCGGTGCCCGGCGTGCCACCCTTGTAGCTCCAGGTCTCGCCAGTGACATTCCACACGCCACTGATGTAGTAGCCATCGCTGGTGTAGTTGTCGTGGTCGTAGCGCTTCGCCTTGCTGGTGTAGTACTCGGCCTGGGCCTTGAACGGACCCTGGAAGTACATCGCTTCGGCGCCGATGGTGCTGATGCGGTCGGTGTCGGTCAGGTTGCCGCTGTCGACCAGGCGGGCGGTGGCGAGGTCGGCATTCGGACGGGCGCGCACGCGCAGGGTGTCTGCATCGGCGTCGTAGTTGACGTAGCTCAGGCCGAAGTGCAGGACCTGGCCCTTTTCATTGATCGGGGCCCAGGTACCGCGTGCGCCGTAGCCGCTGCCGTGGGCCAGGTTACGCGTCAGCTCGCGTCCGAAGGCGCTGGCGGTCACCGACCAGTTGTCCTGGCCGTAGCTGTACGCGCCACCCAGGCGGCGGGCGATGGCATAGGTATTGGTGACTGCTGCCTTGGAAATGAAATCGTTGTTCTTGGTGCTGGACAGTTCTTCCAGGCTGTTGGGCTGCTTGAACTGGCCCAGCTGCAGGAAGTGGTTGGCGTTGCCCAGCAGCTTGTACTTCACATTCGTGTCGAGGAACTTGTCGGCCTTGGCGTCATAGCCGACCACCCACTCCACGTTGCCCGGGCCCTTGCCCTTCAGCACCAGCTCGGCGCGACGCAGTTCGAACTCGCTGTTCTTGCCGTTGCCGGCGTCGCCACCGTTGAGGTCGACCAGGTCGTTGTCGAACCAGTTGCCGTCGGCCTGGACCAGGCCTTCGAAGGTGATTTCCGAACCGCCGATCACGTCGATGGCGACTTCGGCGTGTGCAGCCGGCACATACAGCGCAGCAGCCACGGCCACCGTCAGGAGTTGGTGATGCAGTTTCATGGAGAGAAGCCTTGCAGGCAGGTGGGAAGATGCGCGCAGGCTAGAAGGTAAAGATTGCGTAAATGTGACAGTTCACGCGCGGCAGACATCCACCGCAGGCCCCGTCACGGCAGGGCCTGCCATTGAAACCGCTTACGTATGACGCCCGGATTGCGCCCCGGTTGCAGTAGATCCACGCCATGCGCGGATGCTGTCGTCACTCTGCGAGGGTCTTGTCCTTGAACCGGCAGAGGTCGGCGATCACGCACCCGGGGCAATCCGGCCTGCGCGCTTTGCACACGTACCGTCCGTGCAGGATCAGCCAATGATGCGCGTCGAGCAGGAACTCGGCAGGAATCGCTTTGACCAATCGGTCTTCGACCTCGCGCACGTTCTTTCCTGGCGCAAGCCCGGTACGGTTGGCGACACGGAAGATATGCGTGTCCACCGCCATCACCGGCTCACCGAACGCGGTGTTGAGCACCACGTTGGCGGTCTTGCGGCCGACGCCCGGCAACGCTTCCAATGCGTCACGATCGCGTGGCACTTCACCGCCATGCTTCTCCAGCAGGATCGCGCAGGTGGCGATCACGTTCCTGGCCTTGGCGTTGAACAGGCCGATGGTGGCGATGTACTGCTTCAGCCCGTCCTCGCCGAGCGCGAGGATCTTCGCCGGCGTATTGGCCACCGGGAACAGGCGGCGGGTTGCCTTGTTGACGCCGACGTCGGTGGCCTGCGCCGACAACGCCACCGCCACCAGCAGCTCGAACGGCGAGCTGTACTCCAATTCGGTCTTCGGGTGCGGGTTGAGTTCGCGCAGGCGGGTGAACATCTCCACCACGTCTGCACGCGGCATCGTGCCGCCACGCCGCGCCGGGGCGCGTGCGGTCTTCTTCGTGGCGACCATTACTGCTCCTTGCCGCTGGCGCGGGCCTTGGCCCGGGCGAGGATGGCTGCTGCTGCGGCGGGCAGGCTGGGCTTCACGTCCGGCGCCGGGGCCGGCGTACGCCGCGCGTCGCGTTCGGCTTCACGGCGGGCCAGCCGCACGGCACGCGCGCGGAAACGTTCGCGGGCCGCCCAGGCAACCTGCAGTTGCTGCTGGGCCTGCAGCAGCCGTTGCGGAAGATCCGGGTGGCCGGGCAGCAACTGCGCGTCGTCGGCGCGGGCGGCATAGTCCATCAGGCCGGCCTGCAGGGCGCCATCGAGATCACCTGCCTGGACCCGGGCGAACAGCTGCGCGGGGTTGGGTCGGGATGCCATGGTGTCAGCGGTTCTGGAAGGCCGGCGGACGGCGCTGCAGGAAGGCGCTGGTGCCTTCGCGCATGTCCTCGGTGGCGAACAGCAGGCCGAACTGCGCGCTTTCGTATTCCAGCCCGGCTTCCAGGCTGCATTCGCCGCCCACGTGCACCGCATCGAGCAGGCCACGCAGGGCCAGCGGGGCCGAGCGCGCCAGCTGGCGGGCGACGTCCTGGACGCGCGCGTCCAGTGCGTCGGCCGGCACCACTTCATTGACGATGCCCAGTTCCAGCGCGCGTGCGGCGTTGATCGGCGCGCCAAGCAGGCACAGCTCGAGGGTGGCGGCGCGGCCGCACAGGCGCAGCAGGCGCTGGCTGCCACCAAAGCCCGGGATGAGGCCGAGATTGATTTCCGGTTGGCCGACCTTCGCGCTATCGGCGGCGATGCGCAGGTGGCAGGCCATGGCCAGTTCCAGGCCGCCACCCAATGCAAAACCGTTCACGCGGGCGATGACCGGCTTGGGCATCCGTTCAATCTGGCGCATCAGGGCCTGGCCCAGCAGCGAGAAATCACGTCCCTGAACCGCGCTGAGTGTGTTCATCTCGGCGATGTCGGCGCCGGCCACGAAGGCCTTCGGGCCGGCTCCGGTCAGCACCACTACGCGCACCTCAGGGTCTGCGGCGGCGGCGCTGAACGCCTCGGCCAGGGCCTGCAGGGTCGCGGCATTCAGGGCGTTGAGCTTGTCCGGGCGCTGGACGGTCACGGTGCGGATGGCGCCGTCGTCGGCGACAGCGATCAGGGCATCGGCCACGGGAAAACTCCTGGAACGTTAAAAAAAAGTGATATTGAACTCTGCAAACGCAGACGGGTCATAGCCTGCATCGTGAGTAGCGGTTACACGTTGCGCCCGTTATCCTAACCCGTCGCCTCAGGGCGGCGCAGAACGTCCCTGAGTTACCACCCCTGGAGAACTGTTTGATGAAGTTGCGTTCTATCGCGGTCGCCGTCGCGGCCCTGGCCCTGACGGGCAATGCCTTCGCCCAGGACGTCGCGTCCGAAAAGGGCAAGCTGAGCTACTACTTCGGTTACGACTACGGCAACAACCTGGCTGAGCTGACCGGTCGTGGTGAGCAGCTGGACATCAACTCGGTGGTGAAGGGCCTGCAGGACGCCTACGCCAAGAAGCAGCCGGCGATCACCGCCGAGCAGCTGAAGCCGGCCGTTGAAGCGTTCCAGAAGCGCGAGCAGGGCCGTGCCCAGGCCGCCAAGGCCGAGTACGAAAAGGCTGCTGCCGAAAACAAGACCAAGAGCGATCAGTTCATTGCGGCGAACAAGGCCAAGGCCGGCGTGCAGTCGCTGCCGAGCGGCGTCCAGTACCGCGTGATCGAAGCCGGCAAGGGTGCCAAGCCGACCCAGGCCAGCACCGTGCAGCTGGAAGTGGCCGGTCCGTTCCCGTACGGCCAGCGCCCGACCGAAGCCCGCCCGGCCCAGCAGATCCCGTCGATCAAGGTCAGCGAAGTGGAAATGAAGGCCATGCGCGAGACCCTGCTGCAGATGCCGGCAGGCTCGAAGTGGGAAGTCACCCTGCCGCCGGACCAGGCCTACGGTGCCGACCCGCGCACCCCGTTCCCGCCGAACGTGGCTGTGCAGTTCGAGATCAAGCTGGTCAGCGTCAAGTAAGAAACAGTGTCAAACATCAACGCGCCGGTGATCCCACCGGCGCGTTTTTGTTTGCGCAGTACCTGACGGTAGAGTCGACTGTCAGTCGACTGCTCTTGAAAATGCCCTGGTAGAGTCGACTGTCAGTCGACTGCTCTTGAGTCGCATCGAGAAAACCCCCCGCTCCGCGCGGTAGTCGACTGACAGTCGACGCTACCGGCCGCACGGGCCACCCGCGCAAATTCACTCCAATCGCGCTACTGTTGCCCGGTGCAAACAATGGAAGAAACGGCGCGTGTTGTCGCAAGCCCCTGCATCGGAGTGTGCACGCTGGATCCGCACCGGCAGTGCACCGGCTGCGGGCGGCATATCGATGAAATCGCACGGTGGTCGTCGATGAGCAACGACGAACGCAGTCGCATCCTGCATCGCGTGCAACCGCTGCGCGCGCAGCTCCAGCAATCACTGCGCGGCTCGCTGGCCGATCACGAACGTTTGATGCGCGCGCTGCATCCGTTGGCCGATCCGCCGGCCGGCGATGGCTGGAACCGCAGCGAGCTGATCGACCTGCTGCCGCCTGGGCCGCCAGTGGAGGCGGCCGTGCTTGCGGGTATCGTGCCGCGCGCCAATGGCGCCCAGGTGATCCTCACCCGTCGCACCGAAACCCTGCGCCAGCACGGAGGCCAGGTCGGGTTCCCCGGTGGCCGCACCGAACCCGATGACCGCGACGCGTTGGCGGCCGCCCTGCGCGAGAGCCAGGAAGAAATCGCACTGGCGCCTGGCCAGGTGCAGGCGCTGGGGTATCTCGATCCCTTCGTGACGATCACCGGCTACCGGGTCACCCCGGTGGTGGCGGTGGTCGATCCGGACTTCGTGCCGGTACCGCAGCCCAGCGAAGTGGCCGAAGTGTTCGAGGTGCCGCTGGACTACCTGATGGCTGCCGACAACCTGCGCCAGGTCGAAATCAACCATCGCGGCCGCATCCGTCACGTTCTCGAATACGGCTGGCCGGGCCAGCGCATCTGGGGGGCGACCGCGGCCATTCTCTACAACCTGCGTCGCCGCTTGGAGCAAGTGCAATGAACCCGATCGATCCGCCGTGGACCACCCTGGTCGATGTCACCACCCTGGCCGCTGCGTTGGGCGACGGCATCCGCGTGGTCGACGCACGCGCCACCGCCAGCACCGCAGTGCGCGTGGTCGATGCGCGTTCCTCGCTGGCCGACCCGCAGGCGGGAGGCGGCCAGTATCTGGCAGGTCATATCCCAGGTGCGGTGCATGCAGATCTCAACCGTGATCTGTCCGATGTCAGCCGTGTTGGCCACGGTCGCCATCCACTGCCGGGCAGCGATGCCTTTGCCGCAAAGCTGGGGCAGTGGGGCATCGGCCCCGATACCCAGGTGGTGGTCTACGACGGCAGCGACGGCAGCATGGCCGCCTCGCGCCTGTGGTGGCTGCTGCGCCTGGTTGGTCACAGCAAGGTCGCCGTGCTCGACGGCGGCATCGCCGCCTGGCAGGCCGCCGGTCACACGTTGGCAAGCGGCCACACTGAAGTGACAGCGCTGTCTGCCTACCCGGGTCGTTTCGACACCACCCAGATCGCCAACGCCGATGAAATCACCGCGCGCCTGAAACATGCGCCGGGCTGGCTGGTCGACGCACGCGCGGGCGAACGTTTCCGCGGCGAAGTGGAGCCCCTCGACCCGGTTGCCGGCCACGTGCCGGGCGCAGTCAACCGCCCGTTCGGCCTGAACGTACTCGACGGCCGCCTGCGCGACGCGCAGGAACTGCGCGCCGAACTGCAGGGCGTGATCGGCAACCGCGATCCGCAGCAGGTGGTGCTGATGTGTGGCTCCGGCGTGACCGCCTGCCACCTTCTGCTGGCGATGGAAAGCGCAGGACTGAGCGGCGCGCGCGTCTATGCCGATTCCTGGAGCGGCTGGGTCAGCGACAGCAGCCGCCCGGTCGCCACCGGAGCCTGAGCGATCCGAGCAAAGAGCAGTCGAGCGTGGCTCGACTCTACAAAGGCACCCTCCGATCGATTCGACCCCGTGTCGACCAAGGTCGACACCTACCAACAGCGGCGGAGATCTGTCGAAGGCGGGGTGGGGCCGGTTGCGGGGGTGTCCGCGGCATGGATGCCGCGGCCAAGCCCCCAGGGACGGGTTTACGGCGTCCCCCGCAACCGGACCCACCCCGCCATCCCACGGAATGCTGCTGTTGCCCTTGCTTCGGCCGTTGCCTCTGCGGGTGCAGGGCGCAGCCCTGCCGCTTACCCAACAGGCTGCAGCGGTACCTTCGCCAGCACCCGCGCCCAGGGGAACAACGGCCCCGGGTCACGCTTGCGCGCCACCAACAGCGCCGGATCATCGCTGGCTGGTATCTGCTCCAGATCCAGCTGATCGTGCCCGGCAATCCGCCGCAGCGACGGGTAGCGCGCCACCAGTGCCAGCAGCAGCGCCTCCAGCGCCGCCAGCTGCGCCTCGGTATACGCCTCGTCCATCGCCTGGTGGCGGCTGTCGAACCAGTGCGGATAGCGCCCGGTGTTGACCAGTTCGATGCCCAGCGTGTGGGCGTTCATGCCACGCACGTGATGGGCCACCCGTTCCGGCGCCACGTACTGCACCACGCGGCCATCGCGGTCGATGTAGAAATGGCCGCTGTTGCCGGCGCCGCTGTCGTACAGCTCGCGCTCGCCGTACTCGCGCGCCATCGCCAGATCGGGCAGCTCGGTGCAGTGGATCACCACCATCTCCAGCGTGGCCGGGTCGCGCAGTGGCAGGCGGTCTTGGTAGGGCAGGGGCTGCAGCTGCAGGCCGGGCAGGAGCGGGTTGGGCATCCGGCGATGCTAGCATTGCCGGATGAACCTGCCTCCTCTTTCGCCGCCGACCCGCTCTCACGGAGCGCGCGCATGAGCCGCGGCCACTGCATCCTGTCCCATGGCTTCGAGAGCGGCCCGGAAGCGACCAAGGTCACCGCGCTGGCCGAGGTTGCACAGCGCCTGGGCTGGACCCATGAACGCCCGGACTACACCGACCTGGACGCGATGAGCGAAGTCAGCCGGGTGGGTGACGTGCGCACCCGGCTGCAGCGCCTGGTCGAACGCACCGCCATCGCCGCCCAGCAGGGCCCGGTGGTGCTGGCCGGCTCCAGCCTGGGGGCCTACATCTCCGCCATCGCCTCGCTGCAGGTGCCGGTGGCGGGCCTGTTCCTGATGGTACCGCCCACCACCATGGGCCCGATGCCGGCGCTCGACGCCGCTGCCGTGCCGACCACGGTCGTGCAGGCCTGGCATGACGACGTGGTTCCGGCGGCTGGGGTCATCGCCTGGGCACAGGCGCGTTCGGCGCAGCTGCTGCTGGTGGACGATGGCCATCGCCTGGAACGCCACGTGGAGGCCTCCGCGCAGGCCTTCGAGCGCCTGCTGCGGCAACTGTGAAGCCCGGGCGCACGGCGCGCCCGCCCGCATTGACTACAATGGCAGCCCCGCCGCCCCCGGCGCGGGCCTGCTGGCCGTTTCCGCGGCCCTCCCTTCCGAAAGGCCTGGCGCTTGCGCCGCGCCCGTCCACCTGCGAACCGATCCCGTGAAATTCTTCGTCTCCTGCGCCAAGGGCCTGGAATACCTGCTCGCCGACGAGCTGTCGGCCCTGGGCCTTGGCAAGGCCACCGCCACCATCGCCGGCGTCAACGCCGAGGGCGAGCTGGCGCAGGCCCTGCGCATCGTGATGTGGTCGCGCTTGGCCAGCCGCGTGCTGTGGCCGATCGACGAATTCGACTGCCCGGACGAGCAGGCCCTGTATGACGGCGTGCGCGCCCTGCCGTGGCATGAGCACATCAAGCCGGAGATGACTCTGGCGGTGGACGCGCACGTGTCCGGCGACAAGATCACCCACGCACGCTTTGCCGCGCAGCGGATCAAGGACGCCATCGTCGACCGCATGCGCGACGAAGGCCTGGAACGGCCGTCGGTGAACACCGATCTGCCCGATGTGCGCGTCAACCTGTCGCTGCGCAAGGGCCGTGCCTCGCTGTCGATCGACCTCGGCGGTGGCCCGCTGCACCGCCGTGGCTGGCGCGGTGCCGCCCACGAGGCGCCGCTGAAGGAAAACCTGGCCGCCGCGCTGCTGCTGCGCGCGCAGTGGCCACGCCTGCACGCCGCCGGCGGTGGCCTGCTGGATCCGATGTGCGGCAGCGGCACCCTGCTGATCGAAGGCGCGCTGATGGCTGCCGACGTCGCCCCCGGCCTGATGCGCCACGGCAGCCTGCCGCCCAGCCGTTGGCTGGGCTTCGACAAGGCCGCCTGGAAGGCGATCCAGACCGAAGCACGTGACCGCGAAGCGGCCGGTCTGGCCGCTTTGAAGCCGGTCATCCACGGCAGCGACATCGACCCGGTAGCGATCCAGGCCGCGCGCGAGAACGCCGAAGTGGCCGGCGTGGCCCATGCCATCCGCTTCACCCGTGCCGACGTGGCCGACCTGGCCGCGCCGGAACAGGAGATCGGCGCGGTGGTCTGCAACCCGCCGTACGACGAGCGCCTGGCCGCAGACCCGGCCCTGTACCGCGCGCTGGGCAACGCCCTGCAGAAGGCGGTGCCGCAGTGGCGCGCCAGCCTGCTGTGTGGCAATGACGAACTGGCCTTCGCCACCGGCCTGCGTGCGTCCAAGAAGTACCAGATGTTCAACGGTGCGCTGGAATGCGCGCTGATCGTCTGCGACCCGATTGCCGTACCGGGCCGTGACCCGGCGCAGCCGCGCGAGCTGAGCGAAGGCGCGCAGATGGTGGCCAACCGCCTGCGCAAGAACCTGAAGAAGTTCAAGAGCTGGCGCGCGCGCGAGGACATCACCTGCTTCCGCGCCTACGATGCCGACCTGCCCGAATATGCGGCCGCCATCGACGTCTACGAAGAAGATGGTGGCCAGCGCCGCACCTTCCTGCATGTGCAGGAATACGCGGCACCGGCGGCCATTCCGGAAAACGACGTGCGCCGCCGCCGCAACGAACTGCTGGCCGCCGCGCGCGAGGTGTTCGGCGTGCAGCCGGAACAGGTATCGATGAAGTCGCGCGAGCGCGGCAAGGGCGGCAGCAAGTACGGGCGTTTCGAGCAGCGCGATGAGTTCATCGTGGTGCGCGAGAACAATGCCCTGCTGCAGGTGAACCTGTTCGATTACCTCGATACCGGCCTGTTCCTGGACCATCGCCCGCTGCGCCGGATGATGGCCGAGCAGGTGCGTGGCAAGCGCTTCCTCAACCTGTTCTGCTACACCGGCGTGGCCAGCGTACAGGCGGCCGTGGCCGGTGCGGCCAGCACCACCAGCGTGGACCTGTCGGCCACCTACCTGCAGTGGTGCTACGACAACCTGTCGTTGAACGGGCAGGGCGGCAACCAGCACCTGCTGGTGCAGGCCGATGCCATGGCCTGGCTGGAAGGCGATCGTGGCCAGTACGACGTGATCTTCTGTGATCCGCCGACCTTCTCCAACTCGGCGCGCGCAGATGACTTCGACGTGCAGCGTGAGCAGCTGAAGCTGCTGCGTGCGGCGGTGGCACGATTGGCGCCCGGCGGCGTGCTGTACTTCTCCAACAACTTCCGCCGTTTCAAGCTGGAAGAGAACGCCATCGCTGAATTCGCCCAGTGCCGCGAGATCACCGCGCGCACGATCGGACCGGATTTCGAGCGCAACGCGCGCATCCACCGCGCGTGGGAACTGAAGCGGTTGGGGTGATTCCAGCCGAAMGGGGATGCCGGCCCGCGGCCGGCACTACCCACGTGCGCGCAGAACGGTAGCGCCGGGCCATGCCCGGCGAGCGTGGGCCCGGTAGATCCACGCCATGCGTGGATGGCTCTAGAGCACCAGCAATCGCCCCGGCGCATGGGCCAACGGCCAATGCCCGTGTTCGTACAGCGCAAGCACGGGTTCCCAGTGCGCCGGCAGGCCGAGGTGCGTTTCCAGCAGGCGTTGCCGGAAGGCGAACATCGCCCCGTTGCGCGCCACCAGATGCAGGTCATGCGCACCGCAGCGCAGTGCCGGCAGATCCAGTGCCGAAAGCGCGCGCATCAGCGTGCGGTTGAGTTCGCGTCGGGCGTCGGCCAGTTCGGCGGGACGGGGCAGCGCGCCGTGAAACGGATCCGGATCACCCAGCGTCGTGGGCATCCATTCGAAACCCTCGGTATCGATGGTCCGCAGTGCTTCGGCCAGCGACCGAACGGCAACGACGCCGGTCGTTGCAGGCAGTGTTTCGCCCAACCGGGAAAAGAAGCCGGTTCCAGTCATCCGTTGCAGCACGCTGTCCATGCCGACATTGTAGATCGACGCCATGCGTGGATGCCGCTGTCCTGCCGCTACAGCAACCCCACCACCAGCCCGACCACCGGCAACGCGATCGCCAGCGGGGCAATCCACTTCGGCCGGTACGGATACAGCCCGAACGACAGCGCCACGCCGCCCACGGTCATCGCCCCCAGCCACAGGACAGGACCCATTGCCCAGCCGTGGTCTGCCACGCACAGCGCGAGCGCCACCGTCAGCAGGATCCAGCCCAGCACCCGCCACTGCGTGCGCCGTGCCGGCGCGGCAGCGGCTTTGCCATGTAGGTCGTGCTGGTGCTTCTCCATGGCCAGCGACAGTGCGGTGAACGCGGAGAACGACAGCGTCAGTGCCAGCAGCATCATGCGCGAGCCTCCGCTTCGGTCGCTTCTGCAGCGTCCAGCGCTGCCTTCGGCGCAGCCGCAGCGGCCGCACGTTTCTTCTTTTCCGCAGCGCTCAGTGGCGGCGTCCAGCGCTGCATCCGCCAGCCGCACAGCGCCAGCATCGCGCCGAAGGCGATCATTGACAGGTCGAAGCCGGCCAGCACCCAATCACCGCTGTGCAGCGTGACGCCAAGGTGGGCGTGCGTGGTCAGGGCATTGACCACCGGTACCAGCGCGAACGCGGCCGCACCGAGGTACAGCTGCCATGCCCACATCAGCCGCTTGGGCCAGATGAAGGCGGCCAGCAATGCCGCACCCCAGGCGTAGAAGAACACATTGGCCTCGGCACTGGAGCGCTCGGCGATGTCCAGCGGCAGCAGGCGGTTGCCCCAGAAGTAGGCGGCGAAGGCGATCGGCAGGCCAGCCACGGTGCCGATGTTCAGCGCATCGACCAGGCGCAGGCCGAAGCCGGTGCGTCCACTCTTGGCATGCTTGGGCCGTTCCTTCACTGCCCACAGCACCACGCCGCTGGCCACCATCAGGCAGCCGACCAGGCCGGACAGGAAGAACAGGCCACGCAGGCCCCAGTCGGCGAAGCGCGCCAGGTGCAGGCCGTACAGCACGCCACGGGTGGCGGTGGCGCCACCGGAAGGCGGCGTTTCCTCAAGCAGCGCACCACTGACCATGTTGTAGCGCACCGCCGGGGTGTCAGTGGACAAGCGTTTGCCGTCACGCTGGCGGATATCGATCACTGCATTGGCTGCGCCAGGGTTGGACACGGTGAAGCCGGCCACTTCAACGCCATGCCAGTGCGCACGCGCGCTGTCCAGCAGCTGCGCGATCGGCAGCGGCGTGGCGCGGCCCTCGGCCGGCGCGGTCACCTCCGGCATGCCCCCGAAGGCTTCGCTGAAGAACTTGTCCTCGTCCTGCGGGTAGGCCACCTTCACGCCCCACGGCAGGTACATGATCATCAGGGTGACGATTCCGGTGTAGGTGATCATCGCGTGGTAGGGCAGCGCCATCACCGCACTGACGTTGTGGAAATCCAGCCAGGAGCGCAGGCCCTTGTCCTTGCGGAAGGTGAAGAAGTCCTTGAAGATTTTCTTGTGGGTGATGACGCCGGTGATGATCGCCACCAGCATGAACATCGCACAGAAGCCAACCAGGTAGCGAGCCCACAGCACCGGGATGTAGTGCAGGTCGAAGTGCAGGCGGTAGAAGAAATCACCGCCGCGGGTCTCGCGGGCCTTCAGCGCCTGCCCGGTGTTCGGGTCCAGCGTGGCATCGCCGAACCCCCCGCGGCGGCCACGGCTGGGATCGGCCAGTTCCGGCGGCAACCGCCAGAACATCTGCATGGCCGGGTTGCGCGGCTGCGGCAGGGTGACGAACCAGTTCTCGGCCTGCGCGGCGTTGGCCTGCAGGTAGTCCACCGCGCGCTGCGCGGCGACGTCGATGCTGACGTTGCTGGACGGCAGCTCCGGGCGCATCCAGCGGCTGATTTCCTCGCGGTAGTAGCTGGCCGTGCCGGCCATGAAGATCAGCAGCAGCAACCAGCCGACCAGCAGGCCGGTCCAGGTGTGCAGCCAGGCCATCGACTGGCGGAATCCGTTCTTCATGCCCAGGCTCCCAGCATGCGTGCGATGCCTGCCATCAACAGTGCGGGAGCAAGGATGCCGACCCAGGCGCGCAGCGCGCTGCGGGTGGCGAACGCCCACAGGGCCGCGCAGGCTGCCACCAGAATGGCCAGCAGCATGCCGGTCAGCACGGTCTGGCCGCGCGCGCCTGGCAGGGCCACCGCGCAGAACACGCTGGTCACCGAGGCCAGCGCATAGCCGCCGAAGATCGCCGCCAACGAGCGTGACAGTACGCCCCAGCGCGGGTTGGAGAAGAAGGTGCGGGGGCTGGCGGTTGCGGGCGAGCGGTCCACGGCATTCCTGCAGGTATCGGTGAAAAGAGGCCGGCGCACCGCAGTGCGCCGGAGTTGGCCATCCTTGGCCGGGTGCCGGTCGCAGAACCGGCACCATCCATCCGGGTCAGAGCTTCCAGCGCAGCGTCACGGTGACGTTGCGTGGTTCGCCCCAGTACACGCCGTCATAGAAGCCGACGCGGTTGTAGTACTTCTTGTCTAGCAGATTGTTCACGTTCACCTGCGCGGTGAAGTTCTCGTTGAAGCGATAGCCGCCGGACAGGTTGAGCAGGTAGATGTCACCCTGTTCGATCGCTACACGGTCACGCTTGCCGGTGGTCGCAAAGGTCGCGCTGGGGCGGTTGCTCAGGCTCCAGATGCCGCTCTGCCAGGTGGCACCGCCGCCCAACCAGAAGCGGCCGTCGGCAAAGGCCGGGCGCCAGCTGGCGTTGAGCCGGAACAGGTCGACCGGAGTGGTGGTGTTCTGGCGCACGCCCAGCGCATTGCGGCTGACGGTATGGGTGAAGCCGGCCGACAGATTCCAGTTCTCTCCCAGGCTTCCCTGCGCTTCGACTTCCCACCCCTTGACCTTGTTGCCCTTGCCGGTGGAGCGGTAGGCACTGGCACCGCCGGGCAACGAGTTCTCAGGTACGGAGTCGTCCAGTTCTGCAACGTTGTCCTTCTGGCCCTTGAACACGGCTGCGGAGGCGTTGAGCAGCCCATCGAAGAATTCGGCCTTGACGCCGGCTTCCCACATGTCGCCGACCACCGGTTCCAGGTAGTTGTTGTCCTTGTCGCGGTAGTCCTGCGGCTGGAAGATGTCGGTGTAGCTGACATAGCCGCTGAAGTACCGGTTGAAGTCATAGATGAAACCGGCATACGGGGTAAATGAATCGTCCGGGCTGTAGCCGCCGCGGTCGGTTTCGGCCAGGCGACCGGCGGCATCATGGGTGTAGTCCCAGGTGCGCGTTTCCCAGCTGCCGTAGCGCGCGCCGAGCACGGCGGTCAGCGGGTCGGCCAGTTGCAGGCGCGTCGCCAGGTAGGCGGCCCGTTGACGCAGCTCGTCTTGCGATGCCAGATAGCCCAGGCGGGTGACCTGAAGCGGTGCGACGTCGCCGTTCCAGCTGCGCCAGTCGGGTACCTGGGTATAACCCGTTGGATACTTGGCGGTCTCCGTGGCAGGTACCTCACCCTTGCGCACCGACTGGCCGAAGCCGAACACCAGTTCGTGTTCGCGGCCGAACAGCTGGAACGGACCGCCGACGTTGAAGTCGAACACCTGCATGTCGCCGTTCTCGCCGAAGCTGCCGACGAACGCGCTGATGCCGCTGCCATCGGCGCGCGGATAGCCGGAGGCGCCATACCACACCGCGCCGTCGGTTTCGCGCTTGGAGCGGGTGTAGGCGGCCTTCGCCGTCCAGCCATTGCCCAGCTGCTGTTCAAGGCGCGCGAAGGCGCTCTTTTCGATGATCGGCCAGCTGCTCCAGCGGGCGGACAGGTTGGTGGAGCGGGGCAGGTTGGCCGGCTGGCCATCGGCCCCCCAGTAAGGCACCACGCCCCAGGTCACCCCCGTGGTGCGGGGCGACTGGTACTCGTAGCCGGCTTCCAGCAGCGTGTTGTCGGTCAGATCAGCCTGGACGATGCCGTAGAACACATCCTTGTCCAGCTTGTAGACATCGCGGAATGAATCGCTCTGCTGCTTGGCTGCCACCACGCGCGCGCGGATGCGGCCGTCGAGCGCAATCGGGCCACCGAGGTCGGCTTCCAGGCGCCGGTTGCCCCAGCGCCCGAGCGTCAGGTTGGCGTTCATCTGGAAGCTGTCAGTGGGGCGCTTGCGCACGAAGTTGATGGTGCCGGACGGATCGCCCGCGCCTGTGGTGAGGCCGGTTGCACCGCGTACCACTTCAATGCGGTCGTAGATCACGCTGTCGGTGTTGGTCTTGATGTAGCCACCGAAGGTGTTGAGCATCCCATCAACCTGGAAATTGGTGATGTTGTAGCCGCGCGAGACGTAGTTGATGCGTTCGCTGTCGGTGAACGACACCGCCACGCCAGTGACCTGGCCCATCACATCGGACAGCGAGAACAGGCCCATGTCATCCAGGCGCTGGCGGGTGACCACGGTCATCGACTGCGGCGTCTGGCGCAGCGACAGGCCAAGCTTGGTGGCCGTGCTGGCACGCTTGACCGTATAGCTGTCGGCGATATTGCCGTCAGCGGTGACCTGGACCGTATCCAGCGTGCGCGCGGAAGGATCGGCAGTGCCGTCGGCGTGGGCCAGCGGGGCGATCATCAGTGCGGTCACGGCCAGGGCCAGCAGAGTGGGACGAGGGAGGTTCAGCGGCATTGCCATCGGTGCGATTCCATGCAGGACGAAACAGGCGATGGAATGCGCAGATGCAGCAGCCGTGCGCTCCGCGCACGTCGCCCAGCGAGTCCCATCGACGGTGCGCCACCCGCGCAGAGCGGGCGACCCGGTAGTCGGGGGATGTACACGGGCGAAGGGGCGGGTGGGTGCGTGCTTCCGTGCCCCGCTTGGCTAAGCGTACAACCGATCAGCAAATGATAGGCATTCGCATTTCGTTAATCAAGCGTGATGGCGCCCGCTGCCATGCCGGGCACGCTTAAGGAGGAGCGTCAGAAGCGGAAAAGGACCGTTGCCGCGTGCAGCAGCAGGCCAATCAGCCCGCCGACCAGGGTGCCGTTGAAGCGGATGAACTGCAGGTCGCGGCCCACGCTCAGTTCCAGCTGTTCCACCAGGTGTCGCTCGTCCCAGCTTTTCACGGTCTGCGCGATATGCGTGGTGACGCCCTCGCGCAGGCGCCCGGTGAGGCGCTGCGCACCTTCCAGCAGATGCTGGTTGAGTGCCTCGCGCAGGGCCGGGTCGGCCTGCAGGCTGGCGCCGAGCGAACCCAGGCTGCGCTGCAGATGGCCAACCAGCGCCGAGTCCTCGCGCTGCAGGTCGGCGCGCAGGCTGGCATGGATGCGCGCCCACAGGCCCTGCACGTAATCCTGCAGGGCCGGATGGTCGATCATTTCCTGCTTGAGCTGTTCGATGCGCTGGGCCAGGGCCGGGTCCTCGCGCAGGCGCTGCACGTAGTTCTGCAGCCAGCTCTCGTAGTCCTGGCGCAGCGGATGCTGCGGCTCGGCCAGCACCTGCTGCAGTTCTTCCAGCACCGCCCGCGCCAGTCGCTCGGCCAGGCTGTCGCCGATCTCGTCGATCGGCTTGACCCAGTTCACCGTGCTCGACAGCGTCGGCCACTCGCGCTGGATGTAACGCACGATCAGCTGCGAGGCGCGTTCCTTCACCTCCGGCTGCTCCAGCCAGCGCCCCAGCCGCTGCAGGCCTTCGTCCAGCACGCGCTGGTGGCGTCCGTCGGCGGTCAGCAGGGCCAGCAGCTCACCGGCGGTGGCGGCGGCATTCCACTGCCGCAGTTGCTGCACCACGAAGGCGTGCAGCTGCCGGCGCACCGCGGTTTCGTCGAAGAAGTCCAGTGCCTGCAAGGCCCAGCCGCGGGCCATGTCGGCCAGCATCCGTGAGCGCGCCGGATCGGCCAGCCAACTGCCGAGGCGGCTGGCCGGATCGAACACCTGCAGCTTGGCCAGCAGCACACCCGGCTCCAGGAACTGGTCGCGCACGAACAGGGCCAGGCTGTCGCCGATGCGTTCCTTGCTGCGTGGGATGATTGCCGTATGCGGGATCGGCAGGCCCATCGGCCGCCGGAACAGCGCGACGACCGCGAACCAGTCGGCCAGTGCGCCTACGGCCGCTGCTTCGCAGAAGGCCGAGACCCAGGCCCAGATGCCGCGCTCGCCCTGCCAGTGGCTGACCGCGAAACCGGCGAGCATCAACAGCAGCAGTCCCAGCGCGAGGGCTTTCAGGCGCCGCAGCTGTGCGCGGCGCGGATCGTTGGCAGACGTCATGCCGGAAGTCTACCTGCCAGCGGATGAGCACCGGGTAGTGCCGGCCGC
>NZ_RAUX01000012.1 GCF_013464485.1 Stenotrophomonas maltophilia
CGGCATCCGCAACGCACCCGGAACGTCCATGGGGTTGCCGGCCAGCGGCCGGCACTACCCGCTGGCTCAGAGCGCTTCGAGCTGCTTGCGCAACGCCGCCAGCTGCGCGCGCAGGGTGTCGTTCTCGCGGGTCAGCGCGACCACGCGGCGGCGCAGCGCCGGGGCATCCTCGCCCAGCTGCTCCAGTGCCGACAGCACCTCGGCGTCGCGGCTGGCGATCTGCTCTTCGTCCGCTTCCTCGAAGTCCATCTCGGCTGCTTCCGGCTTCGGTGCGCGCGGCTTGCGCTTGGACTCGCGCACGCGCTTGGCGGCCTGCTTCAGCTCATCCTTGCCACCGGCGGCAGCGGCGCGCTGCTCGTCTTCCGGCAGGTCGGCCACGGCAGCAGCAGCGCTGATCGAGATCACGCCGGCCTTCACCGCTTCCACCACCTCGGCCGCGGCCTGGGCGTGGATGCGTTCGATCATGCCGACCTGGCTGGTGCTCAGCTTGGCCTCGCGGGCCAGCTCGGCGCGGCTGATCTTCGGTGCCGGTTCCCACGGCGGGCTGTCCTCACCCGCGTCCTCGATGGCTTCGGCGGTGCCGTCGCTCTCGCGTTGCAGCTGCGCCTGCTCGATCTGCTTGCGGGCGGCCAGGATGTCGCGCTTGCGCAGCGCCAGCACGCCGCGCTGGAAGTCGGACACGCTGCGGCGGCCCAGGTGCTGCTCGATCATCCACAGGTGCACGTCTTCCATGCTCTGGAAGCGGGTGTTCTGCACGGTGTTGAAGGGCAGGCCATGCTTCTGGCAGATGCCGAAACGGTTGTGGCCATCGACCAGCACATCGCCCCACAGCACCAGCGCATCGCGGCAGCCTTCGGCCAGGATGCTGCGCTCCAGCGCGTCATGTTCGTCCGCGGTCAGCGGGTCGATGTAGGCCTTGAGTTCTTCTTTGACGACGATATCCATGGGCACGGCAGCGAGCAGGAGCGGAACCGCCCATTGTACCCGCTCGCCACCGCCGGCCCGGGCTCAGGCGGTGGCCCGGATCATCTCGCCCAGGGTGCCGGTGATCTGGTCGATCTGTGCCTTGTCCACGATCAGAGGTGGCGACAGCGCGATGATGTCGCCGGTACAGCGCACCAGAAGCCGGCCGTCCTGGAAGCAGCGCCGGAACACCTCGTAGCCACGGCTGCCGGGGGCATCGCGGCGCGGCGCCAGCTCGACCGCGCCGACCAGCCCGAAGTTGCGGATGTCGATCACGTTGGGCAGGCCCTGCAGCGCGTGCAGCCGTTCCTGCCAGTATTCGCCCAGCTCGATGGCACGCTCGAACAGGCGCTCCTCGGCATAGACCTCCAGCGTGGCCAGCGCTGCGGCGCAGGCCAGCGGATGGCCGGAATGGGTATAGCCATGGAACAGCTCGATGGCCTGCGGCGGTGCCTGCATCAGGGTTGCATGCACGGCGTCGCTGGCCAGCACGCCACCCAGCGGTACCGCGCCGTTGCTGACCGCCTTGGCGAAGGTCAGCAGGTCCGGGGTGACCCCGAAGCGCTGCGCGGCGAAGGGCATGCCGACCCGGCCGAAACCGGTGATGACCTCGTCGAACACCAGCAGGATGCCGTGGTGGTCGCACAGCTCGCGCAGGCGCTGCAGGTAGCCCGGCGCGGGCAGGATCACCCCGGCCGAACCGGCAATGGGCTCGACGAACACCGCCGCGATGGTCGAGGCATCGTGCAGCGCGATCAGCCGTTCCAGGTCGTCGGCCAGCTCCGCGCCCTGGCGTGGCAGGCCCTTGCTGAACGCATTGCGCGGCAGGTCCAGGGTATGCCGCAGGTAGTCCACGCCGCCCAGCTGCAGGCCGAACGCCCTGCGGTTGTTGGGCAGCCCACCCAGCGCCATGCCGCCGAAACCGACCCCGTGGTAAGCCCTCTCGCGGCTGATGAAGCGGGTGCGCTGGCCCTCGCCACGCTGGCGGTGATAGGCCAGCGCGATCTTCATCGCGGTATCCACCGCCTCGGAGCCGGAGCTGGTGAAGAACACATGGTTGAGCGGGGCAGGCGCCAGTGCGGCCAGCCGCTGCGCCAGTGCGAAGGCCGGCGGCGAGCCCATCTGGAAGGCCGGCGAATAGTCGAGCGTGCGTGCCTGCTCGACGATGGCCTCGACGATGCGCGGGCGGGCGTGGCCGGCGTTGCAGCACCACAGGCCGGCGGTGCCGTCGAGGATCTGGCGGCCGTCGACGTCCTCGTAGTGCATGCCTTCGGCGCGTACCAGCATGCGCGGCGCGGCCTTGTACTGGCGGTTGGCGGTGAACGGCATCCAGTACGCGTCCAGTGACTCGGGGCGCTGGGTGGCCAGGTCGTGCAGGTCGCTTTCGGGACGCTTCATGCCAGCTCCATCGGGTCCGATGCGACGAATGTAGCGCAGCCGCGTCACGGTGGAGTCGCGGCGGTCCCGGTATAACCAAAGCTCGTTGACCGCTGGAGCTTCCCATGGCCGATTTCCCCGACCGCAGCCACTGGCAGGCGCTGTCCCTTCAGCTCTCGATGCCGGGCCAGGCCTTCATCGATGGCCGTTATGTCGATGCCGCCAGCGGCGCCCGCTTCGACTGCATCAGCCCGATCGATGGTCGCGTGCTGGGCGCGGTTGCCGACTGCGACGCGCAGGATGTCGAACGCGCGGTACTGGCCGCGCGGCGCAGCTTCGAGGCGGGCCACTGGTCGCAGGCGAGCCCGGCGCATCGCAAGCGCGTGTTGCTGGCGCTGGCCGCGCTGGTGGAAGCGCACATCGATGAACTGGCGCTGCTGGAAACCCTGGACATGGGCAAGCCGGTGCGTGACGCACGCCGTATCGACCTGCCCGGTGTGGTGCGGTGCCTGACCTGGACCGCCGAAGCGGTGGACAAGCTGTATGGCGAGATCGCGCCGACTGGCCCGCACGAACTCGGACTGGTCACCCGCGAAGCCGCTGGCGTGGTGGCGGCCATCGTGCCGTGGAATTTCCCGTTGCTGATGGCCTGTTGGAAGATCGCGCCGGCACTGGCGATGGGCAACTCGGTGGTGCTCAAGCCGTCCGAGCGCTCGCCCCTGTCCGCGCTGCGGCTGGCGGCACTGGCCGCCGAGGCGGGACTGCCGGACGGCGTACTGAACGTGCTGCCCGGCCATGGCGCGCGCGTTGGCGAACCACTGGCCCTGCACATGGACGTGGACGTGCTTGCGTTCACCGGTTCCACCGCCACCGGCGCGAAGCTGCTGGAGTACGCGGGGCGATCCAATCTCAAGCGGGTCTGGCTGGAATGCGGCGGCAAGAGCCCGAACGTGGTGTTCGCCGACGCCCCGGACCTGGATGCGGCGGCCAAGGGCGTGGCGCAGGGCATCTTCTTCAACCAGGGCGAAGTCTGTACCGCCGGCTCGCGGCTGCTGGTGCAGCGCTCGATCCGCGAGGATTTCGTGCACCAGGTGATTGCCTACGGCCAGCACATGCAGCCCCGGCACCCGCTGGACGCCGATGCACCGATGGGCGCGCTGGTCGACGCCGCGCACGTGGACAAGGTGCTGGCCGATATCGCACGCGCCGAAGGCGAAGGCGCGCGTCTGCTGCTGGGTGGCCATCGGGCTGAGGTGGAGTCCGGCGGCTGCTATGTGCAGCCCACGGTGTTCGACCAGGTGCGTCCAGACCACGCGTTGGCACGCGAAGAAGTGTTCGGTCCGGTGCTGGCGGTGCTTGGTTTCGAGGATGAGACCGAGGCCGTTCGCCTGGCCAACGACAGCCGCTATGGACTGGCGGCAGGGCTGTGGACGCGCGACCTGGGCCGTGCCCATCGCGTCGCACGCCAGTTGCGTGCCGGTAGCGTGTGGGTGAACGGCTGGGACGGTGGCGACATGACCGTCCCGTTTGGTGGTTACAAGCAGTCCGGCAATGGGCGGGACAAGTCACTGCATGCGTTCGACAAGTACAGCGAGATCAAGGCTACCTGGATCCAGTTGTAACGACGTGATTGCTGGACGGCTGTTCGCTCTTTGTAGAGTCGAGCCATGCTCGACTGCCGTTCGCCCTTCTGTAGCGCCGAGCCATGCTCGGCTGCATCTCGCCAGGAGCAGTCGAGCATGGCTCGACTCTGCAAAGGCGTGCCCGCTATCGGCAGCGGGTACTTACCTGCAGCACTGCCGCACGCAGCATGTCGCGATCGGCTTCTTCGACGGCGTTCTGGAAATAGTCCATGTCCTGCTTGCCCAGCTCGCACGGGTCGACGATGTACCCCGGTGGCCACAACCCCAGCAGCTGCGCCACGCCATGCACGATCTGCTCGGGGGTCATCTGCTGACGGATCCGGAAGTAATTGCGGCGCGGCCCGAACGCGGGATGGACCTCGCGCCGACCGATCAGGCGAGGGGCAACACCCGCGGCACTGATGCCATCTCCACCGTCGATAATGCCCGCAGACAACCCCAGGATCAGCGGTGCCGCAGCGCTCGGTGCCTCCACCGCAGGCACATTGGCTTCTGCCGACGCAACCAGGGCAGGGCGCGGCTTCACCGCCGCAGCCGGGCGCGTCACCGGTGTGGAGGGCAACGCCGGAAGTGACGGCACCGACGCCGACAGCTCCGGCGGCAGCCAACGCAGCGAGATCCGAGCGCCATTGTCACCGCGCAGCACGATCCGGCCGCTACCCCACAACCACAGCGCCAACAGCCCATGCACCAGCAACACCACCAGCCAGGCTGCCATGCGCGGCAGCTTCGGCGAATCGGACCACGACAGCGCGACCGCAGTCATCGGCAAAGCATCCATGCAGGGACCAGTGGCGCAGCCTAGCGGGCGGCCCGAAAAATTCCGTTGGCATCGGTGTCGGCTGAAACCATCGCCCCGTGCGGCCACCGGCCCGTGGCAGAATCGGGCGATTCGCCGTTACCCGTGTTGCCGATGTCGACGATCACCGCTGCCGCTCCGCCCGTGAATTCCCCCAGCCGAGTCCTGCTGGCCAGCCTGATCGGCACCACCATCGAATTCTTCGATTTCTACATCTACGCCACGGCGGCGGTGCTGGTGTTCCCGCACCTGTTCTTCCCGGACAGCAGCGAGCAGGCGGCGCTGCTGCAGTCGCTGGCAACGTTTGCGGTGGCGTTCATCGCGCGCCCGGTCGGCTCGGCGGTGTTCGGCCACTTCGGTGACCGCATCGGCCGCAAGGCCACGCTGGTGGCCGCGCTGCTGACCATGGGCCTGTCCACGGTGCTGATCGGGCTGCTGCCCACCCATGCCCAGATCGGGCTGTGGGCGCCGGCGCTGCTGGCACTGTGCCGCTTCGGCCAGGGCCTGGGCCTGGGGGGGGAATGGGGCGGGGCGGTGCTGCTGGCTACCGAGAACGCACCGCCGGGCAAGCGCGCCTGGTACGGCATGTTCCCGCAGCTGGGCGCACCGCTCGGCTTTCTGCTGTCGGCCGGCATCTTCCTCGTGCTCGGCCGCTGCTTGAGCCAGGACGACTTCCTGCAGTGGGGCTGGCGCATTCCGTTCGTGGCCAGCGCGCTGCTTGTGGGTCTGGGACTGTGGGTGCGCCTGAACATCCACGAGACGCCCGACTTCAAGAAGGCATTGGAGCGCAAGGCACCCGTACGGCTGCCGATGTGGACGGTGCTGCGTGACCATCCGGTGCCGATGCTGCTGGGCACCCTGGGCGCGTTCGCCACCTTCGTGCTGTTCTACCTGATGACGGTGTTCAGCCTGGGCCATGGCACTGCGGTGCTGGGCTACAGCCGGGAGCAGTTCCTGCTGATGCAGATGGCCGGCATGCTGTTCTTCGCACTGGGTATTCCGTTGTCGGCGCGCTATGGCGACCGCTGGGGCACGCGCCGCACGATGATCGTCGCCAGCGTGCTGATCGTCGGTTTCGGTGTGCTGTTCGCGCCGCTGTTCCAGCCGCACAGCCCGTGGCTGGTCACTGGCTTCCTATGCCTGGGCCTGTTCCTGATGGGCTTGACCTACGGCCCCTGCGGCACCTTCCTGGCCGAGATCTACCCGGTGGAGGTGCGCTATACCGGCGCGTCGCTGTCATTCAACCTGGCCGGCATCCTCGGTGCGGCACCGGCGCCGTACCTGGCCACCTGGCTGGCCGAACGCTTCGGCCTGGTCGCGGTGGGCTACTACCTGTGCCTGACCGCGGTTGCCACCCTGTGCGCGCTGGTGGCACTGCACCGGCGCGCCCTGCGGGTCAGCCAAAGAAGCGCTTGAGCGTGCGCCCCAGCCAGCCGCCGCCCTGGTGTTCGCGGGCGAACTGGTTCAGGTGCGCCTTGACCTGCTCGGCGTAGGCCTGGTCATCGCCGCGGATATGGTTGAACAGCCAGCGCGAGAGCATGGTGCGCAGTTCATCGCTGATGTCCTCGCCGGCCTGGAAGCGCATGCGGTATTCCGATACCCGCTTGATGAAGACCTCATGCACGCGCTTGTGCGCGGCACAGAACGGGTAGCCCGCTTCTTCCATCAACTCTTCCTCGAACGCGAAGTGCGACATGGTGTAGTCCACCACCTCGTCGATCACTTCACCCACCGCCGCGCGCTGCATGCTGGCCTGGGCCACGTGCAGGTGGTTGAGCATCTCGATGATGCGGCGGTGTTGTTGGTCGATCACATCGATGCCGATGTTCAGATCGTCCTGCCAGACCAGTAGTGCCATCCCCGGCTCCCCTTCATGCGTATGTCGGGGCCGACTGTAGAACTGCCGCGCGGGTGCGGCGTTGATCTGGATCAAAGCGGGCCGGTCAGGGCAGGGCAGGCTCGCGCGGGCGCAGCGGGCTGGCCACCGTGGTGCAGCTGACCCGGTTGCGGCCACCGGCCTTTGCCAGGTACAGCTGGCGGTCGGCCTCGGAGATCAACCGGTGCAGCGCATCGCGCTGCGGGCGCAGGCAGCACAGGCCGATGCTGACCGTCATGCGCAGGGTGGCGGTGCCGATGTCCACTTCCAATGCGGCGATGCGCTGGCGCAGTTCCTCGAAGTACAGCAGCGCCTCGTCCTGTTCCATGTCCGGCACCAGCAGGCAGAACTCCTCGCCACCGAAACGTGCGATCAGGTCCTGGCTGCGCGCATGTGCGGCCACCGCGCCGGCCACCGCACGCAATGCATCGTCGCCGGCTTCATGGCCATGGGTGTCATTGATGTGCTTGAAGTGGTCGATGTCGATCATCGCCACCGCCACGCACTGGCCGTGCAGCTGCAGCTGCGGCAGCTGGCGCTGGCTCTGCTCCAGGAAGCAGCGGCGGTTGGGCAGGCCGGTCAGGAAGTCGCGGGTGGCCAGATCCTGCAGAGTGCCGATCAGTTCCAGCTGATCCACGTTCTGCGAGACACGGCAGAAGAATTCCTCGCGCGAAAAGGGTTTTCGCAGGAAGTCATTGGCGCCGTTCTTCAGGAAGCGCGGGATCAGTGAGGCATCGGTATTGCCGGAGATACCGATCACCGCCACCTTGTCGCGCGAGCGCAGGGTGCGCAGGCGACGGGTGAATTCCACGCCCTGCATGCCGGGCATTTCCTGGTCGACCACCGCCAGGCGGATCGCCGGGTGCGCCTCGATTGCAGCCAGGCCCTCGTTGCCGTCGGCGGCTTCATGCACCTCATGGCCGTACATGCGCAGCAGGGCCGCAGCATAGCCACGCGCGGACGGCGAATCGTCCACCACCAGGGCGGCAATGCGACGGTTGCGTTCCAGCCGCTGCACCAGCCAGACCAGGTAGTCGATGCTGCCGGGAGTGTTCTTCAGCACGTAGTCGATGATCTGCTGCTGCAGCACGCGCTTGCGCAGGTCCTCGTCGTACACGCCGCTGACCACCACCGTTGGCAGGTCGCGCTTGAGGAAGAACTCGACCACCGCATCTCGGTCGCCGTCGGCCAGCACCAGCCCGGTCAGCACCAGGAACCAGCCGCCGCCTTCGCTGAGCAGGCGGTCGGCCTCGGCCAGGGTGGAGGCGATCACCACCGGCAGTTCCAGGCGCTGCTCGATCGCCTCGCGCAGCATGCCGGTGAAGGCACGGGAGTTTTCGACCAGCAGGATCCGCTGTGGCAGCGGATCGGCCAGGTCGCCATCGACGGCGACCTGCGGCAGGACGGGCATGATGCGGTGGCTCACGAAGGAGGGCTCGGCACGGATAGCGGCGGTTTCGGGAGTAACTTTAGCCGGAGCTCTCGGTTGTGGACATATCTGCCCTGCCTGGTTGGGGGCAGTTCACCGGGAATCTCTGGGAAAACAGGATGAGATTCGAACGCGCTCCCTTCATGGCGCTTACGGTGCGGCATGGTTATGCTGGGTCGCGCCACCCCTACTGGTGCATTGGACACGGCTGCGTCGAACGAAGGAACCCTTCAAGCGAGGTCGAGCGCCATCCAGTCGTGGGGTGGCGAAACGGAATTGCCTGGAGCTGTCTTTCCAACCATCCATGGGGGTGAGCGTGAGATTTTCTGAATTGCGAGTGTTGCTTCCTGCCGCTGTCCTGCTTTCCATGTCCGCTTTCAGCGCATCGGCGTGTTGCCCGAGTGGCGACAACGGGATCCATATGGCTCAGAGCGGTCTGGGGGAGGCTCTGCCGGTAGCCACGAATCTGAGTTCGAACCCAAACTGGCTTGTTTATGGATTTGAACGTGATGGGATCAGTTACTACCAGGTGAACGATCTCTCGGGACAGGTCGTCCTGATCGTGGGAAATGTCGATGCCACGTTCTGGACGCTTCCAGCGGGCAATAGCGCTGCAAAGGTATCTTTGCCTTCGCATCGACTGCGTCTGCCCGAAAAGGGTGCCCGACGCGTGGTGTTCCAGAGTGCCCAGTTCTCGTTGGTTGTCTATGGGGAAGGCACGAGCGCTGTATGGGTTGTCGAATCCGTGGATGCTGCAGGCTGAGCACGCTCCTCGTGGGCGCCCTGACGGGGCACATCGACGAAGCAGGAGCCGGGGAGCCGGCTCCTGCGATGATCTGATCGTCCAGGCCTTGCGTTCTGGTGGCTGGCGGCAGTCAGGCGATGTCCACTCGGCTTGTCCAGGCAACTTGCATGCTGCTTTGCGCGCTGCTGGTCGCTGTTTCCAGAAGCAACACACGTACCCGGTTCCGTTCGCAGTGCACTTTTCCCCCATAGGCTTGTGCACGCGAACTCAGGCGTTCAATAGCCAATCTTGTGGTGTCGACGAGCAGCTCGCGATCACGGTCCAGTAGAGCAATTCTGAGCAGAATTCCTTGTTGCCCTTTCAGTCTCCCACAACGAGCATGTATCTGGATTTGTCCTTGTTCCTGTTTGAGCAACAATGAAACGGCCTCGGTGAGCGTGCGATAGGCCGCCAGTTGCAAGGCAATGCTCAATCTGCACGGATCCCCGGTCAGGATGGGAGATGTGACCCTGTGTGTCTGATCCCAGCTTTCACGAATGCCACTGACCTGCAGAGCCAGGTAGAGCCCGACGTGCTCGACTTCGGTCGGATATACCATGCTGGTCAATTCGCGGAACTGGCGGGAATGCGTGGTGGACGTGAGAAGCAGATCCAACGCCGGCGAGTGATGGCCGTGTGTCTTCAACAAGTCGACAGTCTTGTTCAAGGAAACTTCAATGCCATCCGCAATTCTCCTGAGATCCAGGGCACGCTCCCGTAGATCCATTTCGCTCGCCATATGAGCGGACCTTGAAAGTCGAGCGGCCTGGTGCCCGTCTACGTCTCTACGCCCCCGCTGATGATAGTGCCGGCTGATGCGTGAGCCGAGTGCCAGCAGCCCGGTTCCTGCAATGGCAATCAGCTGCTGTGTTGTGAAGGTTCGTTCATCGTATGAGCCAAGGAGGCCGGATGTAGGAGTAACCACCGCAATGAGAATGTTCAACAGGGGAACGCCAATGGCTGCTCCCTGCCAGCCATGAATACATGTCAACACGATCACGGGCAGCGCCATGGTCAACTGCAGACTTGTCTTGCTTGCATCCGACAAGCCCGGGGCCATCGCGGTAATCAGACCCAGCCCCAGCATTACTGCAAGAGCGGCGACTGTTGGAGGAGAGCGCCAGCGTCCCCATTCGTCCATTGCATGGCGCCTGCTCCAGAGAACTGCCAGTGGCGCAACCGTCAGGATGGCGATGTAGTCACCAAGGACGAAGCGTACGGCCCTTGTCGCAACTGGCACGCTTGAAGGATTCTCTGAAAGCAGGTGAGACAGTCCAAGCTTCAAGGCAGTGGCAATCACGGCGGCTGACACTGCGACCGAAAGCAGCCATCCATCTGCCCTGGCAGTCATGAATTTTCGATGCGCATACACAACCAGAGCAACAGCTGGCAGCAGGAATGCCGAACCCAGGATTACCCATGCCAGACCATACTCATCTATCAACGGGTAGCGCAGTTGTGCGAAGTACGCGTATTCACCAATAAGCAGGTAGGGCCAGAGGCGAGGTGGACACACAAGCAAAGCTGCTACACGAATGCCGGCAGGCAGGTAAAACTGGTCCAGTGAGACCCGCCAAGCGGCCCAACACGTAATCGCGTATATCGCGGCAATCGCCAGCCCCAAGGGCCGCACGCGGAACGTCAGTTCAATTCCCCTTTTCCACCAATTCAACCCAAGCCTCCATTGCTCGTGACATGGCGGCGGCCCCATTGCATGTTTGAACGCGCCATTGGGTGACAGTATCCATAGAAGCACGGGCGCGCAATAACACGAGCTGGACCGCCTTGGCGGGAGGCAAGGGGGGGGCGAACGAGGATCACCCTCGAGTAGTGATCTGCATCTCGTTTCTATGGAATGTCAGGTCGCGGCCCCGGCAGCACCTGGATCGATGGAGCGTGTAAGCCCCCCCAAAGCTTCGGTAGCGCTCGCTTGGCTGGAATCTCCCGTTGCTTCCGTCAACACGATCCTGAGTCTGTTGCCACTCATGTCCATGTGGCCACCATGCACAAGAATTCGGCCCAGCAACTGCTCATTTGCCAATTCCGTGGTCCGGATTCCCAAAGATTCGTTCCGACCCACGAGGGCTACGCAGATGAATACACCAGACTTTCGGCCGAAATATCCGCAGCGGATACTGACCGAAATCTGTCCGGATTCGCATCTCAGTAGAAGTGATACGGCGTCAACCACGAGCCGGTAGGCAGCAAGCTGCAGGCCGACCCCGAGCGCGCAGGGATCCCCCATCAACCTGGGTTGCCCGATTCGTTGGGTGGCGTTCCATGACTCACGCACTCCACCCGCCTGCAAGGCAACGTACAAGCCCAGTCGTTCAAGGGCGGCGGGATAGATCATGCTGGCCTGGGCCCGGAACAGGCGTGAATGCACCTCCGAGGTATGCCGCAGGCTGTTTGCCACAGCGTGATGGCCCTGCGCATGCAGCCAGTTCACCATTTCGTTCAGCGACAGGTCCATGCCATCGCCCAGCTGGCGCAGGTGGGCCGCGCGCTCACGCAGGTCCATCTCGCTGGCCAGATGTGAATTCCGCGCAAGCTGCAGCGCCGCTCTGCCATCTTCTTCGCGCAACCGGTGCTGGTTCTGGAAGTGGGTGATGCGCGCGCCCAGCAACAGCAGGGCGATGCTGGCGATGGCCATGGCCTGCTGGGTAGCGAAGGTAGCCGGGTCGAACGCCGTCGGATGGTCGGCAGGGGTGCTCAGACCAAGAATGGTGTTCACGGCGGCGACACCGATGGCCGCACCGCGCCATCCCAGCAGGCAGGTCAGGGCGATTGCGGGAATAGGCAGGATCAACAACAACTGCAGCGAGCCAGGCGCCGTGATCGAGGCAGATACCGGCGTCGCCTGCAGGCCAACGACAAGCATGACTGCGAGTGCTCCTGCCACGGCAGCAACGGACCGGGGCGTCCATTGTTCCTCGGCGCGACGGATCCAGAGCAGAGCGAGTGGCGCCAGAATGAGGATGCCGGTGAAGTCGCCCAGCGCATAGCGCAGCAAGTTGGTGATAAATGACGCGTTCTGCAACGGTTCCCAGAGCAGGTACGAGATTCCCAGGTTGAGCAGGCTGATGATCGTCGCGGCGCATATCGCGATGGAGATCACGCCGAGGATCGTGGTGCGTGCCAGCAGCTTCCGGTGCAGGCGCACGATCAGCATCACGGCAGGCATCAGGAACACCGAGGCCAGGATCACCCAGGTCAGGTTGTATTTGCTGATCAGGGGGATGCGCAGATGCGCGAAGTAGGCGTATTCACCGATCAGCAGGTAGGGCCACAGTCGAGGCGGGCACAACAGCAATGCGGCCACCCGTACGCCGGCAGGCAGAAAGAACTGGTCCAATGACAGCTTGCGCGCACCCCAGCAGGCGGCGGCATAGACGAGTGCCAGCGCCAGCCCCTCGGGGCTGACCCGTATCCTCACCAGCAGGCCGTCTTTCCACCACTGCATCCACGTGCTCCCCCAGCTCCTGCACCGATTATGTGGCTGGGAAGGGTCCCGCTACCACAACGCATCCCGCAGCTTGTACCACGACATCGCCGCCACCAGCAGCGGCGTGCGTAGCAGCCGGCCGCCAGGGAAGGGGGCATGCCGCAGGCGCTGGAACACGTCCAGGCGCTGGCTCTGGCCTGCAATGGCAGCGGCGATCACCTCACCGGCCAGCCCGGCGGCGGCCACCCCATGGCCGGAGAACCCCTGCGCGAAGTACAGGTTGCCGTCCAGCCGACCCCAGTGCGGGGCGCGGTTGCGGGTAATGTCCACATAACCGCCCCAGACCTGCTCCAGTGCCACGTCGGCCAGCTGCGGGAACACCTGGTGCATGCGCCGCTGCATCACCCCGCGCAGGCCGGGTGGGGGCAGTGCTGAATAGCTGGCACGGCCGCCAAACAGCAGGCGGTGGTCGTGGCTGAGACGGAAGTAATCCAGTGCCCAGGCGGTGTCGGCCACGGCCATGTTGTTGCCGATCAGGGCACGGGCGCGCTCGGCACCCAGCGGCGCGCTGGCGCCGATATAGGTGCCGACCGGCATGATCCGCCGTTCCAGCTCGGGCAGCAGGCCCTGCAGCAAGGCGTTGCCGGCCACCACCAGATGCGCGGCGCGCACGCTTCCCTGCGCGGTATGCAGGGTGGGCTGCGGTCCGCGCTGCACGCGGGTTACCGGCGAATTCTCGTGGATCACCACGCCGGCCGCGCGCGCTGCATCGGCGAGACCACGGGCATAGGCCAGGGGCTGCAGGTGCGCGCTGAGCGGATCGAACATCGCGGCGCGGTAGCGCGGGCTGTCCAGCTGTGCGCGCAGGGCATCACGGTCCCACCACTGCATGGGGTAGTCGTAGTGGCGGTGCAGATGCTCGCAGTTGGCCCGCAGGTCGCGCTCATGGCGTTCGCGGATGGCGACGCTGGCGTGGCCTTCCACCCAATGGCAGTCGATGCCGTGGCGATCGATGCGTGTGCGCATTGCCTGCACCGCGTCGCGTGACCAGTTGAACAGGTGGCGCGCATCATCATGGCCGAGCTGACGCTCCAGCTCGTCCACCTCGCAGCCATAGCCGACCAGCGCCTGGCCACCGTTGCGACCGGACGCGCCCCAACCGATCCGCTGTGCGTCCAGCACCACCACGCGCTGGCCACGCGTAGCCAGTTCCAATGCGGCGGTCAGGCCGGTATAACCCGCGCCGAGCACTGCGACATCGGCCTGCACATGACCCTGCAACGGAGGTAGTGCGGGCGGTTCGGGCAGGCTGGCGGCATACCAGCTGGGCGGGAAGGCGGCGCTCACCGGGGGCCTCGCGGGCGAAGTGCGGGAGGGGGCAGCGGGAGAGGACGATCAGCATTCACCCGCGTAGTTTCGCCGATGCGTGACCGCCATGGTGTGACGGCACCGACTTGCCGCCTTCGCCGGGCGACGGGTAACGTGTCGGCACGTCAAGGAGTTTTTCCATGCGCCGCCTGCCCTGGGTGGGCCTGCCCACCGACAGTACCGTGCTCGGCCATCATCGTTTCGCGATGGCGGGTGAGAAGTACGCGCGTGCGCTGGCTGAGGCGGCAGAAGTCACCCCGGTGATACTGCCCAGCCTGCAGCCACCGCTGCCGTCCGCCGATTGGCTGCACGGCCTCGATGGCCTGCTGTTGACCGGCGCGGTCAGCAACATCGAACCGCAGCACTACGAGGGCGGTCGCAGCTGGCCGGGCAATCCGCATGACCCGGCCCGTGATGCCAATGCGTTCGCGTTGCTGCGTGAGGCTTTGGCGCAGGACCTGCCAGTGCTGGCGATCTGCCGCGGCTTCCAGGAACTGAACGTCGCGCTGGGTGGCAGCCTGCATCCGCAGGTACACGCGGTGCCCGGCCTGGCCGACCATCGCGAAGACCCGCAGGCGGCGGTGGAGGTGCAGTACGGGCCGGCCCACGCGGTCACACTGGTCGCCGATGGCTGGCTGGCGCAGTGGCACGGCAGTGACCGGACGCAGGTCAATTCGGTGCACGGGCAGGGCATTGCCCGCCTCGCGCAGGGCCTGCAGGTCGAGGCCGTTGCCGATGATGGACTGGTCGAGGCGGCGCGCAGCCTGCACCATGGTTTCGTGCTCGGCGTACAGTGGCACCCGGAGTGGCGTGTCATGCAGGCGCCGTTCTATCACGCTATTTTCCGTGCGTTCGGCCAAGCTTGCCGGCAGCACCAACAGAACCGACTGGATTCCCGATGAGTTCCCGAACGCGCCCGCGCAAGACGGCCACGCCCCCCGCACCGCAGGAAAGCAGCCTGCTGCGCTGGCTTAAGGAGCGGCGCATCACCGAGGTCGAATGTCTGGTGCCGGACATTACCGGCAACGCGCGCGGCAAGATCATTCCCGCCGACAAGTTCTCGCACGACTACGGTACACGCCTGCCTGAGGGCATCTTCGCCACCACCGTCACCGGCGAGTTCCCCGACGACTACTACGAGCTGACTTCGCCGTCGGACTCGGACATGATGCTGCGCCCGGACCCGGACACGGTGCGCATGGTGCCATGGGCGGCCGATGCCACCGCGCAGGTCATCCATGACTGCTACACCAAGAGCGGCGAGCCGCACGAGCTGGCCCCGCGCAACGTACTGCGCCGCGTGCTGGCCGCCTATGCCGAACTGGGCCTGCGCCCGGTGGTGGCACCGGAACTGGAATTCTTCCTGGTGCAGAAGAACACCGACCCGGACTTCCCGCTGCTGCCACCGGCCGGCCGCTCCGGGCGCCCGGAAACGGCGCGGCAGTCGTACTCGATCGATGCGGTCAACGAATTCGACCCGATCCTCGACCTGATGTACGACTACGCCGATGCGATGAAGCTGGACGTGGACACGCTGATCCACGAATCCGGCGCAGCGCAGCTGGAGGTCAACTTCACCCACGCCGATGCGATGGACCTGGCCGACCAGGTGTTCCTGTTCAAGCGCACCATGCGCGAGGCGGCGATGCGCCACGGCGTGTATGCCACCTTCCTGGCCAAGCCGATGGAGAACGAACCGGGCAGTGCGATGCACATCCACCAGAGCCTGGTGCGGGTGAGCGATGGCAGCAACGTGTTCGCCGGCGAGACCCATGCCGAAGGTGAGTTCAGTCCGGTGTTCGGCCACTATCTGGGCGGCCTGCAGAAGTACGTGCCGCAGGCGATGGCCTTCTTCGCGCCGAACGTGAATTCCTACCGCCGGCTGGTGTTCGGCGAGGTCTCGCCGAGCAACGTGCACTGGGGCTATGACAACCGCACCTGCGGGCTGCGCGTGCCGCTGGACACGCCGGAGAACATGCGCGTGGAAAGCCGTTTCGCCGGGTCCGACGCCAATCCCTACCTGGCGATGGCGGCGACCCTGGCCTGCGGCCTGCTGGGCATCCGTGAGCGGCTGGCACCGGACGCGCCGGTCACCGGCAGTGCCAAGGAACTGGGCTACAACCTGCCGCGCTCGCTGGGCGAAGCGCTGGACGGGCTGGAACAGTGCAGCGAGCTGCAGGCGTTGCTGGGCGAGCGCTTCTGCCGCGCCTATATCTCGGTCAAGCGCAAGGAATACGAGACCTTCTTCCGTGTCATCAGCTCGTGGGAGCGCGAGTTCCTGCTGCTGAACGTCTGAGCACCTGGAATAGAAAAATCCGCCGCCGGGGGGTAGGCTGGCACCCGTTGCCGGCCCCGCCGGCCCCCCTTTCCGCATTCTGGAGCACCCGATGAAGCTGCGTATCCTCACGCTCGGCCTGGCCTCCGCCATGCTCGCCGCCTGCAGCGGTGGCAACGGCGGCGCGCAGGACAGCCAGGTCCTGAACGTCTACAACTACAGCGATTACATCGCCGAGGACACCATCCCGACCTTCGAGAAGGAGAGCGGCATCAAGGTGACCTATGATGTGTTCGACAGTGATGAGATGGTCGAGACCAAGCTGCTGGCCGGCAACAGCGGCTACGACGTGGTGGTGCCGACCCTGAACTTCTTCGGCCGCCAGATCCAGGCCGGCGTGTTCCTGCCGCTGGACAAGAGCAAGATCCCGAACCTGGCCAACCTCGATCCGTCGGTGATGAAGCGCATCGCCACCCAGGATCCGGGCAACCAGTACGGCGTGCCGTACATGATCGGCACCACCGGCATCGGCTACAACGTGGAGATGCTGAAGCAGCGCTTTGGCGGCAGCACCGACATCGCCAACAGCTGGGACCTGGTGTTCAAGCCGGAGAACATCAGCAGGATGAAGGACTGCGGCGTGACCATCCTCGACACGCCGGCGGACATGATCCCGATCGCGCTGCATTACCTGGGCCTGGACCCGCACAGCGGTGACCCGGCCGAGCTGCAGAAGGCCGCCGACCTGCTGAAGTCGATCCGCCCGTATGTGCAGAACTTCCACTCCTCGCAGTACGTGGGTTCGCTGGCCAATGGCGGCACCTGCCTGGTGGTCGGCTGGTCGGGTGACATCATCCAGGCCCGTGACCGAGCCGAGGAAGCCAGCAATGGCGTGCACGTGGCCTATTCGATCCCGAAGGAAGGCGCGCCGCAGTGGTTCGACATGCTCGCGATCCCGAAGGACGCCAAGCACCCGGAAGCCGCGTACGCGTTCATCAACTACCTGCTGCAGCCGAAGGTTGCCGCGGCCAACACCAACTTCATCCACTACGCTAACCCGGTGCCGACCGCGACCCCGCTGGTGGACGAGGCGATCCGGACCGACCCGACCATCTACCCGCCGGCCGACGTGGCCGAGAAGATGTTCACCTATTCGATCAACACGCCGGAGACCGACAAGCTCTACACCCGGCTGTGGACCGAGGTGAAGACCGGCCGTTAAGCCGTTCTGGCGCCGCCGGGTCATGCCCGGCGGCTCCTTACTCTGCACCGGAGCCGGTACGCCCGCTTTGGCCCAGGTGCCGCAGGATGGCCGGCAGCAGGTCGCGTGCATCACGGCCGCCGTTGCACAGGAACGATGAGCTCATCCGCTGCAGGTTGTGCATGCCGATGAAGAACAACCCAGGTTGCGGTGAAACGCCGAACTGCCCGAGCGGATAGCCGTGTGCATCCAGCGCGCCCTGCACGTCGAGCCAGGGCCATTCGGCGACAAAACCAGTGGCCAGCACCACCGAGCGGATGCCTGCGCCCTGCAGATCCAGCTCGCATGGCGACGGTTCCGGCTCCCAGTGCAGATAGACCTCTTCGGGAATGTAGCGGGCATCGTCGGTACGCGGTTCGGGCCGCGTGGCGTAGTACGCGCTGGCCAGCGAATCGAGATAGGCATATTCGACACGTGTCGCCTCGATCGCGGCCTGCAGCTGTGGGCGGACATCGGCGAAGCGGGCAACGAACCCATCAAGGTCCTGCAACCGGCCCAGCAGCCTGATGCCGTCGCGATGCATGGCCAACAGGCTGATGGAGCTGCCGCGGCCGGCGTTTCCCTTGCCGGAGATCAGCGGGAACTCTGCAGTGCGCGCCTTGCGCAGCGCATCCGGTTCGCCGGCCAGTACCCCGGCCGTCTGGCCCACGTGCTGATGGATGCGCCCGGCCATGTCCCACCAGGTCATCGAGTCCTTCCCGCGCAGCCGGCGGGTATGCGAATGACGCTTCGCCAGTGACCAGTACACGCTTCGACCACTGTCATTGAGGTCCTGGGCGATCTGCGCGCCGGACTGGCCGCCACCAATGACCAGCACCCCACCTTCCGGCAGCTGCCGGGGATTGCGGTAGTCACCCGAGTGCAGCACCGCGATACCGGGGGGAGGCGCGAACGGCACCCGCGGCATCCGCGCGCGACGGTATTCCCCGGTGGCGACCACCAGGGCGCAGGCGTGGGTCGGCCCCTGGGCGCTGTCGATGATGTAGCCGTCGGGACCGGCGCTGACCCGGTGCACCGCACAGCCTTCATGGACCGGTAGTGACCGCTCGCGGGCGTACCCCCGGAGCCGCTCGATCACCTCGGGGGCACCCATGAAGCCGTCCGGGTCTTCGCCCGCATAGGGATGGCCGTGCAGCGCCATTGTCGCGTTGGCGGTGTTGGTCTGGAACGAATCCCACCGCCGCCGCCAGCTGGAACCGACCGTCTCCGATTCCAGTACGCGATGTTCGACACCGGCCTCCTGCAGGACGGCACTGAGTGAGAGCCCCGCCTGGCCGGCGCCGATGATGACCAACGGTACCCGGTGGGGCAGAGGACCCGGCGGACGCCAGGCGGGGAGGGCGGAGCTGTCAGGGGAAATCACCAGAGTGGATCCATGCAAAGCCTCGATCCGGGGCATTGCGCAGGGGAAGCTCCGGGCATTCAAGAGATCCCGCTCCTAAAAGTGTTGCAGATGGCCTTGACCCCCGGGGTGTCAGGCTGGAGCGGCCGGCCGCGGGTCAGCGGATGCCGGACCCTTTCGCTGGCAAGCGAGGATTGCAGGGGAAAACCGACATCTGACGAGGCCCCAAAGCCGCCCGCCGGCCCTGCCACCCGCTCCCGTCATATCCCCTGCGCCCCCCGGCCGGTAGAATGGCGGCCGCTGTCCACCGCCCGCTCCCGGAGCCCCCATGCCCGTTGAAGCCCAGCCGGTAGCCGCCGTCGTCGACACGACCGGTGCGCCCGGCTATCTCTCCATTCGTGATTTGCGCAAGGAATTCGACGGTTTCGTCGCCGTCGACGACGTCAACCTGGACGTGCGCAAGGGCGAGATCTTTGCCCTGCTCGGCGGCTCCGGCAGTGGCAAATCGACCCTGCTGCGCTGCCTGGGTGGCTTCGAGACGCCCACCAAGGGCAGCATCACCCTCGATGGCCAGCGCCTGGACGCGCTGCCGCCGTACCAGCGGCCGGTCAACATGATGTTCCAGTCCTATGCCCTGTTCCCGCACATGACGGTCGAGCAGAACATCGCCTTCGGCCTGAAGCAGGATGGCCTGGGCAAGGACGCGATCAGCAAGCGCGTCGGCGAGATGCTGGACCTGGTGCAGATGGGCCACCTGGGCAAGCGCAAGCCGCACCAGCTGTCCGGCGGCCAGCAGCAGCGCGTGGCGCTGGCGCGGTCGCTGGCCAAGGGGCCGAAGCTGCTGCTGCTGGACGAGCCGATGGGCGCACTGGACAAGAAGCTGCGCTCGCAGATGCAGCTGGAACTGGTCAGCATCATCGAATCGTCGGGCGTGACCTGCGTGATGGTCACCCACGACCAGGAAGAAGCGATGACCATGGCTACCCGCATCGCGGTGATGGATGCGGGCTGGATCCAGCAGGTCGGCAAGCCCGACGAGGTCTACGAGCAGCCGGCCAACCGCTTCGTCGCCGAGTTCATCGGTTCGGTCAACCTGTTCGACGGGGTGATCGACGAGGACCTGCCCGAGTACGTGACCGTGCGCTCGCCGCTGTTCCCGGCGCCGATCTACATCGCCCACGGCATCACCGGCTATGAAGGGCAGCCGGTCGCGTTCGCGCTGCGCCCGGAGAAAGTGATGATCGGCAAGGACGAGCCGGAAGGGCACACCAACAAGGCGCAGGGCGTGATCGAGGACATCGCCTACTTCGGCAGCCACTCGGTCTACCACGTGCGCCTGCCCAGCGGTGCCAAGGTGCTGGCCAACTTCGCAAACTCGCAGCGCTGGGCCAGCGACGGCCTGACCTGGGGCGACAGCGTGTGGGTGCACTGGCGCGACAACGACGGCGTGGTGCTCACCTCATGAGCGTCGCCGGCCTGAAGCGCTGGCTGCCGGGGCTGCGTGCCACGGTGATCGGCATTCCGTACCTGTGGCTGCTGCTGTTCTTCGCAGTGCCGTTCCTGATCGTGCTGATGATCAGCTTCTCGCTCAGCCGGGTCGGCTCGCCGCCGTATACCTGGCTGCTGCAGTACGCCGACGGCGGCTTCTCGCTGAAGCTGAACCTGGAAAACTACCTGGCGCTGTTCCGCGATTCGATCTATGCCCAGGCCTTCCTGAGCTCGATCAGGATTGCGGCGATCTCTACTTTCCTGACCCTGCTGATCGGCTACCCGATGGCCTATGCCATCGCCCGCCTGTCCCCGGCCGCACGCAACGTGGCGATGATGCTGGTGGTGCTGCCGTCGTGGACTTCGTTCCTGATCCGCGTGTATGCGTGGAAGGCGATCCTGGACCGCAATGGCCTGCTCGACCAGTTCCTGCAGTTCACCGGCCTGCAAACGCTGATGACCAGCCTGGGCCTGCCCAAGCTGCAGCTGATCGATACGCCGACCGCCGCCTACATCGGCATCGTCTACTGCTACCTGCCGTTCATGGTGCTGCCGCTGTACGCCAATCTGGTCAAGCATGACCACCGCCTGCTGGAAGCCGCCTACGACCTTGGTGCCAAGCCGTGGCAGGCGTTCCTGCGCATTACCCTGCCGTTGTCGAAGGCGGGCATCATCGCCGGTTGCATGCTGGTGATGATTCCGGCGATCGGTGAATTCGTGATCCCGGAAATGCTGGGCGGCTCGGAGACGCTGATGGTGGGCCGCCAGCTGTGGAACGAGTTCTTCAACAACCGCAACTGGCCGGGCGCCTCGGCGATGGCGGTGGCGATGATCCTGTTGCTGCTGGTGCCGATCCTGCTGTTCAACCGTTCCCAGCAGCGTCTGCTGGAAGGGAAGCAGGCATGAGCCCGCGCACTGCCAAGGGCCTGGGGCTGGGCGTGCTGCTGCTCGGCTTCGCCTTCCTGTACCTGCCGATCCTGCTGTTGATGTTCTATTCGTTCAACAGCTCGCGGCTGGCGATGGTCTGGGCCGGGTTCTCCACCCGCGCCTACAGTGACCTGTTCGCCGACCGCGCGCTGATGGATGCGATGTGGACCAGCCTGGTGGTCGCATTCTGGACCGCCTGCACGGCCACCGTGCTGGGCACGCTGGCAGCGATGGTGATGACCCGCTTCAAGCGCTTCCGCGGCAAGCCGCTGTTCGGCGCGCTGGTCACTGCACCGCTGGTGATGCCGGACGTGATCCTTGGCTTCTCGCTGATGGCGCTGCTGGCCTCGATGGGCGCGATTCCCGGCTTCCCGACACGTGGCCTGGCCACCATCTGGATCGCGCACGTCACCTTCACCCTGTGCTTCGTCACGGTGGTGGTGTCCTCGCGCCTGCAGGAAATGGACCTGTCGCTGGAAGAAGCGGCGATGGACCTGGGGGCGAGCCGGCTGACCGTGTTCACCCGCATCACCTTGCCGATCATCGCCCCGGCGCTGGTGGCCGGCTGGTTGCTGGCCTTCACCCTGTCGCTGGATGACGTGGTGGTGGCCAGCTTCGTGGCCACGCCGGGCTCGACCACGTTGCCGATGAAGGTGTTCGCCTCGGTGCGCATGGGCATCAGCCCGAAGATCAACGCACTGGCCACGTTGCTGGTATCGGCGGTGTCGATTGCAGCGGTGATCGGCTGGTACATAAATGCGCGTGCGGAAAAGCGCCGCCAGCGCGACCTGCAGCTGGCGCGGCAGGACAACGGCTGACGCCGCAGCCACGCCCGGCTCACGGCCGACGGCGCACAATGGGGATCTTCCAGAAGGAGATCCCCCATGACTGTCGAGATCGTCGACCCGGCCACCGGACAGGTGACGTACCGCCATGAACTGATGGGCGCTGCCGACATCGAGCAGCGCCTGCAGGGCGCCGTCGATGCGTTCCCCGACTGGGCCGCGCGTTCGTTGCAGGAACGTGGGGTGATCCTGCGCCAGATCGCCGCACAGCTGCGCGCACGCCGCGACGATCTGCAGCAGGCGATGACCCACGAGATGGGCAAGCTCAAGGCCGAGGCACTGGCCGAGGTCGACAAGTGCGCCGCCGCCTGCGAGTACTACGCAGATCATGCTGCCGACTATCTCAAGCCGCAGCTGATCGACACCGAAGCCCAGCGCAGCTACGTGCGCTACGAGCCGATCGGCTGCGTGTTCGCGGTGATGCCATGGAACTTCCCGATCTGGCAGGTGTTCCGCTTCCTCGCCCCGGCGTTCATGGCCGGCAACGTGGCCCTGCTGAAACACGCCAGCAACGTGCCGCAGTGTGCCGACCTGATCCTGGCCGTGTGCCGTGATGGTGGCCTGCCGGACGGCGTGTTCGACGTGCTGCACATCGACAACGACCAGGCCGCCGACGTGCTGCGCGACGCACGGGTGAAGGCGGTGACGCTGACCGGCAGCGAGCGGGCAGGGCGCTCGATCGCCTCCAATGCAGGCAGCCAGCTGAAGAAGTCGGTGATGGAGCTCGGCGGCAGCGATGCCTTCGTGGTACTCGACGATGCCGACCTCGACAAGGCCGTGGCGGCGGCAGTGAAGTCACGCTTCGACAACAGCGGGCAGACCTGCATCGCGGCCAAGCGCTTCATCGTGGTCGAGGCGGTGGCCGATGAATTCACCCGTCGCTTCGTGGAGGCAGCAGGCGAGCGGCAGTACGGCGATCCCGATGTGCGCGGCACCACGCTGGCGCCAATGGCGCGCGCTGACCTGCGTGACGAGCTGCACAAGCAGGTGCAGGCCAGCGTCGCCAAGGGTGCACGGGTGCTGATCGGCGGTGAACCGATCGACGGCACGCACGCCGGTTACCCGGCCACCGTGCTGGACCAGGTGGGCCCGGGCATGCCGGCCTACGACGAGGAACTGTTCGGGCCGGTGGCGGCGGTGATCCGGGTCAAGGACGAAGCCGAGGCCCTGCGCGTGGCCAACGACACCCGTTTCGGCCTGGGCGGCAGCGTGTGGACCGGTGATCCGGTGCGTGGCGAGCGGTTCGCCCAGCGAATGGAGTGCGGCGCCGCCTTCGTCAACGCCATCGTCAAGAGTGACGCGCGGCTGCCGTTCGGCGGCAGCAAGCAGTCGGGTTTCGGCCGTGAACTGGCCGAGCATGGCATCCATGAGTTCATGAACATCAAGACCGTCTACGTGGCTTGATACCGAGCGGTAGTGCCGGCCGCKGGCCGGCATTGCCTGGTTGCCGAGCAGCGGCCGGCACTACCAGAAGCGGGTCATGCGCCAGGATCCACGGTCGATACGCTCTACAGCCAGCCCGAACGCTTGAACAACCGGTACAGGCCCACGCACACGCCGCCCACGCCAACGATCATCAGCGGATAGGCCCACGGCTGGTTCAACTCCGGCATGTGGCTGAAGTTCATGCCGTACCAGCTGGTGATCAGCGTCGGCGCCGCCAGCAGCGCGGCCCAGGCACCCAATCGCTTCACCGTCTCGCCCTGTGCCAGCGTCACCAGCGACAGGTTCACGCTCAGTGCGGTACCCAGCATCTCGCGCAGGGTGTCGATCACATCGCTGATGCGCACCGCATGGTCATGCACGTCACGCACGTACAGCTTCACTTCGTCGGGAATCAGATCGCCCTGGTAGCGCCGGATCTGGGCCAGCACGTCCTGCAGCGGCGCCACCGCCATGCGCATCTTGTTCAGTTCGCGCTTGAGCTCGTACAGCCGCACCACCGTGCTGCGCTTGTAGGTGTCGGCGAAGATGTCCTTTTCCAGCAGGTCCAGCGTGTCGCGGAAGCGGTGCACGATGGGCAGGTAGTTGTCGACCACGAAGTCGGTCACCGCATACAGGCAGTACGACGGGCCCATCTTCAGCAGCTGCGGCTCGCGCTCGACCCGCGCGCGTACCGGCGCGTAGGACAGCGAGGCGCCATGGCGCACCGTCACCAGGAAGCGTGGGCCGAGGAAGGCATGGGTCTCGCCGTACTGGATGCGTTCGTCGACCATCTGCGCGGTGGTCACCACCACGAACAGTGAATTGCCATAGGTCTCGACCTTGGGCCGCTGGTGCGCGTTGCGCGCATCCTCGATGGCCAGGTCGTGCAGGCAGAATTCCTCCTGCAGTTTCAGCAGCACGTCTTCGTTGGGGTCGTACAGGCCGACCCAGACGAAGCCGTTGCCGCTGGCAATGACATCGCTGATGGCGTCCAGGCTGATGTCGTGGCGTTTGCCCTCGTCATCGTAATGGACGCAGTTGATGACGCAGGTCGGGTTGGCCGAAGCAGGGGCCGAAGCGGTAGCGGGCAATGACATGCCCGCCATCGTGCGTCAGGGCCGTGTTTCGGACAAGTGAGGACGACGCCCCAGCACCCACGCCAGGGCGACGTGCACCGGCAACAGCAGCACGATCCACTGCACGTTGTACTGTGCCTGCAGGCTCAGCCAGTGCAGCACCAGCGCGGCCACGGCCTGCACCGCCAGCAGCCACAGCACCACCCTGAACATGCGCCCCGGCACGCGCCGACGCAGCATGGCGATCGCACCCGGAAGCAGCAGCACGGCCAGCGGCGAAAGCAGCAGCAGGTTGCGGTTGGCCCAGGCGGCGTAGTGGATGCTGAAGCCCCACAGGAACGCCAGCACGCCGCCGAACAGCGCACACAGCAGCCAGAATGGCAGGGCGAGCCCGGCCAGCAGGCGCGGACGGCGGCGCAGCGCCAGCACGCCGGCGGCGATCACCAGGCCGCACAGCAGCCACGGCCACCAGCGGCGCGCGAATTCCTTCGGCTCCGGATCGATACGGTGCGGCAGCAGTTCCTGTTCGGACTGCACCAGCGGACGGCCATCGCTGTTACGTGCCTGGCGCAGCGCATCGGCCAGGCGCATCGGTACGAAGGCTTCCTGCCAGCGCGACAGCGGCTGGTCGGCGAACGGCCCCAGGCCTACATCGAAGCCCAGCCACATCCACGGTGCCGGCGACGCCAGGCGCACCGATTCACTGCGGTAGGTGTTGCCGCGCGAACGACCGGCCAGTTGCGACTGCAGACCACCACCCAGTGCCTTGTCCACCGTGTCGCGCACCATCGTGGCGCAGTTGGCGGTGTAGTAGTCGTAGTGGTAACGCGCGTTTTCCGGCTTGGCCCGCTCGGCCAGATCGGCAGCGAGCGCACGTGCCTGGTCGGGGCGCAGGTCCAGCCACTGCACGCTGGCACCGCGGCCGGTCTCGTCGTAGTACGACAGGTCCTGCTGCAGCGGCAGCGCCACCAGGTAATACATCATGTCGCCGCGTGCGAAGCGGCTGATGAAATCGTCTTCGGACGGATCGAAGTAGCCGAAGTTGTACGAGGTCGCTTCGCCGCTGACCGGATCAAGCACGACGATGGCGTCGTGGCCGAAGCGTTCGAAGAACACCGTGCCCGGCTGCATGGTCACCACGCCGATGCGCGGAGCAGGGGCTTCGGCGTTGGTCGCGGGTACGGCAGGCGTGGCTGCCGCCGGCTGCGCGAAGGCGGCCAGCGGCAGGGCCGTGGCCAGCACGCACAGTGCCAGCCACACCATGAGGATCAGGCCGCGGCGCTTCAAGCGTCGTCCTGCGCGTCCGGCGGCAGCACGGTCACGTGGAAGGCCTGTACCCGGCGCGCATCGGCGCGGGCCACGCGGAACATGAAGCGGTCCAGCGCCAATTCGTCCCCGACTTCCGGCAGGTGGCCCACGGCCTCGGTGACCAGGCCGCCGATGGTGTCGTAGTCCTCGTCGGAGAAGGTGGCACCGAAGCGTTCGTTGAAGTCGCCGATCGGCGTCAGCGCGTCGACCACGTACTGGCCATCGGACTGGATCGCGATCTGCGCCGACGGATCCTCGGCTTCGTCATGCTCGTCATCGATCTCGCCGACGATCTGCTCCAGCACGTCCTCGATGGTGACCAGGCCGGCGACACCGCCGTACTCGTCCACCACGATGGCCATGTGGTTGCGCGACAGGCGGAATTCCTTCAACAGCACGTTGAGCTTCTTCGCTTCCGGGATCAGCACCGCCGGGCGCAGCAGCTCGCGCACGTTGGCCGGACCGTTGTCGGCCACCACACCGCGCAGCAGGTCCTTGGCCAGCAGGATGCCAAGGATGTCGTCCTTGTTCTCGCCGTGCACCGGGAAGCGTGAATGGCCTGATTCGACCACCTGCTTCATCAGTTCCAGGAAGGGCGCCTCAACCGGCAGCGAGACCATCTGCGAGCGCGAGATCATCACGTCGCCCACGGTCAGCTCGGCCACCGAAATGGCGCCTTCCATCATCTTCAGGGTATCGGCGGCGATCAGACCCTCTTCCTGCGCGGTGTGCAGGACAGCGACCAGCTCGTCGCGGGTATGGGGTTCGCCGGAGAAGGCGGAGGTCAGGCGTTCAAGCCAGCCGCGCTTCTTTTCACTGTGCTCCGCAGGGGAGCTACTACTGTCGTCTTCTGACATCTCTGGAAAAAAGGCACCCGGCAGGCCGGGCGTTGGCCCAAGTCTAGCAGGATGTGGCGGCCTGTCAGTGACTGCTGGTGGCCGGGGCAGAGGCGCCCGGGGTTGCCGCCTCCTCGGGCAGATCCAGGCTGTAGGTGCAGCCGGCCAGGGTCTTGCCGGGGTGGGAGGCCACGGTGGAGACGCTGAGGATGATCGACTCGATCCGGGCCTCGCCGGTCTTCGAGTCGGTCACGTCGCGGCTGACCACTTCGCGGCCGGCCATGAACTTGCCGTCCTGGTCGTAGCCGGTCTCCAGTTCCAGGCGCTTGGCCAGCGGTCGCGGGTCGGGCAGGTCGAGGATCGCCATCACACTGGCGCCGGCCACCGCCACCCGCTCGGTGTTCACGCCGAACACGCTGATCGGCTGGGCCAGGCGGTACTCGCTGATGAACGGGTTGCCCTGCGGCAGCGGCTGCAGGGCCTGTGCCACGGCCTTCAATGGGTCGGCCAGCAGCGGGGCGAGCGTGGCGTGGTCGGCCACGCCCTGGCGGCATTCGATCAGGGCCGGGAGGTCAAGCGCCGCGGCAGGGGCGGACACGGCAAGCAACAGGGGCAGGGCAGTACGCAGCGGCACGAAAGGGGTTCCGTTGTAGAGCCGAGCCCATGCCCGGCTGCATTTCGGTCAAGTCCGGTGGGAGCCGCCGAGCGCAGGCCCGGCGTTGAAATGGTCCGCTCAGCGCTCGCCGGCATACGGATCGGCGATACCGAGCTCGGCCAGGATCTCGCGCTCCAGCTGTTCCATCGCCTCGGCTTCCTTGTCGTCCTCGTGGTCCCAGCCGAGCAGATGCAGCACACCGTGCACGGTCAGGTGCGCATAGTGGGCATTGAGCGCCTTGCCCTGTTCGTCAGCCTCGCGGGCCACTACCGGCGCGCAGATCACCAGGTCGCCCAGCAGCGGGAACTTCACGCCCTTGGGCAGGCCTTCAGGCACTTCGGCCGGGAAGCTGAGCACATTGGTGGCGTAGTCCTTGCCACGGTAATGCCGGTTCAATGACTGCCCTTCCTTGGCGTCGACCACGCGGATGGCCAGGTCGGCCTCGCGGATCCGGCCCTTCAGCGCGGCGGCCACCCACTTGCGGAAACTCACCGCGGCCGGCAGGCCGGCACGCGGCAGGGCATAGCTGACGGCGACGTCCAGTCGCACGGGACCACGGGTCATGGAGTTGCTCCAGGTTGGATCTGATGCAGGTCGCGGCGATCGTAGGCGCTGACGATGCGCGCCACCAGCGGATGGCGGACCACGTCCCGGGATTCGAAGAAGGTGAAGCTGACGCCTTCGACGTCGCGCAGCACATCGATGGCATCGCGCAGGCCGGACTTCACATGCTTGGGCAGGTCGGTCTGGGTCAGGTCACCGGTGACCACGGCAGTCGAGCCGTAGCCCAGGCGGGTCAGGAACATCTTCATCTGTTCGATGGTGGTGTTCTGCGCTTCGTCCAGGATCACGAACGCATCGTTGAGCGTGCGGCCGCGCATGTAGGCCAGCGGCGCGATCTCGATGACGTTCTTTTCCAGCAGCTTGACCACTTTTTCCACGCCCATCATCTCGTACAGGGCGTCGTACAGCGGGCGCAGGTAGGGGTCGACCTTCTGGCTCAGGTCGCCGGGCAGGAAGCCCAGCTTCTCGCCGGCTTCCACCGCCGGGCGCACCAGGATCAGGCGCTGTACCCGCGATTCGTTCAGCGCTTCGACCGCGCTGGCCACGGCCAGGAAGGTCTTGCCGGTACCGGCCGGGCCGATGCCGAAATTGATGTCATGGGTGGCGATCTGGTGCAGGTAGCGGCCCTGGTTGGCACCGCGGCCACGCACCGTGCCGCGCTTGACCTTGATCGCCACGTCCTGCGCTTCATACGAGCGCTCGGCGATCTGCTCGACATTGGCCTGCGCCAGGCGCAGATGGATGGCGTGGTTGTCGAACGTGGTCTCGGCGCTCTCGGCATACAGCGCTTCGACCAGCTTCTGTGCCTCGGCGATGGCCTCGCCGGGCCCGCTGATACGGAACACGAAGCCACGGTTGGCGATTTCCACGCCCAGTTTCAGTTCGATCTGTCGCAAATGACCGTCGAACGGGCCACACAGGTTGGCCAGCCGCTCATTGTCTTCCGGCGACAGGGTGAAGTCTCGGTGCTCGATGCTTTTCATTGCTCGGGGTGGGGCGGACGCCTTCCACCGCAGTGTCTTCAAGGGGAAACAAGGGTAGCGCGCGGGTGCGCGGACGGCCAGCACGGGCGCGCGATGGAGTTCTCCACACCGGGTGTGGACGGTACCTGCGCAAACCTGTGGATAGACCTCGCCAATGCTTGTGCCACAAGCTGTATGAGCCGGTGGTGAAAAAAACGTCACGACGGCCGGGAAGGGTGGGGTGCCGGAAACTTGACGGTAGCCCAGTGCAGCAACGAGTATCGACCCGAGCCCCAAGGAAACAGGGTCTTCCACCCAGGCCAGCGCTGTGCGCGGGCCGCCCGTGCGGCCCGCTCCCGAACGCAGGAGTCGGGTCACCAGGGTGGAAGTGGCAGGCAAGCCATCGCCAGGACAGGAGTGCCTGGCCCAGGAGACGTCATGGATGCTTCACACGCGCGAGTCGTACTCGCCTCGTTGGCCGGGCTGGAGCCCGAGCTCCAGCTGCACCGTCTGCAGGCCGAGGGCCTGCCCCCGCTGCTCGTGGAGCAATGGTGGGGGCACGAGCGCCTCGGCGACGGATTCGATTACTGGGTGGATGTGCTGCATGTGGATGCCGGCCTGCCCATCAGCGAGGGCCCCGGGCGCAAGGCGACGCTGATCACCCGGTTGGATGACGGTCAGGACCATGTCCGTTGCGGTTACATCGCCGCGATGCGCCTGCTGGATACCGACGGAGGGCTGGCGCGCTACCGCCTGCGCTGCGTGCCGTGGACCTGGTTGTTGGCGCATGCCCGGCACAGCCGTGTGTACCAGGCGCGCAGCGTGCGCGAGATCGTCGAGGACGTGCTGGGCGGGCATGCCGGGCTGGCCCAGTGGCGCTGGAGCGACGACGCGGTGGCCGACCTGGCCGCCGCACCCGTGCGCGGCTACTGCGTGCAGTATCGGGAATCGGACCTGGCCTTCGTGCGGCGTCTGCTGGCCGAAGAGGGGATTGCCGGTGCGTTCGAAAGCGACGATGAAGGCGCACTGACGCTTGTGCTGTTCTCCGACAGCAGCGCGCAGCCGGAGAATCCGCAGTCAGCCCGCGACGGCGGCATCCGCTTCCACCGCCATGACGGCACCGAGCAGGCCGATACCCTGCAGGTGCTGGGCACGCGTCGGCAGCTGGGCAGCAACCGACTGTCCTTGGTCACCAGCGACTACAAGGGACCGTTGGTGCGCCATGCGCAGCTGCCGTTGCAGGGCGCCGGTCACAGCCCGCGCGAGGTCTACGATCCCGCCGGTGCGCATGCGTTTGCCGACGCCGGTGATGGCCAGCGTCGGGCACGGCTGGCCGCCGAAGCCCATGAAGCCGGGTTGGGAGGCTGGTGGGGGGCGGGCACTGTCCGCAGCCTGCAGGCGGGCCGGTTCATCCGCGTGCTGGCCATGGGCACCGGTCCGGCGCCGGTGATCCTGCCCACCGAGATACTCCATCATGGCTGCAACCCGCTACCCGTCGCGCAAGGGCGCGATCAGGCGCGAGCTGCGCCGCCGGCACGCTGGCTGTCCGCCAGCGCCACGTTGCCCGGTGCGCCGCTGGAAGCAAGCCCGGCGAGGGGCTACGCCAACCGGTTCCGTGCCGTCGACCAGCAGCAGCGCTGGCGTCCGGTCCTGCCCGACGGCACCGGGGAACGTCTGAACCCGCGACCGATCGCGCCGGGCTACCAGAGTGCCACGGTGGTGGCCGGCGCAGGTCGTGACGATACCGACCTGCATGCCGACAGCCAGGGCCGGATACGGGTCCGCCTGCATCTGCAGGGAGCCTCCGATGCGGCCGCCACCTGCTGGATGCGGGTGGCTCAGCGCTATGCTGGGCCGGGTGTAGGGGCGCAGTTCCTGCCCCGCGTGGGCCAGGAGGTGCTGGTTGGTTTCCTTGAGGGCGACATTGACCGGCCGCTGGTGCTCGGTGCCCTCTACAACGGTCGTGGCGACGCCGGTATCGCCCCCACGCCTGCCGGCGCTGCCGCGACGGACAGTGGCAGCGGCCTGTTCAAGCAGGCCGCCGACACCCGTCCTAGCGCGCAGGGCAACGCGGCCGGCGGACACGCGCCGGCCTGGCATGCCATGGCCGCCGGTGACGACCAGCATCGGCATGCCGGTGCGTTGTGGGGCATCCAGTCACGGGAATGGTCCGGCAGTGGCTACAACCGCCTGGTCTTCGACGATACCGATGCGCAGCTGCGCCTGCAGCTGGCCAGCAGCCAGGCCCACAGCGAACTGAACCTGGGGCACCTGCTGCACCAGGCCGACAACCATCGCGGTTCCCTGCGCGGTGAGGGCGTGGAACTGCGCAGCGATGCCTGGGGGGCGCTGCGCGCCGAACGTGGCGCCTGGTTGAGCGCACGCCCGCATACCGCGTTGTCGCCGGCCGGCGAAGCGGTGCCCGCAGGCGCGCTGCTGCTGCAGGCCACCACGCTGGCGGCCTCCAGTCACAACGTGGCCGCGGTCCAGCATACCGTCGGCCTGGCCAGTCATGCGCCGCCGGACGACAGCGCCGGTCTGGCTGGCCTGCAGCGGATCGCCCGCGCCATGGTGCCAGGGCAGACCTATGGCCAGGCCCGCGCGGGCGGCGATGACCGCGCCACGGACGGCAACATCCCGCACACCAGTGAACCCACGCTGGGGCTGCATGGCCACGCGGGGCTGGCGATGGTCACCGGTCAGGGCCTGCACTGGAGCAGCGCCTGCCAGGTGGTCCTGGCCAGTGGCCAGCACAGTGATGCCAGCGTGGCCGGCAACGCGCGCCTGCACGCGACGCAGGCGGTCGGCCTGCTGGCCGCCAGCGGTCGGAGGTTTGCCGGCGATGCGGCATTGACCGTGGTAGCGGGGCAGGCAGCGCTGGACGTCCGCGCCCAGTCCGCAGCGATCACCGTGCAGTCGCGGGCGGCATTGCGTGCCGCCAGCGCCCAGGCCGCTGTCGAGCTGGCCGCGCCGCGCACCCTGCACATCGCCACCGCCGGTGGTGCCAGCCTCACCCTGGAGGGCGGCAACCTGGTCGTGAACTGTCCCGGCACCATCACCGTGCATGCCGGACAGAAATCCTTCGTCGGGCCTGCGCAGCTCAGCTACGCGCTCCCGGACATGCCGACCAGCACCCTCAGCGAGCAGATTCCGAAGCTGGCCTTCCGCCTGCAGGACATTCCGGGACCACAGGGGCATCCGCTGGCAGGCCAGCCCTGGAAGATCGTGCGTACCCGCCAGGCGCTGGACGAGGACATGCGTGATGGCGCGCTGGTACCGGGCAACTGGGCCGAGACCCTTGCCGAAGGGCAGGCCGACGAGCAGGGCGACGTCAGCCTGGATGACAACCTGTGCGCAAAGATCTGGAACGATGCCGGCCGGTTCCCGGGGCGCCTGTTCCTGGTGCATGGGATCGACGTGATTCCCCTGCAGCGTCCGCGCCCCTACAGCAGTTCGCCGGGCGTGCGCGCCACCATGGACACGCTCGAAGCGATCAACTACGGCAAGACCCTGGCCGACCTTCCGGATGACGCGGCGCTATATGCCTACCGGCAGCGCGCCGAGTACGAATTCCAGTCGCATATCGACGCCGACCCGGCCCAGCGCAAGGAGATCCAGTGATGGCAGACGGCACCAAGCTGGGCAGCGTCCCGCATAACGCATTGACCTGCCTGGACGGGCAGAAGGGCACCACCAGCGGCGACTATTACGCGCCGCCGGACCGGCAGTTCGCACCGGTGCGGAGCGGCAACAAGGTTGACGCCTACACCGACGGCCGCTCCGCGATGAAGGCGATGGCCGATGCCATCCGCGGCGCGCAGAAGTTCATCTTCATCGCCGACTGGCAGATGAACTTCGACACCGAGCTGGACAGCCGCGGTGGTGCCCACGTCAGCCGCCTGAGCGAACTGCTGTTCGATGCCATCAACCAGCGCGGCGTGGACGTGCGGGTGCTGCTCTACGACAGTGTCGAGGCGGCGGCCTACACCCACGAGAACGAGGCGCGCACGGCCCTGTACAAGATGCAGGATGCCAATACGCCGGGGCAGGTGCAGGTCGGCCTGCACAACCCGGCCACCGGCCGCACCGATGCCTTCAACATCGCCTTCTCGCACCACCAGAAGATCCTGGTGGTGGACGGGAAGATCGCCTTCGTCGGCGGCCTGGACATCGCCCACGGGCGCTGGGACGACGGCAACTTCGACGTGGTCTGCGACCCGACGCTGCATGTGCTCAATGACCACTACAACAATTGCCTGAGCAAGTTTCGGGGCATGACGAGGGCTGAGCAGGACCTGACCCTGGACAAGCCTGATACCAGCCCGGACGCGGTCGGCCGTGTCCGCCCCGGCTTTGCCCAGGCATACGTGCCGGGCCTGGCCATCGCGCTGGACCGGATGAAGGCGCAGTGGGATGCCGGCGCCGCGCTGGCCGAACTGCAGGACTATGCGGATAAGCTGGGCGTGCCCGACGCGCTGGAGCGCGAAGGCATCCGCAAGCTTGCCGAGATGGTCATTCCGGGCATGGAAGAAGCCGTGAAGGTACAGCGTTCGGTCGCCAAGACCTTCCTGGCCATTCAAGGGTGGTTGACCGAGATCGAAAAGGAATACGCCGACGTCATCGCCGCCTCCAACCGGGCCGCCGACGAAGCGGTCAAGCTGAACGTCGGCGAGGCGGCTGCCGCCGCCGGGCGTGCGGTGGAAGGCTTCACGAAGATCCAGGCGAAGAAGTTCGGCGAGTGGGTCGATGAGCGCAAGGCCGCGATCAAGGACGTCATTCTGGGCCCGATCAAGACGGCCACCACCGTTGTGGGATACGTGCGCGATCCTGACTCGCTGGTCAAGGATGCCAAGACCAAATATGACGAGATCGAGGCCAAGTTCAACAAGGCCAAACAGGCGTGGGAATCGCTGGTGAAGTGGATCAACGAGCCGGTGGATCGCATCCAGCGCCTGCTCGACAGTGGCCGCCAGCCGCGCATGCCGTGGCAGGACGTGCACGCGCGCCTGCAGGGCCCGGCGGTGTTCGATATCTGCCGCAACTTCATGCACCGCTGGAACGCGATGGTCTGGCAGAACCAGCGCGGTGACCGTGAAATCGGCACGGCGGTGCGCAAGGTCCTGAACCGTGGCATCCGCGGTGCCAACGACTGGACGGGCGCCGGCCTGCCGGAGCAGACCACGCTGGCACGTGGCATGGAACTGACGCCGTTGAGCGATCAATGGCTGCAGTCGATGGGCGGCATGCAGGCGTTGTTCGGTGACCTGGCCCGGCCGGGCACGGCCGGCGACGTCACCGTACAGATCGTGCGTTCCTCGGGCACGGCATTGCATGCGCTGGAGAAGAAGGGCTGCAAGGAACTCGGCCTGAATCTGGACGATGCCAGTTGCCTGCAGCCGTACTGGGAGCGCAACCAGCCGATGCATTCGATCCTTGACGCGATGGTCAACTGCATCGCATCGGCGCGCGCCTTTGTCTACCTCGAGACCCAGTTCCTGATTTCCGAATGCGGTTGGTCCGACGCTGAAGCCGGCAGGACGGTGGAGACGGCAATCAAGGGCGGCGAGCGGCGGCCCATGACCAAAGCCGAAAAAAAGAAGGCCGGCTACGTCGACAAGGGCGTGGCCATGAGTGGGCCCATCGGGAAAACCGGCGTTGTGCAGGACCTGGTGAAGCGCAAGCAGGGCGTGAAGTCAGCGGCCAGCAACCCGCTGGTGGCGGCCATCGCCGCGCGCATCCGTCGCGCCATCGTGGCCGGACAGGGCTTCCATGTGTACATCACCTTGCCCGTGCATCCGGAAGGCAGCCTGTTCGACGGTGCCGTGCTGAAGCAGCAGTACTGGGTGCAGCAGACCCTGTTGCGTGGCGACGACAGCCTGATCCGCCGCATCTGCCGTTCACTGATCGCGCGCGACAAGGACATCCGCGAGGCGAGCGTGGAAGAGGCCGACCTGCAGGCAGAGGTGAAGGCCGGGCGCTGGAAGGAATACCTGTCGGTAATGAACCTGAGAAGTTATGGGGTCCTGGCCGACATCAACCACAAGAACCACTACGCACCGCATACGATCGGCGCCGACCAGGCCACCCCCTTGTACGTGGTGACCGAGCAGTGTTACGTACACTCCAAGCTGCTGATCGTGGACGACGCCGTGGCCATCATTGGAAGTGCGAACTGCAACGACCGCAGCCTGCTGGGCACGGGTGACACCGAGATCGCCGCAGTGATCGTGGACGGTGCGGCCAAGTCGATGGACCTGGGCAATGGCGTGCAGGTGATAACCCGGAAGTTTGCGCGGGATCTGCGGATGAATCTCTGGAAGAAGTTCCTGGGGCAGGCGATTCAAGAGCTGTCAGAGAAAAAGAAGAAACCATACTCTGCAGCTGGAGCTGCGGGGGCGTATCTGCCTTGGTTTCATATGGTAGATCCAGTTCCGCAGATCGAACAGCCGGCAAGCGCCAGAACTTGGCAGGGGATCAGGAAGATTGCTGACGCTAATTCGGATGCCTATCAGCAGGTCTTCACCAATGTCCCACGTGATTCGTTTCCCCGCTATGATTCCGTGTTTCATGGGTTCCCCGCAGCAGGCCTGAGTGACAAGGGACACGTCAAGCGCATGTTGTATGCGCAACCACCAGACCTGCAACCAGACTTCATGCAGGAGCCTAGTGTTGAGAACGACTATGTGACCAGTGCTGTCGGTCGGCATGATGTGCGCAAGGCGACTGACTTCCTCAGGGGCGAGCCAGGACGTCCGCGGATTAAGGGCTTTTGGGTCACCATGCCGCTGCTTTGGGGGAGCAGCATGGACGATCCGGCTGCCGCGATGCCGAGCGAGATCATTGCAGCCCTGCCTGTTCAGGGGGATAGGTCAAGTGAATTGGCATACTCGACTCGACATGCTGCCTTGAGTAAAGGAGAAAAGGTGTGAGTGAGTATTTGCTGCTGAAAGCACTGATTGCAGTGAGTGCTCTGTGCGCCGTGCAAGCCGCGCATGCAGGTTGCAGTTCAAAAAATGAAGGGGATGGCCGCTTTCAGGGACACAGCATGGTGGTCAAGTTTACGCCAAGCTTGGATGGTGGAGGAGATGCAGTAGGCGCCAGCCTCAGTCGCGCGAACGAGGTGGCACCTTACATAAGAATCAGGACCGGTCCTGATCTGGCTAAGTTGAACAACGTTCCATTCGACTCGAATGGTGGTTCGGTCTACTATCTGGAAACTACTGGCCAAGGGCAGCGGATTTGCCGTGCTGAGGAATGGAGAAGGCGGGAGTCCAAGCTGATTGGTGAAGCGCCTCCCCAAAGCCTGCATCCTGCAGTCAAGTTGCTGTATCCGTACTTTGAAATGCATAAGGCGCACGAGCTTGATTACGATGCGTCGGGTCAATTGACATCGATTCAACAGACCGGCACGTCGGGCCGTAAGGTCACAACGTTCTGTGCGCTCTATGACGAAAATGGTCGCGTAGAGGTGGCAAATGAGAGTTCTGGGTTGATCGTCTCGGAGGATCCGCATTTTCAGTGCTCGGATCTTCGAGATAAGCCAGTAAGTGTAGATACAAGATACTTTTCTTATCGGCCTGATGGATTCTTGGCTTTGGATATGACCAAGAAGGCTACACGCAAGCTTGGGGAGAGCGCAGAGCAAGAGGATGTCGACTTCGGAACCGAGGCAACTGATGGGGCCTGGTACGCGCAGGGGGATTTTTTCTTTAACGGTGCCAGCATCCATCACCGCATTGGTGCTTCGTTTCAGATGAGTGATAAGCGCGGGCTTACTGGTATTCAGAGTAAATACTTTGCCATCGCTTCATCCGACTCGACGCCCATCTTTGAGCAACGCAGTCGGGATGAAGGTAGGGAGTTGAACTACACCTTCCCTGGAGAGCGTGTATCGCCAGATGTGCTGAAGGGGCAATTTGACGGCGTAACCGCATATACGCGCGTTCGTGAGTATTTCCACCGCACCGGACAGCGCATCTTCGAGATTTTTGCTCCTGGCGCAAAGTACCCCCGTGAACGTCAGTGGCGCACGCTGGATCTGAATCGTCAGGAAAACTACGACGCAAAGGGCAAGCTCACGCGGGTGATCCTGTCCGGCCCGGTCTCTGGTGACGCATACACCGAGAACCTGCGCGCCTACGCCGAGAAGGGCGTTTTGGAGCTCACGCCTCTCACAAGCGGCTACAGCTCTTACCGCGTGTACGACTATGACGCTGCCGGTAGAGAGACCCTGTCGTTCGTGTGCTGGCGCTACGAAGTCTCGACCAACAAGCCCTACGCCCATTTCCCCTGGTGGGAGCCCGATCCTCGGCCCAAGCGCAGTCGTGAAGCCGAACTGCAGTACGCCAGGACGCAGGTCGGCACTCGCTGCGGCACGCCGGACGGGAAGATGAGCGTGGAGGGTATGGGCCCGCTGAAGAAGCTGATGGAAACCAAGTACGGGTTTGGGACGACCAAGCTGGGATTGCCGGGCGAGTAGGGCAAGACTTCTTTCCCGAACTTGTGACAGGCGTCGGCCTGCCGGAGTAGACCACGCTGGCGCGTGGCACGGAACTGACGCCGTTGAGCGATCAATGGCTGCAGTACAGATTGCGCGTTCCTCGGGCACGATGAAGGATCAGAAGAATCTTCATCGATTCATTGTCCCGGTGGCCCCAGCGTTGGGCACACTTGGCAAGTTGTAGAGAAGGCAGGGATGAAATGCTTGAAGCATGAAAGCAGATGTGTTTCCTCGAAGTTGCTCTTCGTTGCTGTGCTTGCCGCCAGCGCAACTGTTCGCGCTGCTTGCAACGATGCTGAAGCTCCTTTGCTGGCACCTACAGCCGGAGTGGAAATGCGGCTGTCGCCATCAAACGCGGAAAAGGTCACTTACCGTCTTCCAAGGATTACTGAAGACAGGAGGGTGAGTCTTCCGGAAATTGTGCCGGATGCTTCTCTGGTTCGTAACAGAGGGTTCGATCAGGATGGTGGGCAGATCATCTATCTTGAGTCGGATGGTATAGGCGGGAAGCGTGTCTGCCGGGTTGAGAACTGGGCAAGAAGATCGGTAGCAGATGCAGGTGCGCTATCTCCAGCGGGGAAGGAGTTGCCACCAGAGAACCCAGTTGTGAAGAAAGTTTTTCCCTACTTCTACCTCGATGAAGTTCGTGCATATTCCTACGATTCAGCGGGCAGGCTGGGGGAAGTCCGGTTGTCCCGGCCGATGTTTCAAGGCGGGCGGGAGGACAGTGTCCGGGACTTCTATCGAATGAGTGTTCCAGAAGCCTGTGTTCGTTATGACAACGCTGGTCGCGTAATCATGGTTTCTGGGTCGCCGGGGGCGGAGGTGTCATTGAAGCCCGGTTTCCAATGTTCGAATCTCAGCATGGAATTGGTGCCGTCTCAGGTCACCGGGTACACCTACTATCCAGATGGTCGCGTTGAAGTCATGGATATGCGCAAGCCAAGTTCAGCTGCTGCACAGAAGGGCACGCCGCTCGTTCTGCCAGCGGGCGGCGACGAGCGCAATGGCACTTGGTCTGGGCAGGGGGTGGTCTACTTGAAGGACGGCAGCGCTGATCAGATTCTTCGTGAAGTTCACTTCGATTCCAACGAAAAGCATGGATTGGTTCGCTTGAAGAGCTATTCTGCGACCATTGCGCCCTTCGACGTGACGCCGATTTTTTCGCAGAGAGCCTCCACACAAGGCGAGGTGCTTCGCTACGCGTTTCCCGCCGAGGCCGTACCATTGAGTGCCGCAGGTGCGCAGTTCAGTGGAATTGGTGGTTACACACGTGTGCGCAGTTATCAGCATCGCACCGGGAGCGAGATCTATGAGATCTTCGCTCCCAGCGCGAAGTATCCCCGTGAACGCCAGTGGCGTACGCTGGACCTGAATCGTCAGGAAAACTACGACGCAAAGGGCAAGCTTACGCGGGTGATTCTGTCCGGTCCGGTTTCCAATGATGGCGGCTACACCGAAAACCTGCGCGCCTACGCCGACAAGGGCATCTTGAAGCTCACGCCCCTCACCAGTGGTTACAGCTCTTACCGCGTGTACGACTATGACGCTGCCGGTAGAGAGACCCTGTCGTTCGTGTGCTGGCGCTACGAAGTCTCGACCAACAAGCCCTACGCCCATTTCCCCTGGTGGGAGCCCGATCCTCGGCCCAAGCGCAGTCGTGAAGCCGAACTGCAGTACGCCAGGACGCAGGTCGGCACTCGCTGCGGCACGCCGGACGGGAAGATGAGCGTGGAGGGTATGGGCCCGGTGAAGAAGCTGATGGAAACCAAGTACGGGTTTGGGACGACCAAGCTGGGGTTGCCGGGCGAGTAGGGCGAGACTTCTATCCCGAACTCGTGACGGCGCCGGCCTGCCGGAGCAGACCACGCTGGCACGTGGCATGGAACTGACGCCGTTGAGCGATCAATGGCTGCAGTCGATGGGCGGCATGCAGGCGTTGTTCGGTAACCTGGCCCGGCCGGGCACAGCCGGCGACGTCACCGTACAGATCGTGCGTTCCTCGGGCACGGCATTGCATGCGCTGGAGAAGAAGGGCTGCAAGGAACTCGGCCTGAACCTGGACGATGCCAGCTGCCTGCAGCCGTACTGGGAGCGCAACCAGCCAATGCACTCCATCCTTGATGCGATGGTCAACTGCATCGCCTCGGCGCGCGCTTTTGTCTACCTCGAGACCCAGTTCCTGATTTCCGAATGCGGTTGGTCCGACGCTGAAGCGGGCAGGACGGTGGAGACGGCGATCAAGGGCGGCGAACGGCGGCCCATGACCGAAGCGGAGAAGAAGAAGGTCGGCTACGTCGACAAGGGCGTGGCCATGAGTGGCCGGATCGGCAAAACCGGCGTCGTGCAGGACCTGGTGAAGCGCAAGCAGGGCGTGAAGACGGCGGCCAGCAACCCGCTGGTGGCGGCCATCGCCGCGCGCATCCGTCGCGCCATCGTGGCCGGACAGGGCTTCCATGTGTACATCACCTTGCCCGTGCATCCGGAAGGCAGCCTGTTCGACGGTGCCGTGCTGAAGCAGCAGTACTGGGTGCAGCAGACCCTGTTGCAAGGATTGACCGGCTCCGCCGCTGCGCGATCCATCCTGCCGCCGGCGCACGTTCCATTGCCAAGCGAGCAATCCGGCCATCCTCCTGCCGCTTTTCCACACCAGCTGTGGAATGATGCCGAATCAACCTGTGGATAGGTGGACCAGACCCTGACGGCACAAGGCCTGCCAGGGCGTGGCGAAAAAACCGCCAGGGCGGATCGGCATCATCGCGGGTGCACGGGGCAGATGGCACCGTAGCGCCGTCGCTGGAGGGGATGGACATGGGCAACGGCATGCGTGGGTTCGGATTGGTGGGCCTGGCCCTGCTGGCAGGCTGTGGCCAGGCGCCACCGACTGCACTGGGAACGCTGGAATGGGACCGGGTCACCGTGCCGGCCCCGGCGGCCGAAGTGATTGCAGCGGTGGAGGTGCGAGAAGGCCAGCAGGTCAAGGCCGGCACCGTGCTGATGCAGCTGGACCCGGCCCGCGGTGACGCCCAGTTCGCCGCCGCACAGGCCGACACCGCGCGTGCGCAGGCGCAGCTGGAAGAACTGAAGATCGGCCCGCGCCAGGAGCAGATCGCGCAAGCCCAGGCGCAGCTGACCGCACTGCGCGCGCAGGCCGTCGAGGCCAGTGCCTACTACCGGCGGGTGCAGCCGCTGGCACGCCAGCGCCTGATCGCCGCCGCCGAGCTGGACCGCGCGCGGGCGGCCGCCGGCAATGCCGAGGCCAGCGTGCGCGCCGCCGAGCAGGCCTGGCTGGAGCTGGTGCATGGCAGCCGCGCGCAGGACATCGCGCAGGGCCAGGCGGCGGCGGACGCTGCGCAGGCACAGCAGGTGGTGCAGGGCGTCAACCTGCAGAAGCTGCAGCTGCGCGCCCCCCGCGATGGCGTGGTCGATGCCTTGCCGTACCGGCAGGGCGACCAGGCCCCGGTGGGTGCCCCACTGGCGGTGATGCTGGTTGGCGAGCGTCCTTATGCGCGCGTCTACCTGCCGCAGCCGCTACGTTTGCAGGTCAAGGTCGGGCAGGCCGCGCAGGTGCATCTGGAAGGGCAGGGCGCTGCGTTGAAGGGGCATGTGCGCTCGATCCGCAGCGAGCCTTCATTTACGCCGTACTACGCATTGACCGGCGACGACGTCGCGCGGCTGAGCTACCTGGCCGAGATCGAAGTGGACGAGGCGACCGACATGCAGAAACTGCCGGCCGGGTTGCCGGTGCGGGTGAGCTTCTGAACACCGGCGAGGACATTGCCGTGCGTGCGCAGGGCCTGACCCGGCGCTTCGGCGATCTGCTGGCCGTGGACAATGTCGACCTGACGGTACCGCGTGGCCAGGTCTATGGCTTCCTCGGCCCGAACGGCTCGGGCAAGTCGACCACCATCCGCATGCTGTGCGGCCTGCTGGAACCGAGTGCGGGTCAGATCGAGGTGCTCGGCCTCGCTGTGCCCGAACAGGCCGAAGCGCTGCGTCGGCGCATCGGCTACATGACCCAGCGCTTTTCGCTGTACGAAGACCTGTCGGTGCGCGAGAACCTGGAGTTCCTGGCCGCCATCCAGGATCTGCCGCGCGCGCAGGCCCGGCAGCGCGTCGATGCACTGTTGCAGCAGTATCGGCTGCAGGACCGGCAGCCGCAGTTGGCCGGCACGCTCAGCGGCGGGCAGAAGCAGCGCCTGGCCCTGGCCGGTGCGGTGGTGCATGGGCCCGAACTGTTGTTCCTCGACGAACCGACCAGTGCGGTCGACCCGGAATCGCGCCGCGACTTCTGGGAGGCGCTGTTCGAACTGGCCGACGCCGGCACCACGGTGCTGGTCTCGACCCACTACATGGACGAGGCCGAGCGCTGCCACCGGCTGGCGATCCTCGATCGCGGCGCGCTGGTGGCCGATGGCACGCCGGCCGAACTGTGCGCGCGGTTGCAGGGGCGCACGCTGCAGGTCACCTCTTCGCAGCCACGCCAGGCCAGCCGCGCGCTGGCCGAACTGCCCGGGGTGCTGAGCGTGGCGCAGATCGGCACGCAGCTGCGCGTACTGTGCAGTGAAGACGCGGCCGACATGGCCGCCTTGCAGCGCGCCTTGGCCGGTGCCGATCCGCAGGCGCGCATCGAGGCGGTGGCGCCGAATCTGGAAGACGTGTTCGTCGCCGCCACCCGCGGTCGTGACCGGGAGCCGGCGGCATGAACCTGCGTCGGTTGTGGGCGATCATGCTCAAGGAACTGCGGCAGCTGCGCCGTGATCGCATCACGCTGGCGATGATCGTCGGCATTCCGGTGATGCAGCTGCTGCTGTTCGGCTATGCGATCAATCTCAACCTGCGCCACCTTGATGCGGGTGTGGCCGACCAGGCCAACAGCGCAGCCTCGCGCGCGCTGGTGCAGGACATGGTCGCCACCGGTGTGATCACCCCGCGCAGCGAAGCCTACAGTCCGGACCAGCTGATGCAGGCGCTGCGCCGCGGCGAGATCAGTGTCGGCATCGTGGTGCCGGCAGATTTCGAGCGTCGCCGTTTCGATGGGCGCGAAGCGGTACAGGTGCTGGTCGATGGCAGCGACACCGTGGTGCAGAGTGCGGCGATCCAGCTGGCGCAGGTGCCGCTCGACACGCGCCCGACCAGCAACACACGGCCGCTGCGCGAAGGCAGCATCGCCAGCGGCCAGGTCAGCGTGACCAGTTTCTACAACCCGCAGCGGCGCTCGGCGGTGAACATCGTGCCGGGGCTGATCGGAGTGATCCTGACCATGACCCTGGTGATGTTCACGGCGGTGGCGGTGGTGCGCGAACGCGAGCGCGGCAACATGGAGCTGCTGATCGCCACGCCGGTCTCGCGCAGCGAACTGATGGTGGGCAAGGTGCTGCCTTATGCGGCCATTGGCCTGCTGCAGACCACGCTGGTGCTGGTGTTGGGCACCTGGCTGTTCCAGGTGCCGATCCGCGGCAGCCTGCTGGATATCTACCTGGCTGCGGTATTGCTGGTGCTGGCCAACCTCGCGCTGGGCCTGCTGATCTCCACGCGCGCGCGCTCGCAGTTCCAGGCGATGCAGATGACGCTGTTCCTGTTCCTGCCGTCGATCCTGCTGTCCGGCTTCATGTTCCCGTTCGCCGGCATACCACGGCCGGTGCAGTGGCTGGCCGAAGTGCTGCCGCTGACCCACTTCCTGCGCCTGGTGCGCGGCATCATGCTGCGCGGCGCCTCGCTGTGGGAGCTGTGGCACGACGCGCTGGCGCTGCTGGCCTTCATCGTGGTGATGATGACGCTGGCGATCCTGCGTTTCCGCAAGCGCCTGGATTGAAGGCATGCCATCCGGTAGTGCCGGCCGCTGGCCGGCATCATTTCCGGTGGGTGCCGACCGTTGGTCGGCACACCCTGACTTTACTCCGCCACCACCCGCGCGCGCAGCGAATTGGTCAGTGCTTCGGTAATCACCACATCCACGAACTGGCCGATCAAGCGCGCCGGCGCCGGGAAGTTCACCGAGCGCATGTTCTCGGTCTTGCCGGTCAGTTCGTTCGGATTCTTGCGCGAAGGGCCTTCCACCAGCACCGTCTGCACGGTGCCGACCATCTTCTCGGAGATGCCGGCGGCGTGTGCATTGATGCGCTCCTGCAGGCGCGACAGGCGCGCGTGCTTCTCGGCATCGCTGATCGTGTCTTCCAGATCCGCAGCCGGCGTGCCCGGGCGGCGCGAATAGATGAAGGAGAAGCTGTGATCGAAGCCGATGTCCTCGATCAGCTTCATGGTCTTCTCGAAGTCGGCATCGGTCTCGCCGGGGAAACCGACGATGAAGTCCGAACTGATCGAGATGTCCGGGCGCACCGCGCGCAGCTTGCGGATCTTCGACTTGAATTCCAGCGCGGTGTAGCCGCGCTTCATCGCCGACAGCACGCGGTCGCTGCCGGCCTGTACCGGCAGGTGCAGGAAGTTGGCCAGCTGCGGCACGTCGCGGAACGCATCGATCAGCGAATCGCTGAACTCCAGCGGATGCGAGGTGGTGAAGCGGATGCGGCCGACGCCGTCGATCTCGGCGATGGTGCGGATCAGCAGGCCCAGGTCGGCGAACTCGCCGTCGCCATACGGGCCGCGATAGGCATTGACGTTCTGGCCGAGCAGGTTGATCTCGCGCACGCCCTGCGCGGCCAGCTGGGCCACTTCCACCACCACGTCCTCGAACGGGCGGCTGACCTCGGTGCCGCGGGTGTAGGGCACCACGCAGAACGAGCAGTACTTGGAGCAACCTTCCATGATCGACACGAACGCCGAAGCACCTTCGGCGCGCGGCTCCGGCAGGCGGTCGAACTTCTCGATCTCGGGGAAGCTGATGTCCACCTGCGGGCGCTTCTGCTCGCGGCGCGCGCGGATCAGTTCCGGCAGGCGATGCAGGGTCTGCGGGCCGAACACCAGGTCCACGAACGGCGCGCGCTTGATGATCGCTTCGCCTTCCTGCGAGGCGACGCAGCCGCCGACGCCGATGATGACCTCGCGGCCCTTGTTCTTCAGGCCCTTCCACACGCCCAGCTGGCTGAACACCTTCTCCTGCGCCTTCTCGCGGATGGAGCAGGTGTTGACCAGGATGACGTCGGCGTCGTCCGGGGTATCGGTCAGTTCCAGGCCATCACTGGCAGCGAGCACGTCGGCCATCTTGGCCGAGTCGTACTCGTTCATCTGGCAACCGTGGGTCTTGATGTACAGCTTGCCTTTCACCTGGTCGGGCTTGCGCGGACCAGTGGGCAGGGCAACGAGCGGGGTACCGCCCGGCGTGGCGGGCGGAAAGACGTCTGGCGTCCCGGTCATGGCGCTTAATCCATTCGGGTGGCGGGAAAGGCGGCAATTCTACCCGCATCCTGCGCCCCGCCGCGCCCCTGTAGCGCCGAGCCTACGCTCGGCTGCTCTTCCCGCTTCTATTGAAACCAGCCGAGCGCGGGCTCGGCGCTACAAGGGAAGCCCGGCGGGTGCCTCTTACGCCGCCACCAGCTCCGCATCGATCTGCCGCGAGCGGTCGAATGCGGTCAGTTCCGCCATCCGGGCGATGAACGCGGCCGTTGCCGGCGCCGGCTGCACCAGGCCGAAGGCCGTGGTCCACTGCAGGGCATTGCCCCACAGCACATCCGCCGCGCTCATGGTCTCGCCCAGCAGATAGGGCCCCTGCGCCAGCTGCGCCTCGATCACCTGCAGCACGGTATCGGCGTCGTTGTAAGGCGAAAAAGCATGCGGCGGGGGATCGCGACGCATCGCGCGGTCGATCATCGCCGGCTCGAAACACGCGCCGTAGAAGGCCATCCAGCGCAGGTAGGGGCCGCGCAGGGCATCACCGATCGGCGGGGCCAGCCCCGCTTCCGGGTACAGGTCGGCCAGATACAGGTAGATCGCCACCTGCTCGGTGACCAGCGCACCGTTGTGGACGATGGCCGGTACCTTGCCCATCGGGTTGATGGCCAGGTAGGCCGGGGCCAGGTTGGCGCCGGCCTTCAGGTCCAGCACCTGCATGCGGTAGTCGGCACCGAGCGCTTCGAGCAGGGCCACCGCGCCGCTCGAGCGGGAACGGGCGGCGTGGTACAGGGTGATCTGGCGAGAGGTCATGGCAGTGCTCCTTGCAGTGGGTGGTGAACTGGAGCCCATCCTGAGGCACTATTGCGGACGACTTCTGTCCTCGATCCTTCATGCGCCATACCGCCCATCGACTGCTGCGCCTGATCGCCCTGTTGCAGGCCCGCCGGCAGTGGTCCGGCGCTGAGCTGGCCGAGCGCATGGGCGTGGGCCGGCGCAGCATCCGCCGCGACATCGAGCGCCTGCGCGAACTTGGCTACCCGGTGCAGGCCTCGGCCGGGGTAGGGGGCGGTTACCAGCTGGGGTCGGGAGCACCGGTACTGCCGATGCTGCTGGATGAAGAAGAGGCGACCACGCTGGCCATCGCCCTGCGCGCGGCGTCGGCCACCGTTGCCGGCATCGACGACACCGCGCGTGGCCTGCTGTCCAAGCTGGATCCGCTGGTGCCCACCCGCCGTCGCCAGCAGGCCGGCGAAGTGCATGCCGCCACCGCCACCCTGTCGGATCTGCCCGCCACCGACGCCCGCCTGCTGGGGCGGCTGGCGCAGCACTGCAGGCAGGCGTCGCGGCTGGCCTTCGAGTACCGCAGTGCGCAGGACGCGGTCACCCAGCGCGAAGTCGAGGCCCAGCACCTGGTCAACTATGGCCGGCGCTGGTACCTGCTGGCCTGGGACCTGGGACGCCAGGACTGGCGCACCCTGCGCGTGGACCGCATGGGCGCGGTGCGCGAATGTTCCGGGCCCGGCCTGCATCGGCGCACGCCAGCGCCCCCGGACGTGATGGTGCGGCAGGCGGTCAGCCAGGCGCCGTTCGCGCTGCAGGCCATCCTCCGCCTGGCCGGCAGCCATTCCGAGCTGGAAGGCCACATCCCGCCGTGGTGCGGGGTGCTGGAAGCGGATGGTGCCGACCACTGCCTGCTGCGCATGGGCGCCGAGAGCCGCGGCATGATGCTGGCGCAGATCCTCAGCCTGGACCACATACCGGTGGCGCTTTGGACCACCCCGCCAGGCCTGCGCGACGAACTGGCACAGCGCCTGGCGGGCCTCGGCCAGCTGCTGGCTGTGCCGCCGGTCACAGGCTGAGCCACATCGCTTGGCAAGCCCCGGCGAAGCTGGGACACTCGCCGCCATGAAGGGGATACTGGGGACAACGGCGATCATCATCGCTGCGCTGACCGCTGCGCCGGCCAGCGCCGGGACCCTGTACAAGTGCCAGGGCGCTGACGGCGTCACCAGTTATGTGAGCAAGCGGGTGGCCGGCGCGCGCTGCAGCACCATCAGCTATACCCGTGACACCCGCCCGGCACCGCGCCCGGTGGTGGCTGCACCGAAGCCTGCGCCGACCACTGTCGCCAGCATCGAACGCAATCCGGTCGCCGTAGCCGCCAGCGCCGCTGCGCCCCCCCAGGTCGCACCGACGCCGGCTGCGCCAGCACCCGTCGCCGCACCGACGCCCTCGCGGACCGGGCGCATGGTCAGCGGCCAGGTCTATTCCTTCATGAAGGACGGCGTGCGGCACTACACCAGTGCGCGCCCGACCCAGGTGGCCAATCTTGGCCCGGTGCGGACCATCCGCTACAGCTTCATGGAGCGCTGCTACGCCTGCGGTGTCACCCCGCGCGTGGACTTCGGCACGGTACGGTTGAACACCTCGGCCTTCCAGGCCGAGATCACGTCGGCTGCGCGCGAGTTCGGCGTGGAGGAGGCGGTGGTGCGCGCCATCATCCATGCTGAGTCGGCCTACAACCCGACCGCGCTCAGCCGTGCCGGTGCACAGGGCCTGATGCAGCTGATGCCGCCGACCGCCGCGCGCTTCGGCGTAAGCGATTCCTATGACGCCGGGCAGAACATCCGCGGCGGCGTTCAGTATCTTGCGTGGTTGCTGAAGCGCTTCAATGGCGACCTGACCCTGGCCGCGGCCGGCTACAACGCTGGAGAGGGCGCGGTCGACCGCCACGGCGGCGTGCCGCCCTACAGCGAGACCCAGTACTACGTGCGCCGGGTCGGTCAGTTGGCCGAGCGTTACCGCACCGCACTGAGTCACCAGTAGGTGCCCACCGTTGGTCGGCACGCGTTTGAATGGTAGTGCCGGCCGCTGGCCGGCAACCCCGCAATTCAATGTTGTTGCAATGCGTTGTGTGGCGCGCGACGGTTCCGCTACACTCGCCCATGATTCAATGCGGCTCTGGCCCCCACCGGATCCGCTGGCAGCCTTAAAGCTACCTAATCAATATCGGAGTGCCGGATGGCCAACGATGGGGTACACGATCCAGTCAACACCGGACGTCGGCGTTTTCTTTCTGCCACCACAGCCGTGGTGGGCGCCGTCGGCGTCGGATTCACCGCAGTTCCTTTCATCAAATCCTGGAACCCCAGTGCCCGCGCCAAGCTTGCCGGCGCACCGGTGGTGGCCGACATCAGCGCCCTGCAGGAAGGCCAACGCCTGATCGTGGAATGGCGTGGCCAGCCGATCTGGATCGTCAAGCGGTCCAAGGCGATCCTCGATGCGCTGCACGGGCTGGATGGCCGTCTCAAGGACCCCGAGTCCGGCGAGAAGGACCAGCAGCCGGACTACGTGCTCAAGCAGAATCCCGAGCTGCGCTCGATCAAGCCGGACATCTCCGTGCTGGTCGGCCTGTGCACGCACCTGGGCTGCTCGCCGGAAATGGTCGCCGAGATCCGGCCTGAACCCTACGACCCGCAGTGGAAGGGCGGCTATTTCTGCCCCTGCCACAAGTCGCGCTTCGACATGTCCGGTCGTGTCTTCAAGGACGTGCCGGCACCGATCAACCTGAAGGTGCCCGCGCACCACTACCAGGACGACAACACCATCATCATCGGTGTCGATCCGCAGGGGGCTGCCTGATGGCCAATATCCTCAGCCGTACCGCCAGCGGCGTCGCCGACTGGGTCAATGCCCGCGCGCCTGGCCTGATGCCGGTCTACCGCAAGCATGTGAGCGAGTACTACGCGCCGAAGAACTTCAACATCTGGTACTACTTCGGTTCGCTGGCGCTGCTGGTGCTGGTCAACCAGATCGTCACCGGCATCTTCCTGACGATGCACTACAAGACCAACGCCGCCGAGGCGTTTGGTTCCATTGAATACATCATGCGGGACGTGGAGTGGGGCTGGCTGATCCGCTACATGCACTCCACCGGGGCCTCGCTGTTCTTCATCGTGGTCTACCTGCACATGTTCCGCGGCCTGCTGTACGGCAGCTACCAGAAGCCGCGCGAGCTGGTCTGGATCCTGGGCATGCTGATCTACCTGGTGCTGATGGCCGAGGCCTTCATGGGTTACGTGCTGCCGTGGGGCCAGATGTCGTTCTGGGGCGCCAAGGTGATCATCTCGCTGTTCGGTGCGATACCGGTGATCGGCAACGGCCTGACCGAATGGATCATGGGCGACTACCTGCCCAGTGACGCCACGCTCAACCGCTTCTTCGCGCTGCACGTGATCGCATTGCCGCTGGTGCTGTTGCTGCTGGTGGTGCTGCACCTGGGCGCGCTGCACGAAGTGGGTTCGAACAACCCCGATGGCGTGGAGATCAAGAAGGGGCCGAAGGGCAACCGCTGGTCGCCGAACGCGCCGGCCGACGGCATTCCATTCCACCCGTACTACACGCTCAAGGATGGCGTCGGTGCCGGCTTCCTGCTGATCATCGCCGCCTTCATCATCTTCTTCGCGCCCGGTTTCGGTGGCCTGTTCCTGGAGCACGACAACTTCACCGAGGCCAACCGCCTGGTGACCCCGGAACACATCAAGCCGGTCTGGTACTACACGCCTTACTACGCGATGTTGCGGGTGGTGCCGAACAAGCTGGGTGGCGTGCTGGTGATGTTCTCGGCCATCGCGATCCTGTTCCTGGTGCCATGGCTGGACAAGGCGAAGGTGAAGTCGGTGCGCTACCGCGGCTGGATCTCGAAGGTGATGCTGGGCGTGCTGGCGGTGTGCTTCGTGTGGCTGGGCGTGATCGGCTCCGGCCCGGGTACGGACGTGCACGAGACCTACATCGGGCGGGTGCTGACCTTCCTGTACTTCGCGTTCTTCATCACCATGCCGCTATGGACACGGTTGGACAAGACCAAGCCGGTACCGGAGAGGGTGACCACCCATGACTGATCGCTGGATGGTCCGGCTGGCCCTGACGGCCACCCTGATGCTGGGCAGTTTCCTGGCCTCCGCCGCCGAAGGTGGCACCAAGCTGCTGCAGGCCGGCAACGACCTCGGTGACCGTGCCTCGCTGCAGCGCGGCGCGCAGCTGTACATGAACTACTGCTCCGGCTGCCACGCGCTGAAGTACCTGCGCTATTCGCGGATGGCGCAGGACCTGGGCCTGACCGAAGAAGAGGTGATGAACAACCTCAACTTCACCGGCTCGGCGATCGGCGACCCGATCCCGGTGGCGATGCCCAAGGAGAATGCCGAGAAGTGGTTCGGCAAGATGCCGCCGGACCTCAGCCTGATTTCGCGCGTACGCGGCAGCGACTGGGTCTACACCTACCTCAAGTCGTTCTACCTGGACAGCAGCCGGCCGCTGGGCTGGAACAACGCGCTGTTCGCCAACGCGTCCATGCCCAACCCGCTGTGGGAGATGCAGGGCCTGCAGCATGCCGTGCACGGCAAGCCTGAAGCGCCGGGGATGGACCCGCCGGTGACCGGCCTGAAGATCGAAACGCCGGGTTCGGTCGACGCTGGCCAGTACGACCAGGCGGTGCGGGACATCACCAACTTCCTCGAATACGCCGGCGAACCGGCCGCGCTCAAGCGCCAGCAGCTGGGCGTGTGGGTGATCCTGTTCCTGGCCCTGCTGACCTTCCTGCTGTACCTGCTGAAGAAGGAATACTGGAAGGACGTTCACTGATTCTGCCGCCGACCATCGCACGGGCCTATTGGCTTTTGTGATGGTCGGTTGCACACTCGGGGAGGAGTCGATCGCTGGCACGGTGCCGGCGGCGCCGATGCGGCAGGCGGTCTCCTGTCGTGGGAGAGCCTTTGATGGCGGCGAGCGTACGCATGCGCAATACACTGACGCTGTTTTCCTCGAACGACGATGTGCTGTGCCACCGTGTGCGCCTGGTGCTGGCGGCCAAGGGGGTCACGTTCGACTTCGTTCCGGTCGATCCGCAGAACCCGCCTGAAGACCTGATCGACCTCAATCCGTACCATTCGGTGCCGACCCTGGTCGAACGCGAGCTGGTGCTGTACGCCGCATCGGTGGTCAGCGAGTACCTGGATGAGCGTTATCCGCATCCGCCGCTGATGCCGGTTGATCCGCTCTCACGCGCACGCATCCGCCTGGCGATGCTGCGTATCGAGCACGACTGGGTGCCGCAGGTGCAGGCCATCCAGCTGGGCAACAAGACCCAGGCCGAGGCCGGGCGCAAGCGCTTGAAGGAACTGCTGACCGCCTCGCTGCCGTTGTTCAAGGCCAGCAAGTTCTTCCTCAATCCGGAAATGAGCCTGGCCGACTGCGCGATGGCGCCGATCATCTGGCGCCTGCAGTCGCTGGACGTACCGCTGCCGAAGGACGGCAAGGCGATCGAAGACTACGGCAACCGTATCTTCCGCCACCCCGGTTTCGTGCGCAGTTTGACCGAGCAGGAAAAGAAACTGCGCGATCTGCCGGTCTGATCCGGGGGATTTACCCGTCTGCACGCCGACCGGCGTGCAGGCGATCCGCCCCGGCGGGGCGCCGGGCGCGTACACTTCACGCATGACCGAAGACTTCTTCCACATGACCAGCCACCGCCCGTACCTGCTGCGGGCGCTGGTGGAATGGATCAACGACAACCAGCTGACCCCGCACATCCTGGTCGACGCCGGCGTTCCCGGCGTGCAGGTCCCGCCTTCGGCGGTGAAGGATGGCCGGGTCGTGCTCAACATCGCCGAGCGTGCCGTCGTACGGCTGATGATCGACAACGAGATGGTGAGCTTCTCGGCGCGCTTCTCCGGCACCAGCTATCCGGTGCAGGTACCGATCAGCGCCGTGCTGGCCGTGTACGCCCGAGAGACCGGGCAGGGCATGGCGCTGCCGGACGATATTCCGGGCAACGACACCGCTCCGACCAGCGATGAGCTGCTGCACGAGGAAGGCACGCCGCCGGACGATACGCCGCCGGCCAGCCCGCCGCCGAAGGGTCGCCCGAACCTGCGCGTGGTCAAGTAATGTTTCCGACGCCGCCCCGATGGGCGGCGTTTTCCTTTGCAGGATTCACCGGTGGGTGCCGGGATTGTGTGGGTGCCGACCGTTGGCCGGCACACCTTCAGCCCTTACACATCCTCAGCATCATCCACATCCGGCCGGATCTGGCTGATCCGCGCCGCCCCCGGGCCGGTGAACGAGATCAGCTGGTCGCCGCGCAGCACCATGCGGCCCACGTGGCGATCGATGCCATCGTAGGAATACTCGAACTTGAAAGTGCGCTCGAAACCGAGCCGACCATTCTCGCCGCGTGACAGGCGCAGGCCGGTGGCGTGCACCGCCTGGTCCAGCCATTGCACATCGGCGGCGCGGCAGGCATTGCGGCCCAGTTCGACCGCGCGCTCGGCGGCCGAACGTGCGGCATTCCAGAAGAAATAGATGATTCCGCCGGCAATCAGCAACAGCAGCAGGGTGGGCATGGCGTCAGCCGTCAGGTATCGATCCTGCAAAGATGGCGGCGAACGCGCGCTGGATCAAGCGCCGGCATCAGCGTGTCGATCGAGGTTCGCCCGACGCAGGCTGTGCCGGGACGAGGGTCGGTTGCGGCGGCGTGGCAGTGGGCGAAGGCATCACCAGCGGTGATGTGGCGGTCAACTGCAGCAGCGCTGCCCAGTCCTGGCGGTTGAAGCTGCATTCGTCCTCGCGGCCGGGCGTGCAGCTGGGGTCGATGCCGGTGCTGTTGCGTTCGCGTGCGGGCGGCAACTTGATCAGCCCGGTGCGGTCCAGCGGCAGCAACCGCATCGCCACGGTGTTCATCACGTTGCCACCCACCAGGTACAGGGTCTGGTCGCCCCCCAGGTTGGCCGCCACCACCACTTCGCAATGCGATTTCCAGTGGCCCACCGAGCCGTTGCCCAGCGCCTGCACCAGCCCGCTGTAGCTGAGCGTGGTGCTGCGGTCACGCAGGAAGCACAGCAGGTCGCCCGGTGTGGGCTTGGCGGTGGCCGGGTCGACCAGCCGGTAGGGCACGCCCGAAGGCCCACCCTGGTAAGCGGCGCGGATGTAGTCGATATGGCGCGGCGAGGTGTTGAAGCCGGGCACGCCGGACTGCACCATCACCCACGAAATGAAGGCGGCTGACCACGGGTTGTCGATCAGGAACGCGCGGCAGTCGCTGTCGGTGTAGCGCGTGCCCAGCGGTGCCAGGCAGCTGCTGGCGCCGACGATGCTGCCCATCGCGTTGAGCGTGCCGCTGTTGCGCCAGTAGCCGGCCACGCGCTGCCAGGCGATCAGGCCGTTGTCGGCCAGGTGATCGCTTTCGGCTTCGGTGACACTGAGGCTGGCGGCGCGGCCATCGCGGTCGATGAAGGGCCGGTACCAGAGCCGGTGCTCGTTGCAAGCAGTGTTGCGGATGGCCACCGCCAGCGGACTCAGGCCGAAGCGGGGCGGTACATCGCAGGCTTCGGCGGCTGCTGCGGACAAGGGGGCTGCCGCGAGCAGAAGACAGGCAGGCAAGAGCATCCGGCGCATGCGCGGCTCCTGTGGGGGATGCCGGCAGCGTCGCAGAGGCAGGCGTGGCCGAGCCGTGAAGGCGCCCCGGATGCAGTAGAGCCGAGCCTGTGCTCGGCTCATCGCGCGCAGCGCGTGCGGGGCTCGCTGCAGATCGAGAGGCAGCCGAGCGTGGGCTCGGCTCTACAAGGTCCCGTAGGCCTCAACCTGGCGGCGGGCCCAGCTTCAACGACAGGTCAATCGCCTGCACGTGCTTGGTCAGGCCGCCAATGGAGATGCAGTCCACGCCGTCCTCGGCGATCGAACGCAGGCCACCCAGGCCGACGCTGCCGGACACTTCCAGCGGAATGCGGCCGGCCGTGATGCGCACGGCCTCGCGGCGCAGGTCCGGGCTGAAGTCATCCAGCAGGATGCGCTCGCAACCGGCTTCCAGTGCCTGGCGCAGCTGCGCCAGATCCTCGACCTCGACCACCAGTGGCAGGGCAGGCCACTGACGGCGTGCGGCGGCCACGGCCGCGGCCAGCGAACCGGCAGCGCGGATGTGGTTTTCCTTCAGCATCACGGTGTCGTACAGGCCGAAGCGGTGGTTCTCCCCGCCGCCGCAGCGCACTGCGTACTTCTGCGCCAGGCGCAGGCCGGGCAGGGTCTTGCGGGTGTCGAGGATGCGCGTACCGGTGCCGGCCACCGCCGCCACATAGCGGGCGGTGCTGGTCGCGGTGCCGGACAGCGTCTGCAGGAAATTCAGCGAGGTGCGCTCGGCACTGACCAGGCTGCGGCTGCGCCCGTGCAGCAGGGCCAGTACGCTACCGGCGGCGACCGCATCCCCCTCTTCGATGCGCCATTCGATGCGCACGTCCGGATCGAGTGCACGGTGGGTGGCGTCGAACCAGGGGCGGCCGGCGATCACCGCGTCCTGCTTGCACAGCAGGTAAGCGCTGTCGGCCTGGTCGGGCAGCAGGGCGGCGGTGACGTCGCCGCTGCCCAGGTCCTCGGCCAGCGCACGCGCGACATCGGCGGCGACAACGGCCGCATCCGGCGTCGGCAGCGCGCTCATGCGGCCGGGAAGTCGGCGATCTGGGCGGTGGGAATGGCTTCCTCGGCCAGCAGTACCGGAATGCCGTCGTCGACGCGGAACACCTGCTTGCGGTCGCGGGTGACCAGCGCTTCGCGCAGCGGCTGCGCCAGCGGGTTGCCATCAGCCTTGTTCACCGCACCGGCGGAAATGGCCTTGTTGAGGGCTTCCAGGCCCTTGCCATCCAGCAGGGACAGGGGCTGGCGGGTGTCCGGCGACACCAGCAGGTCGAGCAGCTTGCGATCCATGGTTCTTCGTCTTGCGTGGAAGATGGCTAGAATACGTCTTTAAGGCAGGTGACGGCCAATGACCCCCAACCCGATCGCGCCGCTTGTCGGCATCGTCATGGGTTCCCGTTCCGACTGGGAAACCATGCAGCACGCCGCCCAGAAGCTTGAAGCCCTGGGTGTTCCGTTCGAAGTGAAGGTGGTGTCCGCGCATCGGACGCCGGATGTGTTGTTCAGTTACGCCGAGCAGGCAGGCCCGCGTGGCCTGCGCGCGATCATCGCCGGTGCCGGCGGGGCCGCGCACCTGCCGGGCATGATCGCCGCCAAGACCGCCGTGCCGGTGCTGGGCGTGCCGGTGCAGTCCAAGGCCCTCAACGGCATGGATTCGTTGCTGTCGATCGTGCAGATGCCGGCCGGCATCCCGGTCGCCACCTTCGCCATCGGCAATGCCGGCGCGTCCAACGCCGCGCTGTTCGCCGCCGCGATGCTGGCCAGCGACCAGCCGGCGATCGGGCAGGCGCTCGACGCCTTCCGTGCACGCCAGACCGAAGACGTGATGGCCCACGACGATCCGCGCCAATGAGCCTGACCGTCGGCATCCTGGGCGGCGGCCAGCTCGCCCGCATGATGGTCCTGGCCGGTGCGCCGCTGGGGCTACGCTTCGAGCTGTATGACCCGGCGGCCGACGCCTGCAGCGGCCCGCTGGCGCCGCTCACCGTCGGCGCCTTCGATGATCGCCAGGCGCTGGCGGACTTCGCTGCCAAGGTCGATGTGGTCACCTTCGATTTCGAGAACGTGCCGGCCGACAGCGCGCAGTTCCTGGCCGCTCGCGTGCCGGTCTACCCGCCGCCGGCTGCGCTGGCGGTGGCCCAGGACCGGTTGAGCGAAAAGACCCTGTTCCAGCAGCTGGGCATTCCGCTGCCCGCCTTTGCTGACATCCGCAGCCGTGACGAGATGGCCGCGAAGGCCGCCGAGTTCGGCCTGCCGTGCATCCTCAAGACCCGCCGCCTCGGTTACGACGGCAAGGGCCAGTTCCGCCTGCGCAGCGAAGCCGACATCGACGCCGCGTGGGATGCACTGGGTGCGCAGGTCGAGCGTACCGGCCTGATCCTGGAGGGCTTCGTGGCCTTCCAGCGCGAGGTCAGCGTGGTCGCCGTGCGCGGCCGCGATGGCAGCTTCGAGGCCTGGCCGGTCACCGGCAACTGGCATGTCGACGGCGTGCTGTCGGCCAGCGTGGCCCCGGCCGTGCTGTCCGACGCCGAGCAGCAGGCCGCGATCGGCTATGCCCGTCGCGTCGCCGAACACCTGCAGTACGTCGGTGTGTTCGCGCTGGAGCTGTTCTGCCGCGATGGCGAACTGCTGGCCAACGAGATGGCGCCGCGGGTGCACAACTCCGGCCACTGGACCATCGAAGGCAGCGAGACCTCGCAGTTCGAGAACCATCTGCGTGCGGTGCTGGGCCTGCCGCTGGGCAGCACCCGCATGCTCGGCCATGCCTGCATGCTGAACTGGCTGGGCGCGATGCCCGATCCGGCGCCGGTGCTGGGTCAGGCCAGCGGCCACTGGCACGACTACGGCAAGGAAGCGCGCGAAGGCCGCAAGGTCGGCCACGCCACGTTGCGTGATGACGATGCTGCCGCGCTGGCCGATGCGCTGGACCAGGTTGGCCTGGAGCTGGACCGTCAGGCCCAGGTCGCACCCGCAGTGCACGCGCTGCGCAATCGCTGAGCCCGGTAGTGCCCGCCGCTGGCCGGCAGTGCAACGCTGTGACGCGCCGGTGCAGGCATCGGCGCAACACTGCCGGTGGTAGCGTGGAGCTCCTTTCACAGGAGTCACCCCATGCTCGACTGGAATGCCTACCGCAAGGAACTGAAGGGCCGCATCGGTGAGATCGGCAAGCTTTCGCCGGACACGGTGAAGGGCTACGCCACGCTGGCCAATGCCGGTGCCCAGACCAACCATCTCGATGCGAAGACCCGCGAGCTGATCGCGCTGGCGGTGGCAGTGACCACCCGCTGCGACGGCTGCATCACGGTGCACGTGGATGCCGCGCTGAAGCACGGCGCCAGCCGCGAGGAAATCGCCGAGGCGCTCGGTGTGGCAGTGTCGCTCAATGCCGGTGCGGCGCTGGTGTACTCGGCGCGGGTGATGGACGCCGTGGCTGCGCACGAGAGCGCGTGATGCCTGATCTGTAGAGCCGAGCCCATGCTCGGCTGGCCGGACAGCCGAGCATGGGCTCGGCTCTACAGGGGGTCAGCGCAGCTGGCTTTCGGCGAACTCCCAATTGACCAGCTGCCAGAACGCGTCCAGATAACGCGCGCGATCATTCTGGTAATCGGTGTAGTAAGCGTGCTCCCAGACGTCGCAGCACAGCAGCGGGGTGCTTTCACCGGTCAGTGGCGTACCTGCATTGCGGGTGGCCTGCAGGCCCAGCTGCCCACCCGGATGCTGCACCAGCCAGACCCAGCCGGAACCGAACAGGCCCAGTGCGGTGCGGTTGAATTCCTCGCGCAGTCGCTGCACGTCGCCAAACTGGCGCTTGACCAGCTCGCCCAGGCGACCCTGCGGTTCGCCACCGCCACGCGGTCGCAGGCACTGCCAGTAGAAGCCGTGGTTCCAGGCCTGGGCGGCAGCATCGAACAGCGTGCCCTGGGCGTGGCGGACGATCTCCTCCAGCGACGCTTCCTCCCACTCGGTGCCGAGGATGCCTGCGTTGACGGCATCCACATAGGCGCGATGGTGGCGGCCGTGATGCAATTCCACGGTTTGTGCGGACAGGTGTGGCTGCAGGGAGCCGGGAAGGTAGGGCAGGGCAGGCAATTCGACAGGCATGGACAGGTTCGTGGCCAGAGGGGCGGCGGCAGCCGGTTCCATCCGCTTACAATGGCGGCTACCGTGGGCAGTCTAGCCGACCACCGCGGTCGGTTTGTCCGGCGAAGCAAGGAGTGAGGTTGTGGCGGTAATGCAGCAAATCCAGGCCGAGGTCGATCGTTACCCGCTCGTGCTGTTCATGAAGGGCACCCCGCAGTACCCGATGTGCGGCTTTTCCAGCCGCGCAGTACAGGCGTTGATGGCGGCCGGTGCTGTCACCCTGCGCACCGTCAACGTGCTCGAAGAGCCGGAGATCCGCGCCAACCTTCCGCGCTTTTCCAACCTGCCGACGTTCCCGCAGTTGTTCATCAACGGTGAACTGATCGGCGGCTGTGACATCGTGCTTGAACTGTTCGAAGCCGGCGAGCTCAAGCGCATCGTCGAAGAGGCAACCCAGGGATGAGTGCCTGGCCATCGACGTCACCGACCGACGGGGCGCTCGATGGCCGCCCGTTGCAGGATCGCGTGGTGCTGGTTGCCGGTGCCGGTGGCGGATTGGGTAGTGCGTCGGCAGTGGCTGCTGCGGCCGCCGGGGCCACCGTGGTTCTGCTGGGCCGCAAGCCTCGCCGCCTGGACCGTGTCTACGCCCAGGTGCAGGCGGTCGGCCCGGAGCCGCTGCTGTATCCGCTGGACCTGGAAGGCGCGGGCCCCGACGACTATGCCGAGTTGGCCCAGGCCCTGCAGCGCGAGCTGGGGCGCCTGGACGGCCTGCTGGTCTGTGCCGCTCACTTCCCGGGCCTGACCCCGTTTGAGCTGGCAGACCCGGCCAGTTTTGCCCGCGCGGTGCACGTCACCCTGACTGCGCCCGCTTGGCTGGCCCAGGCCTGCCTGCCGCTGCTGCGGCAGCGTAAAGATGCGGCGCTGGTGTTTGCGGTCGATGCCCCTGAACGGGTCGGCCAGGCCTACTGGGGCGGTTACGGTGTGGCCCAGCATGGCCTGCGTGGCCTGATCGCCAGCCTGCACGACGAACTCGGCCGCAGCCCGGTAAGGGTGAGTGGCCTGTACCCCGGTCCGCTGCGCACAGCCCTGCGGGCCCGGGCCTATTCCGTCGACCAGGACCCGGCCGCGCAAGGCCCGGAGGCCGCCGCCGCCGCGGCCGTGACCCTGTTGTCCGGTGCTGGCGCTACCTGGCGCGGCCAGATTCTCGATGCCAGCGAGGCGCCCCCCGGCGAGTAAATCCCGGGGAAAGGCGGAGTGAAGAACCCGTCACGATCGCGTTGCGATCCGGTGCCGTTTGTCGCACAACCGTCACATTGATGGCGTAGCGTGTTAATCTAGTGTTAACCGTTGTGGCTTCCTTCAGCCAAGCGGTAGGGAACCCCAGATAAATGTCCGACCAGCCACCCGCAGGGCTGTTTGGATGCGCTTTTTTTCCGCCATCGCCAACTCGCATCGAGGCTACCGAAAAATGACCCACCCACTCCGGATGTCCAAGCTCACCCTTGGTCTCGTGGCTGCGCTCGCCGCCGCTCCCGCCTTCGCCCAGAGCACCTCTGCCGGTGTCGGCGGCCAGGTGATGTCCGCCGCAGGCCAGCCTGTGGTCGGCGCTGAAGTCACCATCACCCACACCGAGTCGGGCACCGTTTCGCGTGCCACCACCGATGCGTCGGGTCGCTACAACGCGCGCGGCCTGCGCGTGGGTGGCCCGTACACCATCACCATCACCAAGTCCGGTGAAGGCACCAAGACCGAAGAGGGTGTCTTCCTGAACCTGAACCAGGTCAACACGGTCAACGCCAATCTGGGCGGTGATCTGGCCGCGACCAACCTGGACGCCGTGAACGTTGTCGCCACCGCCGGCGGCCTGGACCTGTTCAGCGCCACCAAGATGGGCAGCGGCACCAACGTGACGCGCGAAACGATGGACGCGCTGCCGTCGGCCAACCGCAACATCCAGGACTACATCCGCCTGGATCCGCGCATCTCGCAGGTCAGCAAGGCTGACGGCGCGATCTCGGCCGGTGGCCAGAACACCCGTTACAACGCCATCCGCATCGACGGCATCAGCGCCTCCGATCCGTTCGGCCTGGGCTCCAACAACCTGCCGACCGAGCGTCAGCCGGTGTCGATGGACGCCATCCAGGAAATCAACATCGACCTGGCCAACTACGACACCACCATCGCTGGTGGTACGGGTGCGGTGATCAACGCCGTGACCAAGTCGGGTACCAATGAATTCCACGGCACCGTGTACGGTTCGTACCGCGACAAGGACATGGTCCGTTCGCGTCTGGAAGGTGATCGTACGGACTTCAACGGCTTCAAGGACGAGAAGACCTACGGCATGACCTTCGGCGGCCCGATCGTCAAGGACAAGCTGTTCTTCTTCACCAACTACGAAAAGTACGAGCGTAGCGGTGGCGGCGTCAGCCTGAGCGAAAGCCCGTACAACAAGGATCCGGCGAAGGGGGGCATCAGCGACGCCGACATCTCGGCCGTGCAGAAGCGCATGGCGGAACTGGGTCATCCGGTGGGTAGCGTCAGCGACCTGAACAACAAGACCGAGATCGAAGAGTACGCGGTCAAGCTGGACTGGAACATCAACGAGAACCACCGTGCGGCCCTGCGCTACAACAAGATGAAGCAGGACGTCGTCCGCTTCCCGCAGGTCAGCAGCAGCGCACTCTCGCTGAGCGATTTCTGGTACACCCAGCCGACCCAGTACGAAACCTGGATGGGTGAGTTGTTCAGCGACTGGTCCGAGAACTTCTCGACCGAGTTCAAGATCTCGCACAAGGACTACTCGTCCAACCGCGTCGCTGCCTCGCACCTGCCGCAGATGCGCGTCCGTTTCGGCAACAACTCGCTGTACCTGGGTACCGAGCAGAACACCCACACCAACCTGGTCGAGTCGAAGGAACTGAGCGCCTTCGGTGCCGGTACCTGGTACGTCGGTGACCACACCATCAAGTTCGGTTTCGATTACACCGACAACGACCTGATGAACTTCTACGGCCGCAACCTGTACGGCGCGTATGACTTCCGTGACCTGGCCTCGTTCCTGAAGGGCACCGCGAACGGCTACCAGCTGCGCGTTCCGCGTCCGGGCGGCAGCCTGGATGACATTCCGGCCAAGTTCCATCTGAAGAACACCGGTCTGTTCATCCAGGATACCTGGGCGGTCAACTACAACCTGAGCCTGATGTTCGGCGTCCGCGTGGACATCCCGGACTTCACCAGCCAGACCAAGTACAACGCCGACATCCAGACGCTGTATGGTTACAACAACACCAAGCTGGTGGACAAGAGCCTGATCCAGCCGCGTGTCGGCTTCAACTACACCTTCGACAGCGATCGCCCGACCCAGCTGCGAGGCGGCGTGGGCCTGTTCGGCGGCGCTGCCCCGAACGTGTGGCTGGCAGGTGCTTACCAGAACACCGGCCTGAACTACGTCGAGTACAACGTTCCGGGTAATCCGGGTGGCTTCAGCGTCGATGCCGACAATCCGTTCATTCCGGACCCGTCGCGTATCGTTGCGCGCCAGAACGTCGACATCATCAACCCGGGCACCCGCCTGCCGTCGGTGTGGAAGGCCAACCTGGCCTTCGATCACGAACTGCCGTGGTACGGCATCGTGGCATCGGCCGAACTGCTGTTCACCAAGGTCAAGGATGGCCTGTACTTCGAACGCCTGGACCTGACCGATGGCAAGGGCAATGGCCCGACCTTCGTGTCCGCACAGGACGGTCGTGAGATCTACTGGAACGACAAGGGCCTGAACCAGGCCAACAGCAAGATCGACAACCGCACCGGTGACAATCTGGGCATGGAGAACGGCACCAATGGCGTGCTGAACCGCAACTACCGCCCGAACAACATCGGCGACGTGCTGCTCCTGCGCAACACGAACAAGGGCCGTGGCAGCCAGGCCACCTTCTCGCTGGCCAAGCCGCTGACCGAGAACTGGGGCTGGTCGCTGGGTTACACCTACACCCAGTCGAAGGAAGTGAGCCCGCTGACCAGCTCGCAGAACACCTCGAACTGGAACAACACCCAGATCCTGAACGCCAACGAGAACATCGCGTACAACTCGCGCTATGCGATCAAGGACCGTATCACCGGTACCCTGGAGTGGAAGCACAACTTCTTCGGTGACAACGCCACTCGCGTGGGCCTGTTCTACGAAGGCCGTTCGGGCCGTCCGTACAGCTACGTGTTCTACAACGATGCCAACGGCGACAGCGCAATCGGTAACGACCTGTTCTACGTGCCGAAGGGCCCGGGTGACGTGCTGTTCGTTGGCGGCGTGGACATGGAGAAGAAGTTCTTCGACTGGCTGGCGCAGAACCCGGAACTCGACGCCTATCGTGGCAGCACGGTGCCGGCCAACCAGCACCGCGCCAAGTGGGTCAACAGCTTCGATGTCCGCATCAGCCAGGAGTTCCCGGGCTTCGCGAAGACCCACAAGGGTGAGATCGCGCTGGACATCATGAATGTCGGCAACCTGCTCAACAAGAAGTGGGGCCTGATCGACGACTACGGCTTCTACGCCACCCGTCGCGTGGGCAACTTCGCGGGTATCGATCCGGCCACCGGCAAGTACGTGTACTCGTTCACCGGTGCGGACGATTCCTCGGTCCAGGAAAACAACAACGACAAGGGCAACACCGCGGTGTCGCGCTGGTCGATGCAGCTGACCGTGAAGTACAAGTTCTGATCCATCAGAGCTTGAAGCAGTAAGTGGAAACGGCCGGGAAAACCCGGCCGTTTTCCGTTCAGGCAAAAGCCCTTGCAGGTCACCTGGCATCGGCGTAGCATCCAGAAATGTGCGCGGTGCCAACGCCGCCGATGCGGTCCCGGAAAGGCGAACGCGGGAAGCACACATCCAACGGTCGGGCTTCCCGGCCGTTTTGCTTTTTAAGGGGGCGGCAGTACAGTCGGAAACCTTGAAGGAAGCGAAAAATTGGACATGACCACGAACGAAAAATCAGCCCGTGCACTGCCGGTGCAGGACGCGCGGATCTACCCGCGCGGTGGGCTGGATGTGCTGTCGCGGGCCGAAGTGGCCCGCCTGCGCGATGCGTCTGCCGGCGGCATGCACGAACTGCTGCGCCGCTGCGCGCTGGCCGTGCTGACCAGCGGCAGTGCTTCTGACGATCCGCGCGCGGCGCGCGATCTGTATCCCGATTTCGACATCCAGGTGGCGCAGCAGGATCGCGGCGTGCGCATCGACCTGGTCAATGCACCGGCGATGGCTTTCGTCGACGGTGAGATCATCCGCGGCGTCGCCGAACTGTTGTTCGCGGTGGTGCGTGATCTGGCCTACATGGCCATCGAGATGGGCCCGGCCTACGCGGCCGAGCTGGAGTCGTCCGAGGGCATCACCAACGCGGTGTTCGGCCTGCTGCGCAACGCGCGCATCCTCAACCCGGGCGACCCGAACCTGGTCGTCTGCTGGGGTGGCCACTCGATTTCGCGTGACGAATACCTGTACACCAAGCAGGTGGGCTACGAGCTGGGCCTGCGCGGCCTGGACATCTGCACCGGCTGCGGCCCGGGCGCGATGAAGGGCCCGATGAAGGGCGCCACCATTGCCCATGCCAAGCAACGCAGGACGGTCACCCGTTACATCGGCCTGACCGAGCCGGGCATCATCGCGGCCGAGTCGCCGAATCCGATCGTCAACCACCTGGTGATCATGCCGGACATCGAGAAGCGCTTGGAGGCCTTCGTCCGCATCGGCCACGGCATCATCGTGTTCGCCGGTGGCGTCGGCACCGCCGAGGAGATTCTGTACCTGCTCGGCATCCTGCTGCGTGAGGAGAACAGGGACCTGCCGTTCCCGCTGATCCTGACCGGCCCGACCGTGGCCGCGCCGTACTTCGAGCAGATCGACCGCTTCATCCGCCTGACCCTGGGTGACGCAGCCGCCGAGCGCTACGAGATCATCATCGGCGACCCGGTGGCAGTGGCGAAGAAGATGGCCAACGGCATCAAGCGCGTGCGTGAGCATCGCCTGGCGCAGAAGGACTCGTTCTTCTTCAACTGGTCGATCGAGATTCCGTGGGAGTACCAGCAGCCGTTCGTGCCGACCCACGAGGCGATGGCTGCGCTGGACCTGCACCACGGGCGTGCACCGCACGCGCTGGCGGCCGATCTGCGCCGGGCATTCTCGGGCATCGTGGCCGGCAACGTGAAGGAAGATGGCATGCGCCGCATCGAGGAGTTCGGGCCGTTCCAGATCCATGGCGACCCGGACATGATGCAGGCCCTGGACGCGCTGCTGCGCGCCTTCGTCGAGCAGCGCCGGATGAAGATCTCCGGTGAATACCAGCCCTGCTACCAGGTGCTGGCCTGAGCCTGCGCCGGCGCGATGGGGATCGCGCCGGTAGAGGCGGGGGAGGGCGGGTCGTCAAGGCCTTGACGCTCGTCGCCCCGGAATGACCGTTCATCCTGCCGCCGCTTGCCGGTGGCAGGGCGATGGCCCATCGTGGCCATCAACACGCTGGGGAGCGTCCAATGTCTTTGCGCCGGGAAAGAGGCTTTACATTGATCGAGTTGATGGTCACGTTGACCGTCTTCGTGATCCTGGCGTCGATCGCGTATCCCAGCTTCCGCAGCATGATGCGTTCGAACCGGGTGGCTACCGCCAGTAACGAGCTGATGGCCCTGGCCAATCTGGCGCGAAGCGAAGGTATCCGCAACAACCGTGGTGGTGGCGTTTGCGGAAGCGCTGACGGCACCGCCTGCGATGGCAGCTGGACCAAGGGTGTCCTGGCTTGGTCGGATCTTGATGGCGATGGCCAGTTGGGTGGCAGCGACACCGTTCTTCGGTTTTCGCAGGGCAACCCGCAGCTGAGCGTGGTGGGACCTGCGGGGGAGGTCATAGTCTTCGATGGTCGCGGTCGCCGCAAGGCCGCGGCCGACCAGACGCTGGTGCTGTCACCGGATGCCTGCAAAACCGGCGAAGGCAGAAGAACGCTGATCGTCAACCAGTCCGGCCAGGTCCGGGTGACCAAGGGGACCTGCACATGAGCCGTCGCAATCTCGCCCGCCCCCGTTCTTCGCAGGGCGGTTTCAGTCTGATCGAAGTGATGGTCGCGCTACTGATCCTGGCGTTCGGCCTGCTCGGCTTTGCGTTGCTCCAGACCACCAACGTCCGCTTCGTGCAGAGCGCGAACTACCGTACGCAGGCTACCAACCTGGCCAACGATCTGATTGAACTGATGCGTGCGCAGCGCACCGATACTCTGGCCGGTGGCGCCTATTCGGGTGCTTCGTTCACGGCTGGGTCGGTCACCGCCCGCGGCGCCTGTGCCTGGCCGACCGGTGCAGCGGTGACGCCGAAAACCAATGTTGCCCGTTGGCAGTGCGAGGTCGTCAAGACTCTCGGCGAGAAGGCCAGTGCGCAGGTCACGTTTACACAGAGTACCGGTCAGGTCAGTGTTGCGATCACCTGGGGAGACCAGCGGTGGGATCCCGAGAATCCCGACAGCCTCACTACCTTTGGCCTGACCACCTTCCTGTGAATGCTCCCATGAGTCCCTCCCTGCGCGCCCGCGGTCTGTCGCTGATTGAACTGATGATCGCCATGGTCATCGGTTTGGTGCTGATGCTGGGTATTACCCAGATATTCATTGCATCGCGCGCTGCTTCACGACTTTCCGAAGGTGCCGCGCGGACCCAGGAAAACGCGCGCTTTGCCTTGGATTTCCTGCAGCGTGATCTACGCATGGCAGGGCATTTTGGTTGCGTGAACGACCAGGCGCATCTGATCAAGAACACCGGTGACGTGCGTTACAACCTGGGCATCGCCTCCGGTAGCGGTGATCCGCTGGACTTTTCTGTGCCGATCCAAGGCTATGAGGCGGCTGGGACTGCGCCGACTGATACTCTGACGCTTGGGCGAACGTGGAGCGCGGCAGCCTCGGTGCCGAAGAGCATCACGGACCTGGCGCCAAAGCCGCTGCCTGGCAGTGACATCCTGGTGCTGCGCCTGCTCAGCGCCGAGGGGGCTGTTGTGACCGGGGCAAGCGTGGATGGCTCGGCAACCACGCTGAGCGTATCCCGCGAGGGGATGGCACGCCTGAAGGCCAATGCCGCAGGCACCCCGACCGTGTTCGCATTGGCCGATTGCACGCGTGCCGACGTGTTCACCGGCTCGGCGACCGAGTCCACCGTGAAGGTCGACAAGGTGGACCTGACCAGCTACTCCGTGAACAACGCGATGACCATGCTGTACCGGGCCGATGGACTGGTGTACTACATCGCAGCCAACGCCAACAACGAACCGGCGCTCTACAGAGCGCGCTCGAATGGCGCAGGCGGCTATGCCGCTGGCGAGGAGCTGGTGGAAGGCATCGAGAGCATGCAGCTGCTGTACGGCCTGGACGCGACGACGGATATCGCCTTGGCGACACCGCCGACCGGGCGTATTGTCGATCAGCGTGTGGCCAGCAATGTCAGTACGGCAACGGATGCAACGGCAACCGCGGCATGGCGTCGCGTTGGCATGGTGCAGGTGGGCCTGCTGGCCAGGAGTCCGCAACGTGCTTCCGCTGAGGCGCCGGGTACGGCCGACACTTATCTGGGTGTGCTCGGGGTGACCATTGCTCCGGGCAGCCCCTATGACCAGCGCCACCGTGGCGCCTATGAAGTCTCCGTTGCGCTCCGCAACCGCCTGTTCGGGAACTGACGACCATGCGTGCATCCACTCGATCCCTGCGACGTTCCCTCTCGCGTCCTGCCCGCCAGCGCGGTGCCGTGCTGTATGTCGCGTTGATCCTGCTGATCCTGCTGGCCCTGCTCGGGGTGATTGGCATGCAGGTCGCCGGCATGCAGGAGCGCATGGCATCGGGCTACCGGGCAGGCAGCCTTGCTTTCCAGAATGCAGAAGGCGCGGCCCGCGGCGCCGAGAACGCTGTGGAGAAGATCGCCAACCGGCAATCAGTGGGCGACAACCCGATTGTGAGTTCCGCCGATATCGATCAGCGCTGTGATGACGGCTTCGATCCATCCGATTGGGTCGCCAAGACCAAGCTGGGTAGCAAGCCGGCGGTAAAAGTGCGGCAGATCCAGGGGTGCATCCAGGGGGAGGGGGCGCTGGACATGGGCAAGCCGCTGGAAACGGCTACGCCGGTCTACCAGATCACGACGTATGCCAGCGACACAACCTCCGACGCGACCTCGCGATCGGCGGTCGATACCGTATTCAAGCTGTGAGGGTGGGGAGCCCATGAACACGCGAAATCGTAGAATCCTGGCGGGCGTTGGCTTCGCCGTCCTCGCCGCCGGTGGCTATCTGGTGCATACGCTGATGGCCGCCCAGGCGCAGGGTGTTCTTGCGCAGGAGCCGATGAACGTACAGGTGCAGACGCCGCCAGCGTTCATCATGGCGGTGGATGATTCCAATTCGATGATGTTCGAGCGCATGTTCCCGGGTGGCGATGGCCGCATGATCTGGAACAGCTCGACCGGGAGCTTCTTCAGTGCAGCCGGGCGGTTCAGCGACATCGGCTCGAGTTGCTATGACCGGAACAACAATGCGTACGCGGATTGCTACCTTTACCTCTATCCGCACAGCGACTTCAACAGCAACTACGGTGCGGGCCAGGCCATCCCGCCGCTGGACATCTTCGGGTTTGCCCGTTCGCACACCTACAATGCGAGCTACTTCAACCCAGCGGTCACGTACCGTCCCTGGATCCGGGCGGACGGCACACGCTGGGACGACGCCAAGCTGACCGCCGCACTTGTGGATCCTCGTGCTGGCTTCGCTGGCAACAGGATTTCGTATGACGTGACGAACGTACGTTCGCGCTCAGGTGAAGCGTTCCAGTTCGTCAATGGCATGCGCATTCCGGATCTGAAGGATACCGACAACCGTTATTACCGTAACGGCAGCTGGCAGACAGCCGCGCGTAGCATTACGTCATCAGTGAAGTATGGTGTGGAGTACTACCCTGCGACGTTCTATCTACCGGAGAATGCTCCGGCGCCCTATGGTTACAAGAGTGATGACAACAGCCGCCCGGTGATCGCCGGTGCCTGCGGGCCCAACTGCAATCTGCGCCGTTACCAGATCAAGAGCGGCAACTACGACATCGACGGGGCCTATGGACTGGCGATCCAGAACTTCGCCAACTGGTTCCAGTATCACCGCAATCGCACGCTGGCCATCGTGGGCGCGTCGGTGGAGGCCCTGTACGGTGTCGACAACATGCGCGTGGGCTACTTCACGATCAACGACCTGAAGAACGTGAAGATGCACGATCTGGTGACCAACCGCGCCGATCTGTATACGCAGATCTATGGGTTGAATCCGATCAGCGGCACGCCCAACCGTCGTGCCGTGGAGTACCTGGCCGAACAATTCCGTCGCACCGACGATGGTGCGCCGGTGATCCGGGCCTGCCAGCGTAATGGTGGCATGCTGTTCACCGACGGCTACACCAATTCGGGCAACACGCCCAACGGTTCCTTCAACAACGCCGACGCGGTCAACTCGACCCATCTTCCGTCCATTCCGTTTGCGGACGGCTACAGCAACACGATGGCCGACATCACCGCCGCCTACTATGCGGGCAGCAAGACGCCGTTGCGCGAGGACACGGGCTTCGCCAAGGGGCAGGTTCCGGTGGATGAGAAGTGCGCAACGCTGGACAAGAGTTCCGTGGAATGGAAACGGCTCGATTGCCAGACGGATCTGCACATGAATTTTTATGGCGTCACGCTCGGGGCGCAGGGGCGCATCTATGGCGTCAATGCCGCTGCAACAGCCGATCCGTTCAAGAATCCACCGAGCTGGAACAGCAATCCGGATCCGTCGAAGGTTGACGATGGCACGGTCGTCGACGAAATCTGGCACGCCGCGCTGAACAGCCGTGGCGAGTTCATCAATGCACAGACACCCAATGATGTGACGGTTGCCATGCGTCGCGTCCTGGAGTCGATCACCAGCGGCAAGTCTCCCTCGGGAACGCTGGGTATGACCGGCGCCCGAATCGGCGTGGGCTCCTTGTCGGTGACGCCCAGCTATGACATCCGCAACAGCGCAACGGACTGGTCGAGCACGCTCAAGGCGGCGACGGTCAAGATCAACAGCGACCAGGTTGCGGTGTTCAGTGAGGCCTGGGAGGCGTCGGCCAAGCTGTCGTCGACGGGGCGTCGTATCGTTGCCAACAAGGCGGGTACGGTGGTTGACTTCGGCGAGACCAATATCAGCCTGACCGACCTGTGCAGCAAGCCGGATGGCAAGTACCCAACGATGCTGGTGTGCTCGGATGTCAAGTTGAAGTCGATCGAGGCCGACCTCGGCTCCGCCATCCGTTACCTGAAAGCTGACGCAACGACCGAGAAGCGCAACGGTGGCAAGTACCGTGACCGCACGACACCGCTGGGTGACATCGTCACCTCCGCTCCTGTAGTGAGTTCGCCTGTAGACGACTATGGCTACCGCCAGCTCGGAGGTGACTACGCGGTCAGCTACGCCAAGTACCTTGAGACCAAGGCCAAGGGGCGTCGCTACATGGTCTATGTCGGTGCGAATGACGGCATGCTGCATGCCTTCGACGGTGGCATGGGTGCATCCGGCGAGATGGACAGCTCCGGTGGTCGCGAGAGCTTTGCCTACATCCCGGCAACTGCATTGGGCCATATGGCGAACCTGCTGTTCCCCTACAAGGCAGACAGCAAGGACCAGACGTTCCGGCATCGTTACTACGTCGACGGGCCGATCACAGTCTCGGACATGTTGAATGGAAGCACCTGGCAGACAGGTCTGGTGGGTACGGCCGGTGCCGGTGGTCGCTCCGTGTTTGCCCTGGACGTCAGTACGCCGGATAGCTTCGGTACCGGCCAGGTGATGTGGGAAATCAATGACATCAACCCGTCGCTGGCCGAGAACGTGCGCAACAACATCGGCTTCGTCCTGGGCAAGCCGGTAATCGTGCCGGTGAAGGAGGGCAACGGCATCGCGTGGAAGGCCATCTTTGGCAATGGCTACAACAGCCTCAATCGCAAGGCGGTTCTGTTTGTGGTGGACATGGCCAGTGGCAGCGTGCGCATGATCCAGGCTGCCGAGGGCAGCTCGGCTAGTGCCATCAGTGGCGACAATGGTCTCGGCAGTGTGGTAGTGGTGGATCGTTGGCGGGGCGACAAGCAGGATCTCCGGGGGCGTGATGGCCTGGCCGATACCGTGTACGCGGCCGACCAGCGTGGCGCCATATGGAAGTTCGACCTGACGGACGGCACCAACGCGGCGTTGTCGGTACCGGTGTTCACCAGCAAGGTGGCCCAGGACACCGATGGTCGCAGTTTCCGCCAGCCGATAACCGGGGGCATGACGGCTGCGACAGGACCGTCTGGTGGTGTGATGCTGTACTTCGGTACCGGAAGCTTCTCGTTCTACTCGGACAAGGACGACAAGAGCCAGCAGGCGCTGTATGCGTTGAACGATACTTCCGGCAAGCGTGCGGTGACGACGCTGACGGCCGGCAACCTGGTGCAGTACACGGCTGATACCCCGGCGACCGGCGCGGAGGAGCGCAGGATCGTAGCAGGCAATGCACCCGCCGGTGCCCGCGGCTGGATGATCAATCTGCCCACTGGCAATGGTGAGCGTTTCGTCGGAAACCCGCTGCTGGTGAGTGGCATCATGTTCATGCCGACTTATGTTCCCAATCTGGAAAGCGTGGGTTGCTCGACAAGCGGCTCGAACTGGTTGTTCGGACTGTCGTCGCTGACGGGTGCAGCGGCGCTGGAGAACGTGCGGAAGGGCTCGCCCAAGGGCAGTAAGCCCGCGCAGGGGACGGCTGGTATTGCGCTGAAGAGCGAAGGCACCGCGCCGATCCGTGACGTGTCGTTGTCGGTGATACCGCGATTGGGAAGTGGCAAGGAAGGTCCGCCTGGCGGCAGTTCGTGCTGGATGGTCGTAGGTGCCGCTGGCAGCCAGTCGCTGTATCTTCCGTATCCCTGTGGTCGCCAATCCTGGCGCCAGCTCCAATGACTACGGTTCGAGGAACTCCTTCCATGTTGAGCATGTCCTCGCCTCGTCGGGCAGGTGGTTTCACACTGATTGAGCTGATGGTGGTGGTGATCGTCATCGGTATCCTGGCCGCGATCGTCATCCCGTCCTACCAGCAGTACGTGCGTCGCTCGCACCGCGCAGCGGTGAAGGCTGATCTGGTTGAGTATGCGCAGCGAGCCGAGCGTTATCATTCGAGCAACAACTCTTACTCGGGCTTTACATTGCCCAGCAAGGTATCGCCACGCGAGGGCGGTACCGCGCGCTACAACCTGGCATTCAAGGGAGACGGCACGACCTTCACCATCACCGCCAGCCCGCAGGGCACCCAGGTCAAGGACAGCTGCGGCAAATTGAGCCTTGACCAGGCCAACCGCAAGACAGCAGAGGGGACGCTGTCCGATTGCTGGTAAATCAGGTGTTGATCTTCCTGTGAACGACCAGTACAATGCGCCTCCTCGCCCGAATAGCTCAGCCGGTTAGAGCACTTGACTGTTAATCAGGGGGTCGTTGGTTCGAGTCCAACTTCGGGCGCCAGATACTGCAGAAGCCGCGAGAAATCGCGGCTTTTGTTTTTTCCGGGAGTCTGTCAGCAGGGCAATGTGCGGTCCACGCGTTCGCTGCGGGCACGGCCGCCATTGTTGACGACCAGCCTGCCATGCAGCCGGCTTCCCGCGCAGATGCGCAGGGTCATGTTGGCGCCGGGGCTGCGTCCGTCAGGCTGGAAGAACAGCATTGGCCGTCCACTGCTGGCCTGGGCAATGATCGCGATGTCGGTACGGCCCAGATGGTGGGCCAGGATGGCGTCCGGAGATCCTGGCGTGCCACGTTTCCCGCCACTGCGATAGATGATCCATCCGGCGCTCCAGTCGAGGGAGCAGTGCTCACCGTCATCGCTGGCGCACAGTCCGATCAGTTCGCGGCGTTTCAGGGCTTCACTGCGCGCGCTGGAGAAACTGGCGTGCAGAGTCAACTGCAGCGCATCCGCACGGTGCCGCAACAGCGACGAATGCAGGGCGGGCCAGCCTGCTGCCAGCATCACGGCAAGTACCGCGACCACCACCAGAAGTTCGACCAGATGCATGCCTCGCGGCGGGGCGGGGGTGGGGAAGCGGCGCATGCGTCCAGCCTCCCCTGTCCAGCGCCGGCGGGGCCATCAGGCACCACCGCGCCCGACTGCCCGGAAACCCCTCAGCCGGCCGTCACCCCTTGCCCCGTATACTGATCCTTCCCGGGAACTGGCAACACCATGAGCGACCGTTTCGAACTCGTCTCGCCGTATTCGCCGGCCGGCGACCAGCCTGATGCCATCGCGAAGCTGACCAGCAACTTCGAAGCGGGCATCGCCAAGCAGACCTTGCTGGGCGTCACTGGCTCGGGCAAGACCTATACCATCGCCAACGTCATCCAGAACGTGCAGAAGCCGACGCTGATCATGGCGCCGAACAAGACGCTGGCGGCGCAGCTGTACGGCGAGTTCAAGGCATTCTTTCCGCACAACGCGGTCGAGTATTTCGTCAGCTATTACGACTACTACCAGCCGGAAGCCTACGTGCCGTCGTCGGATACCTTCATCGAGAAGGACAGTTCGATCAACGAGCACATCGAGCAGATGCGCCTGGCCGCGACCAAGACCCTGCTGTCGCGCCCGGATGCGATCGTGGTGGCGACGGTGTCGGCGATCTACGGCCTGGGTGCACCGGAAGACTACCTGTCGTTGCGCCTGATCCTGTCCAAGGGCGAGCGCATCGACCAGCGCGACCTGATCAACCACCTCACCCAGCTGCAGTACACGCGCAACGAGTACGAGCTGCAGCGCGGTACGTTCCGCGTGCGTGGTGAAGTGATCGACGTGTTCCCGGCCGAGTCGGACAGCGAAGCCCTGCGCCTGGAGCTGTTCGATGGCGAGGTCGAGAAGATCACCTTGTTCGATCCGCTCACCGGCGAGACGCTGCGCAACATGCAGCGCTTCACGGTGTATCCGAAGACCCACTACGCCACCACGCGCGAGCGCGTGCTGGCGGCGATCGAGACGATCAAGGTCGAGTTGAAGGAGCGCCTGGAGCAGCTGTATGCGCAGAACAAGCTGGTCGAGGCGCAGCGCCTGGCGCAGCGCACCCAGTTCGATCTGGAAATGATGGCGGAGGTCGGTTACTGCAACGGCATCGAGAATTACTCCCGGCATCTGACCGGCAAGAATGCCGGCGAGCCGCCGCCGACCCTGTTCGACTACCTGCCGGCAGATGCGCTGCTGGTGATCGACGAATCGCACGTGACCATTCCGCAGATCGGCGCCATGTTCAAGGGCGACCGCTCGCGCAAGGAGACCCTGGTCGAGTTCGGTTTCCGCCTGCCCTCGGCGCTGGACAACCGTCCACTGCGCTTCGAGGAGTGGGAAGAGCGCTGCCCGCGCAGCATCTATGTGTCCGCCACGCCGGGTCCGTATGAGTACCGCGAGGCCGGCGACGAGATCACCGAGCTGGTGGTGCGCCCGACCGGCTTGATCGATCCCGTGGTGGAGATCCGTCCGGTGGGCACCCAGGTCGATGACCTGATGAGCGAGGCCAATGCGCGCATCAAGGCCGGTGACCGTGTACTGGTCACCACGCTGACCAAGCGCATGGCCGAGAACCTCACCGAATACCTGACCGAACACGGCATCCGGGTCCGCTACCTGCATTCGGATGTGGACACGGTCGAGCGTGTGGAGATCATCCGCGATCTGCGCCTGGGCAAGTTCGACGTGCTGGTGGGCATCAACCTGTTGCGCGAAGGCCTGGACATGCCCGAAGTGTCGCTGGTGGCGATCCTCGATGCCGACAAGGAGGGCTTCCTGCGCTCCACCGGTTCGCTGATCCAGACCATCGGCCGTGCCGCCCGCAATGTACGTGGCAAGGCGATCCTGTATGCGGACAAGATCACCCGTTCGATGCAGGCGGCGATCGATGAGACCGATCGCCGTCGCGCCAAGCAGGTCGAGTACAACGAGCAGCACGGCATCGTGCCGCGCTCGGTCGCGCGCCCGATCGTCGACGTGCTTGAAGGAGCGCGTTCGGACGCCGCCGAGAAGGAGGCCAGGAAGGGCAAGGGCAAGGGCCGGGCGGGAGTGGCCGAAGAGGGTGCCGACTACCGTTCACTCAGCCCGACGCAGTTGGCGGCCCGGCTCAAGGCGCTGGAACAGCAGATGTACCAGCACGCCAAGGACCTGGAATTCGAGGACGCCGCACGCGTGCGCGACCAGATCCGGCAGCTGAAGGAGGCCAGTCTGGGCTGAACGCGGCGGCGCAGCATCATCTTCACAAAAGTGTTGCGCTTCACGGCCTGCATCCGTAATATACGCGGCCTGCACCGACGCAATCGCGGAAATGCAGCAGCAAAACGGGCGGTTAGCTCAGCGGTAGAGCACTACCTTGACATGGTAGGGGTCACAGGTTCGAACCCTGTACCGCCCACCACGAAGTCTTCGGAAGGAGGCTGTCGTGGACTGCAAAGCCCGGCCCTGGCGCCGGGTTTTTACGTAGCAAGGCCAGCTTTCATGCGGCAGGAACAAGATGGGCGGTTAGCTCAGCGGTAGAGCACTACCTTGACATGGTAGGGGTCACAGGTTCGAACCCTGTACCGCCCACCACCTGGCTCCCGGCATCGCCGGTGCAGCGGTGGATCACGATGGAAGCCGGCCTTGGGCCGGCTTTTTTCGTTCTGGCTGGCCGCCGTCGGAGCAGCCTTGGCGCTCATTCATTGATGCTGATCATGCGCTGCAGTCGCCAGTGCCCGTCCACGCGTTCCCAGACCTGCGCGAAACGCGCCGGGCCGGCATGCCGCTGTGGGGCGTCGGCCTGCAGGGGCTGGTTGCCTACGCGCAGCACGCGGCCCTGGCGCAGCCGATAGAGCTGCAAGGGGGCGGCGGCTGCATGCCGATCCTGCACCGGCGGTGTTCCTGCACTCCCCGCGTCGGCCTGCAGGATCTGGCTGCGCAGGGAAGGGTCCCCGGCGTCGGCATCGCGGCCGAACAGGCCAGCGCACAACAGCAGCAGGGCAAGCATCGGCATGGCACGGTGCTCCGGAGAAGGGAGTCCAGCGTGGCACTGCCCCCTGCGGCGTGAAACCGGTATGCGACGAAAGCCGGTAAAGCGTGCGCCAATGCGCCCCGGGAAGGATGAATCTGGGGTCGGAAAGGTCCGCGCCGTCGTTGCAGGCGCTCTGGCGTTGTGGCCAGCGCGGGTTGGCCGCGTCCGGCTGTCGCGCGCGAGCGATGCTTTGGCGATGGTGTCGCGGGGGCGTCAATCAGATGTTCCCAGCCCGCTCGTCAGCGCATCGCATGTACTACAGTGGTGCCTGCGCAGGCATCCTCCATCCACTGCCAGGATCTTTCACCGATGAGCGACCACGTGCCGGTTTCCAAGCCCAATCCGTTCTTTGAACTGCTGTTCGGCGGCAACATGCTGGAAGGCACCTTCAAGGCGGTGATCTGGGTGGCCCTGCTGGCGGCGGTGCTGGCTTGGACCACATTCCGCTGAGCCATTGCGCCGCCCCGCAGCCTCTGTTGCATGCGGCGTTGCTGGCCTGCGCTCAGGAGCTGAAGGCCTGGCGCAGGCTGAGCAGGGTGGCCTGGCGATGTTCCTTTGCGGTCGCTTCGCCCATCTCGAGTTCCTGCAGGCGCAAGCCGACCAGGGTCATCGACAGCGCATAGCCGCGCGCCGCATCGGACGCACGCGAAAGACCGAGCGCGCGGCGCGTCAGCGCGTTCACGTGTTCCAGGTCGGGCAGCAGCCCCAGGTAGGCGCGTTCGGCGCTGTCCAGGTCAGGGGCACGCAGGATCGCGTGCGCTTCAGCAGCAGGGGAGACGGAGGCCATGGGGGGTCCTTGTCCGTTGCGGGCGCTCGATCAGAATGAGCGCATCAGGGAAATGAAGGCTGACGTCTGTGTGCCGCGTCGTGCCATCGGGCTGTCCTTCACTGCATCGCCGAACCATTGGTTGGCGACGATGCCGGTCGCGCGCCACTTCGTGCCCAGCGGCGTGCTGACCGCGATCTGCAGGCTCGGTGACGTCGCGCTGCCCGGGTTGTAGGCGGCAAGTCCCGAGCGCAGTGCTTCTTCGTCGGTGATGCCGTAGTAGTAATCGAGCAGGCGCGCGCTGGAGTGCACCACGCCCACCTTGGGGACCCAGGTGAAGCGACCGGCCTGGATCGGATAGCTGTAGTGCAGTCGTGATTCGAAACCGCCGCCGTGGCCGGTGATCTCACGCATCACGCCCGCTTCGACGATACCCCAGTCAGCGCTGTACTCGCCGTTGATGCCGGCCATGGCCGACATCTGCCGGCTGTGCAGGCGACGCAGCTGCGGATCGTTCACATCGTCGGTCTTGAAGCGCAGCGTGTAGGGCGTGAGCGCCGCCGAAAGGCGCAGGCCCTGACCCTTGTACAGGTACATGCCCAGTGAGCTCGGGCTTGCGAAGAAGCGCTCGCCCTGCCAGGCAATGGACGGAACGACCAGTGGTTTGACGTCGTAGTGGGCATAAGCGCCCGAGGTTGCGCCGGCACTGATGCCGGCCTGCACGCCCGGGCTCCGGTCGCCGGCATGGGTGATCAATGGCAGGCCGATGGCAGCGGAGAACAGCAGTGGGCGCAGCAGGGTCGGGGACAGCGACGGCATCGATCAACCACATTGCGGGGGGATGGCCAAGCATGGTGCGGGTGCAACATTGTCAGAACATTGCGCCGCGGCAATCGGCACGCCAGGACGCCAAAGTCCGGCGCCAGGCACTATGATCGGCACCGTTTCCGGTAGCCGAGCCTCTGATGCGCATCCTTCTGGTCGAAGACGATCCTGATCTGTCCCGAGCCCTGCAATCGGGACTGGAGCGGCAGGGCGTGGTGGCCGATGTAGTCGGCAGCCTGGCCGAGGCGGCCATTGCGCTGCGCGAACCCGTGCACCAGCTGATGCTGCTCGACCGCCAGCTGCCCGATGGCGATGGCGTGGGTTTCGTCGCCACCGCGCGGGCCCTGCGTCCCAACCTGGCGGTGATCATGCTGACCGCCAAGGGCACATTGTCGGACAAGGTCGAGGGGCTGGATGTCGGTGCCGACGACTACCTGGTCAAGCCCGTGGCAATCGAGGAGCTGATGGCACGCATCCGCGCCGTGTCCCGGCGGCCTTCGGCCATGGTGACGCCCAGCCTGCACCTGGGCCGGTTGGAATTCGACTTTGAATCGCTGCAGGCGCAGGTGGAGGGGCAGCTGCTGGCGCTGCCGCGGCGCCAGGTACTGGTATTGCAGGCGCTGGCGATGCGGCAGGGGCGCACGGTCACCCGCAGCGCGCTGGAAGCGGCGGTGTACGGCTTTGACGATGAGATCCAGTCCAACGCGCTTGACGCGCATATTTCCAAGCTGCGCAAGGCACTGCAGCAGGCCGGGGCGGGTGTCGAGATCCATGTGATCCGGGGCGTTGGCTATCTGCTGGCGGAGGCCTGAAATGGAACGTCCAACACGTCCCATCCGTTCCATCACCCTGGGCCTGGCCTGGCGGCTGTTCCTGGCGCAGGCCTTCACCGTACTGTTCGCGGTAGTCGCGTTGATCCTGACCTGGGGCGACAAGGACACCTGGGGCATGGACATGTTCATGGCCGAAGCGGTAGCCAAGGCGGTGCACAGCGAGGGCGGCCGGCTGGTGCTGGACCAGGCGCGCTGGGACAAGCTCGATGCGAGTGCCGGTGGCAATCTCTGGTTCGCAGCAGTCGACGACAAGGGTGTCTGGCTGGAACGTGGCGCGATTCCGGCGATCCACGCACCGCTGCTGGCGCGGTTGCCGACGCTGGGGGCCACCGAACTGGGATCGCTGGTCCCGCCGTACCTGGATGTGGCGCGGGTGATGATCCGCAACGAGGATGGCCGCCGCATCACGGTGATGGTCGGTGGTGCTCCAAAGGGCGGGCTGCTCGATGGTGCGCTGATGGTGCTGCGCCTGATCGGCCTGTGGTTCTTCCTGCCGTTGATCGTGGTCACGCTGCTGGTGATGCCGACCGTGATCCATCGCGCAATGCGCGGCGTGCGCCGCTCTGCGCAGCAGGCCAAGGAGCTGGACATCGGGCAGCCGGGTGCGCGGCTGGATGCACGACTGGTATCCACCGAGGTTGCGCCGCTGGTGGAAGCCTTCAATGATGCGATCGACAAAGTGCAGCAGGGTTATGCCGCACGCGACAAATTCCTTGCCGATGCCGCGCACGAACTGCGCGTACCGATCGCGGTGGTGCAGGCGCGCCTGTCGCAGCTGCCGCAGGGTGAGTTGAAGTCGCAGCTGCTGACCGACGTCGCGCGCCTTGGCAACGTGGCCGAACACCTGCTTGATCTGCAGCGGCTCGACCGCAATGTTGGTGCGCTGCAGCGGCTGGACCTTGCACTGCTGGTGCGCGAAGCGGCCGCCGACCTGGCGCCGCTGGTGGTCGGTGCGGGCTATGGCTTCGAAGTGGACGCACCGGACGCGCCGGTGTGGATCCATGGCGACAGCCTGGCACTGGGACGGGTGATCGCCAACCTTGTACACAACGCCATCGTCCACGGTGGCGGACGCGGCACCATCTGCGTCCGCCTGGACACGCGCGGCCTGCTGGAGGTCAGCGATCAGGGTGCCGGCATTCCGGTGGGTGATCGTGAGGCGATCTTCGAGCCCTTCCATCGCTTGCGCGCAGCCGGCAGCGGCAGCGGTCTGGGACTGCATCTGGTGAAGGAAATCGTGCAGCACCACGGCGGTTCGGTCAGTGTCGGCGAGGCGGCGGGCGGTGGTGCCAGCTTCCGGGTCAACTTCCACCGCGGTACCGTCCGGCGCTGACAGCCCCGCGGGGGAAAGACCGATAGGCAGCCCGCCACGTCCGGCGGCAGGCTGGGAGAATGGTTTCCCAACGTTCTGCCCCGGCCCTGTTTGACTTTGGCTGTGCCGCCGGCCTGGTGCTGGGCGCACTGACCTGCGTGCAGATGCCGATGTTGCTGTCCCTCTGGCTGTGCGTGCCGATGGCGGTCGCCGGTGCCAGCGGCTGGCTGCTGCGCTGGCGCGGCCGTGCGTGGGCCGCGACCCTGCTCGGGCTGGCATGGGCATCGCTGCACGGGCATTGGGTCCTGTACGGCCAGCTTGCTCCCAGCGCGCCGCCACAGGATGTGCAGGTGCGGGGACAGGTAGCTGATCTTCCGCAGCGTGGACCCGGCTACACGCGTTTTGTGTTGCATGTCGAAGAGGCCGATGCGCTGCCAGTGCTGCGTGGCAAGCGCCTGCAGGTCACCTGGAACGATCCATGGCGTGGCCCGTCGCAGCATGGCTCCGATGGTGGACGCCATGCGCTTCGCGCCGGGGCGCACTGGGAACTGTCGTTGCGTGTGCGCGCTCCGCGTTCACGGATCAATCCCGGCGGTTTCGATGGCGAGCGCCACGCCGTGCTGCGCGGCATCTCCGGCAATGGCACGGTACGGGATCCGGCAACCGCGCGCGAACGGCTGCCTGCGAAGGGCCTGCAGGCGTGGCGGGAGCGCAGCAGTTCCGCGATCGCCGTACAGGTTGCGCATCCTGCGGCGCGGTTCGTGCAGGCGCTGGCGCTGGGAGATACCCGTGGCTTGTCCGATGCCGACTGGGAACATCTACGCGCGTTGGGCCTGACCCATCTGGTCGCCATTTCCGGGTTCCACGTGGGAGTGGTGGCGGGCTTCGGCGTGCTGTTGTGTCGTGCGTTGTGGTGGTTGTGCCCGCTGCTGGGACGGTACTGGCCGCGACCGCAGGCGGCGGCATGGGGCGCGGCGCTGGCTGCCGCCGCCTATGCCATGGTGGCCGGCGGCGCGCTGCCGACGGTACGCGCGGCGCTGATGATTGGACTGGTCGCGCTGGCCCGTGCGGGGCGTCGCCCGGTGGGGGCGGGGCAGGGGCTGGCATTGGCCGCGATGGTGATGCTGCTGCCTGCACCGCTGTCAGTGCTGTCGGCCGGCTTCTGGCTCAGCTTTGGTGGCGTGCTGTGGTTGCTGTGGTGCCTGCCCAGGACGGGGTCGGAGGGCGTCGGCGGTGGGCTGCGCGGCTTCTTCGCTGCACAGGGCGTAGCCAGCATTGGCTTGCTGCCCCTGTGCGTGGCCCTGTTCGGAGGCACCGCGCGCTTGGGGCCGCTGGTCAACCTGCCGATCATTCCGTGGTGGACGCTGCTGGTGGTGCCGTTGTCGCTGCTGGGTACCGGCCTGCACGTGCTGTACGACGGTGCCGGATGCTGGGCATGGCGTGCCGCTGCCTGGCTGTTCGAGCTGAGCTGGCAGGCCCTGCAGCCTCTTGCGTTGCACCCGCAGGCGATGTGGTGGTTGGCCGACGCACCTCGCTGGGCGTTGCCCGCCGCACTGGCGGGGGTGTTCTGGTGGCTGCTGCCGCGTGGCGCTGGCGGCGGCCTGGCGGGCCTGCTGCTGTGCCTGCCACTGCTGTGGCCGGCCCGGCATGTACCTGCCGAAGGAGAGCTGGAGCTGCTGGTGCACGATGTGGGCCAGGGCACGGCGGTACTGGTGCGCACGGCCCGGCACGCCCTCTGGTACGACGTTGGGCCCCCGACCGGTGGTGAGGGCAATGAACGGATCCTGGTCCCCGCCCTGCGTGCACTCGGCCAGAGCCCTCCGCAGCAGGCGATGCTCAGCCATGACCATCTGGACCACATCGGCAGCCTGCCCAGCCTGCGTCGGCAGCTGGCGGGGCTGCGACTGCTGGCGCCACCCGGCAGCGACATTGCCGGAGCCGCGCCGTGCCAGCAGGGCATGCGCTGGCAGTGGGATGGGGTCGATTTCCAGGTTCTGCACCCCTCGCCGGGTAGCAGACAGGCCGAAAACGAGGACAGCTGCGTGCTGCGCATTGCCAGCCGCCACGGTGTGGTACTGCTGCCCGGCGACATTGGCCACCCGGCCGAGCGGGCGCTGCTGGAGGCGTCGCCGCACGCGCTGAAGGCGGATGTGGTGCTGGTGCCGCATCATGGCAGTGGTGGCAGCTCCAGTGCGCCGTGGGTGGCGGCGGTGGCGCCGCAGCTGGCGGTGGTCTCGGCCGGGCACCGCAACCGTTTCGGCCATCCCCGCCAGGACGTGGTCCAGCGCTGGCAGGCGCAAGGGGCCGAGGTACTGGCCACGGCCGATTCCGGTGCGATCCGCATATGGCTTGGCGCACAAGGGCTGCAGCTGCGTGAACAGCGCATCCACGCATCCCGGTGGTGGGATGCCGCTGGGCGGGCGCGGTCGGCTGCTATCCTATCGCCGATCGAACAAGCGGCCGTTGGGCCGGAGGGTTGAAACGTGTGGGAACTGGTCAAGGCCGGTGGCTGGCCGATGGTGCCGCTGCTGCTGTTGGGTGTACTGGCTTTGGCGATCATCCTGGAACGTTTCTGGTCCCTGCGGCGAACGGAAGTGCTGCCGCCCGGCCTCGGCCAGGAAGTGCGCAACTGGGCTGCCCGCGGCAAGCTTGATCCGGCCCACCTGCAGACCCTGCGCGCCAACTCGCCGCTGGGCGCCCTGCTGGCGGCCGCGCTGGAAGCGCGCAACCGTCCGCGCGACCAGATCCGCGAGCGCATTGAAGACACCGGCCGCCATCTGGTGCACCGCATGGAGCGCTTCCTCAATGCGCTGGGCACCATCGCCTCGGCCGGCCCGCTGCTGGGCCTGCTGGGCACGGTCATTGGGATGATCCAGATGTTCCTGGGCATCCTCGACCACGGCGTGGGTGATGTGAACCAGCTGGCCGGCGGTATCGGCAAGGCGCTGGTGTGCACCGCCACCGGCATGATCGTGGCCATTCCGGCGCTGATGTTCCACCGCTACTTCAAGTGCCGCATCCACGGTTACGTGGTGGAGATGGAACAGGAAGCCAGCGCCCTGCTGGATACGCTGGATGGCCGTCCCGGGGTGATGAACCCGGCCGCTGCCACGCGCCCGGCCGGCGCGGCGACGGCGAAGGCCTGATCGATGCGTATCGGCAACGACCGATCCCAGGATGAGCCGCATATCGACCTGGTGCCGCTGATCGACGTCATTCTGGTGCTGATCATCTTCTTCGTGGTCACCACCACCTTCGACGCGCGCTCGACACTGCAGGTGGAACTGCCTACGGCCAGCCAGCAGCCCAGCAATGAGCCGCCGCGCTCGTTGAGCGTGCTGATCAACGCCGAAGGCCGCTACTTCATCAATGACCAGGAAGTGCTGCGCAGCGACGTCGAATCGGTCAAGCAGACCATCGCGGCCGTTGCCGGCAGCGACCGCACCCAGCCGGTGCTGTTGCGTGCCGATGCCCGCACCCCCTATCAGGCCGTGGTGACCGCGCAGGACGCGCTGGGTCAGCTCGGCTTCCGCCGTATTGCCATTGCAACAGCACCCGAGGTGCGTCCATGAGTTCCAATCACGCGCCGGTGTGGCCGATCTACAAACGCCTGCTGGGATATACCCGGGCCTACTGGGGCCTGATGGTCGCTGCCATCATCGCGATGGCGGTGGAATCGGTGGCCGGCTATCACTTCACCAAGCTGATGGAGCCGCTGGTCAACCGGGGCTTTGTCAATCCCGAACCGAAAATGGCGGTGATCCTGCCGTTGACCATCCTTGGCCTGTTCCTGATGCGCAGCGCTGCAACCTGGGTCAGCGACTACGCGCTGGCCAAGACCGGCCGCAGCGTGGTGCGCGACCTGCGTGAACAGGTGCTGGCCAAGTACCTGCACCTGCCGTCCTCGCATTTCGATACCGAGTCGACGCCGGTGATGGTCAGCCGCCTGAACTTCGATACCGAGCAGGTCACCCAGGCCAGCGCCGATGCGCTCAAGACCGTGGTTGCCGACACCCTGACCATCATCGCCATGCTGGCGGTGATGCTGCAGATGAGTGTCAAGGTGACCGTGGCCATGCTGGTGGTGGTGCCGATGATCGGCGTGATCGTGTCCTACGTCGGCAAGCGCTACCGGCGCATCAGCCGCGGCATCCAGGACGGCATGGGCACGATGGCGCAGACTGCGGAGCAGTCGCTGGCGGCCCAGCAGGAAGTGAAGGTGCACGGCACCCAGCAGCATGAGATGTCGCGCTATTCACGCCTGGCCAACCGCATGCTGGCGCTGAACATGAAGGTGGAAATCACCCGTGCAGGTGCATCCAGCGTGGTCCAGTTCCTGGCCGCGCTGGCGCTGGCGGTGATCGTGTGGGTATCGACCCGTGAAGCCCTGGCCGGCCGCCTCAATGCCGGCCAGTTCATGGGCCTGATGATCTCGATGACCGCGATCATCCCGTCGCTGCGGCGCCTGACCAGCGTGCAGTCGTCCATTTCGCGCGGTGTTTCCGCGGCCGAACGCCTGTTCGACATCCTCGACATGCCGGTCGAGCGTGATGACGGCCGGAACCAGGTGCAGCGCGTGCGCGGCGAACTGGCGTTCGACCACGTCATGCTGCGCTACCGCGAGGACAGCGGTATCGCCCTGGACGACATCAGCTTCGTTGCCAGGCCGGGTACGGTCACCGCCATTGTCGGTCGCTCCGGCAGCGGCAAGACCAGCCTGATCCGGCTGGTGCCGCGCTTCTACGAACCCAGTGGCGGGCGCATCACCCTTGATGGTGTGGCACTCGACGACTATCCGCTGGCCGATCTTCGCCGCCAGGTGGCAATGGTCGGGCAGAAGGTCATGCTGTTCGACGACACCATCGGCGCCAATATCGCCTATGGCATGGACGCGACCGATGAACAGATCCGTGCGGCGGCCGAAGCCGCGAACGCCTGGGAGTTCATCGAGCGGATGCCGCAGCAGCTGCAGACCCCGGTGGGCGAGAACGGTGCGCTGCTGTCCGGCGGCCAGCGCCAGCGCCTGGCAATCGCCCGTGCGATCCTGCGTGACGCCCCGATCCTGATTCTCGATGAAGCCACCGCCGCACTCGACAACGAATCCGAGCGTCTGGTGCAGGATGCACTGCAGCGGCTGATGCCCGAACGCACCACGCTGGTCATCGCGCATCGCCTGTCGACCATCGAGCATGCCGACCAGGTGCTGGTGATGGATCACGGCCGCATCGTCGAGCGCGGTACCCACAAGGAACTGCTGACCATGGGCGGCCTGTACCAGCATCTGCACAGCATGCAGTTCCGCGAAAGGCAGGACTGATGGCTGGCAAGGGTACCCAGACCCCGCCGTACTGGTACGACGGCAGCCCGGTTCCGTGGGCGATGCGCCTGCTGGCGCCGCTGTACGCGGGTGTCACCGCGCTGCGCCGTCGCGCCTATCGGCGTGGCTGGCGCAAGCGCTACACGCTGCCGGTGCCGGTCATCGTGGTTGGCAACATCACCGCCGGTGGTACTGGCAAGACGCCGCTGACCATCGCGTTGGTGGAGCGCCTGCGTGCCGCCGGCTGGAAGCCGGGCGTGGCCAGCCGTGGCTACGGCCGCGAAGATGCCGACAAACCACTGTGGGTAAAGGCCGATACGCCGACCGCCAAGGGTGGTGACGAGCCGGTGCTGATTGCCTGGAAGACCGGCGTGCCGGTGCGCGTGGACAGTGATCGCGTTGCTGCCGGCAAGGCACTGATCGAGGCCGGCTGCGATGTGATCGTCTGCGACGACGGCCTGCAGCACTACCGGCTGGCGCGCGACATCGAGATCGAAGTGGTCGATGCGCAGCGCCGCTACGGCAATGGCCGGATGATTCCGGCCGGACCGCTGCGCGAGCCGGTCAGCCGCGCCAGCGAGTGCGATTTCCGCGTCGTGAATCTCGGCCAGGCCGATGAGGAATCTGCGGCACAGGCCTGTGGTTTCGGCCAGTGGCCGATGGCCCTGCACATCGACAGCGCACAACCGCTGGCCGGAGGCCGTGCCCGTTCGCTGGCGTACTTCAAGGGCCAGCGCGTGCACGCCGTGGCGGGCATCGCCCACCCGCAGCGTTTCTTCGACATGCTGCGCGCGCGTGGCATCGGCGTGGTACCGCACGCCTTCGCTGATCATCAGGCCTATCAGCCGCAGGACCTGTCCTTCGGCAGCCAGCTGCCGGTGCTGATGACCGAAAAGGACGCGGTGAAGTGCCGTGCGTTCGGCAATGACTGGCACTACGCGGTCCCGCTGCGCGCCGAGCTGCCTGCCGCATTCTGGGTGGCGCTGACCGACCGCCTGGACAAGCTGCGACCGAACTGAGTGGCGCGGCGGCGCTTGCATTCATGCGCCGCCGGCCGCATTCCCGTTGTAACAAGCCTGCCGAGTACCCCACATGACCGAATTCGTCGTCGCCATTCCGGCCCGCTACGCCGCCTCGCGGCTGCCGGGCAAGCCGCTGCGCATGCTGGGCGGTGAACCGCTGGTGCTGCATGTGGCGCGTCGCGCGCTGCAGGCGGGGGCCGGCGACGTCTGGGTCGCTACTGACGATCAACGCATTGCGGACGCGCTGTCCGGGCTGGCCGAGGTGAAGGTGGCGATGACCGCCACGTCGCATGCATCGGGCACTGACCGCTTGGCCGAGTGCGCGCGTATTGCCGGCTGGGCCGACGACACTGTGGTGGTCAACCTGCAGGGTGACGAGCCGTTTGCGCCTGCGGCCGGCATCCGCGCGGTGGCCGAAGCCTTGGTCGACGGCAAGGCGCCGATGTCGACCCTGGCGACCTCCGTCGAGGATGCGGAAACCCTGTTCGACCCGAACGTGGTCAAACTGGTCCGCAACGTACGCAACGAGGCGATGTATTTCAGCCGTGCGCCGATCGCCTGGCATCGCGATGGCTTCGCACGCAGCCGCGATACCCTGCCGGCCGGTCATGCCTGGCTGCGGCATATCGGCATCTATGGTTACCGGGCGGGTTTCCTGCAGCAGTTCGCAGCGATGCCGCCGGGGCAGCTTGAACAGGTCGAGTCGCTGGAGCAGCTGCGGGTGCTGGAAGCGGGTTACCCGATCAGCGTGGCCATCTCGCCGGAGCCGTTCCCGCCGGGCATCGACACCCCTGAAGATCTTGAGCGTGCAGAGGTACTGCTGCAGGCGATGACGGCACGATGAAGCTGCTGGTCGTCTGCCTCGGCAACATCTGCCGCTCGCCGATGGCCGAAGGTGCGCTGCGCGCACGCCTGGAGGCGTCGCCGCTGGCCGGGCGGGTGCAGGTGGATTCGGCCGGCACCGGAGACTGGCATGTGGGTGAACCGCCGGACCGTCGTGCGATCGCCTGCGCGGCCGGGCATGGCGTGGATATCGGTGGCCTGCGTGCGCGCCAGCTGCAGGCTGAGGATTTCGAACGATTCGACTGGATCCTGTGCGCCGATGAGGCCAACCTCCGCGACGCCGGTCGCCTGGCCACGCCAGCCCAGCGCGAGCGGCTGGCGTTGTACCTGCCGTGGACCGGCGGGAGCGGGCGGGGGGCGATCCCGGACCCCTACACCGGCGGCAGTGATCATTTCGAACAGGTCTGGAAACTGGTCGACGATGCTGCAGAACGTGCGCTGGCACGACTGTTGCATGACGCCGACTCCGGCATAATCGGGTCATGAACGTCCAGCCCGTCCCGGACCTGCCCGAGTTCGCCACCTGGCTTAACGCCACGCCCTGCACCCTGACCGAACTGCGCGGCCGGCCGGTGGCGCTGCTGTTCGTCAATGCGGCCTCTGCCTGGAGCGCGCAACGCCTGGCCGAGTTCGGCCAATGGCTGTCGCGCCACCCTGGGAGGCTGCAGCCGCTGGTGCTGCAGGTGCCCCGCTTCGATTACGAACGCGACGCCGGCGCGGCATTGAAACTGCTGCGCCGCCAGGGCCTGACCATGCCGGTACTCCTCGATGCCGACTGGGACGGCTGGCGTCGCTTCGGCGTTACCGCTTGGCCGACCCTGGTCCTGCTGGATGCGCAGGGCCGCGAACAGCAGCGGCTGGTCGGGCAGGGGGCACCTGGTGAGCTGGAGCGTGCCTTGAACGCGCTGTGCGAAGGCGCACCGTCGGCGCCGCCGCGTGGCGGCAGCGAACTGCATCCGGAACCCCGCCAGGCGCTGCGTTTCCCGCTGGGCCTGGCGGTCAGCACCGAGCGCCTGTACATCGCCGACAGTGGCCATCACCGCATCCTCGAATGCAGCCACGGCGGGCGCATCCTGCGCCAGTTCGGGTTGGGGACGGCCGATTTCATGGACGGCAACCTCGCCGAGGCCGCGTTCCATCGCCCCCAGGCGCTGGTGCTGGAGCGCGACGCGCTGTACGTGGCCGACACTGGCAACCATGCCGTGCGCCGCATCAACCTGCTGACCGGCATCGTCGACACGCTGTGCGGCAATGGCCGCCCCGGCGCACCGGTGGAGGGCCCGGTAGCGCAAGCGCGGCAGGTCTCGCTGGACCATCCGGTCGGCCTTGCCATCGCCGACAACCAGCTGCACATCGCCATGGCCGGCGACAACCGTATCTGGAGCTATCACCTGGGCCAGCGCAGCCTGCAATGGCGCGCCGGCAGCGGGACCATCGACGAACGCGACGGCAGCGGCCACCTGGCGGCATTCGCGCAACCGACCGCATTGGCCGTCGTGCAGCAGGTGCTGTACGTGGCCGATGCGCTGGGGTCCTCGATCCGCGCACTGCAATTGCGTGGCGATCTGGTGCAGACGCTGGTCGGGCAGGGGCCCTGGCGCTTCGGCAATGACGATGGCCCGCGCGCGCAGGCAAGCCTGCAGTTCCCGCAGGCCATTGCCCTGAGCCCGGATGCACCGCTGCTGTGGATTGCCGATACCGGCAACGGCCGCCTGCGCACGTTGCGCCTTGGTGGTGGTGAACTGACTACCCAGCCGCTGCCGCGTCGCCTGCATGGCCCGGCCGGCCTGACGGTGGGCGCAGGTGCCGTGTGGATCGCCGAGACGGATGCCCACACCGTACTCCGTTTCGACCCCGACAGCGGCGTGCTCAGCGAAGTGCCGATCAGCGAATGACCGACGTTCCCGCCCCGGCCTTCGACGGCAAGGCCTTCGCGGCCCAGCTCAGCACTGCACCGGGTGTGTACCGCATGTACGCTGCGGACGACACCCTGCTGTACGTAGGCAAGGCGCGCGCGCTGCGCAACCGCGTCGGCAGCTATTTCAACGGCAGCCCGAAGAATGCGCGGATCATGTCGATGATCTCGCAGATCGTGCGCATGGACGTAACGGTCACGCGCTCGGAAGCCGAGGCGCTGCTGCTGGAAAATCAGCTGATCAAGTCGCTGTCGCCGCGCTACAACGTCTCGCTGCGCGACGACAAGACCTACCCGCATGTTCTGCTGACCCGCGAGGATTGGCCGCGCATCGCGCTGCATCGCGGCCCACGCGCGATTCCCGGGCGCTATTTCGGGCCGTACCCGGGCGTTACTGCCGTACGCGAAACGCTGAACCTGATGCACAAGCTGTTCAAGCTGCGCAGTTGCGAGGACAGCGTGTTCCGCAACCGCTCGCGGCCGTGCCTGCAGTATCAGATCGGCCGTTGCAGTGCGCCCTGCGTGGAGCTGGTGGCGCCTGCCGAGTACGCCGAATCGGTGCGCCGCGCCGCGCTGTTCCTGGAAGGCAAGAGCGATGAGCTGACCCGCGAGCTGGGCGAGCAGATGCAGACCGCCAGCGAGGCGCTGGAGTTCGAACAGGCCGCGCGCCTGCGCGACCTGATTTCCTCGCTGCGCAGCATGCAGACCCGCCAGTATGTGGACGGCCGCGCCGCCGACCTGGACGTGCTGGCGGTGGCCATGCAGGGCTCGCAGGCGTGCGTGCTGCTGCTGGCCTTCCGCGATGGCCGTAACCTCGGCACCCGTCCGTTCTTCCCGCGCACCAATGGCGAAGAAAGTCCGGAAGAAGTGCTGGCGGCGTTCGTCTCGCAGTACTACATCGAGTTCGAGCCGCCGCGCGAGATCCTGCTGGACCGCGAGATTCCCGATGCCGACCTGCTGGTTGCCGCGCTGTCGGCCTCGGCCGAGCGCAAGGTGCAGCTGAAGTGGAACGTGCGCGGCGAGCGCGCCGGCTATGTCGAGCTGGCCAGCCGCAACGCGCAGCTGACCCTGGCCACCGAGCTCAACAGCCGCAATGCGCAGCACGCGCGCAGCGACGCACTGCGCGTCATGCTGGGCCTGGCCGAGCCGGTCAAGCGCGTGGAATGCTTCGATATCAGCCACACCCTGGGCGAGGCCACCGTGGCCTCGTGCGTGGTGTTCGATGCCGCCGGGCCGGTGCGCGCGCAGTACCGCCGTTTCAACATCAGCGGCATCGAGCCGGGCGACGACTACGCCGCCATGCGCCAGGCCATCGACCGCCGTTTCCGTCGTGCGGTGGAAGAGCAGGGCGTGTTGCCGGACGTGCTGCTGATCGACGGTGGCGCCGGCCAGCTGGCCCAGGCCCAGGCCGCGCTGGCCGACCTGGGCGTGGAAGGCGTGCTGCTGGTGGGCGTGGCCAAGGGTGTGGAGCGCCGCGCCGGCCACGAAGCGCTGGTGATGCCTGACGGCCGCGAACTGCGCCCAGGCGCGGCCAATCCGGCGCTTCAGTTCATCCAGCAGGTGCGCGACGAGGCCCACCGCTTCGCCATCACCGGCCATCGGGGCCGCCGCCAGAAGGCACGGATGACCAGCAAGCTGGAGGACATCCCCGGCATCGGCCCACGCCGCCGCGCCAGCCTGCTCAAGCATTTCGGCGGTCTGGTCGGCCTGAAAGCAGCCGGTGAAGCGGAAATCGCCAAGGTGGAAGGCATCAATGACGCCCTCGCGGCGCGCATCTACGCTAACCTGCACGGGTTGGCCACGCCCGATGCGGCCGAGTAGAGAGAGAAGCACGCAAGCATGAAGTTGACCCTGCCCACCTGGCTGACGTTGTTGCGGATCGTGATGATCCCAGTGCTGGTGCTGGTGTTCTACCTGCCCTACACCTGGACCAACTTCGCGTCGGCGGCGATCTTCGGCCTGGCCGCGATCACCGACTGGCTCGATGGCTGGATCGCTCGCCGCTACCAGCTGGAGTCGGCCTTCGGCGCCTTCCTCGATCCGGTTGCGGACAAGCTGATGGTGGCGGTGGCGCTGTTCCTGATCGTGCAGGGCCACCCGACGCCGTGGATGGCGTTCTGGGCGGCGGTCATCGTCGGTCGCGAGATCGCGGTGTCGGCGCTGCGCGAATGGATGGCCGAACTGGGCCAGCGTGCCAAGGTGCGCGTGGCGATGATCGGCAAGATCAAGACCACCGCGCAGATGGTTGCGCTGCTGTGCCTGCTGTACTCGGTGGCCCCGAACGTGCCGGTGGAAGACATCTGGATGGGCTGGCCGGTGTTCCACATCGGCGACTGGACCTTGGCGATCGCCGCAGTGCTGACGTTGTGGTCGGGCCTGCAGTACCTGCATGCTGCCTGGCCGAGCCTGCGCGAAGACGAGCGCGCCGCACGCGAGCGCTCGCGGCAGAAGAAGCTGGGCAACTGAGCCCCATCAATGCGCGCATCCACACATGGCGCGGATACGCGACGCTGGGTGCCTCGCAGACCCGGAAAAAAAATGCTTGACGCCATCCTTGGAATAGGTAGAATTTCGCCTCCCAAGCGGGAATAGCTCAGTTGGTAGAGCGCAACCTTGCCAAGGTTGAGGTCGCGAGTTCGAGTCTCGTTTCCCGCTCCAGATTCAAGAAGAACGCTCCCGTAAGGGGGCGTTTTTCGTTTGCGCATCGCGCACTTCATCCCCACCTCACGGCGGCTCCTTCGCCGCACCACGCCGCTGCTTGAAGCTGCATCCCGGTTCCTCCAAGGCGATGCAGCAATGCCGCATACTCCCTCCGCTTACGACCACGATGTGGTCATCGTCGGCGCCAGCTTCGCCGGTGCGGCCTGTGCACTGGCCGCTGCCCAATACGGCCTGCGCGTCTGCGTGCTGGAACGCAAGGCCGAACCCGGCGAGCGGCTGCACACCACCGGCATCGTGGTGAAGGAGGCGATGGAGCAGACCTGGCTGGGGCGCATGCCCGAGCAGTTCTTGCAGCGCGTCGCTAACGTGCGCCTGTATGCGCCGAACCTGCGCAGCGTGTTGCTGGCCGCACCTGATGCGCTGGCTGGCCAGCGAGCTGCGCGCGAATGGTGTCGACCTGCGCCTGCGGCAGTCCTTCACCGACGCACGTCGCTGTGGTGACGGCTGGCAGGTGGAAGGGGCAGGGCGCTGCGCCTATCTGGTCGGCGCCGACGGTGCACGCTCACGCGTTGCCCAGCGCACCGGGCTCGGCCAGGTGCGCGACAATCTCTACGGCGTCGAACGTGAGTTCGCCGGCCTGCAGGTGACGCAGGGCGATGCGCTGCATTGCTTTGTCAGCAAGCGCTACGCGCCGGGCTACATCGGCTGGGTCGCGCAGAACCCGACCGGGCTGCAGGTCGGACTGGCGCTGCGTCATGACCCGCAACAGGTGCGGCCGCCGGACATTGATGGCTTCCTCGATCACGTGCGCGACGTGGTCGGCATTCCGCCTTCGGCGCGTCCCCTCGGCCACTCGCGCCGGCCTGGTGCCCTGCGGCCGGCCGGAGGGGCCGATCACCGGCCAACGCCTGATCCTGACCGGCGACGCTGCTGGCATCGTCTCGCCGCTTTCCGCCGGGGGCATCCATTCCTCATGGCGGCATGGCTGGGCGGTCGGCGATGCCATCGGCCGCCACCTGGGTGGCACCGGCCCGCAGCCGGAGCGCGTGGCGCGGCAGGTGGCGCCGGCATTTCATGGCAAGCGCCTGCTGCGCTGGGCGATGGATCATCTGCAGGCCGATTGGCCGCTCAACGCGCTGCTGCACACGGCAGCCACACGCCGAATGGCTGAGCAGGTGTACTTCCACCAGCGGGGAGTGCGGGCCTGAGCGCCGGCCGGGAGCCGAACGCTGCCCCGCAGTCCAGGTGAAGATTCCTGTTGACGCCGTGCAGCAATATCGACACAATGGCGCTCCTTCGACGCAGGTCGAACGGAATCTGCGGGAATAGCTCAGTTGGTAGAGCGCAACCTTGCCAAGGTTGAGGTCGCGAGTTCGAGTCTCGTTTCCCGCTCCAGTTTCCATGCTGGACATCGTCAAGAGTGTTTCCAGCCTTGTCGTCTCACAGTGTTCTGCTCCTGTGAGATGGTCGTCGGAAGTACCTGCCAATCGCTCCAGATCAATGCCCGGAATCGCGGTGGCCAGGTGTGAGGAATTCCTGCGCGGGCAGCCATGCCTGCGCATGGGACACATCTCCCGACCCGAGGAGCGGCAATCATGGCGCTCAACAACGCTGGCACCCGGCAGGCCAGGATCTCCGGAATCACGTACACGCCCAGCCTTCTGCAGACTGCCACTGGCAAGGCAGGCTTTGATCTCTACCGGAAGCACATTGCATGATCTTCGACGATTTCGTGAATGGCAGGTCGACGGTGCGGTTCGGGGCGTCGCTGGAAAGCCTCATGCCGGGTTTTCAGAAACCGGACGTGCAGATGATCAGTGAGCCGGACCAGCGCTTCGCGGTGTTCTCGCAAGGCATCGAGTACCTGTTCGACATGAACCAGCTCTGCCTTGTTCAATATGACATCTGGCGCATCCATGAAATGTCCTTCCACGGGCATCCCATCGACGCGTCGACGTCCGTGGAGGCGTTCGAGGGATACCTGTCTGAAGCGGGACTGGCCTTCAGGCAGGAGCACAGCGATGGGCAGATCATTCTGCTGACCGCGACGGGCGTGAAACTGTACTTTGACGGGCAGACGCGCTGCTTCTGCACAGGCATGAAAAGCGGCTGACTCTCCAGGTACTGCGTCTTGCCTGGAAGAGTGACCAGCGGGTATGCAGCATTCCGGGCAGGCCGGGAGCCGCCAGCGGTGACATGCGGTGACGGGTACTGCTGACGCGTTCCAGCGATTGGCCGGGACCTCGCGCGTTCCCGTGCGCGCGCGGCATCAAGGGCGCATGCCGTGAAGAGTATGTGCCTGAATGCGCCACACGTGCCTGCAATTGTCCAGTGTTCAGCTTGGCACCCTCAACGAAAGGCTGTGGAAAGGGCCGGGGTTTGCAATGCGCGCACTGCACTCGCGTTGTTACGCACCTGCGACCGGTTCTCCATGTTGACTCCACAATCGCAATCCAGACTCCAGGGCTCCCTTTCCCTCGCAGGTGGGCCGGTGCCCGATTGCCATTCCATTCAAGCGCTGTGTGCACACCGCCGCGTCGTCGCATCGCGCGTGGTTGCAGGCATTGCGGCGCTGATGGCCTGCGTATTGCTGGCGGGATGCGTGTCGGTGCCACTGCCTGACCTGCCACAGCAGGTGCCCAGTACCTGGCAGCAGCCCGCCCCGGCGCAGGGCGGGGAAGTGGACGCACGACAGTGGTGGAAGGCGCTGGCGGACCCGCGGTTGGATGCGCTGGTTGAAGAAGCCATTGCCGGCAACCTCGACCTGCAGCAGGCTGCGCTTCGCCTGCAAGCGGTGCGTATCGTCGCAGGTACCTCCAGCTCGCGCTTTCTTCCGGAGATCTCGGCCAGCGCCAGGCAGGTGCAGGACGCCGCCGCTGTCGATACCTATTTCCATGCCGGCATCGAAGCGATCTGGGACCTGGGCCTGTTCGGTGCCGCCGAGAGCGCGCAGCTCAGCGCGCAGGCCTCGGCCGGAAATGCCGAGGCGCTGCGCAGTGCCGCACAGGTGGCGGTGATTGCCGACGTGGTGCGCAGCTATCTGGACCTGACCGTGGCACAGGCCCAGCAGGACCTGCTGGCCCGCCAGCAATCGGTGGATGACCGCGGCGAGCACCTGGCCCTGGTCCGCCAGCGCCTGCGCCTGGATGAGCCTGGCGAACTGGATCGCCTGCGTGCACGCCAGGCCGCGACCCGCGCCGCCATCGCACAGGCCCGGGAAAACGCCGACAACGCGGCTCGCGCGCTGGCATTGCTGCTGGGCCGCGATGGCCCGGATCCAGCCTGGCGCGCCTATCGCACGCCGCCGACGCTGGGTGCGTTCTCGTTGCAGCAGGTGCCCGCCGATCTGCTGCGCCACCGCCCGCAGATCCTGCTGGCCGAATCAGAGGTGATGCAGGCCGCCGCCAGCAAGGGCTCCGCGCGCGCCGCGATGTATCCGCGGGTCAGCCTTGGCGGCTCCATTCTGTATGCCTACAACCTCACCCAGAACGCCCGCTCCAACTCCGACTCCAGTCCGTCGATCGGCCCGTACGTCGATATTCCGCTGTGGGACTGGGGCCAGCGCCGCGCACGCTTCCATGCCGATGAAAAGCAGCTGGATGCCGCGCTGCTCGGCTACCGCAAGGCGGTGCTGGAAGGTGTGAGCGAAGTGGAAGGCGCACTGGGCAGCTTGGCGCGGCAGGACAGCAGCATCCAGGCGCTGCGCGCGGCCGATGATGCGGCCGGCCAGCAGGTGAAGCGGCAGGCACGGCAGGTGCAGTTGGGCCTGTCCAGTGAGTTCGATGGACTCGACACGCAACGCGCCGCGCTGGCCTCGCAGGCCGACCTGATCGGTGCACAGGGCGCACGCGTGCTGGCGTTTGCGTCGCTGTACCGCGCGCTTGGCGGTGCGCCGTTGCCGGTCGAGACCGAGGATGCGGCGCAATGATCGCACTGGCCCGCAAGACCCTGGCCTATGAGTGGCGCCGGTTCCTGCCGGTGGTGCTGGCGATGTGTTTCGCCGGCGTGTTGCTGATCGTGCAGGCCGCACTGGTGCTGGGTATCTTCGGCACTGCCGCGATCTACGTGAAGGCGTCCTCGGCCGATATCTGGGCCGGGTTCCCTGGCACCCAGAGCGTCAACTACGGCCATGCGATCAGCGCGGATGTTGAAAGCCACCTGCGCATGGACCCGGATGTCACCCGCGTCGAGCCCTACGAATGGGTGGATGGCGAGTGGCGTTCCAGTGCACAGGGGGCAGGCAACGTGTCGGTGTACCTGTCCGGCATTGCCACCCGCGACGACGCGATGATGTTCGCGCGCATCCTGCCTGCCAACCTGCGTGCGCAGTTGCGCGAGCCGGGCGCGGTGATTGTCGACAGCGCCGATCTGGACACGCTGGGCGTGGACCTGCGGAACAACCGCGCCTGGATCAACGGCAAGGCGGTGCGTGTGGTTGCCGCGCAGCCGGGCCTGCGTGGTCTTGGTGGCGTCAATGTGCTGGCCTCGCTCGACACCGCGCGCGCCATCGCCGGTACCGACCCGCATGAGGGCAGTACCTATTTCGTGGCGGGCCTGCGCTCGCCGGAGCTGGCCGATCACGTGCGTGAGCGCCTGACGGCATCGATGGGCCAGGCCACACCGGTCGAGTTCTGGACCGCACCGGAATTCGCCAGCCGCTCGCAGCAGTACTGGTTGTTCGATACCGGCGCGGGCATCGCAGTGTTGTTCATGGCCGTCATCGTCTGCTTTGTCGGCGCGGTGATCACCAACCAGTCGTTTGCGTCGGTGGTGGCCGGATCGGTACGCGAGTACGCCACGCTCAATGCACTCGGTGCGGGTCGCTATGCGCTGGCGCGTGTGGTGTTCGAACAGGCCCTGCTGATCGGCGGCGTGGGCATGTTGCTGGCCGCAGCCTTCAGCACGATGGTTCTGTTGATCGCGCAGACCCAGCGCGTGCCGGTGCAGCTGACGCCGATGGTGATCCTTGGTTGCGTGGCGCTGGTTGCGGTGATGGCCATGCTGTCGAGCATCATGGCGGTCCGCAGCGTGGTCCGTTCCGATCCATCGTTGCTGCTGCGTTGAGGACCGGCCGATGACCTCCAAACATGCCGTCGCCCCCACGTTGCAGGCCGACGCACTGGAAAAGGGCTTCATGTCCGGCGATGTGCAGGTGCCGGTGCTGCGTGGCCTGTCGCTGGACATCTATCCCGGCGAGCTGACCCTGGTATCCGGCCCGTCCGGCTGCGGCAAGAGCACGCTGTTGTCGCTGCTGTCCGGCCTGTCCGCACCCGATGGTGGTCGCGTGCATGCACTCGGCCAGGATGTGGGCCACATGAGCCGCAGCGAGGTGGAGCGCTTCCGCCTGCACCATGTCGGCTTCGTGTTCCAGGGCTTCAACCTGTTCCCGGCGCTGACCGCGCTGGAGCAGGTGCAGCTGCCGCTGGGCTACCGTGGCATGCGCAATCGCGAAAGCGAACTGCTGGCCCGTAAAGCGCTGGAAGAAGTGGGCCTCAGCCACCGCAGCCACATGCGTCCGGCGCAACTGTCCGGCGGCGAGAAGCAACGCGTGGCGGTGGCCCGCGCCTTCGCCAAGTCGCCGACGCTGATCTTCGCCGACGAACCCACCAGCGCGCTGGACGCCGAGAACGGCCAGCGTGTGATCGACATCCTGCATCGCTACGCACGTGCGCATGGCGCCACCGTGCTGTGCGTAAGCCACGATCCGCGCCTGATCCGGCATGCCGATCGGGTGATCGCCATGGAAGACGGCATGGTCCGTGATGACCGCCGCCAGAACGAAACCGTAGAGTCCGCCCCATGACCAAGACGCCGCACCTGTTCTCCCTCAGCCTGGCCCTGTTCGCAGCACTGCTGCTCGGTGCCTGTTCCAGGGACGGGACTGCACCTGCAGGGACACCTGCGGGCAAGGCCGGAACCGCAACAGGCGGCAAGATCGCGGTTGCGCGCGGGATCATTGATGTCGAGGGTGGCCTGATCGCACTGGCACCGCCGGTGGATGGCTCGATCACCGGCGTGCCGGTAAAGGAGGGGGCCATGGTGAAGAAGGGGCAGCTGCTGCTGTCGCTGGATGGTGCCCTGTTGCAGCAGGAGGTGGCGATGGCCACCGCCGAACTTGCCTTGGCCAATGACCGTTCGAGGGGCAGCGAGGCGCAGCTGCGCGAACTGGAGCGCAACGCCACCCGCCTGTCCACGGGCGCCAGCGAAGGCGTGTCCTCGAACCAGCAGGCCGATGCGGCCAAGCAGCAGCTGGCCGGTGTGCGCGCCGATGTCGACGTGGCGGGTGCGCAGGTCGATATGGCGCAGCACAAGCTGGAGCACGCGAAGCTGAAACTGCAGCAGATGTCGTTGAGCGCGCCGGAAGCCGGCACCGTGGTCGGCCAGGTGCCGGGCCTTGGTACCTTCGTGCAGGCCGGCAAGCCGGCGATTTCGCTTTTGCCGGCGCGGCCGCTGCAGGTACGCGCCGAGCTCAGCGCCGCCTATGCCGATGCTGTGCAGGTGGGGATGCAGGCCACCGTGGTGCCGGACAGTGATGGTGCCGAGAACACCGGCACGCTGCCGTCTGCACGCGTGGTGCGCATCAGCCCGATGTTTGCGCAGGCGCGTCTGCCTGAAGATGCAGGGCGTGGCGTAGCCAAGGTGGTGGAATGCGTGCTGGAGTTCGATGGCGAGCCCAAGGCGCGCTTCGGCCAGCATGTGCGGGTGGAGTTCCGGAAGTAGGCCTAGCGCTGCGGCGAAGAAGCCTGTGGTGACCCTCGACGCCTTATCGCCCGCCACGCACTCACCAGCGATGCCACGCACAGCGCCAGCAGCAGGCCCACGTCCAGCAGCAGCAGCCACAGCAGATGCATGCCGCGAACCGGAGGCTGGTGCATCGCTGACAGCATCCACGGCACCGACCACGCCAGCAGCAGGGCGAAGGCGATCAGCAGGCGCAGCCACAGCCGTTTGAGTTTCCAGGGCCGCACGATCAAGGCGGCCACCACCAGTTCAACCGTGCCCAGCAGCGCGAACACGATGACGGTACTGGTCGGGTAGGGCAGCTCGGTGCCCTCCAGGCGGTGCAGCAGCCAGTAGTCCGGGGTGAAGCCGGCATTGACCAGCGCTGCGATCAACGCCAACCAGGTGAGCGCGACCAACAGCCAGAACAGACGGACATAGCGTCTAGGCATCGGTGGTATCCGTAATGCGGAGCGGTCGGCTGCGTGATGAAAGCCGGCGGCTGGCGATGATTGCAGCCAGTGTCAGCAAGCCGGGCCCGACCGTGAAGTACAGCAGGCGCAGCGGGTGGTTGTGCATCAGCGTCCAGATGGCGAAAGCCACGGGGACCGCCAGTACCAGCAGCTTGGCCCGCAGCGGTCGCAGCACGGCGATCAGTGGCTGGGCACCGATGAGCACCCAGAACAGATAAAACTGGGCGATGCCCAGGCCGACGTCACGATGTGAGGTAAAGCCGAAATGGTTGCCATACCAGTTCATTCCCAGCGGCATCAGTGCCCAGTACAGCAGGGCCACCAGCAGATGCAGCAGCAGGGCGATCAACAGGGGCGTGCCGCGAAGGAGCATGGGCGAGCGAGGCCTGGCGGGGCAGCGTACCCCAACGCGGACGCTCGTGACCGCATGATGTGAAGACTGTTGACGGCGTGAAGGAATTTGGACACAATAGCGCTCCTTCGACGCAGGTCGAATGAATCTGCGGGAATAGCTCAGTTGGTAGAGCGCAACCTTGCCAAGGTTGAGGTCGCGAGTTCGAGTCTCGTTTCCCGCTCCAGATTCTACAGGGCCCCGGTAGGGGCCTTGTTTTTCTCCCGCCACGGCAAGGCGGGGCACGTTGGGCCACAAGGCTTTGCGCGCAGTCAGAAATGTGAAATCGCTGGTGTGTGTTCCGGATTTCCGGTACCATGACGGCTTACGCGGGAATAGCTCAGTTGGTAGAGCGCAACCTTGCCAAGGTTGAGGTCGCGAGTTCGAGTCTCGTTTCCCGCTCCATGTTCCGACAGGCCCCATCTTGGGGTTTTGTCTTGTCAGGGGCTTCGTTCCTGGCGCGCAGTACGTTGGCCTCATGGCAGAGTGGCTATGCACCGGATTGCAAATCCGTTTACAGCGGTTCGATTCCGCTTGAGGCCTCCAAATAAAGCCCTGATTTATCAGGGCTTTTTCTTTTGTCGCAGTGCCGCGCTCGTGCAGCGCCTCGCCGATCCTCGTCCTATGGGGTTGCCTGCGTTGCGCATGCGTCCAGCAGAGGCAGCAGGCCCTGCGTACTGAAGGTGTTGCGTGCAACGCTGTCGCGCGCGGTGATGCGCTGACCACCGGCACGGATCTGCTCAACGATCACAGCGGTATCGCGATCCAGGATGATCCTTCGATCACTTGCTTCTGAATGGGCATCGACCTGCACACCAATCTCGGTGTTGCCGACCTCGCTGAACGACACGCTGATGGTAGGCGCGAGCCCCGGCTCGAAGATGAAGTACGGGAAGGGGCGCGACGGAGCGCGGGGAAAGACTGCGCATCTGCCGGCGCTTTCGTCCGTATCGCCCTTTCGAACCAGGGTCCACGCCGACGGTGGATCAGCGGGCAGCCTGTCATCCGCGCGTACCGGCTGCATGCCGACGGGACTGATGATGGATGCGGCGGTAATGAGCAGGGCGTGGCGATACATGACGGTTCTTGTCGCAGTGCCTGACGGTGCCTTGGCGGGGCCGCAGCATAGCGCGTCGGGCACCCGCAGGTGGCGTTCCAGTCTCATTCCCCCACGACATGGCAAGGCGCTATGGTCAGGTTCCAAGTCTTAGGGAGCTGCAATGGCGAGCAAGGACATGAATCACTGCGGTATGCAGCCGGTACGCGGGCAATGAGCAAATCCTCGGCGGAAGTACGCTGGCTGACGTTCCGGCTGATGAACGGCCAATCGATCGGGCCGGACCGTTTGAAGGACGGGTGGGTGGTCGCTTCGGAAACCCGGCACTGTGGTGTGCGTCGCGAGGCCATCGAAGGCGCAGGCGTGGTTTACGCGCTGTATGCGCCGGCCAATCTGGCATCACCACGGCGCGCGGAGATGCGCATGCGCGAATTCCTGATGAGCTGCGGCTACACCTTCACCATGGGAACGTTGGGCGGCTGACACCGCCCATCGCCGTCATGGCCGTACGGTAAGTGCCTGGCCGAGCGTGCCGATTGGTCCGTGCGCATCGTGCAGCACGGTGCTGGTCAGGCCAAGCCCCTCGCGGCCGAACGAGACTGACGTGTCGAAGCCCAGCCATTCGCCTTCGGGTGTGCCGAACAGGTGGGCGGTCAGGTCGAGGTTGGGAAAGGCGATCTCCTTCGGGTCGGCGCGCACGGCCATGCCATTGGACAGATCGAACAGGGTGGCTGCACGCGCCAGCGGACTGACGGTCTCGCCGTCCAGCAGCGCATGTTTCGCACGCGCCCAGTAGGTGGCACGGCCTGGCCCCTGATCGTGTCGACGGATCTCCACGCTCTTGATGAATCCGCCGGGCCATACCGTGCCCGGGTCCCACGCCGGCATCGATTCCGGCGGTGCGATGGCAGCGATCGGTGTGCCGGCGATGGCCTGCGTATCGTTCGGGCGCATCAGCCACGCACGTACGCGCAGCGCCGCGCGATTGTCATGGCGCAGCGTGGCTTCGACCAGTTCGATGGTACGGCCGCCCCGCAGTACCTGCACCCCGGCCTCCATCGCTTCAATCGGAATGGTGCCGAGAATGTCGTAGGACAGGCGCGCGATCAGAAAGCCGTGACCACGCGCAGCGGCGTCGCGTTCCAGGTGGTGGGCGAGCAGTCCGATCGCAGGCGCAATGTGCTGCTCGCGGATGTTCCAGGCGCCGCCGGTATGTTCGGTTGGCAGGTAGCGGGTGTCACTCAGTCGTTCGAAGAAGGCCATCGTGTGCGTTGCTTCAACAGGGAGGGAGGCAGCGGGTGCTGCACCGGCGCCCGCATCGTAAGCGTTTGGCCACGTGGTGGGCGGGGCCGGCTCCCGAGGGAACCGGCCGGATGCCGGTCAGGGCGACGCGCAGTCCATTTCGCGGCACAGCTTGTACTCGGCCAGGCACTGCTCAGAGGTCTTGCCCAGCGGCCCATGGGTAGCACGCAGGCACTGTTCGTACTTCAATGTGCAGAACTCGCAGGTATCTGCGGCGAAGGCCAGGCCGGTCACGGCCATGCCAAGGAGCATCACGGTCTTCAAGGTCGTCTTGATCATCACGTCAGTCCTTTGTCCGCCCGTCAATGGGCCGGGCCACGATAGCAGCCGCTGCCGAGCTGTCCCGCCGCACTGCAGCACCGCAGCACGATGCTGCTTCAGCGCTGCACCGCCTTCAACGCCTCGATTACCTGGGCATTGGAGAAGCCGCAGTGTCCTTCACCCGCCGCAGGAAGCACCCGCGGCAGTGGCGCAGCGCCTACACGCGTGGCCAGCTGCGGATACACCGTCTGCATATGCGGCACGATGGTCGGGTCGTTGTGGTTGAACTGGATCACCAGGGGTCGCTTCAGCGCGCCTGTCATTGCCAGCGTGCCGCGCACGTGCGCCTGCGCGGCAGGCACGGCATTGATGCGCTGCACTCCGGCATTGAATGCGGCATCATCGCCGAAGCCGCTGTAGACCACGCCGATGTTGCCGACCGGCATGCCGCCGCTGCGTGTGGCCAACTCATGCAGGACCAGAGTGTGCAGGCTGATCGTACCGGCCAGTTCGTCGGGGGATACCTGCAGCCGCTGTGCCAGCAATGCGGCAGGCGCCGGGTCGCGCTGCAGCGCAGCGGCGATGCCCTGGTACAGTTCGCCCTGCGGCAGCACGGCTGCTTCGCGCGATGCCAATCCGGATCCTGGCAGGCCCTCCGCCTTGGGGAAGAAGTAATCGAACGCGATCAAGGTGGTCAGCAGTTCGGTCGCGATCTGTTCGCCACTGAGATTGGCTCCGCACAGCGACACGCCGCCGGCATAGTGTCTCGGGAAGCGTTCGAGGCTGCCGATGGTCACGGCACCGCCCATCGAGAAGCCCAGCATCCAGGTACGGCGTACGCGCTTGAGTTCCCGCGCGGCGTATTCGCGCAGGCGTTCGGTGTCGTTGATCGCATCGGCCACGGCCCAGCCCTGGCTGGAATACGCGCTCTGCGCGACGGCGTAACCCGCTCCCAGCAGTGCGGCTGTGCTGTCATTGGCCGCCATCGGCGTGGTGCGCGGCACACCCACGGGTTCATAGCCGTGGGCCAGCATCACCAGCTCGCCGTTCCAGTCTGCCGGCACATCCAGCCGCCAGGGCGCGCCCTGCAGTTCGCCGCTGAGCGCGCGCGGTGCCGTGGGCGGTGCGGCAAGCAATACCGTCGAAGGCAGTAGCAGGCCAAGAGCGAGGGCACATCGAAGCAAGGGATGCATCGCAGTCATTCCATCCGGGAATGGCGCCGAGCATAGATCGCGGCGCCACCTTGCGCGCGCTGCACTGCCGCAGGGGATTGCGGGCCGCACAGGCGGCGCTCTACGCTGGCTGCATGGCCCTGCACGTTGCCGCGCTGATTATCCGCATTCCCCACGGGAGGGCGGGATAGCGCGTAGCCGTCACGGTCACGCAAACCGCCCGGGAAGGCGGATTGCATGCAGCGCTCTCCCGGGTATTGGAATCCACCGAGGAGAGTGCAGATGCAACACCCGTTATCCACCCACGGTACCCCGACCCTGCACCTGCTGTGCGGCAAGATCGGTGCAGGCAAGTCCACGCTGTCGCAGCAATTGGCGACGAGGCCGCACCACGTGCTGATCAGCGAGGACGCATGGTTGGCGGCGCTGTATCCGGGCGAGATCCATTCCATCGCCGATTACCTGCAGCGCGCCGCCACGTTGCGCGCTGTGCTGGTTGATCATCTGCGCGCGTTGCTGCGGGCGCGCGTTTCCGTGGTGCTCGATTTCCCCTTCAACACACCGGCGGCACGCGCCTGGGCACGCGATCTGTTCGAGCCCACCGGCGCCGCGCACGAGCTGCATTTCCTCGACATCGATGATGACGTCTGCAAAGCACGGCTGCGTATGCGCAATGCGCGCGGCGGGCACCCGTTCCAGGCCAGCGACGATGAATTCGAGCAGATCACCCGTCATTTCGTGGCGCCGGCTGCGGAAGAGGGCTTTGTGGTGATCCGCCATACGGCGTAGGAGTGGGCGCGGTGCCGGTCAGGTTGCGGGCACCGCTCCACCGCAGGCGACCCGATGCATCGGGAAGTCGATCGCCTGTTCGGGATTGTCCTGTGCGACCTCGATGCGCGCATGCGCCCGCTGCGCGCCGAGGCGCCGGTAGCGGATGCGCTGCGGGAAGTCATTGGCTGGGTTTTCGAACACGGCTTCGTCGCCATCCACGGTGGTGGCGTTGAACTCGGTGGCGTTCCGGCCGGAGGGCAGGGCGGTCAGCACCAGGCGCCCATCATCGTGCTGGCGCAGTTGCATGAACTCGAAGCCCACCGTGCGACCGTCTCTCAGGCTGCGGCTGCTGCCCAGCAGGGTGCCGCCGGCGAGGGTGGACCACTGCTCGCCGGCACCGGCTGGCTGGCCATCAAGCTGCCAGCAACCGGCCAGCCAGGCAAGGTGTTCGATCTTCGACGGTGATGCGGACTGTGCGTGCGGGGCGGCCAGCAGCGGCAACAGGGCCAGGGCGATGCGGAGCGACATCGGTGCCTCCATGCGCGGGAGTGTGCGGCCTGTATAGCGCCCGGGAGATCGTGCGGCCAGTGCCATCCTTTCTAGTCATGATTCCGATACGATCTGTCGCATTGAGCTCGCCTCGCTTGACCCAAGGTCCCATCATGGTCGACCGTCTCGCCATTCTGCTTGAGCGCTTCGCAGTCACCGCTTCGGTGTTCCATGCAGGGGCGCTGTGCGGCATCAACACGCTGGATGGAGAGGACGACGCGGGCCAGTTGCACCTGGTGCGGCGTGGGCCGCTGCAGGTCAGGCACGGTCAGCAGACCGTGCAGGTCGAGGTGCCCAGCCTGCTGCTGTACCCACGGCCGATGCCACACCGCTTCAGTACCGACCCGCAGCAGGGGGCCGACATGGCCTGCGCGAACCTGCATTTCGAAGGCGGCCGACTCAATCCGATCAGTGCCGCACTGCCTGATTTCATCTGTCTGCCGCTGGCCGACCTGTATGGCGGCAACGCTGCGCTGGAACTGCTGTTCGAGGAGGCCTTCGAGCAGCGCTGCGGGCGCACCGCGATGGTCAACCGGCTGTTCGAAGTGGTGATGATCCAGGTGCTGCGGCAGCTGATGGAAGGCGGTGAGATGCGTGGCGGTCTGTTCGCCGGGCTTGGCCATCCGCGATTGCGACTGGCGCTGGTGGCAATGCACGAAGCGCCAGCCCAGGCGTGGACGCTGGAGGACCTGGCCGAGGTGGCTGGCATGTCACGCAGCGTGTTCGCGGCCAGCTTCCGCGAGGCGATGGGTACTACCCCAGGCCAGTACCTGCAGGGCTGGCGGGTCGGGCTGGCGCAGCAGGCATTGCGCCAGGGGCGGCCACTGAAGCGGATTGCCGACGAAGTGGGCTATGGCAGCGAAGCAGCGTTGTCTCGCGCGTTCAAGGCGCATACCGGACAGTCGCCACGGGAATGGCGGGGGCAGGCTCGAGCCAGTACGGCCTGAGTCTCAGCCCATCAACAGGCGGGTCAGCTTCATGCCGCCGAACAGGCCGGCCAGGCCCAGCGCCACCGAGCCACCGGCATACAGCGCGGCCAGCCCGTGCTGGCCACGTTGCAGCAGCAGGCCGATTTCCAGTGCATAGGTGGAGAAGGTGGTGTAGCCGCCCAGGATGCCGGTCGCCAGCAGCAGGCGCAGCTGCGGCGAAGCCCCGTTGCGCAGGGCGAAGGCTTCGACCACCACGCCCATCAACAGCGCGCCACTGATGTTGACCAGGAAGGTCGACCACGGCCAGGAGCTGCCGGCGGCTACCCGCGCGCCGATCAGGTTGCAGGCATGGCGAAGGCAGGCACCGAGGCCACCTCCAAGGAAGACCAGGACATAGTTGTTCAACGTTTGCATCGCGTGCCTCGAGTGCGGGTTCGCAGGATCGATGGCGAACGGCGAGGGCAGGCATGGCCTGCCGTCAACGAACGCCAGGTTCGTCTTGGCAGGAGCCATCAGCCCTCTCAGGCGGTTATCGGGGGAGCTCCATCCCCATCACGGCCCATGCTACCAGCGCAGGTACATTCACGTCATGGATGTGGTCAGCACACGCGCGACCTTGCTGCGGCTGAAGCCATCCATCAGCAGTTCGAACGCGAGGAGATCAAGCGCTGCGTGGCGGCGATGATCGATCTCCAGCCTGTTCTCTGCCACCAGGTGGCTGACCAGTTCGTAGGCGTCCTGCCAGACGTCGAGGTGGGCCTGGCTGGGGATGTAGGCGCTGCCGCGCTCGCCGACACCGAGCCCGCTGATCCCATACAACAGTTCGCGCGCGTCGAGCTTGGCGGCATCGGCGATGCGGAACAGCTGTTCGGCCTTCACATGGGAAGCGCTCACATGATCGTTGAGCCAGTTGCTGATGGTTGCCGTCGTGGATTTGGCGGCGCGGGCCAGATCGGCCGGGCGTGGGTGCCCGGCTTTCTTCATGGCGATGGCGAGTCGTTGTCCGAGAGTATTCATCTATGCAAGCCAGCTTAACGCGTGGATTGCGAAGAAGCCTTGTCGCAAGAATCAGTCTGGTTAACAGAAGGACCGATCGTGACCGAATTCTGGAGCAAGCGGCAGGTACGCACCCGGCTGGGTTTCCGTACCGACGCCGAGCTGGCGCGTTTCTTTGGCATAAGCCGATCTGCCGTGTCGCAATGGCCTCGGGACTTCCCGATTCCTGCGCTGCGGCAGTACATCCTGCATCAGCGCTATCCGAACCTGTTCCCCGCGACGGAAGCTGCGGAAGAAGAATCCATCTGAATTGCGTCGTCCTTTGTCGCATTTAGCACGCTAAGCGCTATTCGCTAAGTGAGCTTAGCAAAATAGGCAAATTCGATGGATCTGGAGATCCTGGTCAGTGCCGTTTACTGGGAGCGAAGGTCTGAGGTCCCGGTCGCCTGTCGGCTTCACCCCATCCGGGGGACCCGGGTCCCCGTATGTAGTTTCGTGAACGATTAATAATTTCAATCACGAAAGTCGCCGCATGTAATTGACCTGTCGTGAAATCTATGACTAATTGGGGTCAACCGGACGTGAAGCCCGGGAGTCTTTCAGTAGCACGCAAGTGAGTCGGTAGACCGTCAACGATGCAGAACAAGTCCAACGGAGGTCGTATGGAATACGGCATGCATGGCTTGGCTGAACGGGTACGCCGCGAACTGGAAGCCAGCTATCACAAACACGGATGCGGTCCGGCGTTCTGGGATACTTACCAGCAGGTGCTGGACCGTCTGGTCCCGCAGGGGACCGAGCGTACCGAAGTCACCAACGAAATGGCGCTGATCATCGAACAGCTGGGCATCGTCCGACGTGCACAGCTGGTCCCGCCGCACGCCAAAGGGTCGCGTTGATTCAGAGCAGGCGCCAGGCGCCACAGGCGAGCAGCGCCAGCAGCAGAGACAACAGGGCCAGGGTCCGGGGTCGCCACCAGCGCTTCGGTTGCCCAGCCATCGACTGCGGACTGCAGTAACGCACCAGCCCCGGACTGAACCCGGCCCGGTGCTGTTGCTGTGCGCAGGCTTCCAGGCAGGCGCCGCAGGCCAGGCAATCGGCCTGCGGCCCCTGGCGGATGTCCAGTTGCATCGGGCAGACGCTTGCGCACGCGGTGCAATCGATGCAATCACCGAGACGGTTGGCGCTGAAGGAAGGCATCGGACCGGCCAGAAGCGGGTGCGCTGCGCGGAACACGTAGTCCTGGGCGGTGGTGGGGTCGAGCAGGCCACGGCCGCGCTCGAACACGCCGCCCAGCCCGGCGGGACGCGGTCCGCGTGGCTCGCCGCGAGGGGCGTCGTAAAGCATGCGCGGTGTGTGGGGATCGGTCAGCAGCGGCTGCATGCGCGCGAACGGGCACAACGATCGGCAGACCTGCTCGCGCAGGAAGCCGGCGTTGCCCCAGGTGGCGGCGGCATAGAACAGCACCCAGAATGTCTCCCAGCGGCTCCAGCCTGCCTGCGGCAAGGCGGCCAGCAGTTCGGCGATCGGGCTGAACAGACCGACGAAGGTAATGCCTGTCCACAGCGACAGCAGTCCCCACGCCAGCAGCGTGGCGGAGCGCGCGACCGATGCTGGCAGCAGGTGGACCATGCTGCGGGCAATCCAGTCAAAGGCGCGCTGCCACAGCGTCTGCGGGCAGGCGTGTCCGCACCAGACGCGGCCGGCGAGGTGGGTAAGCAGCGCGAGGCTGACGGCCAGCACCGACAGCAGGCCGATCAGCACGCCGACGTCGCTGGGCCATAGCGTCCAGCCGAACAGGTCGAAGCGTCGCGCGTTGATGTCCAGCAGCAGGGCCTGGCGACCGTCCCAGCGCAACCACGGCAATGCATGGAACAGTACCAGCAGGGCGGCGCTGAGCATGCCGCGCCAATGCCAGGGACGCGATGACGTGGTGCAGGTGGTGCTCATCCCAGCGGCAGCTCCTCGTCGTCGCCTGGCATCGGTCGCTGCAGGTACCAGGTGACCGCGCTGGACAGCGCCGTCACCGTCCAGAACATGAAGAAGCCTGCGGTGTAGCCCAGTTCGCGGCTGATCGCTGTTCCCGGGAAACTGATCGCCTGCAGGCGCAGCGGATCGACGAAGGCGAAGAACACCACGCTGGCCACGCCAGCGGCGATGAAGCTGGGCCAGAGGATGGCGCCCCAGTGCTGGATCAGTCGCTGACGGCGGTTGGGAGACGGTCTGTTCATGCTGTCCCGGATCAAAAAGTGGGCGGCGCGTATACTTCGCCCAGGTTGGCGCCGCATCCGCAGGGCATGCTTCCTGCAAGCATGGCAGCCTAGGTGCAGCCGACTGCGCTGACATTGATCTGGATCAACGGCGATGCCGCTCCGCTGCGGCACACTGCCGGCACGCCTTGGGTACCCCGATGAACGCAACACCGCCGCCCGTCCTCCCCGTCGCCTCGCCCGAGCTGTGCACCGAGCAGGAAGTGACGCGCCTGGTCCACGACTTCTACGCCCGCGTGCGCGAAGAGGAGCGTCTGGGGCCAGTGTTCGAGGCGCATGTCCACGACTGGCCGGAGCATCTGGCACAGCTGGTCGACTTCTGGTCGGCAATGCTTCGCGGTACCCGCCGCTTCAAGGGCTCGCCGATGTCCAAGCACATGGCGATCGAACTGGACAAAGACCTGTTCGACCGCTGGCTGGTGCTGTTCCGGATCACCACCGCAGAGTGCAACAATCCGTCCATGCAGGCACTGGCCGACGACGTGGCCGCGCGCATCGGCGATACCTTCTGGAAGCGCTACCAGATGCTGCGCTGGCCGCAGGTCGGCCTGCCGGTCATGGCGATCGCCGCCAAGGATTGATCTGGGTCAAGGCGGCGCCGGCCGCCCGGCGCGATGCTGGGGGCATGGACACGTTCTCTCCCGCTGCTGGCGGTCTGGCCTGGACCTTCGACCCTGACCTGCTGCGCCGCCACGATCGGCCAGGACCGCGTTACACCTCGTATCCGACCGCGCCGCACTTCCACGATGGCTTCGACGCCCCGGCGCTGTGCCGGGCGATCGCCGACAGCAACCAGTTGGCACGCGCGCTGTCGCTGTACGTGCATGTGCCGTTCTGTTCCAGCCCGTGCTTCTACTGCGGCTGCAACCGGGTGATCACCCGTGATCGCGGTCGTGGCCACAGCTATGTGTCGCGTGTGCTGGCCGAGGCCGACCTGCTGGCGCCACAGTTCGAGGACGGCCGTGAGGTGATCCAGCTGCATCTGGGCGGTGGCACGCCAAACTTCCTCGATGCCGAAGCGATGACCACGCTGGTGGAGGGGTTGCGCCGCCGTTTCGATTTCAGCGACTCGCCGCAGCGTGATTTCTCGATCGAGCTCGACCCGCGCTTCATCGATACCCATGACGTAGGCATGCTGGCGCGGCTGGGCTTCAACCGCGCCAGCCTGGGGGTGCAGGATTTCGATCCGCACGTGCAGGAGTCGATCAACCGCGTGCAGGGGGTGCAGCAGACGCTGGACATCCTGCGTGCCTGCCGCGACAGCGGCATGCGTTCGGTGAACGTCGATCTGATCTACGGCCTGCCAGGGCAGAGCCTGGAGGGTTTCGGACGCACCCTGGAACGGGTGCTCGCGCTGCGCCCGGACCGTCTGGCGGTGTACGGCTATGCCCACCTGCCGCATCTGTTCCGCGCACAGAAGCAGATCGACGAGAGCCGGTTGCCCTCGCCGGAAGACAAGCTGGCGCTGCTCGGCCTGGCGGTGGAGAAACTCTCCGCCGCGGGTTACCAGTACATCGGCATGGACCACTTCGCGTTGCCGGAAGAAGATCTTTCACGCGCGCAGCGCGCAGGCCAGCTGCATCGCAACTTCATGGGCTACACCACCCACGCCGATACCGATCTGCTTGGCCTGGGCGTGAGTGCGATCAGCCATATCGGTGCCACCTACAGCCAGAATCCGCGCGATCTGCCGTCGTGGGAGGATGCCGTGGACCAGGGCCAGCTGCCGGTCTGGCGCGGGGTGGCACTGAGTGCCGACGACCAGCTGCGTGCGGAACTGATCCAGCAGTTGATGTGCCAGGGCGAGGTTGATGGTGCGGTGCTGGGCCAGCGCCATGGCGTGGATTTCGAGCACTATTTCGCCGAAGACCTGCGCTCGGTGCAGCGGCTTCAGCAGGACGGCCTGGCCGAGTATCGCGGGGGAGTGGTGCGCGCCACCGAGCCTGGGCGGCCACTGCTGCGGCTGCTGGCGATGTGCTTCGACCCGTACCTGCGTGCCGCACACGAGCAGCCGCGCTACTCGCGTGCGATCTGAAGTGCCTGCGCGCGATGGTGCCCGGAGCCGGAATCGAACCGGCATGGGGTTGCCCCCGGCGGATTTTAAGTCCGATGCGTCTACCAGTTTCGCCATCCGGGCCTGCAGCGCGGCGCCGATTGTAGCCCACCTGCAGCGCGGCGGCCGGATCGCTTCGCGGCAGCGACGTGCTTAACTGTCGATCCCATTCATGTCATAGTCCCAGCCATCGTTCCCAGGGGGGGAGCCACCTGATGTCGCTGCACGCGATTGCCTATGCCAGTGAGGCCCGCGCCGATCTGCAGACAACCGATCTTGATCGCCTGCTGGCCGATGCCACGGCGTTCAATCGTGTGGCCGGGGTCACCGGCGTGCTGATGTTCGACGGCAGCCGCTTCCTGCAGTACCTGGAAGGCCCGGAGGACGGCATCGATTCGGTATTCCAGCGTATCCTCAATGCGCGCAGCCATGGGCAGCTGAAGGTGTTGTGCCGCGCGCCGGTGGTGCAGCGGGCGTTCCCCCGCTGGTCGATGGGGACGCGACGGATCGAAGCGGACCTGCTGGTAGAGATTGTCGACGCGGCATGGCCGGGATTCCTGCTCGGCAGCGGTGGCTTCGAGCGCCTGCTGCAGGCCTGGACCGGTGCCGACGGTGAACTGGAACCGGCTGCGGTCGCGCTGGGGTCCTGAGCCTGCCTTGGCGCTGGGGCGCCGGGGCCGTTAGGCTGTAGCCTTTCTGGTGCGGGTTTCCCCGGAGTGGTACAGCGAATGAGTGGGTGGGCCGAAGCCATTGCAGCGCGCATGCGCATTCTTCCGATGCACGGGATCCGCCGATGAGTGCGCCCGTGGCGGCGGCGGTGACACCGCGTTTCGCAGTGATCGGCCTGGGTTACGTCGGCCTGCCGTTGGCGGTGGCGTTCGGCAGGCACTGGCCGACGCTGGGCTTTGATATCGATGCCGGGCGCATTGCCGAATTGCGCGAGGGCCAGGACCATACGTTGGAAGTGGAGGCCGACGAGCTGGCCAGTGCGCCGCATCTGCACTACGGCAGCGATCCGGGGCTGCTTGACGCCTGCAATGTCTACATCGTTACCGTGCCGACCCCGATCGATGCCTACGAGCAGCCCGACCTGGAGCCATTGCGCTCGGCCAGCCGGCTGATCGCCGGCCACCTGCGTGCGGGCGATCTGGTGATCTACGAGTCCACGGTGTATCCCGGCACCACCGAAGAGGTCTGCGTGCCGCTGCTGGAGCAGGGCTCGGGCCTGCGCTTCAACGAGGATTTCTACTGCGGCTACAGCCCGGAAAGGGTCAGCCCCGGTGACCGTCAGCGGCGCCTGGCCGACATCCGCAAGATCACCTCGGGTTCGACACCCGAAGCTGCAGCGGTGATCGACGGCCTGTACCAGCACATCATCGCGGCCGGTACTTTCCCGGCACCATCGATGCGCGTGGCCGAAGCGGCCAAGGTGGTCGAGAACATCCAGCGCGACGTCAACATCGCGCTGGTCAACGAACTGGCATTGATCTTCGACCGGCTCGGCATCGATACCCAGGATGTGCTGGATGCGGCCGGAAGCAAGTGGAACTTCCTGCCGTTCCGCCCCGGCCTGGTCGGTGGCCACTGCATCGGCGTGGACCCGTACTACCTGCTGCACAAATCCGAGAGCGTGGGCTACCACCCGGACCTGATCCATACCGCACGGCAGGTCAACAACCGCGTCGGCGAGCACGTGGCCGCGCGGGTGCTGGCGATGCTGGCCGAACGTGGCCGTGCACCTGTGCAGTCGCGTGTGCTGGTGCTCGGCGTGACCTTCAAGGAAGACTGCCCGGACCTGCGCAACAGCCGAGCGCTGGAACTGGCGCAGCGCCTGCGTGATGCCGGTGCACAGGTCGAGGTCAGTGACCCCTGGGTCGGCCCGGCGGCATTGGCCGATGCGGGCGTGCATTGGCTGGCCGAACCGGTTCCCGGCGGCTATGACGCCGTGGTGCTGGCGGTGGCTCATGCCCGCTTCAAGTCCATGGATGAAGCCGCCATCCGTGCACTGCTGGCCCCCGGTGGCCTGGTCTACGACGTGAAATCGGCCTGGCCGCGCAACGTGGTTGACGGTCGCCTGTAAGCCCGCGCGGCGGGCAGCGCGGTAGACTCGGGAACAGTTGCAACCGAGGAAAGCCATGCACCGGTATATCGTCTACCTGCTCGCCATCCTGATGTTCCCGATATGCCTGTGGCTGGCCACGATATGGCCGGCCTGGTATTGGGGCGTCGGCCTGACTGCCGCGATGGTGGCGCTGGGGACCTGGGATCTTCTGCAGAAGCGCAGCACGCTGCGGCGCAATTATCCGGTGATGGCGCACTTCCGCTATGGGTTGGAATCGATCGGCCCCGAGATCCGGCAGTACTTCGTGCAGAGCGATCTGGAGGACGTGCCGTTCTCGCGTCAGCAGCGCGCGTTGATCTACCAGCGTTCCAAGAACGAGATGGACACGGTGCCGTTCGGCACCCTGCGCAGCACCTATGCGGTGGATTACGAGTGGATCAACCATTCGCTGGCACCGACCACCATTGCCAGGCACGATTTCCGCGTGCTGATCGGCCCCAGCTGCGCCAAGCCTTATTCGGCCAGTGTGTTCAACATCTCGGCGATGAGCTTCGGTTCGCTGTCGGCCAATGCGATCCGGGCGCTGAACGATGGTGCACGTCAGGGCGGCTTCTATCACGATACCGGCGAAGGTTCGATCTCGCCCTATCACCGCGAGATGGGCGGTGATCTGGTGTGGGAGATCGGATCGGGCTACTTCGGTTGTCGTGACGAGAAGGGCGCCTTCAGCGAGGAGCGCTTCGTTGCCAACGCGACCCACGACCAGGTCAAGATGATCGAGATCAAGCTGTCGCAGGGCGCCAAGCCGGGGCATGGTGGTGTGCTGCCGGCGCCGAAGGTGACCGCAGAGATTTCGGTGACGCGTGGCGTGCCGATGGGTGTGGACTGCGTGTCGCCGTCGCGTCACTCGGCATTCTCGACGCCGGTCGAACTGCTGCAGTTCGTGGCCCGCCTGCGCGAGTTGTCCGGCGGCAAGCCAGTCGGTTTCAAACTGGCCATCGGCCACCCGTGGGAGTGGTTCGGCATCGCCAAGGCGATGCACGAAACCGGCCTGCTGCCGGACTTCATCGTGGTAGACGGTGCCGAAGGGGGCACCGGCGCGGCGCCAGCGGAGTTCGTCGACCATGTCGGTGTGCCGATGCACGAAGCGCTGCTGCTGGTGCACAACACCCTGGTGGGCCTGGACCTGCGCGAGCGCATCCGCATTGGTGCGGCCGGCAAGATCACCAGTGCGTTCGACATCGCGCGGACCATCGCACTGGGGGCCGACTGGTGCAATGCCGGTCGTGGCTTCATGTTCGCGTTGGGTTGCATCCAGTCATTGAGTTGCCACACCGACAAGTGCCCGACCGGCATCGCCACCCAGAACCCGGCGCGCTGGAAGCACCTGGATGCACCGGACAAGGCAACCCGTGTGTACAGCTACCACGAGCACACCCTGCATGCGCTGAAGGAACTGTTGTGTGCCGCGGGCCTGAATGATCCGGCTGAACTTGGGCCGGAACACATCCTGCGCCGTGTTTCGCCGGTGGAGATCCGTTCGCTGGCCTCGCTGTACCGCTACCTGGAACCGGGCGAGCTGCTGCACAAGGTGCCCGACCATGCGGTGTTCCATGCGTTCTGGGCCGATGCGCGCAGCGATTCCTTCCAGCCGCCGCCGAAGATCCAGGCACTGCGCGCCAGCAAGTCGCGGTAGCGTCTCTGTAGAGTCGAGCCATGCTCGACTGCTTTTGTGGAACGAAGAACAGCCGGGCATGGGCTCGGCTCTACAAGGAGATACCATGCGATTCAGAACTGGCACCATGGATGACGTGGCCATGTTGTGGGCGCTGCGCACGCGATGCGTGCGTGAGACCTGCAGCAGCCACTACCCACCCGAGATCATCGCGCCGTGGTCGGCCTCGCCGCCGCCCGCGCAGTACGCGCGGCTGCTGGGGCAGGGCGGTTGCGTGGTGGCCGAGGACGGCAAGGGTGCCCTGCTTGGTTTCGGGGTGTTCGATGCCGATGCCAATGAAGTCGACGCGTTGTTCGTTGATCCCGATCGTGGCGGCCAGGGCATCGGCCAGGCGCTGATGCAGCGGTTGCTGGCAATGGCCGATCGTGAGCGTGAGGTGGTCCTGTCGGCCTCGCTCAATGCCGTGTCGTTCTATCAGCGGCAGGGGTTCATCAGCGTGAGCGAAAAGGCCTACCCACATCCCAGCGGCGTGGCGCTGGCGTCGGTGAGCATGCGCCGGCCGTGGTGATGTAGCTCGACGGCTTTTGTAGCGTCGAGCCATGCTCGACTGCTTCATCGATTGAATCAAAAGCAGTCGAGCATGGCTCGACTCTACAAGGCAGGCGTCACCGCTCCGCCAGCCACCCGATCACGCCTTCCGCAGCACGCAGGCCGCTGGCGTAGCACGCGGTCAGCAGATAGCCACCGGTCGGCGCCTCCCAGTCCAGCATCTCGCCGGCGCAGAACACGCCGGGCATCGCCCGCAGCATCAGGCCATCATCCATCGCATCCAGGCGCACCCCACCTGCGGTGCTGATCACTTCGGCCACCGGTCGCGGGCGCAGCAGGCGCAGCGGCAGGCGCTTGAGCGTGGCAGCCACGGCCGGCAGATCGTTGCCGGCCTCCTTGCCAAGAATCTCGAACACCAGTGCGGCCTTCACCGCATCCAGGCCCGCCTGGCGGCGAAGGTGCTCGCCGAAGCTGCGGCCCTTGCGCGGGCGCGACAGGTCGGCCAGCAGGCGCGCTTCGTCACGGCCCGGCACCAGGTCCAGCCACAGCATGGCGTGGCCGTCGCGGTTGATGGTTTCGCGCAGGTCGGCGGCCAATGCGTAGATCAGGCTGCCTTCAATGCCGTACTCACTGGCCACGCACTCGCCCTGCAAGGACTGCGGTTGTCCAGCCAGGTCGATCCAGTGAGCAACCACCGGCTTCAACGGTGCACCGGCATTGCGCTGAGCGAAGAACGGGGTCCAGTCCACGTCGAAGCCGCAGTTGGCTGACTGCAGTGGCGCGATGTCCACGCCACGCGCCTGCAGGGGCGCAACCCAGGCGCCATCGCTGCCCAGCTGCGGCCAGCTGCCGCCACCCATCGCCAGCACGGTGGCGTCGGTGCGGGCCTCGATTTCGCCCGCTTCGGTGGCAAAGCACAGGGCGCCATCGTCGCACCAGCCGATCCAGCGATGGTTGGCATGCAGGCGCACACCCTGTTCCTTCAGCCGGCGCACCCAGCCGCGCAGCAGCGGCGCGGCCTTGCGATCGACCGGGAACACTCGGCCAGAGCTGCCCACGTAGGTCTCCACGCCGAAGCCGGCGGCCCAGTCGCGCAGTGACTGCGCGTCGAAGCCATCCAGCCAACGGCCTACCACGGCAGCCTGCTCGCGGTAGCGGCTGTCGAACAACGGCCGCGGATCGGAATGGGTGAGGTTGAGCCCGCCCTTGCCGGCGATCAGGAACTTGCGACCGGGTGACCCCTTGGCTTCGTACAAGTCGACCTCCAGCCCAGCGGCGCGCAGGCGCTCGGCGGCGAACAGGCCGGCCGGGCCGCCGCCGATGACGGCGACCCGCTGGGGCAGTGCGGTGTTACGGCTTGACATCGAGCAGCTCGACGTCGAACACCAGCGACGAGCCGGCCGGGATGGGGCCGACGCGGCGGTCGCCGTAGCCGTAGTCCGGCGGGATCATCAGGGTGCGCTTGCCGCCGACCTTCATGCCGGCCACGCCCTCATCCCAGCCGCGGATGACCTGGCCGGCGCCCAGCGCGAAGGTGAACGGTTCGCCACGGCTGACCGAGCTGTCGAAGGTCTTGCCGTGCTTGGTTTCGGTGCGGTTGTCGTAGATCCAGCCGGTGTAGTGCACGGTCACCTCGCTTCCGGAGACAGCTTCGGCGCCGGTGCCGGGTACGGTGTCGATGCGCTCGAAGGCGGTCAGGGTGCCGCCCGGCGGTGGGCCCGAGGGCTCGGTGGAACAGCCAACGGCGGCGAGGGACAGCAGCAGGGGGAGCAGCAGGCGGCGCATCGGGCGTCTCCGGAAGGGCGCAGGGCGAGGGCGGCAAGGGTAGCGCATCGGCGCCGGGTATCATGGTGGCATGGCAAAACTCCTGCTCAATCTGCGCAATGTCGGCGACGACGAATATGCCGATGTCTGCACGCTGCTCGACCAGCACGGCATCGCCTGGTATCGCACCGAACCCAGCCCCTGGGGCATTTCCAATGGTGGCCTGTGGCTGCGCGAGGACGCTGATCATCCGCGCGCGAAGGCATTGATGGCCGACTATCAGGCCGAACGCGGCCCGCGCATCCGCGCCGAGCGCGAGCAGGCGTTGCGCGAGGGGACGGCGGAGACCTTCGGCAGCCTGTTCCGGCGCCGGCCGGTGTATGTGGTGCTGGTGCTGCTGGCGATGGCCGGTGCGGCGGCGCTGGTGCTGCTGCCGTTCGTGCTGTTGCGGGGATAAGGGGTTTCGGCCGGGTTGCACCCGGCACCCGCCGATGCCAGGGCAACTACAACAGCAACAGCAGGCAATCCGTGGTGGGCAGGGAGGTGCGGGCAGGCGGGACACGCCGTAAACCCGTCCATGGGGGCTCGATGGCGCCATCCATGGCGCCAACGGTCCCGCCTGCCCACACCGCTACGCCTCTGACAGATTCCGGGTGCCTGCCGGGGTCGGATCCCTCTGCTGCGCAGAGGGCTCTGACCCCTGAATCTGTCCGTGCGGGCGGGAGGCGCTAAAATGGCGGGATGATCGCCAATACCGCTGCCTACCATTTCGCCGTCATCGACGCCCCTCAGGCCCTGTGCGACCAGCTGCTGGCGCGTGCCGGGGCGGCGCAGCTGCGCGGCACGATCCTGGTGGCGGGCGAGGGGTTGAACCTGTTCCTGGCCGGTGCGCCGGAGGCGGTCGAAAGTTTCTATGCGGCGCTGCATGCCGATGCGCGTTTTGCTGATATGCGGGTCAAGACCAGCCTGAGCGAGCATCAGCCGTTCGCGCGGCTGAAGGCCAAGGTGAAGGACGAGATCATCAGCTTCCGCCGCGATGACGGCCAGCCGCTGGACTATCCGCGTGCGCCGGCGGTCGATCCGGCCACGGTGCAGCGGTGGCTGCGCCAGGGGCATGACGACGCCGGCAAGCCGGTGGTGATGCTCGACACGCGCAACCTGCAGGAAGTGGAGTACGGCACCTTCAAGGACGCGCTGGTGCTGCCCATCCACAAGTTCACTGACCTGCCGGAGGCGTTGGCGCCGCATCGCGAGGCGCTGAAGGACAGCACCGTGGTCAGTTTCTGCACCGGCGGCATCCGCTGCGAGAAGGCCGCGCTGTGGATGGTCAACGACGGCATGGACAATGTGCTGCAGCTCGACGGCGGCATCCTCGGTTACTTCGAGGAGGTGGGCGGCGAAGGCTACGAAGGCCGCTGCTTCGTGTTCGACGAGCGCGTAGCGCTGGATGCCGAGCTGAAGCCAATGGTCGACCAGCCGCTGCCGGAGCCGCGCCCCAGCGCGTTCTGACGCTTCCTTGGTAGAGCCGGCGGCTGGTCGGCTGCGAAGCGATCTACCTGTATGCCGGCCAGCGGCCGGCACTACCAATCGCGCTTGGCGCGGATCAGGGCACCCCGGATCGGTCCGGCGGGCCCTGAACCCGTCCCACGGGAATCAGCATCCCGCCACCGTCACTGGCCGCCGCGCCCGGCCGACCCCATGCATGGGGGATCCTGTGACGGAAAACCGCTGATGATCCCGTTGTCGATCCTTGACCTGGCCCCGGTCTGCGAGGGCAGTGACACCACCGCTGCCTTCGCCAACATGCTGGAACTGGCCCAGCACGCCGATGCGTTGGGCTACCGCCGCTACTGGCTGGCCGAACACCACAACATGCCAGGCATCGCCAGTGCGGCCACCGCCGTGCTGATCGGCCATGTGGCCGGGGGCACGAAGCGCATCCGCGTCGGTGCCGGCGGCATCATGCTGCCCAACCATGCGCCGCTGCAGGTGGCCGAGCAGTTCGGCACGCTGGCCTCGCTGTACCCGGACCGCATCGACCTCGGCCTGGGCCGTGCGCCGGGCACCGATCAGCCGACCGCGCGCGCACTGCGCCGCTATTTCGACAGCGCCGACCAGTTCCCGCAGGACGTACGCGAGTTGCTGCACTACTTCGAGCCGGTACAGCCCGGGCAGGCGGTGCAGGCCGTTCCCGGTGGCGGCCTGCGGGTGCCGACCTGGATCCTCGGTTCCAGCCTGTTCGGGGCGCGCATGGCCGCCTCGATGGGCCTGCCGTATGCATTCGCCTCGCACTTCGCGCCCGACGTGATGGACGAAGCCCTTGCGGTGTACCGCCGCGAGTTCCGCCCATCGGCCACGCTGAAGCAGCCACATGCGATGTTGGCGTTGAACGTTGTCGCCAGCGACAGCGAGGCCGAATCTCGGCGCCTGTTCACCAGCCAGCAGCAGAGTTTCGTGAACCTGCGTCGCGGTCGGCCAGGCAAGATTCCGGCACCCATCGACGACATCGAGTCCTTCTGGGAGCCGCATGAAAAGCTGGGCGTGGAGCGGGCATTGGCCTGCACCGTGCTGGGGGATCCGCAGCAGGTGGCCGAGGGCATCGCCGCCTTCGTCGAACGGCACAAGCCCGACGAACTGATGCTCACCGCCAACCTGTATGACCACCGCGCGCGCCTGCGCTCGTTCGAACTGGCGATGCAGGCCTGGCACGCCCGCCACGCGGGCTGAACAATTGCGTCACGGCCCATTGCGGCCGAACCGCGTCTGATGGGGGCTCATATCGAAGGAGCCCCCACATGGCCGACACCCGCGTCGAACACATTGCCCAACTGGCAGAACTGATCAAGGACGTGGAGGTGGCCATGTTCACCACCACCGGCGTCGACGGGCGACTCTACAGCCGGCCGCTGGCCACCCAGCAGGTCGCCTTCGACGGTGACCTGTGGTTCGTGATCACCGCCGACAGCCCGAAGGTGGCCGAGATCGCGCTCGATCCGCGGGTCAACGTGGCCTACGCTTCCCCTTCGAAGAACACCTATGTGTCGGTGGCGGGGCGCGCACGCGTGGTTGATGATCGCGAGAAGGTCGAGGATCTGTGGTCACCAGCGATGAAGCTGTTCTTTCCCGGGGGCAAGGATGACCTCAACCTACGCCTGATCCATGTGCGCGCAGACAGTGCCGAATACTGGGATGGCCCGGGCACGCTGCTGGGCAAGGCGCTGAGCTTCGTGCTGTCGGCGGTGCAGGACGAGCCGGCGGCGTTGGCCGACAACGGCTTCATCGACCTTCGGTGATGGCCGATGTCCGGTATTGGGAGTGCCGGCCGCTGGCCGGCAGTCCCGGAAACGTGGCAGCCGGCCGGCGGCCGCCTCTCCCGGATGCTGGTTCAGAACCAGCGCTGGAACAGATCGACGGTATAGCCCACCAGCTGCCCCGAACTGAAACCGAAGAAGGCGATGGCCGCCAGCGCCGCGATCCAGTTGAACAGCATCAGCGCGCCATCGCGCTCCAGCAATGCCAGCGAGAACAGCAGCAGCTGGAAACCGAACAGGAAGTTGGTGAACGGAATCGGGAGCGACAGCAGCGCGCCCAGCAGCACCAGCAGCAGGCCGGTGAAGGCATGTGCCGGCAGCGGTGTCAGCAGCTGCGGCAGGCGCGGCTTCAGCATCTTGTCCAGGCGCCGCAGCGGGCGATCGATGCGGTCCAGGAAACGGTGCATGGTGCTGCGCTTCGGTCCGCGTCGGGCAATGAAGCCGGGTAGCCACGGCCGACGCAGGCAGCACAGCATCTGCAGGCCGATCAGGATCACCAGCGGGCCGCTGACCGCGCCGCCCATGCCCGGAATCGGAATGAACGAGGGCAGGATCGCCACGAACAGGAACACGCCGAACGCGCCCTGTTGCAGGTTGCACAGGATCTGGCCGAGCGGCATGTGCTCGGCCGGGTCGCCGGAGGCGAACATCTCCAGCAGGGTCCGGATGCCCTCGTTACGGTAGGCCGGGCGCTCGGCGCCCGGACCCTGGCCGGCTTCAGGCGGTGAGCTCATCGGCGTGCTCGTCGGACAACGTACGCAGCAGCAGCTTGTCCACCCGCGCACCATCCAGGTCGACCACCTCGAAGCGCCAGCCGGCCCAGTCGAAGTACTCGCCCGCGTGCGGGATGCGGCCGAAGTAGTGGATGCACATGCCGGCCAGCGTGTAGTAGTCACCATCCTCGGCATCGGGCAGATCGTTGCTGCCGATCAGCTCGCGCAGGTCCTCGATCGGCAGCGAGCCGTCCACCAGCAGCGAGCCGTCCTCGCGGGTCACCACCAGCGCATCTTCGTCGGCATTTTCCACTGCCTGCAGGCGGCCGACCACGGCGCCCATCAGGTCGCTGATGGTCACCAGGCCCTGGATCTCGCCATACTCGTCCACCACCAGCGCCATCGACTGCTGTTCCTCGCGGAAGATCTCCAGCAGCTTCATCGCGTGGGTCGATTCGGAGACGTACAGCGGTTCGCGCAGGGTCTGGAACAGCGCGTTGTCGCCACGCGCCATGCGTGTGGCCAGCGATTTCAGTTCCAGCACGCCGACCACGTCCATGTCATTGTCGCGCAGCACCGGGTAGCGCGAGAACTCGTGCTCGGCCATGATTTCCAGGTTGCGCTCCAGCCCAGCCTGGGTATCCAGCCAGGCGATGCGGTTGCGCGGGGTCATCAGGCTGTCGGCGGTGCGGTCGCCCAGGCGCATGACGCGGTTCATCATGTCGCGCTCGTGGGCGTCGATCACACCGGCCTCGTGGCTCTCGGCCACCAGCATGCGGATCTCTTCTTCAGTCACCGAGGCGACTTCATCCTTGCCCAGGCCGAACAGGCGCAGCACCAGCTGGGTGGTCTTGGACAGCAGCCAGACGAAGGGCAGGGCCAACCTGGCCAGCCAGCTCATCGGCATGGCGACCAGGCCGGCAATGGCCTCGGAGCGGGTCAGGGCCAGGCGCTTGGGAACCAGTTCGCCGAAGATCAGCGTGATGAAGGTGATCAGCGAGACCGCCAGGGCGGTGCCTACCTCGCGCGCGTACGCAAAGCCGGGCATCAGGCCCTGCAGCCAGCCGGCGATCGCGTCGCCGATCGCATCACCACCGAGGTAGCCGGTCAGCACGCCGATCACGGTGATGCCGATCTGCACGGTGGACAGGAAGCTCTCCGGCTTCTCCGACAGCTCCAGCGCCTTGGCGGCACGCTTGGAGGTGGCGGCCATCTGCTTCAGGCGGCTCTTGCGCGAGGTCATGACCGACATCTCGGACATGGCGAAGAAGCCGTTCAGCAGAACAAGCGCGAAGACAATCAGGATCATTTCAAACACGGGCGTCGTCCCCGGTTGGTGGCAGGGAGGGCGGGTGCTTGCGATGGCGGCTGGCGCTCAGGAACAGGGTCCGGCGCGGCGCAGGGGGGTAAGGGTCGTCGTCCATAGGGTGCGCCCGAAGGCGCGCTGGCATCTTAGCAAAGGGGCGTGGCAGGGTGGCAACTGCCTGTTCAGGTTGGGGGTTCCACGTCCTTGAAAGGGGGCAGGGATACCCGAGATGGTCATCTAGCCGTCATAATTCCGTCTGGTGCCGTCCTTCCCGCGACGGCTGACAGGTTTCTCAATGTTCTCTCTGCAGACCATTTTCGGTTCCGGCAAACAGTTCTACACCCTGCTCGATGAGGCCGCCGTCGCGGCGTCCGACGCCGCCAAGGCGCTGCATTCCATGCTGCGCGAGGCAGACCGCCAGCCGGCGCTGGACGCCTTCAAGCTGGCCCGCCTGCGCGAACGCGCGGCCTCGGACAAGATCAGCCAGGCGCTGGTGGACAGCTTCATGACCCCGATCGAGCGCGAAGACATCGAAGCGCTGGGTTCGGCCCTGTACAAGATTCCGAAGCAGATCGAGAAGTTCGCCGATCGCTATTCGCTGGCAACGACCCACCTGGAGCACATCGACTTCGCGCCGCGCGCGGCGATGCTGGAACAGGCCGCCGGTGTGGTCGTGGAAATGGTGGCCGACCTGCGCCACATGAACCTGGACCGGATGACCGCGCTGAACGAGAAGCTGCGTTCGCTGGAAAACGAAGCCGACCGCCTGATGCTGGAGCTGTACCGCGACATCTATTCCGGTCGCCTGGACAACCTGCAGATGTTCCTGTTGAAGGAATTCTTCGAGATCCTGGAAAAGGCCATCGACCGTTGCCGCGAGGCCGGCGTGGTGGCGTACCAGATCGTGTTGAAGAACAGCTGACGGACGCCGCCGCATGTTGACCCTTGTCCTGGTGGTGATCCTGGCCGCGCTCGTCTTCGAGTTCATCAACGGCTTCCACGACACCGCCAATTCCATTGCCACCGTGGTGGCGACCAAGGTGCTCTCGCCCGGCTGGGCGGTGATGCTGGCCGCCTTCATGAACCTCATCGGCGCGCTGACCGGTACCGCGGTGGCGCTGACCATCGCCTCGGGCCTGCTCAACACCAACGTGGTCGATGTCACCCCGCAGGTGATCCTGTGCGCGCTGCTGGGCGGCATCATCTGGAACCTGATCACCTGGTGGAAGGGCCTGCCGTCCTCGTCCTCGCACGCACTGATCGGCGGCCTCTGCGGCGCCGGCCTGGCCGCGGCCCACAACAACTGGGATGCGCTGATCTGGTCCGAACGCCTGGGCAGCTGGGCGCAGAACAAGGGCCTGCTGTGGAAGGTCTTCGTGCCGATGATCACCTCGCCGATCGCTGGTTTCCTGCTGGGCATCGTGGTGATGGTGCTGCTGTGGGGCCTGATCGCCGGCCTGGCCAAGATCGGTGGCGCCATCGGTCGCCTGGCCCGCCCGCGCATCGTCAATGCGTTCTTCGGCAAGGCCCAGATCGCCTCGGCGGCCTACATGGGCTTCGCCCACGGTCACAACGACGCGCAGAAGACCATGGGCATCATCGCCATGACCCTGATCGGCGCCGAAGCCACCGGCGCGCTGGATGACCTGCCGTCCTGGCTGGCCTTCATGCACCCGGACGCGCACGCCGGTGACGGTATCGCGATGTGGATCGTGCTGACCTGTGCGGTGGTGATGGCCGCCGGCACCGCCTCGGGCGGCTGGAAGATCATCAAGACCCTGGGCCACAAGATGGTCAAGCTGCACCCGATCCACGGCTTTGCCGCGGAGACCAGCTCGGCCACCATCCTGACCCTGGCCGCCCACTTCGGCATGCCGGTCTCGACCACGCACAGCATCTCCACCGCGATCATGGGCGTCGGCTTCGCCAAGAACCCGCGCTCGCTGAAGTTCGGCGTGATCGAACGCATCGTCTGGGCCTGGATCCTGACCATCCCGGCGGCAGGCGGCTGTGCGTACCTGATCCTGAAGCTGTTCGAGCTGTTCGGCTGGACCTGATCGCCACGCCAAGGTGCACACGAAAAAGCCCGCCGGATACCGGCGGGCTTTTTTCATGGGCAGAGAATTCTTCCGCACACATCGTGTCGACCAAGGTCGACACCCACCAAAGCAGCAGGAAGTCGACACCCACCAACAGCAGCAGGAACCTGTCAGCGGCGGGGTGGGGTGGGTATGCAGGACCGTTGGCGCCATGGATGGCGCCATCGAGCCCCCATGGACGGGTTTACGGCGTGTCCTGCATACCC
>NZ_RAUX01000013.1 GCF_013464485.1 Stenotrophomonas maltophilia
CCCCACCTCTCCAGCCCACGGAAACCCGGCTTTTGACGTTGCCGTTGCCGTTGCCGTTGCCGTTGATCCGGCGGGTGCCGGGCCGCWGGCCCGGCCGAACCCCCTCAATTGCGCTGGAACAGCGCCTGCACATCCTTGCGGAACGCCGCCTGGCTGTCCGCCCGGCTGTAGAACATGTGCCCACCCGGATAGCTGCGCACCTGCACCCGGTCCGGGTCGCTGCCCATCGCCGGCATCTGGTCCACCGTCAGGATCGACCCCATGAACGGGCACGACAGGTCATTCCAGCCGTGCACGATCAGCACCTGCAGATGCGGGTCGATCGCCACCGCCTGGCGCAGCTGGGTCACCGCACCCTGACGCAGCTCGCCGTTGCGGTCCCACAGCCGGTTCACGTCGTAGTTCAGCGCCTGGTAGCGCGCATCCACCTTCCAGCCGACCACGCGCGTCACGAAGTCGACCATCGCGGTGGTGGTCGGCGCAATGATGCTGTCCAGCAGCGGATCATTGGCGCGCTGCTCCGGATCGTTCGGGAACGGATCGAACGCGGTCACGTTGGAATCGTAGCGGCTGCCCAGCGTGCCCTTGTCACGGAACACCTCGCGCAGGTACGCCTGCGTTTCCAGTCGCCCGCCGGCGCGGCGCACGAACTGCGGGTCCAGCCCGGTCAGCGCGGTCACCCGGCGCAGCATCGCCTCGGTCGCCTGCGGGTCGCTGCGGCCCTTCATCAACGCGGTGGCGTAGTCGCCGCGGGTGTACTCGACCACCTCGCGCATCGCCGCGTCGGTCAGCCTGCCCTGGCGCTCCAGGTGCGCGGCCGCGATCGACGGCAGCGTCTGCATCCATGCCATCGGCGAGACGTCGGCGTTGTCTTCCAGGGTCGGGCTCAGGTAGGGCGAGACCAGCACCAGGCCGTTCATCGCCACGCCCAGCCGGGTCTGCAGGAAGTGGGTGATGCGCGGGCCGCGATAACCACCATAGCTCTCGCCGGTCAGGTACTTGCGTGCGCCCATGCGCTGGTTGCGCAGCAGCCAGTCGTAGATCGAGCGCGACAGGTACTCGATGTCGGCGCTGGGGTTGTACAGCTGCTTCTTCGCCTCGTCATCGCCGACGCGCGCGCGGCTGAAGCCGGTGCCGACCGGATCGATGAACACCAGGTCGGTGAAATCCAGCCAGGTGCCCGGGTTGTCATGCAGGGTGGCCGGCGCCGAGGCGCTGTCGCCCTCCGAACCGAAGGTGACCACTTTGGGCCCGATCGCGCCCATGTTGAGGTAGACCGACGAGGCACCGGGGCCGCCATTGAGCGCGAAGGTCACCGGTCGGTCCTTGCCCGGCATCGTGTAGGCAGTGAACACCACATCGGCGATCACCTTGCCCTTCTCGTCGCGCACTGGCAGGGTGCCGACGGTGGCGGTGTAGTCGAGGGTGCGTCCGGCCAGGCGCATGCTCTGGCGGACCGACGCATCGGCGGGCAGTGCAGGGGCTTCGGTCTTGTCGTCTTTCGGGGCGGGCTTGGCGTCGGCGGCGGGTGCGGCCAGTACCGTGGCAGGGGCGATGAGCAGGCCGACGCAGAGCGCGGCAGTGTGCAGCAGGGACTTCATGGCACCGGATCGGCAGCGGAAGGGGGTTCCGATGCTAGGACGGTGATGCCCGGGCCGTATGTGTCCAAAGGCATGGCCACGAGCTGTAACGGCTTGCGGCCAGATTGGGTCAAGCGGGCAGGGTGGTTGCCGCTTCGTCGTTGGCCAACAGGCCATAGACGGCCGAGTCCGAAAGCTCGCCCTGGATGCGCCAGCGCTGGCGCAGCACCCCCTCGCGGTGGAAGCCGAGGCGGTCAAGCACGCGGGCCGACGGCACGTTGCGCGGGTCGATCTCTGCCTCGATGCGGTGCAGGTGCAGGGTACGAAACAGATAGGCCAGCATCTGCTGCAGGGCCTCATGCATGTAGCCCTGGCCCTGGCGGTCGGGTGCCAGCAGATAGCCGATCTCGGCCCGCGCAGCGTCACGATCGATGGCGAACACCACACAGATGCCCAGCAGCGGACCGTCCAATGATTCGCGCACGGCCAGCTTCAGCTGGGTACCGATGGCGTGCGCGGCAAGATCGTCGTCGATCTGTTCGCGGGCTTCGGCCGGACGTGTCCAGGCTGGGTGGTTCCACCAGCGCATCACGTCAGGATTGGATTGCAGCGTGAACAGCGCGGCCGCGTCGTCACGGCGGATCGGGCTCAGCACCAAACGCGCGCTGTGCAGCGGCAGGGCGGGGAACAGCAACGAGTGGCTGGCCAATACGGTGGTCCACACGGGTGGACGCGCATTATGGCGCCGTGGGGTTTGCCGATGGCGGCGGGATCTCTGTAGAGCCGAGCCGATGCTCGGCTGCCCGGCACGGCGCGGAATGCAGCCGAGCGTGGGCTCGGCTCTACAGGAGGGCTGCGGGAGTCAGACTTCCAGCGACGCCAGATCGCCCTTGCTCTCCAGCCAGCCCTTGCGGTCGGAGGCGCGCTTCTTGGCCAGCAGCATGTCCATCAGCGAACTTGTCTGTTCGCGATCGTCAACGGTCAGCTGCACCAGGCGACGCGTATCCGGGTGGATGGTGGATTCACGCAGCTGCGGCGGGTTCATCTCGCCCAGGCCCTTGAAGCGGGTCACGTTGATGGCGCCCTTGATCTTCTCACGTTCGATCTTGTCCAGCATCGAGCGCTTTTCTTCCTCGTCCAGGGCATAGAACACCTGCTTGCCCACGTCGATGCGGAACAGCGGCGGCATCGCCACGAACACGTGGCCGGCATCGACCAACGCCGGGAAGTGCTTCAGGAACAGTGCGGTCAGCAGCGTTGCGATATGCAGGCCGTCGGAGTCCGCGTCGGCCAGGATGATGACCTTGCCGTAGCGCAGGCCGCTGATGTCATCCTTGCCCGGGTCGCAGCCGATGGCGATGGCCAGGTTGTGCACTTCTTCCGAGGCCAGCACACTGTTGGACGAGACTTCCCAGGTGTTCAGGATCTTGCCGCGCAACGGCATGATGGCCTGGAAGTCCTTGTCGCGGGCCTGCTTGGCGCTGCCGCCTGCCGAATCACCTTCCACCAGGAACAGCTCGGTGCGCGACAGGTCCTGGCTGATGCAGTCGGCCAGCTTGCCGGGCAGGGCCGGGCCCTGGGTGACCTTCTTGCGGACGACCAGCTTCTCGGTCTTCAGGCGCGCGCTGGCGCGCTCGATGGCGATCTGCGCGATCTTCTCGCCCAGTTCCACGTTCTGGTTCAGCAGCAGGCTGAAGGCATCGTGGGCGGCGCCTTCAACGAAACCGGCGGCCTGGCGCGAGGACAGGCGTTCCTTGGTCTGGCCGCTGAACTGCGGGTCGGTCATCTTCAGCGACAGCACGAAGGAAACGCGATCCCACACGTCTTCCGGGGCCAGCTTGACGCCGCGCGGCAGCAGGTTGCGGAAGTCGCAGAACTCGCGCAGCGCTTCGGTCAGGCCGGTACGCAGGCCGTTGACGTGGGTGCCGTGCTGGGCGGTGGGAATCAGGTTGACGTAGCTTTCCTGCACCAGCTCGCCTTCCGGCAGCCAGGCCACGGCCCAATCCACCACCTCGGTGTCCTTCTTCAGGTTGCCGACGAACAGGTCGGCCGGCAGCGATTCGCGTTCACCCAGTTCCAGCTTCAGGTAATCTCGCAGGCCTTCTTCGTAGTACCAGGTATCGACTTCACCGGTGGCTTCGTCGGTCAGCTTGACGGTCAGGCCCGGACACAGCACGGCCTTGGCGCGCAGCAGGTGCTTGAGCGCGCGCACCGCGAACTTCGGCGTATCGAAGTACTTCGGGTCCGGCCAGAAGCGTACGCGGGTACCGGTGTTCTTCTTGCCGACGCTGCCGACCACTTCCAGCGGGGTGGCGCGGTCGCCGTTGCGGAAGGTGATGCGGTGCTCGGCACCTTCGCGCTTGATGTGCACTTCCACCAGGGTCGACAGCGCGTTGACCACGCTGACGCCGACGCCGTGCAGGCCGCCGGAGAAGGTGTAGTTGTTGTTGCTGAACTTGCCGCCCGCATGCAGGCGGGTGAGGATCAGCTCGACACCGGGGATCTTCTCTTCCGGATGGATGTCCACCGGCATGCCGCGGCCGTCATCGCTGACCTCCACGCTGCCGTCCTTGTACAGGGTGATCTCGATCGAGCGGGCGTGGCCGGCGAGGGCCTCGTCCACCGAGTTGTCGATCACTTCCTGCGCCAGGTGGTTCGGGCGCGCGGTGTCGGTATACATGCCGGGACGGCGCTTGACCGGGTCAAGGCCGGACAGGACTTCAATATCGGCGGCGTTATAGCGGGCGTTCATCTATCTTCTAAAGCGCGGAGCGACGCGCAAGTGTGCGGTCTGTGCGGCGAATTTGCACGCCTGCGGTTCAGCCTCGGCGGCGGGGAGGGGGTAAAATGGCAGTCGCTGGAATCTGAACGCCGGCGACCCCCGTTGGGTCGAAACATCCAAGCCATACCGCGAGGAGGACCTCATGAAGAAGTTGCTGACCATTGCGATCCTGGCCGCTGCCGCCGTTGCAGTGCCGCTGGTGGTGGCGCAGAACGCCGGCCAGCCGGCCCCGCAGCAGGGTGGCCAGGCCGACAAGGCACAGGCCGAAGCCGATGCCAAGGCCAAGCGCCGCGCTCAGGCCAATGCCGAAATGAAGGCGCAGGGCCAGCCGGCCCCGCAACAGGAAGAGGAAGAAGAGGCGAGGAAGAAGAAGTAATCCTTCCACCCTCCGAAGCCCTTGCCGCAAGGGATTCGCCCCCCGACGCCCCGCCCAGCGGGGCGTTTCTTTTGGGTGATGGCCGCAACTGCCTCTTGGGTTGGCGGCCATCAATCTGTAAACTATGGCTTTCCGGGAGTAAGTGCGTGTCCACCCTTTGCGAATGGGCTGGCACGACCATGCGTGGTCGCCAGCAATGCGGGTCGCAGGTGACGGTCGATATGACCGGCACGGCCGCCCCGACCTCGCAGGGTGGTCCCCGTCCGGCGCCTGCCGCCGCACGGCCCAGCACCTCCCTCGCTGCCCCAGCGAACCGGAAAACCCCCTTCAAGCTCCATGCCCGCCCTCCGGGTGCGCGTGGTGCTGCCGTTTTCCATTTCCAGACAGGATGCTTGCAGCCATGACTCCCTTGATTTTCGTAACCGGCGGCGTGGTGTCCTCGCTCGGCAAAGGCATTGCCGCTGCGTCACTGGCCGCCATTCTCGAAGCCCGTGGCCTGAAGGTCACGATGATGAAGCTCGACCCGTACATCAACGTCGACCCGGGCACCATGAGCCCGTTCCAGCACGGTGAGGTTTACGTCACCGACGATGGCGCCGAGACCGACCTCGACCTGGGCCACTACGAGCGCTTCGTGCGCACCCGCCTGAGCCGCAAGAACTCGGTCACCACCGGCCGCATCTACGAGAACGTGATCCGCAAGGAGCGCCGCGGCGACTACCTGGGCGCGACCGTGCAGGTCATTCCGCACATCACCGACGAGATCCGCCGCTGCATCGATGAAGCCACCGAAGGCTACGACGTGGCGCTGGTCGAGATCGGTGGCACCGTCGGCGACATCGAGTCGCTGCCGTTCCTGGAGGCGATCCGCCAGGTGCGCACCGAGCGTGGCCCGGAGAAGGCGCTGTTCATGCACCTCACCCTGGTGCCGTACATCGGCGCCGCCGGCGAGCTGAAGACCAAGCCGACCCAGCACTCGGTGAAGGAACTGCGCTCGATCGGCATCCAGCCGGACGTGCTGCTGTGCCGCTCCGAACAGGCGGTGCCGGATTCGGAGCGCCGCAAGATCGCCCAGTTCACCAACGTTTCCGAGCGCGCGGTGATCAGCGTGCCGGACGTGGACGTGCTGTACCGCATCCCGTCGGGCCTGCATGCACAGGGCCTGGACGAGATCGTGGTCAACCAGCTGAAGCTGGCCGACAAGGTGGGCCCGGTTGATCTGTCGATGTGGGAAGACGCAGTTGACGCGACCCTGCATCCGCTGGACGAAGTGACCATCGCCGTGGTCGGCAAGTACGTCGATCACCAGGATGCCTACAAGTCGGTGGGCGAAGCACTGAAGCACGGCGGCCTGCGCCAGCGCACCAAGGTCAACCTGAAGTGGCTGGAAGCACAGGATCTGGAAGGCACCGACATGGCTGCACTGGCCGATGTCGACGGCATCCTGGTGCCGGGTGGCTTCGGTGACCGTGGTTTCGAAGGCAAGGTGCTGACCTCCAAGTTCGCCCGCGAGCAGCAGGTGCCGTACTTCGGCATCTGCTACGGCATGCAGGCGGCCGTTGTCGACTACGCGCGCAACGTGGTGGGCCTGGAAGGTGCCAACAGCACCGAGAACGACCGCCAGTCGCCGAACCCGGTGATCGGCCTGATCACCGAGTGGCGTACCGCCAGCGGTGATGTCGAGAAGCGTGACGACAAGAGCGACCTCGGCGGCACCATGCGCCTGGGCCTGCAGGAACAGCGCCTGAAGCCGGGCACGCTGGCCCGCGAGCTGTACGGCAAGGACGTCGTCGCCGAGCGCCATCGCCACCGTTACGAGTTCAACAACCGTTACCGCACCCAGCTGGAAGATGCTGGCCTGGTGATCGCCGGCAAGTCGATGGACGACACCCTGGTGGAAGTGGTCGAACTGCCGCGCGACGCGCATCCGTGGTTCCTGGCCTGCCAGGCGCACCCGGAATTCCTGTCCACGCCGCGTGACGGCCACCCGCTGTTCATCGGTTTCATCCGTGCCGCGCGTGAGCGCAAGGCCGGCGGGAAGCTGCTTCAAGAGGCCCGCGCCTGAAGGGGCGGTCATGAAGTCGCAGCGATTGGGTTCGCAACCGAGGAAGCCGCAGTTGCGCACTGCGGTTCTCTCTGGGATGGCACGTCCTCGCTGCGGGCCCCTGTTCGGTGTAGGCGGAACTTCTGCGAGTGTTTCGCGTGAGTCGTGATCCGCAGGCGGCGCTGGAAGATCAGCGCCGCCGCCGGCACTGGAAACAGTTGCCGTGGGGCATGGTTGCACTGGGCCTGGCCGTGCTGTTCACCGTGGGCGTGTTCGGGCTGGTGTTGATCGGCGCAGCGTCCGTGCGGCCACCGGGTGATGGTGGCAGTGCACTCAATCTGCGCGCGTACTTCATCGCGCTGCTGGTCGGGGAGTTGGTGGCGGCCGCAGGCTGTGTCGCTGCCGCTGTACTGGCGTGGCGCCTGAACCGTGGCAAGGTGGCCGCCGGTCTGGCGATCATCCTTCTGTCGCTGTGGTTCGGCGCCCTGTTCTACGGATTGCTTTGATGAATACGACCACGTCAGCGCGCGGTTGGCCCTGGGGCCTGATCGCTCTGGGGTTGTCCGTGTTGACCTGGATGGCCCTGGTTGTGGGCGTGCTGGCCTTCACGGCCGGATTCCGGCCGCCGGGGGATGGAAACAACGGCGTGGAGGCCACGCAGTGGTGGGTACTGGGCGCGCTGGTCACGATGGTGCTGTCCTTTCTGGGCTGCCCGGTGGCGATGGTGCTGGCCTGGCGTCGGCAGCGTGGCCCCATCCTGGCGGCAATTGCCGGTGTATTGCTGGTGATGCTGGTATCGATGGTCCTGATCGTGATCGGGTCCAGCTGGGGCTGAAGCTGCCCATGCCATTTGGCAAGTGGCGGGCAGCCGGGGATAATCACGCGGCATTCGTTTTGTCGCCCCCTCTCCATACAGGTAACCGGCCCGACCATGAGTACGATCCGCAGCATCCACGCCCGTGAAATCCTCGACAGCCGTGGCAACCCCACGCTGGAAGCCGAAGTCATCCTGGAGGACGGTTCGTTCGGTCGTGCCGCGGTTCCCTCCGGCGCCTCGACCGGCACCAAGGAAGCGGTCGAGCTGCGTGACGGCGACAAGACCCGTTACCTGGGCAAGGGCGTGCGCAAGGCCGTCGACAACGTCAACGCCACGATTGCCGCCGCGCTGAAGGGCTTCGAGGCCACCGACCAGGCTGGCCTCGACCGTCGCCTGATCGACCTGGACGGCACGGAGAACAAGGGCCGCCTGGGCGCCAATGCGCTGCTGGGTGTTTCGATGGCTGCCGCGCACGCCGCCGCCGCATCGAACAAGCAGGCGCTGTGGCAGTACCTGGCCGCCAAGACCGGCGTGACCCCGTCGCTGCCGGTGCCGATGATGAACATCATCAATGGCGGTGCACATGCCGACAACAACGTCGACTTCCAGGAGTTCATGGTGCTGCCGGTCGGCTTCACCTCGTTCTCCGAAGCGCTGCGTGCCGGTACCGAAATCTTCCATTCGCTGAAGTCGGTGCTGAAGGGCCACGGCCTGAGCACCGCCGTGGGCGACGAAGGCGGCTTCGCACCGGACTTCCGCAGCAACGTCGAAGCGCTGGACACCATCCTCGAAGCGATCGGCAAGGCTGGCTACACTGCCGGTGAGGACGTGCTGCTGGGCCTGGACGTGGCCTCCAGCGAGTTCTTCGAGAACGGCAAGTACAACCTGGTGGGCGAGAACAAGCGCCTGACCTCCGAACAGTTCGTCGACTTCCTCGCCGACTGGGCCGCGCAGTACCCGATCATCACGATTGAAGATGGCCTGGCCGAGAACGACTGGGCCGGCTGGAAGCTGCTGACCGACCGCATCGGCAAGAAGGTGCAGCTGGTCGGTGACGACCTGTTCGTGACCAACCCGAAGATCTTCCAGGAAGGCATCGACTCGGGCACCGCCAACGCGATCCTGATCAAGGTCAACCAGATCGGTACCCTGAGCGAGACCCTGGAGGCGATCGCCATGGCCGACCGTGCCGGCTACGCCGCCGTGGTCTCGCACCGTTCGGGCGAAACCGAAGACACCACCATCGCCGACATCGCCGTGGCCACCACCGCCACCCAGATCAAGACCGGCTCGCTGTGCCGCAGCGATCGCGTGGCCAAGTACAACCAGTTGCTGCGCATCGAGGAAGCCCTCGGCGCTGGCGCGCGTTACGCCGGTCGTGACGCGTTCGTTTCGCTGAAGCGCTGAGCCGATGCGCGACTGGCGCTGGATGCTGCTGGTGCTGGCCCTGCTGCTGGGCTGGCTGCAGTACCGCTTCTGGTTCGGTCCGGGCAATTCGGGTGAAGTGATGATGCTCGAAGCCCAGGTCGCCAACCAGGAGCGGGACAATGAGGGCCTGCAGCAGCGCAATGATGCGCTGGCTGCGGAAGTGAAGGACCTCAAGGAAGGCCAGTCCGCCATCGAGGAACGCGCGCGCAGCGAGCTGGGCATGATCAAGCCTGGCGAAAAGTTCTACCGCGTGGTCGAGGATGCGCCGGTTCACCCGGCGCAACCTGCGGCAGGCGTCAGCGCGCAGGTCGGCGAACACCCGGCGGACGTGCCATGAGTGCGGCGATCTGGGTCGTGGTTCCGGCTGCTGGCCGTGGCACCCGCTTCGGCGCGCCGTTGCCCAAGCAGTACCTGCAGGCAGGTGGGCAGATCCTGCTTGCCCATACCCTGAACGCCCTGCTGGCGCACCCGGCTGTGGCCGGGGCGATGGTGGTGATCGGCCAGGACGACGCCGACTGGCCCGGCTGGAACGAGTGGGCGGGCAAGCCGGTGCGGACATGCATCGGCGGCGCGACCCGTGCCGCTTCGGTGCTGGCTGGCCTGCAGGCGCTGCCGGAGACGGTGCGCGCTGATGAGTTCGTACTGGTCCACGATGCCGCGCGGCCGAACCTGTCGCCGGCCGATCTCGGCCGCCTGCTTGAGGTCGGTCGTGCCGATCCGGTCGGCGCAATCCTGGCTGCCCCGGTGCGCGACACGCTCAAGCGTGCGGGTGACGACGGTGGCATCGATGGCACCGAGCCGCGCGAACGCCTGTGGCGCGCGCTGACCCCGCAGCTGTTCCGCCGCCATCAACTCAGCCGCGCGCTGGCCGATGCCGCGGCCGCCGGTGTTGAAGTCACCGACGAGGCAATGGCCATGGAGCGCCAGGGCCAGCGCCCGCTGCTGGTGGAAGGCAGCGAGGACAACTTCAAGGTCACCACCCCGGCCGATCTGGACCGGTTCGAATTCGTACTTTCCCGCCGCGCCAGCTGATTGCCCGCGCGGCCCTGCTGCAAGGGTTGCATCCATGAGCACCGCACCGTTTCCGCCCGTCCGCATCGGCCAGGGCTATGACGTCCATGCCTTCGGTGAAGGCGATCACATCATGCTTGGCGGCGTGAACGTTCCACACAGCTGTGGCGTGCTTGCGCACAGCGATGGCGACGTGATCCTGCACGCCTTGTGCGATGCGATGCTCGGTGCGCTGGCGCTGGGTGACATTGGCCAGCATTTCCCGCCGAGCGACGACCGCTGGAAGGGTGCCGACAGCAGTGATTTCGTTCGCCATTGCGACAGCCTGCTGCGCGAACGCGGCTGGCGCGTCGGCAACACCGACATCACCGTGATCTGCGAGCGGCCCAAGGTCGGCCCGCATGCGCTGGCCATGCGTGAGCGCATCGGTGGATTGCTGCAGCTGCCGTTGGATGCGGTCAGCGTCAAGGCCACCACCTCGGAGAAGCTGGGCTTCACCGGCCGTGGTGAAGGCATCGCCGCACAGGCGGTGGTACTGCTGGTGGCCGCATGATCCCGCTGCCGCTTGCATTCGGTGCGCCATTGCTCACGGCGCGCATCCGCACCACGCCGGAAGATTTCCAGGTGGACGAACTGCCGGCCTTCGAGGCCACCGGCGAGGGCGAGCACCTGCTGCTGCACATCCGCAAGCGTGGTGCCAACACCGTGCATGTGGCCAAGCTGCTGGCCAAGTGGGCGGGTCTGCCGGAAATGGCGGTGAGCTATGCCGGCATGAAGGATCGCCATGCGGTTACCACCCAGCGCTTCAGCGTGCACCTGCCCAAGCGCGTTGCGCCGGACCTGGCTGAGCTGGCCAGTGACGAGATCGAAGTGATCGAGTCCACCTGGCACAACCGCAAGCTGCAGCGTGGCGCACTGGCTGGCAACCGCTTCAAGCTGGTGCTGCGCGAGGTGCAGGGTGATGCCACTGCGATCAGCGGGCGCCTCCAGCAGATTGCCGAACGCGGCCTGCCGAACTGGTTCGGCGAACAGCGCTTCGGTCGCGACGGCGGCAACGTGCCGGCGGCATTGGCGATGTTTGGTGGCCGCCGCATGCGCAAGGACCAGCGTTCCCTGCTACTGTCGGCCGCCCGCTCGGCGCTGTTCAACCGTGTGCTGGCCGCACGCGTGGAGCAGGGCAACTGGGATCAACCGCTGGACGGCGAGGTGTGGATGCTTGATGGCAGCCGCAGCGTGTTCGGTCCCGAGCCGTACACTGATGTGCTGGCCGAACGCCTGGCGCGTTTCGACATCCATCCCAGTGCGCCGCTGTGGGGCGAAGGCGAGCTGCGCAGCACCGACGCTGCACGCGGGCTGGAGCTGGCCGCACTGGATGACGAGGAGTCCAAAGCGCTGCGTGCCGGCCTGGAAGATGCCCGTCTGAAGCAGGAGCGCCGCGCGTTGCGCCTGCGTCCGGCGTTGCTGCAGCACCAGTGGCTGGCCGATGACGTGCTGGAACTGTCATTCGCGCTGCCGCCAGGCTGCTACGCCACCGCCGTGCTGCACGAGCTCGGCCCGGTGGAAGACGCCTCGCAGACTTGAGCAGGGCGCGCGGTAGAGTCGACTGTTGGTCGACTTGCGCGCGCAGCGCGCGGTTTTCGCGTGCCGCTGGAGGGGCAGTCGACTAACAGTCGACTCTACAGGTCTGACCGGCGCGCGGGATTTTCGCGTGCCGCTGGAGGGGCAGTCGACCAACAGTCGACTCTACAGGTCTGACCGGCGCGCGGGATTTTCGCGTGCCGCTGGAGGGGCAGCCGACTAACAGTCGACTCTACGCCGCTGTGCTGCATGAGCTCGGTTCGGGCTGACCGGCGCGTGCGGTAGAGTCGACTGTTAGTCGACTTGCGCGCGCAGCGCGGGGTTTTCGCATGCCGTTGGAGGGGCAGTCGGCTGACAGTCGACTCTACCTGGATACATGGCGTCCTTTTGTTTCATCTGCGCGCCAGCAGCACCAGCACCGCACCGGTGCCGCCTTGCCCGGTCGGCGCGGAATGGAACGCCAGCACGTCGTTGCGCAGCCGCAACAGGCGATCCACCAGGTTCTTCAACACCGGCGCGCCGCCATCGGACTGCAAACCCTTGCCATGGATGATGCGCACGCAGCCATATTCGTGCGCATGTGCCTCCAGCAGGAACTGGCGCAACAGCGTCTCCGCCTGCGACGCGGTGGCACCATGCAGGTCCAGTTCGTCCTGCACCGAATACTGGCCGCGCTTGAGGCGCTGGAACAGGCGTGGTGGCAGGTTGTCGCGGCGATAGCTGGCCACGTCGCCGGCTTCCAGCGGGGTGCTGTCGCGCAGCAGCCGGGCGAACTCGCCGGCCGCTTCGGCCTCGTCGCGTTCGGCCATGCGCGCGCGCGGCTTCGGCCGGGGCGCAGCCGGTGCCGGCTCGGCATCCTTGCGCAGCGGCGTCACTTCGCCGATGGCCGCACGGAACAATGCGGCCGGATCTTCGTCTTCAGGGTGCGACATGCGCACAGGGTAAACCGCTGGCGCAGGTATGCCTATGACGGTTCGATGTCGGTCGTGACCGCTGGCAGGGTAGGACCGGCGGCTCGCTTGCGGCACAATAGACGATGCCCTTGCAGGGTCGACGGCTTCCGCAGGGGAGTGCGACGGTCCCGCCCACACTGCACGGTGATGGAATCGAATTCTTGGAAAATCAAGCGGTTAAATCGAAGATGCGAATCCTGGTCAGTAACGACGATGGCGTCGACGCCGCAGGTATCAGGATGCTGGCCTCGGTGCTGCGCGAGGCCGGACACGAAGTCACGGTGGTCGCCCCCGACCGCGATCGTTCCGGTGCCAGCAACTCGCTGACCCTGGACCTGCCGATCCGCCTCAAGCGCATCGACCACTACACGGTCTCAGTGGCCGGTACGCCCACCGACTGCGTGCACCTGGCGCTGACCGGCCTGCTTGAATTCGAGCCCGACATTGTCGTGTCCGGCATCAACAATGCCGCCAACCTCGGCGATGACGTGATCTATTCCGGCACCGTCTCGGCGGCGATGGAAGGTCGTTTCCTTGGCCTGCCGGCGGTCGCTGTTTCACTGGTCAGCCGCAATCACGACCCGAAGCATTTCGAAACCGCTGCGCGTGCCGCGGTCGAGATCGTCGCCCGGCTCAAGGCCGATCCGCTGCCCGCCGACACCATCCTCAACGTCAACGTGCCTGACCTGCCGTGGAACGAGGTCAAGGGCTTCGAGGTCACGCGCCTGGGCAACCGCCATCGCGCAGAAGGCTGCATCGCGCAGAAGGACCCGCGCGGCAACGAGGTCTACTGGATCGGCCCGGCCGGTCGTGAGCAGGACTCCGGCCCCGGCACCGATTTCCACGCGGTACGCACCGGCCACATCTCGATCACCCCGATCCAGGTCGACCTGACCCGCTACCAGGCCCTGGAGAAGGTGGCCAGCTGGGTCGGCGGCCTCAGCGCCGCGCTGGACCAGCCGGCATGAGCCCACGTCTTCGCCTGCAACCGGAAGCCGTTGGTATCGGCATGACCTCGCAGCGCGTGCGTGACCGCCTGGTCGATCGCCTGCGCGAAGCCGGCATTGTCGACGAGGCGACCTTGAATGCGATCCGGGTGGTGCCGCGTCATCTGTTCATCGATGAGGCGCTTGCGTCACGCGCCTACGAAGACACCGCGCTGCCGATCGGCCATGGCCAGACCATTTCGCAGCCCTGGGTGGTGGCGCGGATGACCGAAGCCGTGCTGCAGGTATCGCCGAAGAAGGTGCTGGAAGTCGGCACCGGTTCCGGTTACCAGGCCGCCATCCTTGGTGCGCTGGGCCTGGAGGTCTACACCGTCGAGCGCATCGGCGACCTGCTGCGGCAGGCGCGCAAGCGCTTCCGTGCGCTGGGCATGAACATCCGTACCAAGCACGACGATGGTCGCGTCGGCTGGGCTGAGCACGGGCCATTCGATGCCATCGTGGTTACTGCGGCGGCACCGGCACTGGTCGATGCGCTGGTCGAGCAGCTGGCCGAAGGCGGGCGGCTGGTGGCACCGGTTGGCGGCCCCGGCGCGCAGTCGCTGGTGCAGCTGGATCGCAAGGCCGACGGCAGCATCGAACAACGCGTGTTGGCACCGGTCACCTTCGTACCGCTGCTGTCTGGCATGCTCGACTAATCCACGGAGCGGGGTTGCATGAAGATTTTCGGGCCGCTGTACGAGCGGGCGATGAAGTGGGCGGCGCACGAACGCGCGCCGACCTACCTGACGGTGTTGAGCTTCTTTGAGGCGATCATCTTCCCGGTGATGCCGGAAGTGATGCTCGCGCCGATGTGCGTGGCCCAGCCGAAACGTGGCTGGTGGTTCGCCACCCTCAGCCTGGCCGGCTCGATGGTCGGCGCGCTGGTCGGCTACGCATTGGGTCATTTCGCCTTCGAGGCGATCAAGCCGTTGTTCGAGGCGCTGGGCATGCTGCCGGCGATCGAGCAGGGCATCACCACCGTACAGGCGAAGATGGCCGAGTCGCCGTGGGCGGTGTTCACCTTCCTGGTGCTGGGTGGCTTCATGCCCATCCCGATGAAGGTCTTCACGTGGGCATCGGGTATCGTCGGCGTACCGATGCCGCAGTACCTGCTGAGCATGCTGATCGGTCGTGGCAAGCGCGTGTACGTGCTGGCCGCAGTCATCCGTATCGGCGGTGCGCGCGCCGAAGCGGCGCTGCGTCGCTGGATTGAACCGCTGGGTTGGATCGCCACCGCGTTGGTGGTGGTGCTGATCGCCTGGCTTGTATGGAGGTCGAAGTTCGCATGAGTCCTGATCGTCTGAGCAAGGGAGTGCGCATCGGCGCGCTGGCGTTGCTGGTTTCCACCCTGGCCGCTTGTGGCACCGCCACCGTGGTCCGCCCGGGGGGCGGCAGCACCGGCGGTGGCGTGACCACGCCGAAGACTTCGGTGCCCAAGCCGGGCCAGACCGTGGTCGTGCGCAAGGGCGACACCATCTATGCGCTGGCCCGCATCCACGACATCACGCCGGCGGACCTGATCGCCTGGAACAGTCTGGACAACCCGTCGACCATCCATCCGGGCCAGGTGATCCGTCTGTACCCGCCGGGTGCCAGCAGTGGCCGCGCGCCGACCACGGTGGTGACGCCGCCGCGTACCGGCGGTGGCAGCACGGGCAGCACCGCGCCCACCACGGCCCCGGTCGGTCCGGTGAAGAGCAACATCGCCTGGCGCTGGCCAGCCGATGGCGCGATCGTTGGCCGCTACGTGGCCGGTGATGCGACCAAGCAGGGCGTGGACATCGCCGGCACCAGCGGCCAGGCGGTGAAGGCCACCGCCAATGGCGTGGTGGTGTACTCCGGTGCCGGCCTGGTTGGCTACGGTGAGCTGATCATCATCAAGCACAGTGACCAGTGGCTGTCGGCCTATGGCCACAACCGCAAGCGCCTGGTGAATGAAGGCCAGAGCGTGAAGGCCGGTGAGCAGATTGCCGAAATGGGCCGTACCGGTGCGAACCGCGACATGGTCCACTTCGAGATTCGTTACAACGGCAAGCCGGTCGATCCGCAGCAGTATCTGCCGGCGCGCTGACGCAGGCAGAGACGGGCAGCGCCACATGTAGAGCCGAGCCATGCTCGGCTGCTCTTCGCTGCGATGCGGCGCCGCCCGAGCGTGGGCTCGGGCGCTACAGGCCACGGGTGATCCAGGGTAGGGCCGGACATGTCCGGCGTGCGCCCAGGCTGAACGGTAATGGCCGTTTACGACCCTGATTGCCGCGTCTCCATCTTCCCGGTCCACCGCGAACGCGGCATCCTGCCACAGACCCCATCGCCTGTGGTGCCGCATGATCCGCCGCCTTCCCGTTCTGGCGTTGCTTGCCATCCCGCCGCTGGCCACTGCGGCCAGCGATCCGCACGAGGTCGCCACCCGTTTCTACGCCGCTCTGCAGGCCAGTGGGCCAGACCAGCCCGTGATTGCGCCGCTGCTCGGCGATGCCCTCCGCTCAGCCATCGATGCGCAGCGTGCATATGAACAGGCCTGCACCGCACTGGCGGCGCCCGACGAAAAGCCGCACATGCTGGACCAGAGTCCGTATCTGATGGCGCCGGATCGGCCGGAAACGGTAAGCGTGGGGCTGCCCGCGACGAGTGGCGATGCCGGTTGGGTGCCCGTCGAAATGGCAATAGGCGACCATCGCTGGACCGACCGGGTCCTGCTGCAAAGGCAGGGCCAGGACTGGAAGGTCATGGACATCCGCTGGGGCCAGGGCGGCAACCTGATCGGGCGGTTGAAGGACTTCTCGGCCTTCCGTTGTACTGCCACGCGCGGATAGCACCGGGCCATGCCCGGCGGCGCCATGTCAGCCTTCGAGAATGAAGGCGGCCGCGACCTTGCGGCCTTCGCCGGCCAGGATGTTGAACGTGCGTGCGGCGGCCGGATTGTTCATCACTTCCAGGCCGATGCCGCGCGAAAGGCAGGCTGCCATCAGCGCCGCCGGCGGAAATACCTGACGGTCTCCGGTACCAAGCACGATCAGCGCCGGATTCAGCGCCAGGATCGGTTCCAGGTCAGCCAGCTGCAGTTCGGCGGCCTGCTTCACCGGCCAGTGCTCGACCAGCTGGTCCGGGGTCAGGAAGAAACTGCTGCCCAACACCTGGTCATTCACCTTGGCCGAGCGGCCATCGGCGGCGCGCAGGCTGTAGGCGTAATCCGGCGGTTCGTGGTTCAGCTGCATGGCAGTCGGGCGATCAGCCGCGCGGCAGCACGATCTGGCGCTGTTCCCTGCTCGGGCGGTACAGCACGGCGACGTGGCCAATGCGCTGCACCAGCGCACTCCCGGTGGCTTCGACGATCTCGCCGATCATCACGTCACGGGCGTCACGATCCTCGGCAGCGACCTTCACCTTGACCAGCTCGTGGCGCTCCAGCACTTCGTTCAGCTCAGCAATGAAGGCCGGGGTCACGCCCTTGCCGCCGGTCTGCAGCAGGGCCTTCAGGTCGTGGGCTTGGCCGCGCAGGAAACGGGTCTGGGAGGCGGTCAGGGCGATGGACATGCAGGAAAAGACGGTTGAATGGGGCGATCAGGGTATCATGAGGACCCCATCAGCCCCTATTTTCAATGGCTACCCGCAGCAAAAGCAGCCAGCGCTGGCTCAAGGAACACTTCTCCGACCCCTTCGTGAAGAAGGCCCAGGCCGAAGGCATGCGCTCGCGCGCCGCCTACAAGCTCGAAGAGCTGCTTGAACGTGACCGGTTGCTGAAGCCGCACATGGTGGTGGTCGACCTCGGTGCGGCCCCGGGCGGCTGGTCTCAGCAGGTGCGGAGACAGATCGGCGACACCGGCCGCGTGCTGGCGCTGGACATCCTGGACATGCCGCCGCTGGCCGGCGTGGAGTTCCTTCATGGTGACTTCAGGGAAGAAGCCGTCCTATCGCAGTTTGAAGCCATGCTCGGGGATCAGCCGGTAGACCTTGTGCTGTCGGACATGGCCCCCAATAAGAGTGGTGTGGGCGCGGTTGACCAGCCGCGGATGATGCACCTGGCGGAGCTGGCCCTGGATTTTGCCGACAACCACCTGAAGACCGGTGGGGCGTTCCTGATCAAGCTGTTCCAGGGTGAAGGCTTTGACGACTACGTGCGCGACATGCGCCGCAGGTACGACAAGGTTTCCATCCGCAAGCCGGAAGCGTCGCGCAAGCGCTCTCCCGAGGTGTATGCCTTGGGTCAGGGAAAACGCGCCCACATGAAGTAAGCTCGCAACGTACGCAAGTTCGACCCCAACGCAACGCCAGCACTAAGAGGAACACCGGAGCCAATGAGGATGAACGACTTGACCAAGAACCTCCTGCTATGGGTGGTCGTCGCCGTCGTGCTGATGGTGGTCTTCCAGAGCTTCTCGCCGAAGTCCTCCGGGGCCGGGGCGCAGGGCGCGTCGTATTCGCAGTTCCTGGACCAGGTGGACAGCGGCAACGTGCAGAAGGTCGCTTTCGGCGGCGACATGCGCGGCGGCACCAGCCAGCTGACCTACACCACCCGCGGTGGGCAGTCGTCCACCATCACCGCGCCGTTCGATCGTGACCTGATCAACGTGCTGCGCACCAAGAACGTGGAGATCGTGCAGGAGGAGCCGTCCAGCGGCATTTCCCTCGGCGCGATCCTGATGAATTTCCTGCCGGTCATCCTGATCATCGGCTTCTGGTTGTTCATCATGCGCCAGATGCAGGGCGGTGGCGGCGGTGCCAAGGGCGCGATGTCCTTCGGCAAGTCGCGCGCCAAGCTGCAGGGCGAAGACCAGATCAAGGTCACCTTCGCCGACGTCGCCGGCTGCGACGAGGCGAAGGAAGAAGTGGGCGAACTGGTCGACTTCCTGCGCGACCCGTCCAAGTTCACCAAGCTGGGTGGCAAGATTCCGCGCGGCGTGCTGATGGTAGGTCCGCCGGGTACCGGCAAGACGCTGCTGGCCAAGGCCATCGCCGGCGAGGCCAAGGTGCCGTTCTTCTCGATCTCCGGTTCGGACTTCGTGGAAATGTTCGTCGGCGTCGGCGCGAGCCGCGTGCGCGACATGTTCGAGCAGGCCAAGAAGCACGCACCGTGCATCATCTTCATCGACGAAATCGACGCCGTCGGCCGCCACCGTGGTGCCGGCCTGGGCGGCGGTCATGACGAGCGCGAGCAGACCCTGAACCAGCTGCTGGTCGAGATGGACGGTTTCGAAGGTGGCGAAGGCGTGATCGTGATTGCCGCGACCAACCGTCCGGACGTGCTGGACCCGGCGCTGCTGCGCCCGGGCCGCTTCGATCGCCAGGTCGTGGTCGGTCTGCCGGACGTGAAGGGCCGCGAGCACATCCTGAAGGTGCACATGCGCAAGCTGCCGCTGGCCGACGACGTCGAGCCGATGGTGATCGCGCGTGGTACCCCGGGCTTCTCCGGTGCCGACCTGGCCAACCTCTGCAACGAGGCGGCCTTGTTCGCCGCGCGTGGCAACGAGAAGGAAGTCCGCATGGACCACTTCGACCGTGCCCGCGACAAGATCCTGATGGGTGCCGAGCGCCGCTCGATGGCCATGAGCGAAGACGAGAAGACCCTGACCGCATACCACGAAGCCGGCCACGCCATTGTCGGCCGCCTGGTGCCCGAGCATGACCCGGTCTACAAGGTCACCATCATTCCGCGCGGCCGTGCGCTGGGTGTGACCATGTACCTGCCGGAGGGCGACAAGTACTCGATGAACCGTGTAGCGATCCAGTCGCAGCTGTGCTCGCTTTACGGCGGTCGCGTTGCCGAGGAGCTGATCTTCGGCGAGGACAAGGTCACCACCGGTGCCTCCAACGACATCGAACGCGCCACCAAGATGGCCCGCAACATGGTCACCAAGTGGGGCCTGTCCGAGCAGCTCGGTCCGATCGCCTATGGCGAGGAGGACGATGAGGTGTTCCTGGGCCGCTCAGTCACCCAGCACAAGAGTGTGTCCAACGACACGGCGCGCCGTATCGACGAGGAAGTGCGCAACATCCTCGACAAGGCCTACGCCCGCACCACCCAGCTACTGACCGACAACATCGACAAGCTGCACGCGATGTCCCAGTTGCTGCTGCAGTACGAGACCATCGATGCGCCGCAGATCGACGCCATCATGGAAGGACGCGATCCGCCGCCGCCGGCCGGCTGGAACAAGTCGAACAAGGACGGCGGCAATGACAAGGGCGGCGACGCCCGTCCGCTGCCGCCGATCGCAGGCCCGGCCGAGTCGCACTGACGGCCCGCGGTACGTGACACGAGACGAGGCCGGGGCAACCCGGCTTCGTCGTTTCCGGGCCACCGGCCCGCTCTCGAAGAACCGAACTGATGTTGGAGCCTGCATGTCCGCCCCGAAGCCCGAACCGATTTCCCACAACGTAGAGATGGTGATCGCCACCGTAGTCGGCGTGGGCGTAGGCCTGAGTGCCGATAACCTGCTGCTGGGGTGCGTGGTGGGTATCGCGGTCGGCATCGTGCTGAGCATCGCCAGGACCCTGTACATGGACCGCAAGCGCCGCCGCCGTTGAGGGGTATCGGCAGGGCTGCGCCCTGCACCCGTGGTAGTGCCGGCCGTTAGCCGGCAACTTCAGCAGCAACAGCAACAGCGGCATTCCGTGGTTTGGCTGGGCGGTGTGGCTGCGCAGGACACGCCGTAAACCCATCCATGGGAGCTCGATGGCGCCATCCTTGGCGCCAACAGTCCTGCGCAGCCACACCGCCCAGCCTCTGACAGATTTCGGCGGCTGTTGGTAGGTGTCGACCTTGGTCGACACGGTAGATCCACGCCATGCGTGGATGCATTTCGCCTCCAGTTCGAAATATTCGATTCCGATGGAGATTCATCCACGCATGGCGTGGATCTACTGCAGATCGCGAGAAACTGTCGAAGACGGGGTGGGTCCGGTTGCGGGAGTGTCCGCGGCATGGATGCCGCGGCCAAGCCCCCATGGATGGGTTTACGGCGTCTCCCGCAGCCGGACCCACCCCGGCTACCCTCAGGAAACCAGCTTCTGCTATTGCTTGGGCTCTTGCCGTGGCTGTTGCCTCTGCGGGTGCAGGGCGCAGCCCTGCCGAACTAAACTACCCGCCGTTGTCCCTGCAGGATTGCCCATGTTCGATACCTCGCTCCAGCTCGATTGCGCCGGTCGCATCCTGCGCCTGGACCGTGCCCGGGTCATGGGCATCGTCAACGTCACCCCGGACTCGTTCTCCGATGGCGGCGCGCACGACACTACCGAAGCCGCGGTCGCGCACGGCCTGAAACTGGTGAAGGAGGGCGCCGACCTGCTCGACATCGGCGGCGAATCGACCCGTCCGGGCGCTGCGCCGGTATCGGTCGAGGAGGAGCTGCGCCGGGTGATTCCGGTGATCGAGCAGTTGGCCGCCCGCACCCCGGTGCCGATCAGCGTCGACACCTTCAAGCCGGAAGTGATGCGAGCAGCCGTGGCCGTCGGCGCCGGCATGATCAACGATATTTTCGGCCTGCGCCAGGACGGCGCATTGGAAGCCGCTGCCGACGCCGGCGTGCCGGTGGTGCTGATGCACATGCAGGGCGAACCTGGCCATATGCAGGCCGATCCGCACTACGACGATGTGGTCGCCGAGGTGCATGGTTTCCTGGTGCAGCGGCTGTTCGCTGCGGAAATGGCCGGTATCGCCAAGAAGAACCTGCTGATCGATCTCGGTTTCGGTTTCGGCAAGACCACCGCCCACAACATGACCCTGCTGGCACGCTCCGAGCGCTTCCTGGAACTGGGCGTGCCGATGCTGGCTGGCCTGTCGCGCAAACGCAGCCTGGGCGAGCTGACCGGCCGCGATACGCCATCCGAACGGGTGGCGGCTTCGGTAGCCGCGCACCTGATCGCGGTCCAGCGCGGCGCGCGCATCGTACGCGTGCATGACGTGGCGGCCACGGTGGATGCGCTGAAGATCTGGCAGGCGGTCGAGGCCGTGCCGACGCCGCGTGCCGACGCCACGCCGACGATCCGTTGGCCGGACGAAGATTGATGGGCATCGACCGGCGGCCACTGGCGATCGCCGTGATGGGGCCGACCGCCAGTGGCAAGACCGCCACCGCGATCGCCCTGGCCCGGCAGCTGGATGGCGAAATCGTCAGCGTCGATTCGGCGCTGGTGTACCGCCATCTGGATATCGGTTCGGCGAAGCCCGATGCGGCCGAGCGCGGGCAGGCGCCGCACCATCTGCTGGACCTGCGCGATCCCTGGCAGACCTACTCGGCAGCCGAGTTCGCCGCCGATGCCGGCCGGGTCGTGGCCGACATCGTGGCGCGTGGCAAAGTGCCGATCCTGGCCGGTGGCACCGGCCTGTACTTCCGTGCGTTGCTGCAGGGCCTGTCGCCGATGCCGGAGGCCGACCCGGCAACGCGCGAGGTCCTCAGCGCCGAAGCCGCCGAACGCGGCTGGGCGGCATTGCATGCCGAACTGGCCGAGGTCGATCCGGCCGCGGCCGCGCGCATCCATGCTACCGACCCGCAACGCATCCAGCGGGCGCTGGAGGTCTACCGCCTGACCGGTACCCCGATCACCGAATGGCAGCGCCGGCCGGGTGTGGCGCCGTTGCCGGTACGCACCCTCAAGCTGATCCTGGCCCCACGTGACCGCGCGGTGCTGCACCAGCGCATCGAGGCGCGCTTCGACGCCATGCTGGCGCAGGGCTTCCTGGATGAGGTGCGGGCACTACGTGCAATGCCGGAAATGGCCGCCGTGACGGCGCCGCTGGACCTGCCGGCGGTGCGCGCGGTCGGCTACCGCCAAGCCTGGGAATACCTCGACGGCGAGAGCGATGCCGCCCGTTTCCGTGACAAGGCGATCTTCGCCACCCGCCAGCTGGCCAAGCGCCAGCTGACCTGGCTGCGCGGCGAGCTTGATGCGCGCTGGTTCGACCCCCATGTTGATGGGGAGCGCCTGGCAGGCGCGGTGTCGACCTTCGTCGCACGCTGAACCCCCGCCAGCCGTGTAACATCATCGGTCGGCGGGCGGCTCGGGGGCCGTGGCAACCGTCGGCAACCCAATAAGAACAATAATCAGGAGTGTGCAATGTCCAAGGGGCAATCGCTGCAGGATCCTTTCTTGAACGCACTGCGGCGCGAACGCGTGCCGGTTTCGGTGTACCTGGTGAACGGCATCAAGCTGCAGGGCACGATCGAGTCGTTCGACCAGTTCGTGGTCCTGCTGCGCAACACGGTCAGTCAGATGGTCTACAAGCACGCCATTTCCACGGTCGTTCCGGCACGCAACGTGAAGGTTGGTCCGGGCGGTGGTTATGTGCAGTCGGGTGAAGGTGGTCAGGCAGGTGATGAAGCAGACGAGTAAGATCGGAGCGGTGAATGTTTGACCGCTCGAAAAAGGGCGAACACGCCCTGCTGATCCAGCCCCATTTCGGCAAGCTGGAAGACGATGTGCTGGAAGAGTTCGGTGATCTGGCCCGCTCGGCTGGGGCCAGCATCGCCGCGACGATCACCGCGCGCCTGGATCGTCCGAACCCGTCGACCCTGATCGGCAGCGGCAAGCTGGACGAGATCAAGGCGGCGGCCGATGCCAGTGGTGCCGATCTGATCCTGGTCAACCATGCGTTGAGCCCGGGCCAGGAGCGCAACCTGGAACGGTTCCTGGAGCGCCGGGTGATCGACCGTACCGGCCTGATCCTCGATATCTTCGCCCAGCGTGCGCACAGCCACGAGGGCAAGCTGCAGGTCGAGCTGGCACAGCTGCGCCACCTGGCCACGCGGTTGGTGCGCGGCTGGACCCACCTGGAGCGCCAGCGCGGTGGTTCGATCGGCCTGCGTGGCCCGGGTGAAACCCAGCTGGAAACCGACCGTCGCCTGCTGCAGAAGCGGGTCGAGCAGCTGCAGAAGCGCTTGGAAAAGGTTGAAGTGCAGCGCACCCAGATGCGCCGTGCGCGCGTGCGCAGCGAGCTGCCGCGCGTGGCCCTGGTGGGTTACACCAACGCCGGCAAGTCGACCCTCTTCAACGCCATGACCGGCGCCGAGGCCTATGCCGCCGACCAGCTGTTCGCAACGCTGGATCCGACCGTGCGCCGCATTGCGGTGCCTGGTGGCAACGTGGTGCTGGCCGACACCGTCGGCTTCGTCCGTGACCTGCCGCATGATCTGGTCGCCGCGTTCCGCTCGACGCTGTCGGAGGCGCGCGAGGCCGATTTCCTGCTGCACGTGGTCGACGCTGCCGATCCGCACCGCGAGGAGCGCATCGCCCAGGTCGACGAGGTACTGACCGCAGTCGGTGCCGGTGACCTGCCGCAATTGCTGGTGTTCAACAAGATCGACCGTATTGACGGTGCCGACGTCCGCCATGATGGCCAGGACGGCATCCCGGACGAATCGCGCCGCGAACGAGTGTGGATTTCCGCCCGTGACGGGCAGGGACTGGAGCTGTTGCAGGCGGTACTGGGCAAGCGCCTGGGCCTGCAGCACGTCACCGGCGAACTGCGCCTGCCGCCGGATGCGGGCCGCCTGCGAGCGCGCCTGCACCAGCTGGAAGTGATCCGCGGCGAACAGGCCGATGAAGCGGGCTGGCTGCTGCAGGTTGACCTGCCGATTGCCGAAGCCGAAAAGCTGGCCGCCAGTGCCGACGGTGCGCCGATCCGGGCGCTGCTCCCGGAGAAGCTGCCGGAGTGGTGAGCTAGAGGCACATGCACGGTAGTGCCGGCCGCTGGCCGGCAGCGCAACCGTGGCGGGGGCCGCGACATCCGCCTGTCATCTGCGGTACAACGTGCAGGTTCTTCACCCCACCGTCATGCCGATGTCCATCCCCACCGACGCTGAACTCAATGCCCAGTCTGCCGCGCTCGGGCAGCGCCTGCAGCAGGCCTCGCTGCAGCTGGTGACCGCTGAAAGCTGCAGTGGCGGCTGGATCGCCAAGTGCATGACCGACATTGCCGGGTCCTCGGCCTTCTTCGACTGCGGCATGGTGGTCTACAGCTACGAAGCCAAGCAGCGCCTGCTCGGCGTGCGCGCGCAGACCTTGGAGCAGTTCGGTGCGGTCAGCCGCGAAACCGTGCTGGAAATGGTCTCCGGCGCACTGGTCAATTCCGGTGCCGGCATCGCGGTGGCGGTGACTGGCATCGCCGGCCCCGGCGGTGGCAGCCCGGACAAGCCGGTCGGCAGTGTCTGGATCGGCTGGAAGCGCCGTGGCGGCTATGCCCGCGCCGAGCTGTTCCAGTTCGATGGCGACCGCGAAGCCATCCGCCGGCAAACCGTGGCGGCGGCATTGCGCGGTATCGACGCCCAGCTGTGACATGCTGCTCCGGTAATCGTCCGGAGCACGCATGATGTGGGAAACGCTGGGCACGGTCCGTGACCTGGGCCGACTGCAGGAAATTGCGGTTGTCCTGATCCGCTATGGCTTCGGCGACGTGGTGCGGCGCATCGGCCTGGCCACTACGCTGGAGCGGGCAGGGCGCCTGCTGCACTGGAACGAGGACCGCCAGGAGCTGCTGCGGATGACTGCGCCGGTGCGCGTGCGCAGTGCGATGCAGGATCTCGGTCCCACGTTCGTCAAGCTTGGCCAGGTGCTGGCGACGCGCGTCGACCTGCTGCCGCCGGAATGGATCGCTGAACTGTCCGAGCTGCAGAATGCGGTGCCGGCGCTGCCGTATGCGGATATCCGCGAGCAGCTCGAAGCCGATCTTGGTGCGTCTCCGCAGGACGTGTTCGCGTTCCTCGATGCAACCCCGATGGCGGCGGCCTCGCTGGCGCAGGCCCATCGTGCGCGCCTGCATGACGGTCGCGAGGTGGTGCTGAAGGTACGGCGCCCCGGCATCCGCGATGTGGTCGAGGCCGACCTGCGGTTGCTGGCCCGCCTGGCCGAGATCGTCGAGGCCCGACTGCCGGATCTGCGTCGTTACCGCCCGGCCGAAGTCGTGCAGCAGTTCACCGTGTCGCTGCGCCGCGAGCTGGATTTCGCCGCCGAATGCCGCAATGCCGAGCGCATCGCGCGCAACTTCAATGGTCGTGATGACATCCTGATTCCCCGCGTGCATTGGCAGTGGACCTGCGAAAGCCTGAACGTGCAGGACTTCGTTGACGGCATTCCTGGGCGTGACCTGGCCGGCGTCGATGCCGCAGGGCTGGACAGGCGCGAGCTGGCACGGCGTGGCGCCGACATCGTGCTGAAGATGGTACTGGAGGACGGCAGCTTCCACGCCGACCCGCACCCCGGCAACATCATCTATCTGCGTGATGGCCGCATCGGCGTGATTGACTTCGGCATGGTTGGCGCGCTGTCCGAAGTGCGCCGCTTCCAGGTCGCGCAGCTGCTGCACGGGCTGGTCGAGCAGGACCCGCAGGGCGTGGCTGACGTGCTGCTGGACTGGGCCGGCGGTGTTGAGGTGGACGAGAACCGGCTGCAGCACGACATCAGCCAGTTCGTTGACCAGTACCGTGGCGTGCCGCTGAAGGACCTGCGCATCGGCCTGATGCTGGGCGACATCACCCAGCTGCTGCGCAGCTACAGCCTGACCCTGCCGGCCGACCTGGCGTTGATGATCAAGGCCTTCCTGACCCTGGAGGGCATGGGTCGCCAGCTTGACCCGGATTTCGACATGGCCAGCGCCGCGCGCCCGTTCCTGGAACGGGTGGTGCTGCAGCGCTATGCGCCCAAGGCGCTGCTCAAGCGTGGCCGCCGCAGCCTGCTGGGTCTGGTCGACTTTGCCGGTGAGCTGCCGCGCGACCTGCGCAAGCTGGTGCAGGCGGCGCGTCGGGGCCGCCTGCAATTGAAGGTGGAAACCACTGCGCTGCAGGGCTTCGGCGAACAGGTGAACCGCGCAGCGAACCGGCTGGTGATGGGCATCGTGACCGCCGCGCTGATCATCGGCTCCTCGATCGTGATGCACAGCGTCGGTGGCGTTTCCAGCCGCTGGCTGCTGGCGCTGGGCGTGTGCGGCTTCATCGGCGCCGGCTTCTGCGGGGTGTGGATCCTGTTCTCGATATGGAGAAGCGGCAAGCACACCTWGTGTGCTTGCCGCAGCGGTACCCAAAGGGAACCGCGGAATCGCGCAGCGATTCCTGTAGAGCCGACTGTTAGTCGGCTGCATCTGCTATTGCCCTTGCTTTTGCCTTCGCCTTCGCCGGCCGGCTGGCCGGGGCACGCCTGCCGAGCATGCCTCGGCCCCACAGGTCCGCCCCCCCCCTGTCGCCCGCGGCACTTGCAGTTCCGGGTATTAGTAGTAATACTACTAATCATGGACCTAACCGACACCCAGCAGGCGATCCTGCAGTTGATCGCCGAGCGTATCGAGAGCGAAGGCGCACCGCCGTCGCAGACGGAAATCGCACGTGCGTTCGGCTTCAAGGGCGTGCGCGCGGCCCAGTACCACCTGGAGGCCCTGGAGCAGGCCGGTGCGATCCGTCGCATCCCGGGCCAGGCCCGCGGCATCCGCCTGGTGCAGGCGCCCCCGGTCGAGAAGCTGGCCGAGCCGGGCCTGCCTGACAGCGTGCTGCGCCTGCCGGTGCTGGGCCGGGTTGCGGCCGGCCTGCCGATCGGTGCCGATATCGGCTCGGACGACTTCGTGGTGCTGGACCGGGTGTTCTTCTCGCCGGCACCGGATTACCTGTTGAAGGTGCAGGGCGATTCGATGATCGACGAGGGCATCTTCGATGGTGACCTGATCGGCGTGCACCGCACCCGCGACGCCCATTCCGGGCAGATCGTGGTGGCGCGCATCGATGACGAGATCACCGTCAAGCTGCTGAAGATCGCCAAGGACCGCATCCGCCTGCTGCCGCGCAATCCCGATTACAAGCCGATCGAGGTGCTGCCGGATCAGGACTTCTCGATCGAGGGCCTCTATTGCGGCCTGCTGCGGCCCAACCGTTGACCAGTTCCATAGCGCATTACCCCGCGGTCTTTTGTGGCGATTCTCTGGTTCCACTGAGGTTGGTACGGATGTCCGATAATTCTTTTCAGAGCGCCGGGCAGAATCTCAGCCTGTGCGATACGTCCGACTTAAAGTGAGCCCATGGCAAAGAAGACCCCCAAAGACAGCACCTCCAACGACACGACCTCTGCAAGGACCCATCCGATGGACGAGAACAAGAAGCGCGCCCTCGCTGCAGCTCTGGGCCAGATCGAAAAGCAGTTCGGCAAGGGCTCGGTGATGCGCATGGGCGACCGCGTGGTCGAGCCCGTCGAAGCCATCCCGACCGGTTCGCTGATGCTCGACATCGCACTGGGCATTGGCGGTCTGCCGAAGGGCCGTGTCGTCGAGATCTACGGGCCGGAATCCTCGGGCAAGACCACCCTGACCCTGCAGGCCATCGCCGAATGCCAGAAAATGGGCGGCACCGCAGCCTTCATCGACGCCGAGCACGCGCTGGACCCGATCTACGCCGCCAAGCTGGGCGTAAACGTGGACGACCTGCTGCTGTCGCAGCCGGATACCGGCGAGCAGGCGCTGGAAATCGCCGACATGCTGGTCCGTTCGGGTTCGGTCGACATCCTGGTGATCGACTCGGTCGCCGCGCTGACCCCGAAGGCCGAAATCGAAGGCGAGATGGGCGATCAGCTGCCGGGCCTGCAGGCCCGCCTGATGAGCCAGGCGCTGCGCAAGCTGACTGGCAACATCAAGCGCTCCAACACCCTGGTGATCTTCATCAACCAGCTGCGTATGAAGATCGGCGTGATGATGCCGGGCCAGAGCCCGGAAACCACCACCGGCGGCAATGCGCTGAAGTTCTACGCCTCGGTCCGCCTGGACATCCGTCGCATCGGCGCGATCAAGAAGGGCGACGAGATCATCGGCAACCAGACCAAGATCAAGGTCGTCAAGAACAAGCTGGCACCGCCGTTCAAGCAGGTCATCACCGAGATCCTGTATGGCGAAGGCATCAGCCGTGAAGGCGAACTGATCGACATGGGTGTGGATGCCAAGCTGGTCGAGAAGGCTGGCGCCTGGTACAGCTACGGTGAAGAACGCATTGGCCAGGGCAAGGACAACGCCCGCGGCTACCTGCGCGATAACCCGGCCGTCGCCGCCAAGCTCGAGGCCGAGCTGCGCGAGAAATTCCAGCCGGCCGAAGCGGCCCGCGAGGAAGGCGACGACGAAGGCGACGACGAGTAAGGCTTGCTGTGGGGCAGGGCGGCGCCGTCAGTGACGTCGCCCTGTCCCGCAGGTTCGAATCGCCCAGGGATGGGCTGGGTGCCACGGATGGCGCCACCCTTGGAGTACCCATGTCCGACGCCGAAGACATTCCGACCGGCCGCAAGCGCCGGCCGCGTGAGCAGACCCCCGTGCAACGAGCGCTGGGCCTGCTGGTCCGTCGCGAGCACTCGCGCAAGGAACTCACCCGCAAGCTGACCGCCCGTGGCATCGAAGACGAAGCCGCGCAGGCGGCTGTCGCCAAGCTGACCGAGGCCGGCTGGCAGGACGACACCCGTTTTGCCGAGAACCTGGTGCGGATGCGCGCCAACACCGGCTATGGGCCGATCCATGTCCGTGCCGAGCTGGGGACCCACGGCCTGGACAGTGCCGCGATTGCTGCGGCGATGGACAGCTATGAAGGAGACTGGCAGGAAAACGCCCGTGATCTGGTCCGCCGACGCTTCGGCGAGGCCGGCCCGAAGGACCTGGTGCAGCGGCGCAAGGCCGCCGATCTGCTGGCCCGACGCGGCTTCGACGGCGACAGCATCCGCCGCGCGACCCGCTACGACCCGGATGACTGAGACTGGCGGCGCCGGGCCTGATACCCTTTAGGTTTTCGGCGGTCCCTCGCGACCCTGGCCAACGCGGCCGGTGGTCCGGGTCCGCCGGCCCGCAGACTGCCAGCCCCCAATGAACGCATCCGCCAAATTCACGACTTCCCAGATCCGCAGCGACTTCCTTGAATTCTTCAAGGGCAAAGGCCACACCATCGTGCCGTCGGCGCCGCTGGTGCCGGGCAATGATCCCACCCTGCTGTTCACCAACTCCGGCATGGTGCAGTTCAAGGACGTGTTCCTTGGCGCGGAGAAGCGCAGCTATGTGCGTGCAGCCGACGTCCAGCGCTGCCTGCGCGCGGGCGGTAAGCACAACGACCTCGACCAGGTCGGCTACACCGCACGCCATCACACCTTCTTCGAAATGCTGGGCAACTGGTCCTTTGGCGACTACTTCAAGAAGGACGCGATCGCCTGGGCCTGGGAACTGCTGACCCAGGTCTGGAAGCTGCCAGCCGAGCGCCTGCTGGTCACCGTGTACCAGACCGACGACGAAGCCTACGAACTGTGGCGCGACATGGTCGGCATTCCGGAAGCGCGTATCGTGCGCATCGGCGACAACAAGGGTGCGCCGTTCGCTTCGGACAACTTCTGGCAGATGGCCGACACTGGCCCCTGTGGCCCGTGCACCGAGATCTTCTACGACCACGGCGACCATATCGCCGGCGGTCCCCCGGGTTCCCCGGATGAAGACGGTGACCGCTTCATCGAAATCTGGAACCTGGTGTTCATGCAGTTCGACCGCCAGCCGGATGGCACCCTGGTGCCGCTGCCGGCACCGTGCGTGGACACTGGCATGGGCTTGGAACGCCTGGCGGCGATCCTGCAGCACGTGCACACCAACTACGAGATCGACCTGTTCCAGGCACTGATCCGCAAGGCTTCCGAGCTGACCGGCACCGCCGACCTGGAAAACAAGTCGCTGCGCGTGATCGCCGATCACATCCGCGCCTGCTCGTTCCTGATCGTCGATGGCGTGCTGCCGTCCAATGAAGGCCGTGGCTACGTGCTGCGCCGTATCATCCGCCGCGCCCTGCGCCACGGCTGGATGCTGGGCGTGCGCCAGCCGTTCTTCAGCAAGCTGGTACCGACCCTGGTCGAGCAGATGGGCGAGGCCTATCCGGAACTGCCGGCAGCAGTAGACACCGTCACCCGTGCGCTGCAGGCCGAGGAAGAGCGTTTCGCTGAAACCCTCGACGCCGGCATGAAGATCTTCGAGGACGTCGCGGGCAAGGCCAGCAATGGCGTGATCCCGGGCGTTGACGCCTTCCGCCTGTACGACACCTATGGCTTCCCGCTCGACCTGACCCAGGACATCGCCCGCGAGCGCGACCTGACGGTCGACATCGCCGGCTTCGATGCTGCGATGGAGCAGCAGCGCGAAACCGCACGTGCGGCCGGCAAGTTCGGCGGCGGCGTGACCCTGCCGGCGGAGCTGGTTGCGACCCTCAGCCCGACCCGGTTCCTGGGCTATGACCGCCTGCAGGCCGATGGCCTGACCGTGCTGGCCGTGCTGAAGGACGGTCGACCGGTGCAGTCGGCCGATGCCGGTGACGCCGTCATCGTGATCACCGACCAGACCCCTTTCTATGCCGAGTCCGGCGGCCAGGTCGGTGACACCGGCGTGCTGACCGGCAACGGCGTGCGCCTGGCGGTGGACGATACCCAGAAGTTCGCTGGCCAGTTCCACGGCCACGTCGGCACCCTGTCCGAAGGCGGCCTGAAGGTCGGCGACGTCCTGTCCGGCCAGGTCGATGGCGAGCGCCGTGGCGCCACCATCCTCAACCACTCGGCCACCCACCTGCTGCACGCCGCCCTGCGCGAAGTGCTGGGCACCCACGTGCAGCAGAAGGGCTCGCTGGTCGCTCCGGACCGCCTGCGTTTCGACTTCTCGCACTTCCAGCCGATCAGCGCGGAAGAGCTTGCCGTGATCGAGCGCAAGGTCAACCAGCAGGTGCGCGCCAACAACGCCGCCGAAGTGCACAACATGGGCATGCAGGAAGCGCTGGACTTCGGTGCGATGGCGCTGTTCGGCGAGAAGTACGGCGAGCACGTGCGCGTGCTGAAGATGGGTGACTACTCCACCGAGCTGTGCGGCGGTACCCACGTCAACCGTACCGGCGACATCGGCCTGTTCAAGATCACCTCCGAGGGTGGTGTCTCCGCCGGCGTGCGCCGCATCGAGGCGGTTACCGGCCAGGGCGCCCTGGATTACGTGGACGCCGAAGAGGCCCGCCTGGCCGAGGCCGCTGAACTGCTCGGCGGTAGCGCTACCGACGTGGTCGAGAAGATCCGTGCCCTTGGCCAGCGCCAGAAGCAGCTGGAGCGCGAACTGGAAGCCGTGAAGGCCAAGGTCGCCGCAGGTGCCACGGCCGACCTGTCCAGCCAGGCCGTCGAGGTTGCCGGCGTGAAGGTGCTGGCGGCCCGCCTGGAGGGCTTCGATGCCAAGGCCCTTCGTGACGCCGTGGACCGCCTCAAGCAGCAGCTGGGCAACGCGGTGATCGTGCTGGCCGGCGCCCAGGACGGCAAGGCCGCCCTGGTCGCGGGTGTGAACGGCAGTGCAATGGGCAAGGTCAAGGCCGGGGAACTGTTGTCCCATATCGCCAGTCAGATCGGGGGCAAGGGCGGCGGACGCCCGGACCTCGCCCAGGGTGGTGGCGAGGACGGGCCCGCCCTTGCCACTGCGCTGGCTGCAGTCGTCGAATGGGTCAGCCCCCGCCTGTGATGAACCTGGCCGTCCCCCTCCTTGTAGGAGCGGGATGGCTGACGGTACCATTGCGAATCTTTTCCCTTTGTCGTGGTAGCGCTTCTTGACGGAGCGTCAAGCCGGTGGGGGATACCCTTCCACACGGTTCCATGGAGACTTACAAAAATGTTGATCCTGACTCGCCGCGTCGGCGAAACCCTGATGATCGGTGACTCGGTGAGCGTCACCGTGCTTGGCGTCAAGGGTAACCAGGTGCGTATCGGCATCACCGCGCCGAAGGACGTCGCTGTGCATCGCGAAGAGATCTATCAGCGCATCCAGCGCGGTGACGAAGCCGGTGGCACCGGTAGCGAAAATTCTGCCGAATAACGCTTTACCTTCGCACTCGATTAACGTTATGATTCACGCCCCGCTGAGGTGCAACGCACCAGACGCGGAGAAAACCCCGGAGTGATGCCCGAGTGGCCGAAGGGGCTCCCCTGCTAAGGGAGTATAGGGTCAAAAGCTCTATCGAGGGTTCGAATCCCTCTCACTCCGCCAGATACAAAGAAGCGCCTGCAGATCCTCGATCTGCAGGCGTTTTTCTTTATGGCGGCACTCATTGCCGGTGCACCACCCACTGATCATCGATCAATGGATGGTGCTTCGGATGCCCCCGGCTCAGAGCCTTACCGTCACCCCCACCTGGAACCCACGCCCCGGCAACGGCGCGATGTATTTCAGCGGCGAGTTGTGCGGGCGTGCTTCCTCGTTGAGCAGGTTGCTGCCATTGACGAACACTTCCATGCCGGCGATGTAGCTGTTGCGTACCGGCAGTTCGCGGCTGACCTGCAGGTCGACCAGATTGAACGCATCCAGCGGCACTTCCTCGCTGACGTTGCGGCCGAGGTACTTCTGCGTGTCGTAATAGGTGCTGGACAGCTGCGCCTTCCAGCCTTCGCGCTGCCACTGCAGGTTGGCACCGTAGCGGTTGGTCGGCATGTTCGGCAGGTACTCGCCATCGTTGTGGGCGCGCAGCGAATCGGGGCGATCGGCCTTGTTCTTCACCAGGTCGGCGAAGGCGGAGAGGTTCAACGTGCCATAGCGGCCCAGATCCAGAGCCTGCGATGCGTCGATCTCGAAGCCCTTCACCGTGGTGTCGGTCTGCTTCCAGTATTTCAGCGGCAGGCGGTTGGCCGTCTGCACGCCGGAATAGCCGAGGTAGAGATAGTTCCCGTACTTCATCCGGTAGGCGGTGGCAGACAGTTCGAAACCGCCGACGTGGAACAGGCCGGTCAGCTCCAGGTTCTTCGCGCGTTCCGGCTCAAGGTTCTGGTTGCCTTCTTCCTGGGTCATGACCGAGTAATGCGCGTTGCTCGCATACAACTCGTTGATCTCCGGTGCGCGCTGCGAGGACGAGTAGCGCACCTTGGCGGCGAACAACGGACCGAGCTCGACATACGAACCCAGGCTGTAGCTGTTGAGCCGGTAGGAACGATCCTGCAGTTTCCTGTTGGCAGCATTGCGCGCGGTCTTGAAGCGGCTCGGCTGCAGTTCGTGATCGACACGCTCGTGGCGCACGCCGGCATTGAAGGTGGCCCAGCCGACGTCCAGCGTTTCCTTCAGGAACACCGCGTTGCTGCGGGAGTCCACATCAGGCAGATAGCGCAGCGAGCCACTGCCGGTCACGTCACGCGACTGGTGGCTGAAACCGAGCAGGCCGCTGAGCGGTCCGATCCGCTGGTGGCTGAGCAGCAGTTCGGCCTGGGTACTCTCGAAATCGTAGTCGTTGGCTTTGGAAGCACCCAGCCGTTCGCCGGAGGTGTTGTCGAGCCTGGAAACGCGCAGTTCGGCACGCTCGAACCCCGGCAGCGGATCGCGCAGCAGTGCTTCCAGCGCGTAGCGCTGCTGCTTGATCACCACGCCCACCGGCAGCCCATCCTTGTAGTTGGAACCAAACGACAGGTTCTGCATCGAGAAGCCCGGCACGCCGTATTCGCTGTCCTTGGCATCAATGCTGACACCGACGTAGCCGCGATCGAAGAACAGCGTGGAGCCGAACGCCACCTGCGAGTTGCGCGCGTAGCTGTTGCCCAGCCGGTGATGGTAGTCGGGCGTCACATCGTTGTTGATCTGTTTCTGCACGTATGAGGGTGTGCCAGCAACATAGGCAGGATTGACCGGATTGATGTAGGTGCGGCGCTGCCAGACCGAAGTCGGGTTGTTGGTGTAGAACGAGAAATCACCGTCGGCCCAGTCCGGGTTCTCGGTCATGAACTGGTCGATGTAAGGCTGCGAGGCCTTGTTGTAGATCTGCTGCACGCGCGCTTCCTTCTGGCAGCTGTCGGCCAGCGCCGAGTTCACGCCACCGGTCGGCGGGAACAGGCGCGTGTTGCAGACACTGGCCTTGCTGTTGCCGGGGATGTCGTAGTGCGAGATGCGCTGGCGCGAGACCTGCAGGTTGGTCGAGACGTTGTGCTGGTTGTTGAAGTTCATGCGGAAGCCCTGCGCGTCGGCGGCATTGAAGCCCTTGCGCAGGACCAGTTCCATCGACTGGTCCTTGTCTTCCATGCTGCGCGAGATCAGGCCGGAGTCGATCTCCACGCTGCCGCCGATCGCGTTGCTACCGTAGCGCACGCTATCGGACGACTTGTTGACGGTGACGCTGCGTACGAACAGCGGGTCGAACGGAATGTTGATGTCGCCGCTGATCGCGTTCATGCCGAGGACGGACTGGCCATCCTGCAGGATCTGCACGCGGTTGCCGCCGAGACTGCGGATGACCGGCGCGCCGGCGTTCGGGCCGAAGGCGCTGCTCTGCACGCCGGAGACGTGCTCCAGCAGGTTGCCCAGGGTGCGGTTCTGCGCCTGCGGGTTGTCGACGGTGACCCGGCTGTCGATGCGCGAGGGTTGGGTGGCCTCGACCCGGAGGGTGGGAAGGGTGGGTTCGTCCGCGGCATGAGCGGACTGGATGGCGAACAGAATGGCTGCAGCAAGGAGATGACGACGCATGACACGATCCGTGAAAACAAGATGAAATGTTATAACGTCACCATTTATGTCAACAAGGGCGGATCGGGCCTTGCCACGAGGACTGGATATGAGAATGGTTCTCATATCAGAATGGCCGCAGATTCTCTGCAGGTGCACCATGCAAAGCCTCTCCCTTGCCGACCTCGATCGACTGGGCCGCAGCAGCGGCTTCCACTATCGGTTGCCTGCCGCGGCGTCAGCCGACGGGTCGGTCGAGCGTTGCGTGGTCCAGGGCAGGGTGGAGCAGCGATGCCTGCGTCCGGGGATGACGCTGGCGCTGTCGGACGTGATCGCCCATCAGCCGTTCGAGGCGACGTCGGAGTCGCCGCCGGCGTTCTCGGCGATCGTGATGATGGAGGGACGTGCAGGGGCCCGGTTGGCCGGGCAGACGGTGATCGGCATGAGCCCAGGTGCCGGCGCGATGGTGCTGGCCGAGGCCGCGCCGATGACCGCGATCCATCCCGCCGGGCAACGGATGCGCAGCCTGAACGTCTCGCTGGATGCACCGGCCGGGATCGACGACCCGGTGATCAGCGAACTGCTGTCCACTGCGCGCCGCACCGGCCAGCCCCGCCTGCACAGCTGGCAGGTGCCCGGGCATCTGGAGCACGCCGCCGATCAGGTGCTGTCGGGCACCTGGCACGGCGCGATGCATGCGCTGCTGTGCGAGGGTATCGGCCTGCAGGTGCTGGCACAGGCACTGGGCACACCTGCAGGGGATGCCTTGCCGGACCTGCGTGTTTCAGCGCGTGACCGCCGCATGCTGCAACGGGTAATCGATTGCCTGCAGGCTGCACCGGCCGCCGACCACAGCCTGGAGCAGCTGGCGCGCCTGGCCTGCATGAGCCCGAGCAGCCTGCGCCTGAAGTTCCAGCAGGTGCACCAATGTTCCGTGTTTGGCTGGCTGCGCGAGCGGCGCCTGCAACTGGCCTGCGAACAGCTGCGACAAGGCTGCAGCGTGCAGCAGGCCGCACATCGGGTCGGCTATCGGCACGCCACCAACTTCGCGACCGCGTTCCGTGCACGTTACGGCATCGCACCCAGCCAGTTCCGCTGAATCCGGATCAGCGTCGGCAGCGCGCATACACCTGCTGCGTCCGCGCATACCTGCGCTCACGCTCAGATGACAATAATTCTCATCCAGCCTTTCTCCCCTGCTGGATCTCCCATGCCTGCCTGTACCCGCCCGAGTGCCCTGGCAACCGCCATCGGCGCGACCCTGGCGCTGTTCAACGCCGCCCACGCCGCCGAGCGTGCCACGACCGCGACAACCTCGCAGCTGCCGACCGTGCAGGTCACTGCCGACCTTGATGGCAGCACCGAAACGTCGCGTTCCTACACCACCGATTCCATGAGCACGGCGACCGGGTTGTCGCTGACCTCGCGGCAGACGCCACAGTCGGTCAGCGTCATCACCCGCCAGCAGATCGAGGACCGCGGGCTGCTCAGCACCGCCGATGCATTGGCCACCGCGCCGGGCATCTCGGTCACGCGCAGCGATGCCAACCGCTACTCGTTCTCGGCGCGCGGCTTCGACATCGACAACTACCAGTTCGATGGCGTGGTCATGCCGGTGCTGTCGCCGTGGAATTTCGGCGAGAACAACCTGGACATGGTGGTGTACGACCGCATCGAGATCGTACGCGGCGCCAATGGCCTGATGACCGGTGCCGGCAATCCTTCAGCGGCGGTGAACTATGTGCGCAAGCGTCCGCTGCGTGATTTCGCCGCCAGTGGTGGCATCAGCCTCGGCAGCTGGGACGCGCGCCGCGCCTGGGTGGACGTGTCCAGCCCCCTCAGCCGGGAAGGGCGGGTGCGTGGCCGCGTGGTCGCCGCGCAGGCCGAGGGCGACAGCTACACCGCTGGCCTGGACACCACCGCGAAGACGCTCTACGGCGTGATCAGCGTGGACCTGGGCGAGGACACCGGATTGATCGCCGGTATTTCCTACCAGGGCAACGACAATCGTGGCTTCGGCAGCGGCTTCGCGCTGTTCAACGCCGACGGCACGCGTACCCGCTTCGACCGCTCGGTATCGGCCACCGCACCGTGGGCACGGATGACCACCGATACCCGCAACGGCTTCTTCGATTTCAACCATCGTTTCGGCAACGACTGGCAGGCACGCGTGTCCTACAGCCGCTCGCATACCGACATGGAGATGAAGCATCTCTACCGGGGCGGCTATCCCGATCCGGCTACCGGGGCGATGCCCAATGGCAACAGCTTCACTCGTTACGACGGCCCAGTGCGCCGCGAGGCGGTCAGTGTCAGCCTGACCGGTCCGTTCCAGCTGTTCGGCCGCCAGCACACTGCGTCGGTCGGCTGGTCGCGCTCGCGTGACGAGATCGCGCTGGGGCAGTACCGCGCGTTGGCGCCGTTGCCACCGCTGGCCAGCTATTTCGACTGGCACGGGCCGGGCACGCCGGAGCCGGTGTGGGCCAGCAGCACGACCCAGGCCGATGATCTGGACAACCACCAGAGTGGTGCCTATGCAGTGGCACGGTTGTCGCTGGCCGATCCGCTGCATGTGATCGTCGGTGGCCGCCTGAGCAACTGGGAGACCGACCAAGTCTACTTCGGCAGCAAGCGGAAGTACCGCTACCGCAACGAATTCGTACCGTATGCCGGTGTGGTCTGGGACCTGAACGACTACAGCAGCGCGTATGCCAGCTACACCGGCATCTTCAAACCACAGAACAACCGCAATGAATCCGGGCAGTTCCTCGACCCGGTCAGCGGCCGCAGCTATGAGCTGGGCCTCAAGGGCAGCTGGTTGCAGGAGCGCTTGAATGCCTCGGCGGCACTGTTCCGCACCCAGCAGGACAACCTTGCCGAAGCTACCAGTGGGCTGGTCGAGGGCAGTACGCAGGCGGCGTATCGTGCGGTGAAGGGCGCAACGGTGGACGGCCTGGAAGTGGAACTGGCCGGTGAGCCGCTGCCGGGATGGAGCCTGGGCACCAGCTTCACCACCTTCATCGCGCAGGACGCGCAGGGCAGGGCGATCAACACCGCCAAGCCGCGCAGCCTGTTCAAGCTGTTCACCACCTGGCGACTGCCCGGTACCTGGGACCGGCTGACCATCGGCGGTGGCGTGGACTGGCAGAACCGCATGTACCAGACCGCCACTGCGCCAGGGAACCGGCGGGTGCCGGTGGAGCAGCCCAGCTACGCACTGGTGAACCTGATGGCGCGCTACCAGTTCAGCTCCAATGTGTCGGCGGCGGTCAACATCAACAACCTGTTCGACCGCCATTACTACTCGCAGATCGGCTTCTACAACCAGGGCTGGTACGGCGCGCCGCGAAACGTGATGTTCACGGTGAAGGTCGGCTATTAAGTTACGGCGTTGCCCTCCGTTCAGCGCCCTGCCTTGTGCGGGGCACCGATGCTGTGCACGATCCGGATGCTGCGCCCCACAGCGCTTCACGCAGCATCTTCTTCACGGGAACGGAGCAACGTATGAAGCTGCTGTCCGCTGTGTTGTTGTCTGCGCTTTCGATCTCCGCCGTTCCGGCGCTGGCGGTGGAAGCTTCGCCCTCACCGCTGCTGGGGCGCTGGTCGCTGGACATTGCTACCTCGGCGCTGCCCGAGGCGCAGCGCCCGAAACAGGTGGTGCTGGAATTCAAGGATGCCGGGAGTGGACGCTGGAGTTCGCACGTCGACATCGTCCTGCACGACGGCAAGACCATGAAGTCCGATGGCACGCTGTCCCTCGACGGCACGCCGGGCGTCTTGTCCGGCACCTACGGCGCAGACAAGGCCAACCTGAAACTGCCGGCGCCGAACACCCTGGTGATGCAGCTGGTGGACCACGGTACGCCAGCGTCCACCCGCATCTATACAGTAGCGGCCGACCGCACGACGATGACCGAGACCAAGGCGTTCTACGGCCACGACGGTACCCCGATCCTGCAGACCAATCTGTTCAAGCGGATGCCGTAGCGACGTCGTCTGCACCACGCCTGCACAGCGGGCGTGGTGCATGCAGCAGCCTTACATCGCAGCCGGATCGCGCTTGCCGGTGTCGATGCCGTACCTGTCGATGGCCTCCTGCATTCGCGAACGCTCGATGCGGCCTTCGTCGGCCAGGGATTTCAGGGCCGCCAGCAGGACGAAGTGGCGATCCACTTCGAAGAACGTGCGCAGCGACTCACGCGTGTCGGAGCGGCCGAAGCCATCGGTGCCCAGTGCGGTGAAGCGGCGGTCGTTGATGAAGGGACGGATCTGGTCGCCGACGATCTTCATGTAGTCGGTGGCCACCACCACCGGGCCGTCGTGGCCCTGCAGGCACTGCTGCACGTAGGGCACGCGCGGCTCTTCGGCCGGATGCAGCAGGTTCCAGCGTTCGGCGGCCAGGCCATCGCGGCGTAGTTCGGTCAGGCTGGTCGCGCTCCACACATCGCTGGCGACGCCGAAGTCATGCTGCAGCAGCTCTGCCGCGGCTTCCACTTCGCGCAGGATCGAGCCACTGCCGATCAGCTGCACGCGTGGCCGGGTGGTGTCGGCGACCGCCGGGTGCAGCAGGTACAGGCCCTTCAGGATGCCCGCTTCGGCGCCCTCGGGCAGGGCCGGCTGCGGATAGTTCTCGTTGAGTACGGTGATGTAGTAGTAGATGTCTTCCTGGTCGACATACATGCGGCGCAGGCCATCGTGGATGATCACCGCCAGCTCGTAGTTGAAGGTCGGGTCGTACGATACGCAGCTCGGAATCACCGACGACAGCACGTGGCTGTGGCCGTCATCATGCTGCAGGCCTTCGCCCATCAGCGTGGTGCGGCCCGACGTCGCGCCGAGCAGGAAGCCGCGGGTACGTGCATCGGCAGCGGCCCAGGCCAGGTCACCGACGCGCTGCAGGCCGAACATCGAGTAGAAGATGTAGAACGGAATCGTGGCCAGGCCATGGTTGCTGTAGGCAGTGCCGGCGGCGATCCACGAACAGATCGCACCGGATTCGTTGATGCCTTCCTGCAGGATCTGGCCGTCCTTGGCTTCCTTGTAATAGCTCAGCTGGCCGGCATCCTGCGGGGTGTACAGCTGGCCCAGGTAGGAGTGGATGCCGATCTGGCGGAACAGGCCCTCCATGCCGAAGGTGCGCGATTCATCGGGCACGATCGGAATCACCAGCCTGCCCAGGTCCGGGTCCTTCAGCAGGCTGGTGAGGATGCGCACGAAGCCCATGGTGGTGGACTGGCCGCGATCGCCGCTGCCCTGCAGCTGGGTGTTGAAGATCGACAGCGGTGGCAGCGGCAGCGGATCGACCTTGGCCAGGCGCGCCGGTAACTGCCCACCCTGGATGCGGCGGCGCTCGGCGAAGTAGGCCGCCTCGGCGCTGCCCGGTTCCGGGCGCAGATAGGGCATCTCTTCCAGCTGTTCGTCGCTGACCGGCAGGTTGAAGCGGTCACGGAAGGCGCGCACCGCGTCGGCGCTCATCTTCTTCAGCTGGTGGTTGATGTTCTGGCCTTCGCCGGCTTCGCCCATGCCGAAACCCTTGACCGTCTTGGCCAGGATCACCGTCGGCCGGCCGCTGGTGTTGACGGCCTGCTCGTAGGCGGCGAACACCTTATGCGGATCATGGCCACCACGCGCCAGACCCCAGATATCGTCGTCGCTCATGTGCGCGACCAGCTCCAGCAGCTCGGGGTAGCGGCCGAAGAAGTGTTCGCGCACGTAGGCGCCGCTCTGCGACTTGAAGGTCTGGTAGTCGCCGTCCACGCACTCCATCATGCGCTGGCGCAGCAGGCCGCTGTGGTCGCGGGCCAGCAGGTCGTCCCAGCCGCTGCCCCAGATCAGCTTGATCACGTTCCAGCCGGCCGCACGGAAGGTGCCTTCCAGTTCCTGGATGACCTTGGCGTTGCCGCGTACCGGCCCGTCCAGACGTTGCAGGTTGCAGTTGACCACGAACACGATGTTGTCCAGCCGCTCGCGGCCAGCCAGCGAGATCGCCGCCAGCGATTCGGGCTGGTCCATCTCGCCGTCGCCGAGGAAGGCCCAGACCTTGCGGCCCTGGTGTTCCTTCAGGCCGCGGTATTCCAGGTAACGCATGTAGCGCGCCTGGTAGGCGGCGGTGAGTGGCCCCAGGCCCATCGACACGGTGGGGAACTGCCAGAACTCCGGCATCAGGCGTGGGTGTGGATACGAGGACAGGCCTTCGCGGCCGGCTTCGCGGCGGAAGTTGTCCATCCGTGCGGGATCGATGCGGCCCTCTACGTACGCGCGGCCATAGATGCCCGGCGCCGAGTGGCCCTGGATATAGATCATGTCGCCGTCGAAGGTGTCGGTGCGGCCACGGAAGAAGTGGTCGAAGCCCACGTCGTACAGCACTGCCGCGGACTGGTAGGTGGCGATGTGGCCGCCGACGTTGGAATGCTTGCCGGCACGCAGCACCATCACCATCGCGTTCCAGCGGATCATCGCGTTCAGGCGGCGCTCGATGGCCAGGTCGCCCGGGTAGGCCGGCTGGCGCTCGGGCGGGATGGTGTTGACGTAGGCCGTCCAGGCGCGGGTATGCAGGTCGCCGTGCTGCTGGGCATCCAGCTCGCTCAGCTGGTCGATGAGGTAATGCGCGCGTGGCCGGCCGCCGGCCCGCATCACCGCCTCCAGCGATTCACGCCACTCCCGCGTTTCCAGCGGGTCGGTATCGAAGGGGATCAGGGCTTGGTTCATGACTGTCTCCAGAGGGCGCCGGTCGGACGTCTGCCTGGGCGACAACACCGGCAGGGCGCACAGCACTGGAGCGGGGTCGCAACGGCGGGGCCGTGACGCGAAGGGCGGCCGTGGTGGCCACCGAGAAGACAAGCGTAGGTGCGTGCCCGGATCGCGGGTAGACGGGCGCGGCTTGGGTCTCTGGCAAGCAAGGGTTGGCACGGGGCGCCGTATCATGGCCGGGCGCGCCGGGTGCGGCCGCTGATCAGGCCGGGGACAGGCCCGGGAAGAACATCGGGATGACCGCCACACCAACCCCCAGCAGGCACCAGGCCACGATCGGCAGCCAGCCCGAGAGCTGCTGGCAGCGTTCCGGCAAGCGGCGTCCTCCGATCCACAGCAGCAGGGTGAGCAGGCCCAGCGCGTAGGCGAGGGCGACGACCACCGGATGCACGTGGACGACACGGCTGGGCGGCCACATCTGCTGCTGGTAGGCGGTGGTGTGGGCGACCAGCAGCAGGAACAGCAGGCTGCTGAGGGTGTTGATGGCGGTGCGGGCGTTCATTGCGGGGCACTCCTTGTGCCGGCTGCTGGAAACTGCAGGGGCGGCATTCTAGCGGCTGCGTGCCGGCAGTTGAAACGCCACTGTCATCGATGGCCGTCACCCTGCGGGGCTTTCCAGCCTTGGGGTGGTTGGCCGGCCGTGAACAGCGTGAGGATCTGGGAGAAGAGCTATGCGCTGCGGCGGCGGCTGCTGCGCGGCTTCTTCCTGCGCCGGGGTTCTGCCAGCGAAGATGCCGAGGATCTGGCGCAGGAGGTTTACCTGCGGCTGCTGCGCAGCACCGGTGAGCATGCCGACGCGGTCGAGAACCCGGAAGCCTACCTGTTCACCGTGGCCGCCAATCTTGCACGGGAGCACGCGCGCGCACGTTCGTCGCTGCCGCCGCTGGAGGACGTCGACCTCCTGGCCGAAGTGTTGAAGAGCGAAGAAGACATCGAAGGCGAATTCGAGCGCGCGCAGCGGTGGAGCGATATCCGCAGCACCATCGCACGGCTGCCGGCGACCACGCGGCGGGTGATGGAGCTGCATTATCGCGACGGGCTGGACTGCCCGGCAATCAGCCAGCAGCTGCAGGTCTCGGTGCACATGGTGCGCAAGCATATCGGCAAGGGGCTGGACGCCTGCAGGAAGGCGCTGGGCGCCAGGGAGCTCACATGAAACGGAATCCATCGGGTGCGGCCGACGACGTGATCGCCAGCGAGGCCATGGACTGGTTCCAGCGCAATCGCGAGGGCGTGCTGGGCGAAGCCGAGCGGGTTGCGTTGCTGGACTGGATGAAGCGCTCGCCGGAGCATGTGCGCGCCTATATGCACGCCCTCGCACTGCACCGGCAGGTTGGTGAGGCGCTGCAATCGGCATTGGCTGAAGAGGCCTCGGTGCCGCCACAGCAGGCCGCTGCCAAGGTCGTGCCGCTGTTCGGACACGCACAGGCCCCGCTGCGCAGTGCGCCGCACAGCCGTCGCACGCGTTGGTGGGTGGCGGCTGCCGCAGCCTGTATCGCCCTGCTCGGCGTGGGCCTGGTACCGCAGCTGATGCCCACCGAGCAGCTGTACAGCGCCGACCATGGTGAACTGCGTGACCTGGTGCTGCCCGATCAGACCCAGGTGCGGCTGAACGCGGACAGCCGCCTGCGGGTGCGCATGGGCGGGTTCAGCCGCAGGGCGGAACTGCTGCAGGGCGAGGCGACGTTCGACATCGCCCAGGACCGACGGCCGTTCGAGGTGCAGGTGAACGGATTGCAGATCCGCGATATCGGCACGGTGTTCGACGTGTCGCGACGGCTGCAGGGCACCCGCATCGGTGTGGTATCCGGCGAGGTGGAAGTGTGGAGCCACGGTGCGGATGCGCGGCGTCTTGCACAACTGGGTAAAGGTCAGGTGGTGCAGGTCGACGCGCGCAGCCATGCGGTCGAGTCGTTGGATGTGCCGTTGTCGATGCTGCTGGACTGGCAGCAACGCAAGGTCTCTTTCCTGGACGAGCGGCTGGATGAGGTGGCCGCCGCCTTTAACCGCCACAACCAGGTGCAGGTTCGGGTGCTGGATGAAGGTGCGGCGTCGGCGCGGTTGTCCGGCAGCCTGGACGCGCATCGCATCGGTGCGCTGCAGGCCTTCCTCGAGCGCGATCCGCGTTTCGTGGTGCGGCGCGAAGGCGACACCGTGCGGGTTGGCAGTCGCTGAGGTCGACATGGCCGTGGGTTGTCAGAAAAAATTCATCAAATCCGCGTTCTCCACTTCGGTGGATGCGGGCTCTTACTTGGGAGAAGCCGCTGCCGAGTCACGCAGCGGCACCTGCTGCTTTCTCTCTTCCAAGGACCCGTGATGCGCAACACGCTTTACCTGTCGATCATCCTCGCGCTGTCTCCCTGCAGCGTGCCGCTGGCGGCTGCGGCCACTGCCGATGGCCTCGAGGCCCGCGTTTCGGCGCCGATCGCGGCGCAGCCGCTGGCGCGCGCGCTGGAGCAGTTGTCGCGCAGTTCCGGCGTGCAGTTCCTGTATTCGGGCAGTGGTGAAGTGCACATGGCCGGGGCGGTGCCGCGCGGTGCCACCGTCAAGCAGGCGCTGGACGCGCTGCTGGCAGGGACCAGCCTGGGCTACACCGTGGTGGATGGCAACGTCATCGCCATTGATCCTGCGCCGGCACACAACGAACCGAAGCCGGCCGCGCCGAAGCCGCGCGAGGCCGAAGCGGTGGTGGCGCCGACCCTGGGCACGGTGAAGGTGATTGCTGCGCATGAGGTGATCGACCAGAAGAAGACCTCGCCGGTGATCAAGGATTCGGTGGTCTACGACGAGATGGACAGCTACGGCGACGAGACCCTGGCCGAGAGCCTGATGGCCGCGCCGGGCCTGAGTGCCGTGGAGGATGCCGGTGAGCCCCGTTACGTGACGGTGCGTGGCGTGCAGGCCAACCTCAACTACACCACCATCGATGGCATCGCGATTGCCAGCGTGGGTGGCAGTGGCTCGGGTGAGCGCATGAACAACCTGCAGCTGATTCCCAGCGACATCGGCACCCGCACCGACATCTACAAGAGCTTCAGCGCGGAGCAGGCGCCGGATGCGATCGGCGGCGTGATCGACATCATCAGCCGCAGTGCCTTCGACCGGTCCGGCAAGTACGTGTTCGCCGATGTGGCCGGCATCTATTCCACGGCCGAGACCAATGTCGAGCGCAGTGCCGGTGGCAACCACGAGACCCTGGGGCATTTCGGCAAGAGCGCCAAGATGGTGTTCTCCAACCAGTTCGGTGCCGACCAGGAATTCGGCCTTGTTGCGGTAGCGCGCTATGAGCAGCGTTCGCGCAACAGCGTCAAGCGCTGGGTGGAGTCGAACTACTACTACAACGACGCCGGCAAGTACCTCACCGACGGCACCACCGGGCCGGACGAGGCCAAGGGCTGGAACGGGCTGCGTGCGCCTGGCAACTTCAGCACCGGTACCTATACCAACTTCATCACCAATTTCGGAGGCTCGGCCAAGCTGGAGTGGAAGCCGTCGGACGATCCGTTCTACGCGTCGCTGCTGCTCTACTCGTACCGGTTCTACGAGAACTCGACGATGAACAAGACCGATCTGTACGGGAACGCCAAGTTCCCGATCCGCAACCAGACCGAAGACAGCGGCACCGCCCAGATCAACAGCATCTACATCAAGAACCGCCACGACCGCTGGGACCGCAGCAACCGTGGCGCCATCGCCAGCTTCAACTGGGATATCGGTGATCGCTCGCGGCTGACCCTGCGCGGTGGCCACACCGAAGAGACCTTCCACAACAACCAGGTCTACTGGGGTGTGCGCGCCTACCCAAGCAATCTGTTCGTCGACTACGAGAACGACAGCCACGGCTTCCCGAACGCAGTGGCGGTTTCCGATTCCAGCCTGCTGACCAGCTCGGCGTTCAAGCTGAACCCGGCACAGGCCTATGTCTCGCCGCGCGACGCCAAGGAGAGCATCGACAACCTGCGTGCCGACTTCAGCTACAACATCGACGCCGATGCGCGTGGCTTCGGCCTGGCCGCCGGCGCCGAATACCGCCATCTGAAGATCTGGCAGGACATCGACTTCGACTACTTCAAGAGCAGTGCCACGCTCAACGATTACCTGTATCCGGGTTCGACGCTGCTGGGCAGCGTGCCGGGCTTCCCGCTGATCGACAACCGCAAGTGGAACGAGGAACTGCTGCCGAAACTGGGCAACAACAATGCGGCGTATCCAAATGCCAACTTCACCAGCGACTACAAGTACGTGGAGGACATCACCAATGCCTACTTGTCCGCACACTACGCCTGGGACCGGCTGCTGCTGATCGGCGGCCTGCGCTACGACCACACCCGCTTCGATGCCTACAGCCCATTCAGCGATGATGGCGGCACTACGTATACCTCTGCCTTCCGCAATACGAGCGGTGGCTACAGCAACCTGCTGCCTTCATTGAATGCGACGTTCAAGTTGAGCGAGGACCAGCGCCTGCGCTTCTCCGCCAGCCGAACGCTGGGCCGGCCGACACCCAGCAACATCGCCCAGGCCACCAGCACCAGCTGTGGTGATGACGAGGAGGGCAGGGGCTTCTGCACGATCAAGCAGGGCAACGCCAACCTGCAGCCGCGACGTTCCACTAACATCGACCTGGCGTGGGACCTGTACTTCAATGGCAATAACGGCCTGGTCTCGATCGCGCTGTTCGACAAGGTGATCAAGGACGACATCTACACCCTGACCACCTTCGAGAACGTGGGTGACACGCGCTACCGGGTCACCCAGCCGATGAACGCCGATGAGTCCAGGCTGCGCGGCGTCGAGTTCGCGGTCGCCAACCGCAACCTGCAGTGGGGCCGCCAGCGCTTCGACATGTACTTCAACGCGACGCGGCTGGAAGGCCAGACCAACTACCGCATCAGTGATGGTACCGAGCGTCGCCTGGACCGTCTGTTGTACCAGCCGGACTGGTCGCTCAACGGCTCGGTGATCTGGCGCATGCCGTGGAAGAGCGCGCAGCTGCGTCTGTCTGGCACCTACCGCAGCCGGATGCTGGTCGACTTTGGTGATACCCAATGGCTGGATTCGTACTACGACCCGTACGTGACCTTCAACATGGCCTTCAGCCACAAGGTCAGCAGGCACGTGACGCTGAAGTACGAGGCCAAGAACCTGTTCAACACGCAGCCGACCTACAGCACCGGTCCGAATGGGCGCTTCCGTACCGAGATCGACGACTACGGCCGCTTCTTCTACTTCCACATCATCTACAACTGAGGGCGCAGCCGTGGATAAGATCAATCGCAGGCGATTCCTGGCCCTGGCCGGCCTGTCCGCTGCCGGCGCGTGGATGGGCACGGCGCACGCGCTGGCCGCACAGACCGATGCCGCCGCGCTGAACCCGCGCAACCTGCTGGCGTCGCCGCGGTTCGCCAGCACGCCGTTCACCCTGGGCGTGGCCTCGGGTGATCCTTCGGCCGATGGCATGGTGCTGTGGACACGGCTGGCGACCGAGCCGCTGGTGTTCGGCGGTGGCATGCCGACCCGGCCGATGGTGGTCGAATGGCAGCTGGCCGCGGACGAGGGCATGCGCAAGGTGGTACGCCAGGGTTCGGCGATGGCGCATCCCGAACTCGGCCACGCCGTGCACGTGGAGCTGGGTGGGTTGGCGCCCGCACGGCCTTACTGGTACCGCTTCACCGTAGGCGGCCACGCCAGTGCGGTCGGTTGCACCCGCACGCTGCCCGCAGCCACGGCCGCAGTGGATCGCGTGCGGTTTGCGGTGGCCGGTTGCCAGCACTACGAAGAAGGCCACTACACCGCGTGGCGGCGCATTGCCGAGGAACCGCTGGATTTCGTCTTCCACTACGGTGATTACATCTACGAAGGCGAATGCCAGCCGGGCCTGCGGAAGATGAACGGCCAGCCGTTCACCAATCTGCGCAACCACGTCGGCCCGCAGATCTACACGCTGGATGATTACCGCCGCCGCTACGCCCAGTACAAGAGCGATGCCGACCTGCAGGCCGCGCATGCGGCGGTACCGTGGTTCGTCACCTTTGACGATCATGAAGTGGACAACAACTGGGCCGGTGCCGAAGACCAGGATGACACGCCCAGCGAAGTGTTCCTGCTGCGTCGCGCACAGGCGTTCCAGGCCTACTACGAGAACATGCCACTGCGCCGCTCGGCATTCCCGCGCGATGGCCACATGCAGATGTACCGACGCGCACGCTACGGCACGCTGATGGATCTGCACCTGCTCGACACCCGCCAGTACCGCAGCAAGCAGGTGAACATGGCGCTGCGTGAGGAGGTGGAATCGCCGGAGCCCAACATTGTGGGGGCGAAGCAGGAGCGCTGGCTGTTCGACGGCCTGGCCGATGCTGCACCGCGCTGGCATACCGTCGCCCACCAGGTGGCGCTGGGCAACTACATGCGCGAGAAGGACGGCGTGGTGCAGTCGTCAGACGACCAGTGGTCAGACTATCTGGACAGCCGCCGGCGCCTGCTTGACCACATCCAGAAGGTGGGCTTCGGCAACGTGGTGACCGCCTGCGGCGACGCGCATCGCCACTATGCCAGCGATCTGGTGCAGGACCACCGTGACTCGGGCGTGATCTCCAGCGAGTTCCTCGCCACGTCGATCACTTCCGGCGCCGATGGCCAGGGTGTGGACGCGTATGCCAGGAACCAGCTTGCGCACAGCCCCTATCTGAAGGCGACCACCGACAAGCGTGGCTACGTGCTGTGCGATGTCACCCGCGATGCATGGATCGGCGACATGAAGACGCTGGATACCGTGATGCAGCCGAATGGCGCGGTGCAGAGCTGGAAGCGCTATGCGGTGGAGCACGGCCGGCCGGGGCTGCAGGAGGCCTGAATCTACCGGTCTACCCTGTAGAGCCGAGCCCATGCTCGGCTGCTCTTTGATAGCTGACCGGAAAAGCAGCCGAGCATGGGCTCGGCTCTACAGAGATCCTTCAATCGTGCTCGAACCGCAATGGCTCGCTGCCCATCGCCGGATCACTGGTGCCGGGGCGCCCATCCTCGGCGCGGCCGGCCAGGCGCAGGGCACTGTCGCCCGCACCGACGAGCAGGTCGTACCAGCCTGCGGTGGGCGCTGCGTCCCACGCCAACGCGGTCTCTGCATGTGCGGGCAGCACCAGCGTCTGCTCGGGCATATGCCCGGCATAGGCGCCAGGCTGCACACGCGCCTGCTGCGCGCTGTCACCCAGATTGCGCAGGCGGAGCCGCAGTTGGTCATCGACGCGATCGATTGAAGCCTGCAGGGCAGGACCCGTGGCCGCTCCCTGGAAGTGGCGGTGGAAGCCGTTCGGGCCCAGCAACCACAGGTCATAGCGACCCTGGGCGTCCAGCGGCCAGCGCTCGCGCAGCGGCATGCCCGGCAGCAGCGTGTAGCGGCGTGGCACCGCATCCAGCCGCAGCCGGTCGTAGACATGCAGCACTGCTGCTGCGCCTTCGCAGGACAGCGCCAGATCCACACCCGAGGCGTCGACAGCGGCAATCGATGCCTGCGGCCGGTAGGGCAGGGCACGCGCCGGGCGTACACCGCTTTCCTGTTTCGCTGGCTTCAGTCCCTCGGGCAACGCGGGCACGGTGCGTCCCGGAAGGGCTGCCGCACGTGCCGCCACCGCGCTTACATCGGGCAGGCCGCGCACGAACGGGCGGATATCGCGCTGGGCGAAGTCGAAGGCGCCGGTCAGGTCTCCGCAGACCGCACGGCGCCATGGCGAGATGTCCGGCGCAGCCACACCGAAGCGGCGTTCGATCAGCCGCATGACCGCGGTGTGGTCGTACACCTGCGAATCGACCCAGCCGCCGCGGCTCCACGGCGAAATCACGTACAGCGGCACACGCGGACCGAGACCATACGGGCGTCCGCGCAGCTCGGCAGCATCGTACTTTTCGTCGCCCGGCGCGGGATGACGGTGATACTCGCCCTCGGTACTGACCGACGAAGCACCTGCCCATCCACCGTTCACCGGTGAGGGAGGGGCCGGTGGCGGCATATGGTCGAAGAAGCCGTCGTTCTCGTCGAACATCAGCAGCAGGGCGGTGCGGCTCCACACCTCCGGATCGGCGGTCAGCGCGTCGAGCACGCGTGCGGTATAGGCCGCACCCTGTGCGGGGCTGGACGGGCCGGGATGCTCGCTGCCGGCCGCGTCGGCAATGATGAAGCTGACCTGCGGCAGACGCCCACCGACCACGTCCTGGCGCAGCTGCGCCAGGCCACGGGTGCTGACGCCACGTGCGCGCAGCTGCGGGTCATGTCCCGGCGCAGCGCGGAAGGCCTGGCGGAACGCCTCGAAACCCGCCAGCGGGTTGTCGGTGAAGTTGTCGGCCATGTCCTGGTAGATCTGCCAGGACACACCCGCCTTCTGCAGGCGTTCGACATAGCTTGTCCAGCGATACGACGCCGGATGCCCGCCGTGCTCGGGGAAGTTGTCGTGCGAGTTGGCGATCACCGGGCCGCCAGCACGCGCGTGTGCATCATTGTGACCGGTCCACAGGAACACCCGGTTCGGGTTGGTTCCGGCCTGCATCGCGCAGTGGTAGGCGTCGCAGATGGTGAAGGCATCGGCCAGGGCGAACTGGAAGGGCAGGTCGCTGCGCTGGAAGTAGCCCATCGAGTGGTTCTGCTTGGCCTTCGGCCATTGCCCCATGCGTCCATGGTCCCAGGCCTGTTGTGCATCCGGCCAGGTGTGCGGTGTGCCCTCCACCCGCATGTAGCCGAAGTGCGCAGCGGTATCCAGCGGGAACGGTGCGATCGCGCGCGTGCCGCTGGCATCGGGTTGCAGCCACAGGCTGCGCGTGCGGCCGCCGGCTTGCAGCGCAGCGGCCGGGGCCACGAAGCGGTCGCCGAACCCCCGTACGCCCGGCAGCGTACCGAAGTAGTGGTCGAACGAGCGGTTCTCCTGCATGAACACCACAATGTGCTGCAGGTCTTCCAGGCTGCGCGTCCGTGCGGCGGGGGCGATCGCTGCGGCCCGGGCGATGCTGGGCAGCAGCTGGGAAAGGCCGGCGGCAACGCCGGCCTGCAACAACCGGCGTCGGCCGATATCGGTCACGGGCTCACTCACAGGTCCACGCGGAAGGAGATGCCGACGGTGCGCGGAGCGCCGATGAAGGCGTTGTCGCGGCCGTCCACCCCTGCAAGATACCGCTTATCGGTGAGGTTGCTCACCACCAGGTTGGCACCCATGCCCTTCAGGCGCGGCGACAGGCCCTGCAGGTCGAAGCCGATGTTGGCGTTGAACACGGTGGCCGAAGGCAGCTTGTTGACGTCGGCGGCATCGAGATAGCGCGTGCCCTGGTAACGCCCGGAGAGGCCGAAGTTCCAGTTGGTGCCCTGCCAGTCGGCCGACAGCACCAGGGTGTTCTCCGGCTGGCCGATTACCTTGGCGCCGTCGACGATGCCCAGCTGGGTATCGCGGGCGGCATTGCCGCTGCCCAGGTACTTGGAACGGTTGTAGGTGTAGGCCGCGTTGATCCGCCAGCCATTGTCCCAACCATAGCCGAACGCCGCTTCCAGGCCGTTGCTTTCCACGCCACCGAAGTTTTCGTAGACGCCGTCGGTCTCGCCCAGGTAGTCGATGCCGCTGACGAAGCCCGCCGGCAGGTAGACGATGCGGTTGTCGAACTTGATGTTGTAGAGCGTGACCGAAGCGGTCAGCGGCCAGCGGCTGAGGCGCATGCCCACTTCGATGTTGTCGGCGGTTTCGGGCTCGACGTTGCGGAAGCGCTGCGGGTCGGTCTCGCCGAGCACGCCGGAGGGAATGGCGGCGAAGTTCTGCGAGAAGCCAGCGAACAGCTCCATGCCTTCCACACCGGGCGCCCAGGTGAAGCCGGTGGACAGCAGCGGATCGGACCTGGAATCGGATTTGACGTGCTCGCTGGCACCGATCACGCGGCGGCGCGACTGGTCGACGAAGAACTGCTTCACGCCCAGGCGCGCGCTGAACGGACCGAAGCGGGCCACGTCCTCGATGTAGTACATCTGCTCGTCAACCTTGTACTTGTCTTCGAACTGCACCCAGTACGGCTGGTGGTCGAAGTCGATGCTCTGGCCGACATTGAGAAGGCGATGCCAGTCGCGGCGCGCCGAACGGTCCAGCTTCTCCACCCACAGGCCGCCACGGATCGTGTTGTCGACCGCGCCGAAGGTCTGTCGCCACTCGACGTCGGCGGTCACGCCCATGCGGTCGTTGTCGTAGTGGGTATGGCGATACGACTGCGCACCCAGCACGTTGCCCGCGTAGCAGTTCGGATCGTACTCGGCGGTGAAGCCCAGCCGTGGGGTGCAGCTGGCCAGGCGCTGCGCGGCGCTGCCATCGGGATTGACGAAGAAAATCTGGCCGCGGTTACTGCCACCGTACACGGTCTTTCCACCGATGTACTCCGACTCCGGGCGACCGGCACCATCATCGCTGACCTGCGCCAGGTAGGGGGGCAGCCAGTCGCCACGACCTTCCATGCGGTGCCCGTAAGCCGCCACCGAGGCCTTGAAGCCGTTGCCGCCGTCGAAGGCCGCGCGCAGGTAGCCGAAGGTGTTCTCGCGCAGCGCACGCGAGCCGGAACGGTAGTTCTGGTCCAGGTACGGAATGCCGGTGAGGGTGCCGACCAGGTTGTCGCGGTCCGGATTGGTGGCGAAGCCCTTCGGCGAGACGCTGGTGTACTCCGGCTCGTCGGCATCGTTGTAGGACAGGTAGCCGGTCAGCGTCCAGCGATCCAGCTCGGTGATGAACTTGCCGGCGATGTGGTCGTTGCTGGTCTTGCCGCTGCCATCGATCCAGTCGTGCACACGTGCGGAAGAAGCGCTGACCCAGGCGCGGGTATGGCCGCCGAGCAGGCCGGTGTCGTAGCGCACGTAGTACTTGCGCGCTTCGTTGTCACCGGCACCGACCACGAAGCGCAGGCGGCTGTCCTGCAGCGGATCGCTGGTAAGGAAGTTCAGGGTGCCGCCGAGGGCTTCGTTCGAGCGCGAGGAGATGTCGGCAGTGCCCTGGCTGACTTCCACTGTTTCCAGGTCCAGGGTATCGATGTAGCGGTTGGCCAGCGAACCGCCACCGTAGCCCGAGCCGCCATTGGGCAGGCCGTCGATGGTGGTGCCGATCTGCTGGGTGTCACGGTTGGTCACGAAGCCGCGCATGCTGATCTGCGTGCCCCACACCGACGAACCGGTGGCATCGGCCTCGCTGACCACCACGCCGGGCACTTCGTTGAGCGCGTCGTTGACGCTGCTCATCACGGTCTGCCGGTTCAGTGTTTCCGCGCGCACCGACGTCTTCGCGTAGCTGGTGGCCTGACCAATCACCTGTACCTGGTCGAGGGTACGCGCATCGCTGCTGCGCGCTTCGCCCGTATCGCCCTGCGGTGCTTCTGCGAGGGCGTCCAGCGCGGGGGCGATCAGCAGGGCCAGCAGCGAGACGCGGGGAAAACGCGCAATCGTTCGCATCGAAACCGGACCTTCAGAGGGAGGAAACCCCGGAGTGTCGGCAGCGCCAATGACATCGGGATGACGTGGCAGCGCAGGAACGATGGCACTGTGGGGGCGGTCACGGCCTTCGGGTATGCTCGGCACTTCAATGGACCTGAGGTGGTGACGATGCAGAAGCGATCGAAGATCTGGCTGGGAGGTGCAGCCCTGGTGCTGCTGGCAGGGTGCAACCGGACGCCCTCGGATGGAGAGGTGGCACCGCCTGCGCCAGCCACGGCGGACGAGGCCGCAGCACCGGCCGCCGCCCCAGCGGGTTCAACGGCCGCCGCCGACGGCACCGCACTCACCGACCGCGATGGCAAGCCGGTGCCGCTGGTGCCTTTCGACACCAGCAGCGTGCCGCTGAGCGACACCGCGCTGGGCGGACTGCCGTTCTTCAGCCTGCCGCAGGGCTACGCGCCGCAGAACGCCCCGCACCCGCGCGCCTGGGCGCGCTTCCCGTTCCGGATGGGCGAGGGTGTGCATTGGGTGGAAGGTCCGAGCTGGTCGGCACGCATCGTGACCGACAGTGAGGCGGCCCCCGACAAGGCGTTCTCTGCGCTGGAAGTGCAGCGCAACTTCGACGGTGTGATCACCGCCGCTGGCGGCCGCAAGGTCTTTGAAGGCACGCTGCTGCGCGACATCTACTACGGCCCGCAACTGGAAGGCGAGATCGGTGGTGGCTTCATCGATGCGGTGAACGGTGAACAGGACGCACCCACCACCGTCTACGTGCTGCGCCAGGCCAACCGCACCGTGTGGGTGCAGCTGGCGGTGGACAGCAACGGCGCCGGTCTGGTGGTCGTGGATGACGTTCCGTTCAAGGCCACCGCGCAGTGGTCGGACAGTTTCCCGCACCTGTCCCTGCCGGCCGGCTATCGTGAGCGCAACACGCCCGAGCAGCGTGATTTCGATGCCTTCCCGTTCTGGACCGGAGATCACTTCGAACCGGTCGAGGGCCGCACCTTCGCTGCCGATTTCGACAAGGGCGAGCGCGAATACTCGATGCATGAAGTCCGTCGCAACCTTGAGGCGATGATGGCCCAGGTCAACGGCACCAAGGTGTTCGAGGGGCGCATCCCGCACGAGGCGGCCGAGGGTGTGTCGAAGCAGGTGCAGTCGTCCTACGGCAACGCGGCCAGCTACAGCTGGGACAACTACGACACCGTTGTCTATCGCGTCGATCTGGCTGACGGCCGCCAGGTGTGGGTACATGCTCGCCTCGAATACCTCAGCGCAGGCTGGGTCGTGGTCGAGCGCAAGGGTTTCACCCAGACCGCGGCGCTGCTGCCGGCCGATGCGTTGAAGAAGAAGCTGGACAGCGACGGCCGCGTGGCGATCCAGGTCAACTTCGCCACCGACAAGGCGCAGATCCTGCCGACGTCCGAACCGCAACTGGCGCAGGTGCTGGACCTGCTGCGTGCCGACCCGTCGCTGAAACTGTCGATCGAAGGCCACACCGACAACAGTGGCGCGGCCGCGCACAACCGCAGCTTGTCCGAGGATCGTGCGCGGTCGGTGGTGGCGGCGTTGACCGCCAAGGGCATCGCCGCCGACCGCCTGCAGGCGGCCGGCTTCGGTGCCGACAGGCCGGTAGCCGACAATGGCAGCGAGCAAGGCAAAGCGCGCAATCGCCGGGTCGAGCTGGTCAAGCGCTGAACCACGCCCTCCTCAGTACCGCGCGTCCTTGGGTTTCGGGTCGCGCGGCCAGTCCTTGGCCTTGTTGGCGAAGTCCGGCCGCGGTTGGTTGATGAAGTAGCTGGCGATGTCCACCGCATCCTGGTCGGGCATCACCTGCTGCCCGAGCGGGGGCTCGCGGGTCACTGCCGGTGGCATGTTGTGCTTGACGAAACCTGCGGCCTTGTAGAGGCGCGCCATGCCGGCGCCGATGTTGAAGCTGTGGTCACCCCACAGCGGCGGGAAGGCGATGTCACCGCTGGCGTCGCGCCGGCCTTCGCCGTTGTCGCCATGGCAGGCGGCACACTGCACGGCGTACAGCGCCTGGCCGCGGATCGGGTCCGGCGTCAGTGTGTTGTTGATCGGGCCTTCGCTTGGAGCGGCGACCTTTGCACCGTCCGGCACAGGACTGCTCAGCCACGCCATGTAGTCGAGCATCGCGCGCATCTGCGGCGCGTCCTTCGGCAGCGGCTTGCCGTTCATCGAACGCTGCAGGCAGCCGTTGATGCGCTCGGTCAGCCCGATCACCTTGCCCGGGCGCGGCATGTAACGCGGATAGGCACCACCGCCAGTGTTGAAGTAGTGGTTGCCAAGCGGCCGCTTGCCCTCGGCCATGTGGCACGAATTGCAGTTCAGGTCGTTGCCGACGTTGTCCGGCAGCAGCCGTGCGGTTTCGTTGAGGAGGCGACGGCCGAGCATCACCGACTCGGCGTTGCCGAGCGCGGCGATCTCTTCGGCACTGGGCGCCTGGTAGTGCCCGACCACCTTGCCCTGCGCATCGAGGATGTCGAGCGTGCTGGCCGCCGCGGCGTCCAGGTCCGGGTACAGATGACGATAGGCGAGGGTGCCGGCACCGGCCAGCAGCACAAGGGTGATGGCGCTGCCGATGAGCCAGCGGGAACGTCTGCGCGAACGCTTCATCGTGCGGCCTCCTGCGGAACGTAGTGGACCGGCTTGTCGCGCACCACCCGGCGCATCCGCGCCACGTCGACCTCGCTCACCGCGCTGGCCTGGTTGCCCCAGCTGCTGCGGATGAAGGTCAGGATCTGTGCCAGCTGCGCGTTCGGCAGCTGCTCGAAGCCGGGCATGGTGAAGGCCATGCGGTCATGCGGCGTATGCGGCGTGCGGCCGCCGATCAGGGTCACCTGCACCAGCGAACTGGGGTCGTCAGCGAACACGATCGAATTGCCGGCCAGGGCCGGGTAGACGCGCGGCATGCCGCGGCCGTCGGCGCGATGGCAGGCCTGGCAGTGCTCGGCATAGGCCAGCGACCCGGCGACGCGGTAGTCGCCGCTGCGCATCGCGGTGGTGGTGGTATCCGCACCAGCCGACCATTGCGCGCTACGGCCCTCGCGTGCCGGCAGCTGCTTCAGGTAACGCGCCATCGCCAGCAGATCGGCGTCGGACAGGTATTGGGTGCTGTGCTCGACCACATCGGCCATGCCACCGAAGGCCGCCGAACGATCGGTTCGTCCGGTGCGCAGGAAGTCGACGATCTCGCCCTCGCTCCAGCTGGCCAGACCTGTCGATTCATTGCGCAGGTTCTTCGCATACCAGCCTTCCAGCACCGAGCCGGACAGGAACTGGCGGCTGCCATCATCGGCCATCGCCTTTTCCTGGAACGCCAACCCGCGTGGTGTGTGGCAGGCGCCGCAGTGGGCCAGGCCTTCCACCAGTTCGGCACCGCGCTGTTGGCTGGCATCCAGCGATGGATCCGGGTTGAACGTGCGCGGGCGTGCGAACAGAAGCTGCCACCAGGCCAGTGGCCAGCGCATGTTGGCGGGCCACGGAATCGTGCTGTCGGCGTTGTCCTGCTTCACCGGCTGCACCGAGCCCATGAAGTAGGCGTACAGCGCCTTGATCTCGGCGTCGCTGGCGATCACGTACGAGGCGTACGGCATTGCCGGGTACAAAGGCTGCCCATCGTGACGGAAGCCGCGGCGCACCGCGCGCTCGAAGTCGGCGTAGTCGTAGGTGCCAATGCCAGTGTCCGGATCAGGCGTGATGTTGGTCGAGTAGATCGTGCCCATCGGCGTCTGCATGCCGAGGCCACCGGCGAACGGCTTGCCGCCGGGCGCGGTGTGGCAGGCCGCGCAGTCGGCCGCGCGCGACAGGTACTGTCCCTGCGCGATCAGCGTTGGATCGTGGATGTCGACCTGCGCCGTCTGTCGCGGTGCGAACCAGTAGGGCGTGGTGCGGGCGATGCCGTAGGCGGCGGCCAGCGTGGCGGCCAGGGCAATGGCGAGCTTGAACGAGGTGCGCATGGCGGCACTGTGCGCATTCCCGTGCGCGCGTTCCTTGATCCGGATCAATGACTGAACGGATACAGCTTGTACACCAAGCTGAATCGTTCCTGCGTTGTCATCAAGCCGTCATCCGCGCGCGATAGATGGCCGGCGCCCGCGTCGCTAACCTGCCACGCTGTCGCACCTTTTCCCTGATTGCCCATGAAGCGCCTGCTGCTGTTGTTGCTGGCGTGCGCCGGCCTGTGGCTGGCTGCATGCTCTTCTTCGATCAACGCGTCGTCCACCTCGCTCGCCGATTGGCTGATCGCGCCGGGTGGCGTGTCGACCCTGCTCGATCGCCCGCGCATCGCCGCGGCCATTGCCGAACTGCCCAACCGCCACGGCTTCGCACCCGGTCGCGATGGCGTGCCGATCTTCTGGCGCGTGTTCGATCCCGGTGATTACGGCGCGCGCTACCGCTACCTGCCGCAGCGCCACGAGAACGGCCTGCCGCTGGATACCGGGCTGAGCCTGGCGGTACCGCAGCCGTTCCGCGCGCAGGCGCCACGCGGCACCGTGGTGCTGCTGCACGGCTGGATGATGAACGGTGATTCGATGCTGCCGTGGTCTCTTCAGCTGGCCGAATCCGGCTACCGCGTGGTCACGCTCGACCTGCGCAACCATGGCCAGTCCGGTGCGGGGCCGTCCGGCTATGGCACCTACGAATCGGACGATGTGGTCGATGTGATCAACGAGCTGCGTGCGCGCGGCGAAGTGACCGGCCCGCTGTACCTGTTCGGCGTTTCCTATGGTGCCGCCACAGCGGTGTTCACAGCCGACAAGCTCGGCGACCAGGTGGAAGGCGTGGTGGCGATGGAATCGTTTGCCAACGCAGGTGTGGCCATCCGCACGATGATTCCGCACCTCATGGGGCTGCAGCCGGAAGGCTTGAAGGCGCAGGCGGTGGCCTCCTACGCGCGCTGGCGCTACGGCGGCCAGGATATCAACCAGGTGATCGCCGCCGCCAGCCGCCGCATCGATGTCGATCTGGACCGCGTGGACGTGGCGCGCGCGCTGGCCGATACCCGTGCCTGCGTGCTGCTGCTGCACGGGCAGGGCGACCAGCACATTCCGGTCAGCCAGGGCCGCGAGCTGGCGCAGGCCAACCCGCGCGCGCACTACATCGAGATGCGTGGCGAGGACCACATCACTCTGCCGCTGCGGCTGGACCTGCTGGCTGGCGTGGTCGACGACTGGATGGCGCGCGACGAGCACCACCCGAAGAGCGCCTGCCCAGCCCCGCAACTGCCAGCCCAGGCCGAGTGGCTGGCCCACACCTGAAAAATGGGGACGGAGGGGATTAAGTCGTTTCCAACCCAGGTGTGCGGGAAACGACTTAATCCCCTCCGTCCCCTTTTTGTATCAGGGCAGGCGTTGTGCCAGTGCGCGGGCGGATGCGGCTACGCCCAGCAGCAGGGCGGCCACGCACAGGAAGGCGAAGCCGAGGCTGGTGGCGTGAGCCAGCGCACCGATGGCTGCCGGGCCGGCGAGGATGCCGGCGTAGCCCAGCGTGGTGACCGCGGTGATGGCGATGCTCTCCGGCATCACTCGCTGCTGGCCGGCCATCGAGAACAGCGCCGGCACGATGTTGGCGCAGCCCAGCCCGACCAGCACGTAGCCGGCCAGGACCACCGGGAACGATGGCACCAGCGTGGCCAGGCTGAAGCCCGCCGCTGCGGTGATGCCGCCGATGACGATCGTGCGGGTGCGGCCGAGGCGCTCGACGATGCCATCGCCGAACAACCGCATCGCGGTCATTGCCAGGGTGAACACCGCAAAGCCAGCCCCGGCCTGGTCGCGCGGCACCTGCCGCACCTCGGCCAGGAACACCGCGCTCCAGTCGAGCATCGAGCCTTCGCCGAGGAACACCACGAAGGCCAGCACGCCGATGAACAGCACCACGCCATGTGGCAACGCCAGCAACGGCCCCTCATGCAGGATCCGTTGCGGGCGCCAGTGCGGCGCCGAGAGCGCCGCCACAAGCAGCAGTGCCGTCACCGAGGCCAGCGCGGCCATCCACAACGGCGTTCCCAGCACCAGCAGGCCGGTCATGCAGCCCGCACCGACGAAACCGCCAATGCTGTAGAAGGCATGGAAGCCCGACATCATCGGCCGCCCGGCATCGCGCTCGACGGCCACCGCCTGCATGTTCATCGCGCAGTCCAGCGCGCCGACGCCAGCGCCGAACACGAACAGCGCCGCCCCCAGTGCCAGTGGCGTCGGTGCCAGTACCAGCAGGGGCAGGGCGCACAGCATCATCGCGCAGGTGATCACCATCACCCGGCGGCAGCCCAGCCGCCCCGTCAATGCGCCTGCCAGCGGCATCGCCAGCAGCGAGCCGAGGCCGAGGCACAGCAGCACGGCACCGAGGCTGGCATCGGACAGCCCGGCCTTGGCTTTGGCGTAAGGCACCATCGGTGCCCATGCGGCGGTGGCGAATCCGGGAATGAAGAAGGCAGCACGGGTGGCGTGCTGCTGGGCACGTGGGGATGAAGGCGTCATGCGCGATGCGAAGCTCCAGGGGGTATTTATGAAAACGTTTTCAGGCCGGCTCGGCAAGTGCCATGCGTGACATCGGGCGACGCATACGATTGCACTGACCCGATCGCGTCACTGGCGATTAACGTCGCTCAAGGACAGTGGCTGCACGGTCGGCACCCCGCCGGCCGCTGCCGGAGATCCGTACATGAGCACGACACCGACCATCCTCCTCGTCCATGGATTCTGGGGCGGGGCCGCGCACTGGGCCAAGGTGATCCTGGAACTGCATCGCAGTGGCCACGACCGCGTGCAGGCGGTGGAGCTGCCGCTCACCTCGCTGGCCGACGATGCCGGGCGCACCCAGAAGATGATCCGCCAGATCGACGGTCCGGTGCTGCTGGTCGGCCATTCCTACGGCGGCGCGGTGATCAGCCAGGCAGGCAACGAGGCCAATGTAAAAGGCTTGGTCTACATCGCCGCCTTTGCTCCCGATGCAGGCGAGAGCCCCGGCGGCATCACCCAGCAGCACCTGCCGGAAGCGGCGCCGAACCTCGCCCCGGACAGCGACGGCTACCTGTGGCTGCGCGCGGACAAGTTCCATGAGAGCTTCTGCCAGGACCTGAGCGACGACGAAGGCCGGGTGATGGCGGTGACCCAGAAGGCGCCGCTGGCCAGCACTTTCGGCGATACGGTCAGCGACCCCGCGTGGAAGCACCGGCCGAGCTGGTACGAGCTGTCCCGCCACGACCGCATGATCGCGCCGGAAAACCAGAAGGCCATGGCCGCAAGGATGCAGCCCAAGCGCCTGCTGGAGCTCGATGCCAGCCATGCTTCACTGGCCTCGCAGCCGAAGGAAGTGACCGCGCTGATCCTGGAGGCCTGCGCCGCCATCGGCGGCTGATCTCGCGCCAGCACACCGCACGACAGCCGGGGCGTAGGGGAGTACACTCCTGCGCCTGCGGCCCTCCTGCCGCGTCCCTCTCTTCCCTCCAGCCGTCGCCAGAGGATCCCACCCTATCGTGGAGGTCCCGCCGTGCTGTCTGTGCCTGTCCGTTTTCCGCGCTTGTTTCCGCGTCGCCTGCCGCTGCCGCATGCACTGGCTCAAGGCCTGCTACTGCTTGCACTGAGCAGCGGCACCGCTGCTGCCCAGTCCACCCAGGACGAGGACAAGGCCAAACCGGCACCCGCCTCGCAGACCCTGCAGACCGTGCAGGTCACCGCCAACCTGCTCGGCACCATCACCGAGGGCAGCGGCGCCTACACGCCCGGCACCATTGCCACCGCGACCCGCCTGGTGCTGACGCCACGGCAGACCCCGCAGACCATCAGCGTGATCACCCGCGCACAGATGGATGACTTCGGCCTGCACGGCATCGACGACGTGATGCGGGTGACCCCCGGCATCAGCATCGTCACCTACGACAGCGAACGCACCGAGTACTACGCGCGTGGTTTCGCGATCCAGAACTTCCAGTACGACGGTATTCCGATGTCGCGTGACTCGGCCTACTCGGCGGGCAACACGCTCAGCGATACTGCGATCTATGACCGCATCGAAGTGCTCAAGGGCGCCACCGGTCTGCTGACCGGCATGGGCGATCCGGGTGCGACCATCAACCTGGTGCGCAAGAAGCCGGGCAAGGACTTCGCCGGCAGTGCCTCACTGGGTGTCGGCCGCTGGGACGACTACCGCGCCGAGCTCGACGTGGGCGGTCCGCTGACTGCTGATGGCCGTGTGCGCGGCCGTGCCGTGGGTGCCTGGGAAGACAAGCGCTCCAACCTGGACAACTACCAGCGCACCAGCAAGGTCGGCTATGCGGTGTTGGAAGCCGATCTGGGCGAACGCACGCTGCTGTCGGTCGGTGGCGACGTGATGGACAGCGACCCGAAGGGCTCCACGTGGGGCGGCATTCCGCTGCTGGACAGCGCTGGCAACTTCAACCGCATGCCGCGCTCGTTCAACAATGGTGCGCAATGGGCCGGCTGGCGCCAGTACGTGCGTACCGGTTTCGCCACGTTGGAGCACACGTTCGCCAACGATTGGATCGCCAAGCTGCAGCTCAACCACCAGGTCAATGGCTATGACGCCGCACTGGCCGGTGCCGCCGCCGGCAATCCTGATCCGTTGACCGGCGAGGGCGTCAGCCTGTGGCTCGGCAAGTACGTCGGCAAGACCGTCAGCAATGCCGCCGACTTCTATGTGAGCGGGCATTTCGGCCTGTTCGGCCGCGAGCATGAGCTGGTGGTCGGTGGCAGTGCCTCGCGCAAGCGCTGGACCAATACCGGCTACGGCCCGCAGGCGGGGTTCCCGGATACCGTGCCGGACTACAGAACCTGGAATGGTGACATTGCCGAGCCGCAGTGGCAGCGCACCTATGACAACAATGAAGTGACCCGCGAGAATGGGCTGTACGTGGTTGGCCGCTTCGACGTGGCCGATCCGTTGAAGCTGATCGTCGGCAGCCGCCTGGCCAGTTACCGCTCGCCGGACACGCGCGAGACCGGCGTTTATGTGCCCTATGCCGGCGTGGTCTACGACCTCGGCGAGCATTACTCGGTGTATGCCAGCTACAGCACCATCTTCAAGCCGCAGGGCGAGCGTGACGAGCAGGGCAAGGCACTGGATCCACTGGAGGGCCGCAGCTACGAGGTTGGCCTGAAGGCTGAGTTCTTCGATGGACGCCTCAATGCCAGTGCGGCGCTGTTCCAGCTTGATCAGGACAACTTCGCCCAGCCCACCGGCGGCAAGACACCTAATGGCCAGGATGCCTACCGCGCCTTGATGGGCGTGCGCACCAAGGGTTACGAGCTTGAAATGTCGGGTCAGCTGGCCGAGGGCTGGCAGCTGCAGGGTGGGTTCTCCCATAAGATCGCCCGCCAGGCGGGCACCAAGGTGACCACGCTGGAACCGGAGAACCAGTTCAGCCTGCACACCAGCTACCGCCTGCGTGGCGCCTGGCAGGGGCTGACGCTGGGTGGTGGCGCACGCTGGCAGGATTCGACCTTCGGCGAGATCACCAACCCGGCCACGCGGGCCAAGGTGGTGCATCGCACGCAGCCGTACTGGTTGCTCGATGCGATGGCGCGCTACCAGTTCAACGATCGCCTGTCGGCCACGGTCAACGTCAACAACCTGCTCGACAAGCGTTACTACACGATCTTCAACTGGTACAGCACCTACACCTGGGGCGAGCCGCGCAATGTGCGGCTGACCTTGAACTACAGGTTCTGACGCGGGTTTTGTAGAGCCGAGTCCACGCTCGGCTGGCGGTCAAAGCGCAGCCGAGCGTAGGCTCGGCTCTACAGATGCGCGGGCGTTGTGGTTACAGCGGCAGGTCGAACACCAGCACTTCAGCGTCGTTGCCGTTTTCCAGCGTCAGCTGGGCTTCGTCGCTGACCTGCAGCGCATCGCCGGCTTCCAGGGTGATGCCGTTGACCTGCAGCTGCCCGCGGGCCACCTGCACATAGGCACCACGACCGTTGCCGAGCGCATGGTGCAGCTTCTGGCCGCCGTCGAGGATGGTGGCGAAGATGCGGGCATCCTGGTGGATGCGCAGCGAGCCGTCGGCACCGTCCGGCGAGGCGATCAGGCGCAGCTGGCCGCGCTTGGTCTCCGGCGCGAAGTGGGTCTCCTCGTACGACGGCGTGATGTTCTCGCTGTCCGGGAAGATCCAGATCTGCAGGAAGTGCACGGTCTCGTCGGCGGAATGGTTGAACTCGCTGTGGGTGACGCCGCTGCCGGCGCTCATGCGCTGCACGTCGCCGTAGCGCAGCACCGAGCCGGTGCCCATCGAGTCCTTGTGCTCCAGCGCACCGCCCAGCACGTAGGAGATGATTTCCATGTTGCTGTGGCCGTGGGTGCCGAAGCCCTGGCCGCCGATCACCTTGTCTTCGTTGATCACCCGCAGCGGGCCGAAGCTGACGTAGCGCGGGTCGTAGTAGTTGGCGAAGGAGAAGGTATGGCGCGAGGACAGCCAGCCATGCTCGGCCAGGCCACGGGTAGCGCTCTTGCGGATCTGCAGCATGATGGAATCTCCTTGTTCGATGGTTTCGATGGGGCGGGGTGGGGCTGTAGCCGCCGTGTTTCCCCGTTGGAGAGAAGTATCCGCTTGCGCCCGGGGTTTGAAAAACGGATAGTTTTGACAGCCATCATCGAAAAATTCGAATGCTCAAGCTCAGCCTCGATGCCCTGCAGATCCTGGATGCCATCGACCGCCGCGGCTCCTTTGCCGGCGCCGGCAAGGCCCTGCACAAAGTGCCCTCGACCATCTCGTACACCGTGGCCAAGCTGGAGGAGGATCTGGGCGTACAGCTGTTCGACCGGGTTGGCCCGCGTGCCGAGCCGACCGAGGCCGGACGCGCCCTGCTGGACGAGGGCCGGCACCTGCTGCGCGCCGCCCGCGAGCTGGAGCTGCGGGTGCGCCGGGTGGCGTCGGGCTGGGAGACCGAACTGACGCTGGCGGTGGACTCAGTGTTTCCAACCTGGCTGCTGGGGCCAGACATCGCCGCATTCCGCGAGGTCGAGGCGCCGACCCGGCTGCGGCTGATCGGCGAGGCGCTGTCCGGTACCTGGGAGGCCTTGCTGGACCGCCGTGCCGACCTGCTGGTCGGTGCGCCAGGTGAGGGGCCCAGTGGTGGTGGCTACGTGGTGGAGCCGCTGGGTACGGTGGAGTTCGTGTTCGCGGTCGCACCCGATCATCCATTGGCTGCAGTGCCGGGTGTGCTTGGGCGCGAGCAGCTGGTCGAGCACTGCGCGATCGCGGTCTCCGATTCGGCGCGGCGGCTGTTGCCGCGTACCGTGGGCCTGTTGATGGGGCAGGAAATGCTGACGGTGCCGGACATGGCCAGCAAGCTGAAGCTGCAGTGCGAAGGCGTGGGCTTCGGCTTCCTGCCTGAACCGTGCGCACGCGCTGCGGTGGCACGCGGCCAGCTGTTGATTCGCGAGGTGGAGGAACACAAGCCGGAAGAGACCTTCTGGCTGGCCTGGCGCACCGGCGAGGACGGCGCTGCGTTGCGCTGGTGGCGCGAACGTCTGCGCAGGCCGGAGCTGCTGTCGCAGTGGTGGCAGGCAATGGCCAGGGGGTAAGGGTTTGGCAGGGCTGCGCCCTGCACCCGCTACGAACTTGAGCACCAGCAACAGCAACAGCAACAGCAGAAGCTGGTTTGCTGAGGGATGGCGGGGTGGGTCCGGTTGCGGGAGACGCCGTAAACCCGTCCTTGGGGGCTTGGCCGCGGCATCCATGCCGCGGACACTCCCGCAACCGGACCCACCCCGCCTTCGACAGTTTTCCGCGATCTGTCGGA
>NZ_RAUX01000014.1 GCF_013464485.1 Stenotrophomonas maltophilia
TGGCCGAGTAGCTCAGTTGGTAGAGCAGGGGATTGAAAATCCCCGTGTCGGCGGTTCGATTCCGTCTTCGGCCACCATCTTCAGAGACCTGCAGAAATGCAGGTCTTTTTTTGCGCGATCGTGTCTGCCGTCTCTGTAGTACCGTCCTTGGTTCACTGCATGGAGCACTGATGACATGGATGACACCCCTTCCCTGTCCCAACTACAGCAATCGCTGCGACGCCTGCAATGGCTGGTTGCCGGGCTGTCCGTATTGTTGCTTGGCTTGGCCGCAGTCACGGCCTGGCTGCTTTCGCAGCGCGATGCCCCATTACACGTCGATCATTTGAGCACGCGGCAGCTGCAGGTACTCGACGAGCACGGCGTGGTACGGGTGGAGATTGGCCAGGACAGCGTAGAAGAAGGGCGACGAAGCCGCGCTGCCGGCATCCTGATTTTCGACGCTTCCGGCGCCGAGCGAGGCGGCCTGAGCACGTTCGAGGACAACAGCGTCGCTCTTGCCCTGGACGCCCCGAAGGGACAGGGCGAGGACCGGTGGCGGGACCGGGCCGGACTCCGTGTGGACGCCGACGGCTCCGCGCAACTGCTGCTGACCGACAATCTGACCCGCGGCGCAGTACGCCTGCATTCCAAGGGAACTGGCGGCGGAGGGCTGGACACCTTCAAATGGGATATGGGCAGCGGCACGTTGCATACGCGGACACTTACCTTTGACGGCGACGAGCGCAGTCAACGCCCGTTCGAGCAGTAGCCGCAACTGACGACGGCAATGATGCCGGCGCATGGAACCTTTACACGCGCCCGTGGCCGCTCGCCTAAGCTCAGGACTCCTGCCTGGAGCCTGCCGATGCCTCTGCGCCCCGCCCTGCTCGCCTGCTTGCTGCTGGCCGCCTCCCCGGTGATCGCCGCCGAACCGGTGCGTGCAGTCGACACGCTGGACATCGATCGCTATGCAGGCCAATGGCACGAGATCGCGCACCTGCCGGTGTCGTTCCAGAAGCAATGCGTCGGCGAGATCACCGCCAATTATGGGCTGCGCCGCGATGGCCGCATCAGCGTCACCAACGCCTGCCGCAACGGCGACGGAGAACGCGTGGTTGCTGAAGGCGTGGCACGCCCGGTTGCCGGCCATCCCGGCCAGTTGCAGGTCCGCTTCGTGCCGGACTGGCTGAGCTGGGTGCCACTGGTCTGGGCCGACTACTGGGTCCTGGCCCTGGACCCGGACTATCAGTGGGCGTTGGTCGGTGAACCGGACCGTAAGTACCTGTGGATCCTCTCGCGCCTGCCGGAGATGGATCGCGCCCGGTTCGAACAGCTGAAAGCCAAGGCCGAGACGATGGGCTACGACCTCGGCCCGCTGCGCCTGATGGCACCGTTGCGCGATACATCCGCCGACTGAACCACCCCGCATCCGGCGCGCTACACGCGCCCGATGCGGCACCGCGCACGCCCAGTCGCCATCTTCACGCGCTACCCTCTGCGACGGGTCGCCACAGGCGATCCAAACGACCATACGCCGTAGTATGCTTATCCAACGCACCCCTCCAGAGGACCTGCGCCCATGCTCCACCGTTTCCGTATCGCCTTGATCGTCCTGAGCACCCTCGCCCTTGCCGCCTGTGGCAACGGCATCGTCAAGCGTGTTTCGGAACCGGCGGCCAGCCTGCAGCAGCTGACCGTGCGCGCCGACGGCAACTGGACCGTGGCCCTGCGCCTGCAGAACTTCAGCTCCATGCCGATGACCTTCGACGATGTCTCGCTGGCGCTGACCGTGGGCGACAGCGACGCCGGCACCCTGCAGGCCAAGCCGGGCATCTCCATCGGCGGCACCTCGGCCGATGTCATCAATGTCGACCTGGCGCCCAGCTCGGCCGCACGCCTGGTGGTGGCCGACGCATTGGCCAGCAACCGCACCCTGGCTTACGGCCTGAAGGGAACGGTCGCGGCCACGCCGCAGGAAAAGAAGCAGCGCAGCTTCGACATCAGCAACCGCAGCACCCTCAACCAGGCCCCGGGCCTGCCGGGCGTGCTGCGCTGACCCCCGCTTTCCGCCGCGGCGCCCGGCGCCGCTACCCCCTGTCCCTGATCAAATCGAGACGTACCGATGAGCAGCTACACCGCCCCGCTTTCCGACCTCCGTTTCGCCCTGCACGATGTGCTCAAGGTCGAACCCCTGTTCGCCCGCCTGGGCTTCACCGACGCCACCGCCGACGTGGTCGATGCCGTGCTGGAAGAAGCCGGCCGCTTCAGCGCCACCGTGCTGGCCCCGCTCAACAGCGTCGGCGACGAGATCGGCTGCGTGCTCGACCAGGCCACCGGTGAAGTGACCACCCCGCCCGGCTTCAAGCAGGCCTACGACCAGTTCGTCGATGGCGGCTGGACCGGCCTGACCGCCTCGCCGGAACTCGGCGGCCAGGGCCTGCCGCACACCCTGGGCGTGCCACTGAACGAAATGATCAACGCCGCCAACCTTGCGTGGGGCAACTTCCCGCTGCTCTCGCACGGCGCCATCGAAGCACTGAAGCAGCACGGCGAGGCGTGGCAGCACGAGGCCTTCCTCAAGCCGCTGATCGAAGGCCGCTGGACCGGCACCATGTGCCTGACCGAGCCGCACTGCGGCACCGACCTGGGCCTGCTGAAGACCAAGGCCGAGCCGAATGCCGATGGCAGCTATTCGATCACCGGCACCAAGATCTTCATCACCGCCGGCGAACACGACCTGACCGGCAACATCGTGCACCTGGTGCTGGCCAAGCTGCCCGACGCTCCTCCGGGCGCCAAGGGCATCTCGCTGTTCGTCACCCCGAAGTTCAAGGTCGACCGCGACGGCAACGTCGGCGAGCGCAATGCGCTGCGCTGCGGTTCGATCGAGCACAAGATGGGCATCAAGGGCTCGGTCACATGCGTGATGAACTTCGATGGTGCACAGGGCTACCTGGTCGGCCAGCCGCACAAGGGCCTGCAGGCGATGTTCACCATGATGAACACCGCGCGCCTGGGCGTCGGCCTGCAGGGCATCGGCCTGTCCGAACGCGCCTACCAGAACGCACTGAAGTACAGCCGTGAGCGCCTGCAGTCGCGCGCACTGAGTGGTGCCAAGTTCCCCGACAAGCCGGCGGACCCGATCCTGGTACACCCGGATGTGCGGCGCATGCTGCTGACGGTGAAGTCGCTGGTCGAAGGCAGCCGCCTGCTGGCCCTGCACGCCGCTACCCTGATCGACGTTGCCCATCACGCCGAGGATGCTGCCGAGCGCGAGCGCGCCGACACCCTGGTGAGCTTCCTGACCCCGATCTCCAAGGCCTGCCAGACCGAATGGGGCATCGAGAACACCTACAACGCCCTGCAGTGCTTCGGCGGCCACGGCTACATCCGCGAGCACGGCATGGAGCAGCTGGCCCGCGATGCCCGCATCACCACGCTGTATGAAGGCACCACCGGCATCCAGGCGCTGGACCTGATCGGCCGCAAGACCGCGTCCAGCCAGGGCGCCGGACTGAAGCTGATGCTGGCCGAGATTGAAGCCTTCGCCAAGGAACACGAGGGCAATGAAGCATTGGTCGAGTTCATCGGCCCGCTGCGCGCCAAGGCCGCCGAATGGGGCAAGCTGACCCTGGACGTGCTGCAGCGCGCGGCCGCCAACCCGGACGAACTGGGCGCGGCCAGCTATGACTACCTGTTCTATTCGGGCTACGTGGTGCTGGCTTACTGGTGGGCCCGCAGCGTGGCGGCCGCCGATGCCAGCGCGCACGGCGCCGCTTTCGCCCAGGGCAAGCGCGAGACCGCACGGTTCTACTTCGCCCGCGTGCTGCCGCGTACGCTCAGCCACGCCGCCGCGATCCAGGCCGGCGCCGCCCCGCTGATGGCGATGGACGACGAGCGCTTCGGCGCCTGAGCCGGGCGGCGCCCGGCACCCGCGGTAGTGCCGGCCGCTGGCCGGCCACCGCAACAGCAACATCAACGGCAAGAGCTGGCTTCCTGCGGGGTGGCGAGGTGGGTCCAATTGCGGGGGACGCTGCAAGTACGTCCATGTAAGCTCGGTCGCCGCATCCATGCGGCTCACGCCCCCGCAACCGGACCCACCCCGCCCTCGACAGATTTCTGCTGCTGGTAGGTGTCGACCTTGGTCGACACCGTAGATCCACGCCATGCGTGGATGGAAACCACCGAAATCCATCTGGAGAAAAGCCCCCTTTTGTTAAAGGGGGCGCGCCGACAGGCGCGGGGATTAGGAAGAATGCGCGGGCAACCCAGCGCGCCAACGGCGGGCTGGGTTGCTAAAGGGGGGCGCACCGACAGGTGCGGGGATAGGAGGAATGCGTGGACCTGAATCTTGCGATTTGGGCATCGCCCTCGGGGCGATACCCAAATCGCAATGATTCAGGTATAAGCTGTTCTCCCGATGGAGACAGACACTACACGCTTGGGTCTGATCGAAGCCGGAGCTCCGTTTTCTGCTCCGGGCGCCGAAGCATCGCCCAACGCCACGACGCTGCATCGCCCCGGTTCGGTCCGGCTGCTCTCGCTTGATGCTCACGGACGCGTACTGGACTGGATCACCTGGCAGGATGCCGCGTGCCTCTACGCCCGCGAAGCCGTCGCGTGGACACTCGGCGATCCCTGCCTGCACATCCACGGCGGCACCAACCGCTTCAGCGGTCTGCAGAGCGGGATGGACCTGCACCCGATCATCGCCGCGCGCGGCCACGCCCGCTCCCGTGCGATCGACCCGACGCCGAACCTGACCAACCCGGCCCTGTTCGCCCGCGACGCCCACCTGTGCATGTACTGCGGCCAGCAGTTCAACCGCCCCACGCTCACCCGCGACCACGTCATGCCGCTGTCCAAGGGCGGCCTGGACTGCTGGGAAAACGTGGTCACCGCCTGCTTCCACTGCAACTCACGCAAGAGCGACCGCACCCCGCAGCAGGCCGGAATGCCACTGCTGGCGGTGCCCTACCGGCCCAGCTGGATCGAGCATCTGATCCTGTCCAACCGCAACATCCTGGCCGACCAGATGGCCTTCCTGAAGGCGCAATTGCCGAAGCGCTCAAAACTGAGCACCTGAATCGCTGAAAATGCAACCCTCACCGTCCTGTCACGGGCGGCGGCGTTTGCTTGCCCCACCCCCGTTTGAGGGCGAAAATGGGCGTTCAGAACAAGTGCGAACATGATGATCGACTCTGCCCGCTATCCCCGCCTCGCGCGCATCCAGACACCGGATGACCTGCGCACGTTCGACGAATCCGAAATGAGGGCGGTCGCCGACGAACTGCGCGCCTACCTCATCGAATCGGTGGGCAAGAGCGGCGGCCACTTCGCTGCCGGCCTGGGCGTGATCGAACTCACCGTGGCCCTGCACTACCTGTACCAGACCCCGCATGACCAGCTGGTCTGGGATGTCGGCCACCAGACCTACCCGCACAAGATCCTCACCGGCCGTCGCGACGAGATCCATACCGTCAAGCAGAAGGACGGCGTGGCGCCGTTCCCGAAGCGCGAGGAAAGCGAGTACGACACCTTTGGCGTCGGCCACTCCTCCACCTCGATCTCGGCCGCACTCGGCATGGCCATCGCGCGCCAGTCCGAAGGCGACGACCGCAAGATCGTGGCGGTGATCGGTGACGGCGCGATGACCGCCGGCATGGCCTTCGAAGCGCTGATGCACGCCGGCGGCATGGACCCGGAACCGAACCTGCTGGTGATCCTCAACGACAACAACATGTCGATCTCCGAGGCGGTCGGCGGCCTGACCAAGATGCTGGGCCGCGCCACCGGCAGCCGCACCCTCAATGCACTGCGCGAAGGCGGCAAGAAGATCCTCGGCGACAAGAAGAACAATCCGGCACGCTTCGTGAAGCGCTGGGAAGAGCATTGGAAGGGCATGTTCGTGCCGTCCACGATGTTCGAGGAAATGGGCTTCCACTACACCGGCCCGATCGACGGCCACGACATGCCTGCCCTGCTGTCCACGCTGAAGACGCTGCGCGCCTCCAAGGGCCCGAAGCTGCTGCACGTGATGACCACCAAGGGCAAGGGCTACGAGCCAGCCGAGGGCGACCAGATCGGTTACCACGCGGTGGGCCCGTTCGATCCGGACAAGGGCCTGGTGGCCAAGGCTGGCGCCAAGAAGCCGACCTACACCGATGTGTTCAGCGACTGGCTGTGCGATGCTGCCGCGGCCGAGCCACGCCTGTATGGCATCACGCCGGCGATGCGCGAAGGCTCCGGCCTGGTGCGTTTCAGCAAGGAATACCCGCAGCGCTATTTCGACGTGGCAATTGCCGAGCAGCACGCAGTCACCCTCGCCGCCGGCATGGCCACCCAGGGCGGCAAGCCGGTGGTGGCGATCTACTCCACCTTCCTGCAGCGCGCGTACGACCAGCTGGTACATGACGTCGCCATCCAGGACCTGGACGTATTGTTCGCCATCGACCGTGCCGGCGTGGTCGGCCCGGACGGTGCGACCCATGCCGGCAACCTCGACCTGAGCTTCCTGCGCTGCGTGCCGAACCTGGTGGTGATGGCGCCATCCAATGAAGCCGAGTGCCGGCAGATGCTCAGTACCGGCCTGCAGCACCCGGGCCCGGCCGCCGTGCGCTATCCGCGTGGTACCGGCACCGGCGTTGCGGCCGGCACCGACCTGTCCACCCTGCCGATCGGCAAGGGCGAGCTGCGCCTGCAGGGCAGCCGCATCGCCCTGCTCGCTTTCGGCAGCGCCGTGGCCGCCGCCGAGCAGGTCGGCCGCGAACTGGGCCTGAGCGTGGTCAACATGCGCTTCATCAAGCCACTGGACCGTGAGCTGGTACTGGCCATCGCCGCCCAGCACGAAGGCCTGGTGACGATCGAAGACAACGTGGTGGCTGGCGGCGCTGGTTCCGGTGTCGGTGAACTGCTCAATGCCGAGGACGTGCTGCGCCCGATCCTGCACCTGGGCCTACCCGACAGCTACCAGCACCACGCCAGCCGCGAGGACCTGCTGGCTGAAGCCGGTATCGATGCCGCAGGCATCCGTGCAGCGGTACTCAAGCGCTGGCCGCAGCTGGCGCCGGGCACCCCGCCACTCAGCGAGGCGAGCTGAGGCCGATCCCCACTCCGTGGATAACGGGCTCCCGAAAGATGATCTGGCCTGGAGCCCCAACCCTCAGCCGTAACTGACCGCTTCCACGAAGGCGCCGCTGGCCTCCACCCGCACGGCAGCGCGCTGCCCGGTATCAACAAAGTGCAGGCGCGCCAGGGTTTCAGCGAAGTCGAAGGCCCGGGCACCGTCGCGGAAATCGATCGGCTCCGGCCGGTCCGGATGCAGTACACGCCATTGGCGCTGTTCGCATTGCAGGCGGATCAACATGCAGCTCACTCCTTGAGACAGCGTATCGACGGTGGGCGGGACATGTGTGCCGTTTGCGGCACTCATTATCGCGACGAGTCAGGAGCACACAGAAATGCCCCTGATCGCAGAAGATACGACGTTCAAAATGTGAGCTGTATCAGATTATTCTGATTTTCGAGGACTCCCGCTCAATTCACCTGGAACTGTGCGCGGCAGCCATCGCTGACCCAGATCCCGCGGCGGTCCCAGCCCCAGGTCCGGCCTTCAATGCAGGCGCTGCGCGAATCCTGGCGGACCAGTCGCACACCTCGGCGGATACGGGCATCGCAGTATTCCTGGCGGTGTCCGTTGGAGTGGCAGGTGATCACGTCCCCACCGCCCCATCCATTGCTGCTGTTGCCCCAGCCGCCGCCATGACTGCCACCCCAGCCGCGGCGGTATTCACCCACGAACTCGGCCCGGCAGCCTTGGGTAACCCAGATGCCATAGCGGGATTGCCCCCAGGTCTCACCTTCCACGCACGGCGAGCCGGACAACTGGCGGATCATCCGGGCGCGACCTTCCAGACGGCACTCGTTGCTGCGATTCTTGATCGACTCGCAGCGCACGATTCCACTCCCCTCACGGCCACCGTAGCGGTCATCGTCATACCCGAAGCCATAGCTCTGCGCCTGGGCACCGCCCGCGGCCGCCAGCATGGGCAGGAGGGTGCAGGCCAGGGTTCGCCAGGTGAGTGCCTTGCCCATCGGAATCTCCGGATGAATACGATGGCGCAAGCATCGGGGATTCATCGCGTGGCGCACAGGGGGGCCGCCTTCAGCGGTTCTTTCCCCATTCAAACAGCTCAACCGTGGCTGACTGCGCCCCGGCCGGAGGACTCAACCTCCGAAGTGGAGCGCATCCACCACATTGCCGAGCGCCTCGACCCGGACCGTACTGCGCTGGCCGGTACGCCGGTGATGCTCCTGGGCCAGCGCTGCGGCGGCGTCGAATGCCTCGGCCCCACGTGCGTAGCGGGTTGTGTCGTGCGCCTGCGGGTCCAGGACGGACCAGTGCCGGGCATTGCATTGGACGGTGATGACCATGAAAAGCTCCTGCGGAGGAAAGGACACCCCTGCAGCAGGAAAGACCATGGCTGCGGGTACACCGTCAGGCTAGCGAGCGCCTCCGGGTTGGCCTATCAGATTTGTACGAAAATGCCGCGCCACATGGTCAGGGCACCCCGCCCTCACATCCCTGAGGCTGTTTAGCGAAGCCGTTTCGTGACTCTTGTCACGGAGTTGGCAGAGCTTCACACTACCGTCACCAACAGGGGCCCCTTCCACATGCGCACCTTCTTCTCGCAGCAGCGCTGGACGCTGCTGAAGTTCTATTTCGTGGCCAGCTATCTGGTGCTGATCGAGGAACTGATCCGCGCCGCGATGCACTGAGTGCTTGCTGCCACTTTTCATGCGGCCGAAACTAGCGCTTTGGGTACGGAGCCTGGCCAATGAAAGCACTTCTTCTGATTCCCGCGCTGCTGGTCCTGGCCGCCTGCGCCAGCCCGGACACGACTCCCGCACGTGCCGAGGCAAGCAGCGCGTCGCCAGCCACGCCAGTGGTCGGCGGCGATCGCGATGCGCATGGCTGCATCGGCTCGGCCGGCTACCAGTGGTGCGAGCACAGCCAGCGTTGCGAACGCCCGTGGGAACTGGCGCAGGCACAGGGACTGGCCAATACCGCCGAGGCCATCGATGCCTATTGTGCAAAGCCGGCCAGCCCGGCGCGCAAGTGAGTCGCGCCCACCATGGCTGAGCTGAGTCCGCTCCCCACCCTGGCCCCGGGCCGTTACCGCCACTTCAAGGGCGGCGAGTACGAAGTGCTCGACATCGTCCGCAGCAGCGAGAGCCTGCAGCCGATGGTGCTGTACCGCGCGCTGTACGGCGAAGGCGGCCTGTGGGTACGCCCGTACGCCATGTTCGTCGAGCAGGTGCCCGGTGAGCACGGACCGCAGCCACGTTTCGCCCGCATCGACGCATGACGGTTCCACTGGCGGCCTCGGCCGGCAGCGCGCGGTAATCGGCGGGCCTGCGCTACAATCGTACCGTCCAGTCGGTTTCTTCCCGCCATGTCCGCATCGCCCTCCCGTTCACGCCGCAAGGCGCCCGATAGCGTGCGCCAGTCACTGCTGCAGGCCACCATTGAAGTGATCGGCCGTAATGGCCTGGCCGCGCTGACCGTGCAGGACGTCGCGCAGGCCGCCGGCGTCAGCAAGGGGGCGTTGTTCCATCACTTCAGCAGCAAGCAGGCACTGGTGGATGAAGCCATCGGAGCGCTCATCGGCGAGTTCGAAGCGCGGGTACGTGCCCTGCTGCAGGAGAATCCCGCAGGCCATGGCCGTTTCAGCCGCGCCTATGTGCAGGCCAATTTCGAGCATCTGCTGCAGCAGGAGCAGGACAACGACATCGGCCTGACCCTGGGCAACCTGATGGAACCGGCCCTGCTCGCGCATTGGCGTACCTGGAAGCGTGCGATGCTGGCCGAATTCGCCGGCGAAGCCAACGACCCCCGGCTATATGCCGCGCGCTGCGCCGCCGATGGCTACTGGGCGACCGCGTATGGCCGCCCGCTGGACGAGGAAGAACGCGCCAACGCACTGGCCATGGCCGAGCAGGCACTGAAGCTGTGCGATCCGCAGTGAACTGGAGCCTGTGATGAATCCCTACGCCTATCTCGCCGCCGCCATCGTGCTGGAAGTGATCGCCACATCCCTGCTGAAGGCATCCGACGGCATGAGCCGGCTGGCGCCGACGCTGGGCGCCCTGGTCGGTTACGGCCTGTGCTTCTACCTGCTGTCGATGACCATGAAGTCGGTGCCGACCGGTATCGCCTACGCGATCTGGTCCGGCGTTGGCATCGTGCTGATCTCGCTGATCGGGCTGGTGGTGTTCAAGCAGCGCCTGGATGCGCCGGCGCTGATCGGCATCGGTCTGATCTGCGCCGGTGTACTGGTGATCAACCTGTTCTCGCGCAGCAGCGCACACTGAGCACGCTGCTGCGCGGCCAACGCTAGCTGACCTTCTTTGCTACGGTCATGCCGAGCAGGAACAGCACCACGGCGATGATGATGCCGGCCCAGAACAGGAACTTGGCGATGCCGACCGCGGCACCGGCAACGCCGCCGAAGCCGAGCACGCCGGCGATCACACCGATGATGGCAAAGATGATGGCCCACTTGATCATGTCAGTCCTTTCCCTGCAGGAAATGCAAACGGTGTGATCAGGCTAGGCCGTCGCCGATGCGGCAGTCGTGAACGGGCCGCGTGCGCAGCGTGAATCAGCGCGGACGGAAGCGCAGCAGCGCGACGGCAAACGCCAGGAACACGCTGCCCACCAGCCGCTCGAACCAGCGTCGCGCAAACGGCTTGGCCAGCCAGCGGCGCATACCATGGCCACCGGCCGCGTACATCACGTACCAGAACAGCTCGCAAGCGGCGAAGGTCGCCACCAGCACGCTGTACTGCAGTGCCTGGCCCCGTGAAGGATTGACGAACTGCGGCAGGAATGCGGCAGCAAACAGCAGCAGCTTTGGGTTGCTCAGACCGACCAGCAGGCCGCCACGGAACACTGCCCAGGCATCGAGCGTCGGCGTCATCGGTACTGCGGCATCCACTGTTGCCGGTGGTGCCGGCCGGCAACTGTCACGCCATGCCTTCAGGCCCAGCCAGGCCAGATAGGCCACGCCCAGATAGCGCAGCACCTCGAACAGCATCGGCGAGGAATGAAGCAATGCGCTCAGGCCAGCAGCGGACGCGGCCAGCACCAGCAGCATCGCCAGCAGGCAGCCGGCCATCGCCGGCACACTGCCGCGGAAGCCGAGTCCGACGCTGCGACCAAGGATGTGCAGCATGTTCGGCCCCGGCGTGCCACACAGAACGAACACCGTGGCGAGGAACCACCACCAGGTTTGCAGGGCCATAGCGCACTTCCACTTCAGAAGACCCAACCAGCATAGAACGCGCCTGCAGCGCGCGGCACATACAGCACAGCGTGGATGTGGTGGTTACAGAGGCTGGCTCAGGCAGCGAGCGCGTCGCGCCGTACCAGTACCTGGTCGATCAGGCCCCATTCGCATGCCTGCTCGGCACTCATGAAATGATCGCGGTCCAAGGTCTGCTCGACCTCCTCGACACTGCGTCCGCAATGCTGCGCATACAGGCGGGTGATGCGCTGCTTGGTGCGCTGCATCTCCTCGGCGTGGATGAAGATGTCCGAAGCTTGGCCCTGCACCCCGCCCAGCGGCTGGTGCACGTGCAGGCTGGCATTGGCCAACGCCGAGCGGTGACCCGGCTCGCCGGCCATCAGCAGGAATGAACCCATCGACCGTGCGGTGCCCATGCACAGCGTATGCACCGGTGCCGAGATGTATTGCATCGTGTCGTACATTGCCAGGCCGCTGGAGATCACCCCGCCTGGCGAGTTGATGTACAGATGGATCGGCTTCTCCGGGTTTTCCGATTCCAGGAACAACAACTGCGCACAGACCAGCGCCGACACGGCTTCATCGACTTCGCCGTTGAGAAAGATGATGCGCTCGCGCAGGAGCCGCGAGTAGATGTCATGGGAGCGCTCGCCGCGCTCGCTGCGCTCCACCACCATCGGTACCAGCTGCATTCTGTCCCGCATGTGCCTGCTCCTTGTCCGGTGGGATTGACGCGCTGCCTCAGGCCGCGCGCATCATGGTGCGACGATCGTCGTTGGCGGCCAACGGCAGCAGCGCGCGCAGGTCGGTGAGCCGATGCACGATGGTCAGCACCGTCCCCCCACTGTCATCCGCGCGCAGCTGGAAACACACCAGGCTGTGCAGATGTGGAGGCTGCGCATCGCGCAAGTGGAACCCCAGCTCCCGTCCGTCCTCGCACAGGCAGGGCTGCGGGTCGGCAAGATCTGCTGCAGGCAACCAGCGCTCACGCAGCACCGGATCGCACAGTGCGCGCCAGACCCGTCCCGGTGGCGCTGGCAGCCGTTGCTCCATCACCAAGGAGGGAGCCGCTTCGTTCAGAGCATCGTCCATCAGTCCATCTCCTTCAGCAGATCCTGCAAGGCATCCATCCGCGCAGGCCAGTAGGCCCGGTAGCGCTGCAGCCAGTTGCCGATGTGTGCCAGCCCGCGTGGATCGACCTCGTAGTGGACGAAGCGGCCTTGGCGCTGTTCGCTCACCAGCCCGGCATCGCGCAGCACCGCCAGGTGCTGGGACATCGCAGACTGGCTGATCGCCATGCCCTCGCGCAGCGCGCTGGCATGCTGACCACCCTCGGCCAGCTTTTCGAAGATGTGGCGGCGGGTGGGGTCGGCCAGCGCCTTGAACAGGGCGTTCTCGATCATGGCAAACACATTAGCAATCACTAATGTGTTGTGCAACTCCCGCATCGACTGTGCTGCAATGACGGCTCCCCGGCATGGAGCTGTGCATGAAGACCCTTGGCCTGATCGGCGGCATGAGCTGGGAAAGCTCGGCCCAGTACTACCGGCTCATCAACGAGGACGTGCGGCAGCGCCTCGGTGGCGCACATTCGGCGCAACTGCTGCTTTGGTCGGTGGACTTCGCCCCGATCAAGCAGCTGCAGCACGACGGCGACTGGGATGCACTGGGCGACCGCATGGTCGAGGCCGCTCGACGCCTGCAGGCCGGTGGTGCCGATCTGCTGCTGGTCTGTACCAACACCATGCACATGCTGGCCGACCGCATCGAGGCGGCCTGCCCACTGCCGCTGCTGCATATCGTCGACCCCACCGCCCAGGCCATCGTGCAGGCAGGCGCACGCAAGGTGGGCCTGATCGGCACCGCCTTCACCATGGAGCAGGACTTCTACCGCGGCCGGCTGCAGGAACGCTTCGGCCTGGAAGTGCTGGTGCCCGATGCCGATGATCGTCGCAGCGTGCACGACATCATCTACCAGGAACTGATTGCCGGCGTGGCCAGCGAGCACTCGCGGCAGGTCTACGCCGACGTGATCGCTCGACTGGTGGCGCGCGGTGCCGAAGCGATCATTCTTGGCTGCACCGAGATCATGCTGCTGGTACGCCCGGAGGACAGTGCAGTGCCGTTGTTCGATACCACTGCCCTGCATGCGCGGGCTGCGGTGGACGCAGCACTGGCCTGATCCTGCCTCCGATGCAGCGCGGAATCAGTCCGCGCCCTGCACTTCCAGCGCGGTGATCAGCCACTCGACCACCGCCTGAGAATCGCACAGGAAGAAGATGGCATCGCCGGAGCGCGCTTCGGTAAGCAGGCGATAGACCGTGATCGCCACCGCCGACTGGTTGGCGATGAACACTTCCGGGCTGCGCGGCCCTTCGCTGTGGCCGGCAACCGCGTGCAGCGCCTTGCGTGCGGCCACGGTCGCAGCCGGGTCCGCGCTACGGGTCAGTTCCGGCCCGCGCAGGCCCCAGGCAATGAACACATGCTTGCCCTTGAACGTGGTGTCCAGGACCCGCACCTCGGCGCCGCCTGCGTCGGCCGAGCGATGAATGACGGTACTGCTGATCAACGCAACCCCCTGTGGTCGTCGTGGTCCGCGCATCCTCCCCCACAGGCCGCCCGCACACCAGTGACGGCAGCCACAGGCTGCGCCGACAGGCGTGGAAGACATGTAAGAAGGTGTAAACCGATGCGATCGGATGTGCAGCGATGATACGGGATGTAAGCCTCTGCATGGGCCCGTGCGCACTACTAAATCCCTACTGAGCCACTTCCGGAACGATGCGTTCCGACGGCCCCGTGCTGGGTCATTCTTGCCGCCCGAATCCCCGCTCGAGGCTCCCCATGACCGTTCGCCCGCTGCTGCCGATCACCGGCGCCGCCCTAGCCCTGCTGCTGGCCGCCACCGCCGTGGCCGCCCAGGACTACGACACTGATCACATTCCGGCGCTGCGCTGCGAATCCCAGTTCAACAAGACCGAGCAATGCCCCATCGAGGGCCCGATGCGCCTGGCCAGGCAACTGTCGGTCACCCGCTGCGTGGAAGACCAGAACTGGGGCCAGAGCCGGCGCATGCTGTGGGTGACCGACGGCTGCCGCGCCGAATTCGTCGCCGACGGATACGGGCGCTGGCCGGGACGTGGCCGCGGCCGTGATCGCGACAACGAGGGTGAACGCCTGGTCTGCGAGTCCTACGAGAACAAGGACAAGGAGTGCCGGATTCGCGTTCGCCACGAGGTACGGCTGGTCAAGCAGAAATCGGTGACGACCTGCATCGAGGACCGCAACTGGGGCTGGGACCGTCGCGGCGTGTGGGTCAGCGACGGCTGCCGCGCCGAGTTCCGGGTGTACTGACTGCCTTCCATGCGCTGGCTGCAACGAGCAGGCGTTCGTGCAAGGCAGAGTGGATAGACTATGGCCTGCATGGCAGGGAGCACGACATGGAACGATGGTATCTGGCGGCGCTGCTGGCATTGATCCTGCATCAGATCGACGCTGCGTTCTGGCAGGAATGGACCATGTTCCATGTGCCCGGCGGCATCCAGGGCTTCCTGCTGTTCAACCTGTTCGCAGTCGGCGTCGTGCTTTGGGGTTATCGCCACACCCTGCTGGGCACATCCATGGCGCGCGGCTATGTACTGGTTTGTGGCGCGCTCGGCATTGGCACGGCGCTGATCCACCTGGCGTTTGCCCTGCTCGGTCGCAATGAATTCCACCTGCCGCTGTCGATCATCGTCCTGCTTGCCTGCTTTGTATCGGGTGGCGGCCTGTTGCTGCAGCTCCGCCCGCGATGAGGCGGACTTCCCATTCTCTGCGCGTGCGTAACGGCAGCCCCCAGGACGCGGATGCCTTGATCGCGCTCGACAGCGTGGCAGCCATTGATCCAGGGCGGATCATGCAGATTGGCGACTGGCTGGCACACGGCAGCCTGCAGGTCGCCGAGCAGGACGACAAAGTCGTTGGTTACCTGGTCATGCATCACCACTTCTTCGGTGAAGCTTTCGTTGAAATGCTGATGGTGGCGAACGCTCAGCGCGGCCAAGGCATCGGTACCGCGCTGCTGCGGCACGCGATCACGCGGCGCGGTAGCGGCAAGCTGTTCACCTCGACCAATGCGTCCAACATCGGCATGCAACGCCTGCTCGCTGCCAACGGCTTCGTGGGCAGCGGCATCGTGCATGGGCTGGACGAGGACGATCCGGAACTGATCTACCGCTTCACCGGCGGCTGATCGCGCTGCGCCGCGCACAAAAAAGCCCACGCATCGCTGCGCAGGCTCTTTGATTCATCACAGTGGTCGGGACGGCCGGATTCGAACCGACGACCCTCTGCCCCCCAGGCAGATGCGCTACCAGGCTGCGCTACGCCCCGACTGATGCTGCGATGTGCCCGCCAGTGCGGCGGGCCGTGAAGTATAGCGGATTACGATGGAAATGGGATCAGCGGCGCAACAACTGCAGCACTTCTTCCAGCTCCATGCGCACCTGCTTGATGATCTGGTTGCTCAGCGCCGATTCCTCGCGGGCATCGGGACCGTCCAGACGCAGGCGTGCACCACCGATGGTGTAGCCCTGTTCGTACAGCAGGCTGCGGATCTGCCGCACCATCAGCACATCATGGCGCTGGTAGTAGCGGCGGTTGCCTCGGCGCTTGGCCGGCTCAAGGCTGGGAAACTCGGTTTCCCAGTAGCGCAGGACGTGCGGCTTGACGTCGCACAGCTCGCTGACCTCACCAATGGTGAAGTAGCGCTTGGCCGGGATCGGCGGTAGTTCGCGGTTACTGCCCGGATCCAGCATAAGCTTCCACCCTCTCCTTGAGCTTCTGGCCCGGACGGAAGGTGACCACCGTACGGGCGGAAATCGGAATTTCCTCGCCGGTCTTGGGGTTGCGACCCGGGCGCTGGTTCTTGCGCCGCAGATCGAAATTACCGAAGCCCGACAGCTTCACCTGACGTCCCTGTTCCAATGCTTCACGCAGCACATCGAAAAACGCGTCGACGAATTCCTTGGCTTCCCGCTTGTTCAGACCGACTTCGTCGAACAGCTTTTCCGCCATCTCCGCCTTGGTCAATGCCATTGCCTGCTACCCCCGAGTGCTGCCCGCTCAGCCGCGGATCCGGGCGTGGTGTTCACGCTCGATGGCAGTGACCGCCTCGGCCACCACCGCATCCACGTCGCGGTCCGTCAGAGTGCGCGACTTGTCCTGCAAAATCAAGCCCATAGCGAGACTCTTGAATCCCGGCTCGACGCCCTGGCCGACATAGCGGTCGAACAGGTTCAGGTCGCGCAGCAGCGGGCCGGCGGCCTGGCGGACGGTTGCCGCCAGGTCGGCCCAGGCCACCTGTTCAGGCACCAGGAACGCCAGGTCGCGGCGCACCGCCGGGAAACGTGACAGCTCACCGGCACGCGGCAGGCGGCGGGCGATCAGCGGCTCCAGGTCCAGTTCGAAGGCGTAGACGTCTGCTTCGATGTCCATCGCCTTGGCCAGGCGCGGGTGGACCTGGCCGATCCAGCCGATCGCCACGCCATCGCGGAACACCTCGGCCGAACGCGCCGGGTGGCCATAGGGACGGGCCGACGGGCGGAACTCCAGCTGCGCACCACTGGCGGCGGCCAGCGATTCCAGGTCGCCCTTCAGGTCGTGGAAGTCGACCTTGCGCGTCGGCAGGCCCCACTGCACCGCCTGCGCATCGCCACAAACGGCAGCAGCCACGCGCGGGGTTTCCAGCGGTGCCGGTTGGCCGTCCCCGGCCTGCTGGGCAAACACACGGCCGATCTCGAACAGGCGCACGCGGCCCAGCTGGCGCGCGGCATTGCGGCCCAGCGTGGCGACCAGGCCCGGCAGCAACGACGGGCGCATCACCGCCAGTTCCGCCGACAGCGGGTTGGCCAGCGGCACCAGGCCGTCGCGCAGCTGCCACTGAGTCAGCAGCGCGTCGTCGACGAAGGCGAAATTGACGGTTTCCTGCTGGTCACGGGCGATCAGCTGGCGGCGCACACTCAGTGCATCCAGCTGCGTCTCGCTCGGCATCGCCACGCGCGAGGCACCGCCCGGCAGCGTGGTCGGGATCTGCTCGTAACCGTGGATGCGGGCCAGTTCTTCGATCAGGTCTTCTTCGATGGCGATGTCGAAGCGACGGCTCGGCGCGGCGACCTGCCAGCCCCCGGCCGTGGCAGCCACATCCATGCCCAACGCGCGCAGGATGCGCTCGACTTCGGCGTCGTCGATGGTGATGCCGAGCACGCGGGTGATGCGCGCGCGGCGCAGCACGATGGTTGCCGGCTGCGGCAGATCGGCTTCACGCACGGCCTCGGTGACCGGTGCCGGGGTACCGCCGGCCAGGTCCAGCACCAGGCGGGTGGCGTATTCGATAGCTGTGCGCGGCAGTGCCGGGTCGACGCCACGCTCGAAGCGGTGACCGGCATCGGTGTGCAGGCCCAGCTTGCGGCCACGGCCCATGATCGCGGCCGGCGCGAAGTGCGCGGCCTCCAGGAACACCGCGGTGGTGTCATCGGTGACGCGGGTGTCGAAGCCGCCCATCAGACCGGCCAGGCCGACCGCACGGTCGGCATCGGTGACCACCAGGAAGCTGTCGTCCAACGCGGCATCGCGGCCGTCCAGCAGCTTCAGGCTCTCGCCCGCGCGCGAACGACGCACGGCGATGCTGCCCTGCAGGGTGCCGAGGTCGTAGGCATGCATCGGCTGGCCCAGCTCCAGCACCACGTACTGGGTGATGTCGACCAGCAGCGAGACCGGACGCACGCCGCTGCGGCGCAGGCGCTCGGCCATCCACAGCGGGGTCTTGGCAGCGGCGTTGACGCCTTCGATCACGCGGCCCAGGTAACGCGGCGCTTCAGCGCCAGCGTCGAGCTGGATGCTCAGCTCACGGCTGCCGACAGCCGCAATGGCGTCGGCAGCGAAGTCCAGCACTTCGCTGCGAGTGGCGGCGGCGACGTCGTAGGCGATGCCGCGCAGGCTGAAGCAGTCGGCGCGGTTCGGGGTCAGCTTGATCTCGATGCTGGCGTCCGGCAGGCCCAGGTACTCGACCAGGGCTTGGCCGACCGGTGCGTCGTCCGGCAGTTCCAGCAGGCCGGACGCATCATTGTCCAGGCCCAGCTCCTTGGCCGAGCACAGCATGCCGTTGGACTGGACGCCGCGCAGCTTGGCCGGCTTGATCTTCAGCTCGCCGATCTGCGCACCGACCATCGCCAGCGGCGCGACCAAGCCCGGACGCGCGTTCGGTGCGCCGCACACGATCTGCAGCAGCTCGCCCTGCCCGGCGTCGACCCTGCACACCTGCAGGCGATCGGCTTCGGGATGGCGCACCGCTTCGACGATGCGCGCCACGACCACGTGGTCGAGGCCGTCGCCAAGCGCGGTCACCTCTTCCACTTCCAGACCGATGGCGGTCAGCACCGCGCTCAGCTCATCGCGCGAGGCGGAGGTCGGGACGTGGCTGCGCAGCCAGTTTTCGGAGAATTTCATGGTGTCACCCTGGTGGGCCCGGCGCATGCGCCTGGGCCTGCGAATTTAGGAGCAGCCGAGCATGGCTCGGCTCTACATGGTTGCGGCTTACGCGAACTGCTTGAGGAAGCGCACGTCGTTCTCGAAGAACGCGCGCAGGTCGTTGACGCCGTAGCGCAGCATCGCAAAGCGCTCCACGCCCATGCCGAAGGCAAAGCCGGTGTAGCGCTCCGGATCGATGCCGACGTTGCGCAGCACGTTCGGATGCACCATGCCGCAGCCGAGCACTTCCAGCCAGCGGGTGCTGCCATCGGGCTGCTGCCAGGCGATATCCACTTCCGCACCCGGTTCAACGAACGGGAAGTAGCTGGGACGGAAGCGCATCTCGAAGTCGCGCTCGAAGAACGCGCGCACGAACTCGGCCAGCGTGCCCTTCAGGTCGGCGAAGGTCGAATGCTCGTCCACCAGCAGACCTTCGACCTGATGGAACATCGGCGAATGGGTCTGGTCGCTGTCGCTGCGGTACACCTTGCCGGCGGCGATCATGCGCAGCGGCGGCGCGTGGTCGCCCATGTAGCGCACCTGCACACCGGAGGTATGCGTGCGCAGCAGGCGGCCGTCGCCGAAGTAGAAGGTGTCGTGCATGGCGCGCGCCGGGTGGTGCGGCGGGAAGTTCAGCGCCTCGAAGTTGTGCCAGTCGTCCTCGATCTCCGGCCCTTCCGACAGCTCGTAGCCCAGCCGACCGAAGATGCCGGTGATGCGCTCCAGGGTGCGGGTGATCGGGTGCAGGCCGGCACGGTCACCATTGCGGCCCGGCAGGGTGATGTCGATGGCTTCGGCGGCCAGGCGCGCATCCAGTGCCGCGTCTTCCAGCAGCGCCTTGCGCTCACCCAGCGCGCGGGTCAGCGCGTCACGGGCCTGGTTGATCGCTTCACCGGCGGCCTTGCGCTCGTCGGCCGGCAGGGCGCCGAGCTGCTTGAGCTGCGAAGTGATGCTGCCACTCTTGCCAAGCAGGGCCACGCGCAGCTGTTCCAGCACGTCGGGGCTCTGTGCGGCGGCCACATCGGCCAGCGCCTGGGTGGTGAGGGATTGGATGTCGCTCATGGGGGGCCGGAACTCCAGTCGATCTGCCATCGCGATGCGCGAAGGGCCGACCCCTGTCGCCACCGCTGTCCCCGCGCTGCCATCGCGGCCTCGCCGGGACCCAAAAAAGAATGGGGAAGGACTTGCGCCCTTCCCCATGCATTGCCTTGACCTGACACCGTTCCGAGTGAACGGTTACGGCATCGGGAAGGACTTATGCCGCCAGCGCGCCCTTGGCCTTTTCGGCCAGCGCAGCAAAACCGGCTGCGTCGTGCACGGCGATGTCAGCCAGGACCTTGCGATCCAGGGTGATGCCGGCCTTCAGCAGACCGTTCATGAAGCGGCTGTAGCTCAGGCCGTTGATGCGGGCAGCCGCATTGATACGGGTGATCCACAGCGAACGGAAGTTGCGCTTCTTCTGCTTACGGCCGATGTAGGCGTACTGCTGTGCCTTGATGACCGCCTGCTTGGCGACGCGGAAGACCTTGCGACGGGCGTTGTAATAGCCCTTGGCCAGATCCAGAATCTTCTTGTGGCGGCGACGCGCCTGTACGCCACGCTTAACTCGTGCCATTTTTCAGTTCCTCAGAGGTAAGGGAGCATGCGGTCCAGACGGCCTGCGTCTTCTGCACGGACATGGCCCGTCTGACGCAGATTACGCTTACGCTTGGTCGCTTTCTTCGTGAGGATGTGGCTACGGTTGGCGTGGCCGCACTTGTACTTGCCCGAGGCGGTCTTGCGGAAACGCTTGGCCGCTGCCCGGTTGGTCTTGATCTTGGGCATTGCAATGTCCTTGATGGGATATGACCCTGGTTTCTGACTGATCTGGCGGCGGCCTGGGCCGCTCTTTCCGTCCTGCCATGATCGGCGTACGACCCGTCCTGGGTGGGTCGAGCCGGGCATGATACAGGCAAAACCGCCCTGTCACCAGCCCCTGCAACCCTTTACCGGCAATTCACCGGCATGCCGCAAAAGCAAAGGGACGCCAGCGGCGCCCCCTTACCCTGAACCGTTCAGCCAGGCGCCCCGAAAGGCGGCCCGTCAGGCCTCAGGTCTTCTTCTTCGGCGCGATCATCATGACCATCTGACGCCCTTCCAGGCGCGGACGGGATTCAATGACGATGTCCTCGCCCAGATCGGTCTCGATCCGGTTGGCCATTTCGCGGCCCAGTTCCTGGTGGCTCATTTCACGGCCACGGAAGCGGATGTTGACCTTGATCTTGTCACCATCCTCAAGGAACCCGCGCATCTTGCGCAGCTTGATCTGGTAGTCGCCCTCGTCCGTGACCGGACGGAACTTCACTTCCTTGATCTCGACCTGCTTGGTCTTCTTCTTGGCCTCGCTGGCCTTCTTCTGCGCTTCGAACTTGAACTTGCCGAAGTCCATGATCTTGCAGACCGGCGGATCGGCCTGCGGCTGGATTTCGACCAGGTCCAGGCCTTCATCTTCGGCCATGGACAGCGCTTCGTCGCGCGACAACACGCCGATCATTTCTCCGTCACTGCCGATCACGCGGACGCGCGGCACACGGATTTCCTGATTCTTGCGGTTCTGTTTGTTGTCAGGGGTGCTGATATTACGTTCTCCCAAGGGTATCGAACCGGTCCGGGTGCCTGTGCGCCCGGACCGGACCTTTGCTTACGCGCCCTCGGCGTGGAGCCGCTCGATGAAGTCCTGCAGGCTCATGCTGCCCAGGTCTTCGCCAGAACGCGTACGCACCGCCACAGCCCCATTTTCCTTCTCGCGGTCACCGATGACCAGCAGGTAGGGCACGCGCTGCAACGTATGCTCGCGGATTTTATAGCCGATCTTCTCGTTACGCAAATCCGAGCTGACGCGGAAGCCTTGCTCCGCAAGGGTTTTGGTCACGCCCGCGACGTATTCAGCCTGAGCGTCGGTGATATTGGCCACCACCACCTGGGTCGGCGCCAGCCAAGCCGGGAACTGGCCGGCATGGTGCTCGATCAGGATGCCCAGGAAGCGCTCCATTGAGCCGACGATGGCACGATGCAGCATGACCGGGTGCTTCTTCTGGCTGTTCTCGTCCACGTACTCGGCGCCCAGGCGGCCCGGCATCATGAAGTCGACCTGCATGGTGCCCAGCTGCCAGGTACGGCCGATGGCGTCCTTCAGGTGGTACTCGATCTTCGGGCCGTAGAAGGCGCCCTCGCCCGGCAGCTCCTGCCACTCCACGCCACAGGCGGTCAGCGCCGAGCGCAGCGCGCCTTCGGCCTTGTCCCAGGTCGCATCGTCACCCAGACGCGATTCCGGGCGCAGGGCGATCTTGATCTGGATGTCGTCGAAGCCGAAGTGCTGGTAGACCGCCAGCGCCTGCTGGTGGAAGGCCGTCACTTCCGATTCGATCTGGTTTTCCGTGCAGAACACATGGCCGTCGTCCTGGGTGAAGCCACGCACGCGCAGGATGCCGTGCAGCGCGCCGGACGGCTCGTTGCGATGGCAGGAACCGAACTCACCGTAGCGGATCGGCAGGTCGCGGTAGCTGTGCAGGCCTTGGTTGAACACCTGGATGTGGCCCGGGCAGTTCATCGGCTTGACCGCGTACGTGCGCTTCTCCGACTCGGTGAAGAACATGTTGTCCTGGTAGTTGTCCCAGTGGCCGGACTTCTTCCACAGGCTCACGTCCAGGATCTGCGGGCAGCGCACTTCGCCGTAGCCGCTGTTGCGGTACACCTTGCGCATGTACTGCTCGACCACCTGCCACAGTGCCCAGCCCTTCGGGTGCCAGAACACCAGGCCCGGCGCTTCTTCCTGCAGGTGGAACAGGTCCTGCTGCTTGCCGATGCGGCGGTGGTCGCGCATCTCGGCTTCTTCGATGCGCTTGATGTACGCCTCGAGCTGCTTCTTGTCGGCCCAGGCGGTGCCGTAGATGCGCTGCAGCTGCTCGTTCTGCGCGTCACCGCGCCAGTAGGCACCGGAGATGCGGGTCAGCTTGAAGGCCTTCAGGAAGCGCGTGTTCGGCACGTGCGGGCCGCGGCACATGTCCACGTATTCCTGGTGGTAATACATGCCCATCGCCTGGATGTCGTCGGACATGTCCTCGATCAGGCGCAGCTTGTAGTCCTCGCCACGGGCCTTGAAGATCTCGATCACTTCCGCGCGCGGCGTCATCTTCTTGATGACGTCGTAGTCCTGTGCGATCAGCTCGCCCATGCGCTTCTCGATCGCGGCCATGTCGTCCGGAGTGAACGGGCGCTCGGAGTAGATGTCGTAATAGAAGCCTTCGGCGATCACCGGGCCGATCACCATCTTCACGTCAGGGTACAGCTGCTTGACGGCGTGGCCGACGAGGTGGGCGCAGGAGTGGCGGATGATCTCCACGCCCTCCTCGTCCTTGGCGGTGATGATGCGCAGGCTGGCATCGTGGTCGATGACGTCGCTGGCATCGACCAGCACGCCGTCCACGGCACCGGCAATGGTGGCCTTGGCCAGGCCGGCGCCGATCGACTGGGCGACGTCCATGACGCTGACGGGGTTTTCAAACTCGCGGCGGCTGCCGTCGGGAAGGGTAATGTTGATCATCGCAGTGGCTTCGTGCGGGGGCCCGCTGGGCGGACTGGAAAGCGTTCCCGGGACGGCGCCCGGGCAATAAAAAAGCGCCACAAGGGCGCCTGGAACACAGGGCCTTCGGGGGCAGGTCAACAGTGGGCGGTGGTAGTGCTCATGTCGCACGCTCGGCCGGCGCTGGGCGCGGGCCACCTTGTTCCAGTCAGAGGGTGTGATGATCTTAAACCAGCGCACCGGAAAGCCCAAGGGCTACCGTACGGTCCGCTGAATGGCCGCCGCTGGCGGCGTGAAAACGCAATGACTACCATGTGCACGCAGCCGGCCCGTGCCAGCCTGCCCGCTTTCCCCCAGGACCCCGTGATGCGCCACCCGCTCCGACCGGCTCCCGCCGGCCCCGCCCGTGCCCCGCGTTCGCCGGCCCGCTGCCGCGGCGGCCGCTCGCAATGATCACCGTCGGCCTTTCCACGCTCGGCTTCTGCAGCCTGGGCATGCTGGCGGCGATGTTCTCGGCGCTGGCCTTCTATGCCGCCTCACCGCACTGCCGCTGGCCGCGCCTGCGTCGCGCCGGCCGCCTTGGACGCCAGATCGGCCTGGTCGCAGCTGCCGCCGCGCTGTGGCTATGGATGGCCGAGCTCGGCTTTGCCGCCGGCCTGGTGGCGATGCTGTGCACCTGGATGCTGGCGGCGATGCTGCTGCCGGCGCTGGCCGCCTGGCACCGCCCCGGCACGGAGTCGCCCTGATGTGGCCGCGCGCACTGGCCGGCATCATCGCCGGGTTCCTTCTGGCCGCTGCCGCCACTGGATGGGTGACCTGGCTCCCGCCAGGCCCCTGGCAGAACGCCCTGGTACCCGGCCTGATCGCCTTCGTGCCGCTGTGGATGCTGGCTGCCCTCTGGGCGTTCAGTTTCCGCAGCGCGCTGCATGCCTGGCTGGTGCTGGGTGGCAGCGCCGCCGCCGGCTTCGCCGTACTCGGGTTGCTGCGCCTGACCGGCGCGGTACATTGAGATCTCTCCCATGAAGTTCAGTTCGCAGACACTGCGCACGTTCACCACCTTGCATACCTGGGTTGGCCTGGTGGCCGGCTTCGGCCTGTTCGTGGCCTTCTACGCCGGTGCGTTGACCCTGTTCCATCACGACCTGCCGCTGTGGCAGACGCCAGGCGCAGCTACCGCACTGCCAGCCGGGCTGGACGATGCGCAGTACCTGCTGGAGGACGTGCTGGCCACGCATCCGGAAGCACGTCGCCACGTCGGCATGACCTTCCCTGGCACCGACCATCCGCAGCCTCTGGCGTACTGGCAGGCCGATGACGGTAGCTGGCGTTACGCCTGGCCGGGCCAGATCGCCGGCAGCCCGACGCCGCCGCAGACCGGGCTGGCGGAACTGGTCAACGAGCTGCACTACAGCCTGGGCCTACCCGTGGCCGGCATCTACGTGATGGGCATCGTCAGCCTGCTGTATGGCATGGCGCTGCTCAGCGGCCTGGTGATCCACCTTCCGAAGCTGTTTGGTGACCTGTTCGCGCTGCGGCCGGGCCGCAACCTGAAGCAGTTGTGGCAGGACGCGCACAACGTGATCGGCGTACTGAGCCTGCCCTTCCACCTGATGTTCGCGGTGACCGGCGCCCTGCTCTGCCTGGTGTTCGTGCAGATGGCCCTGCTCAACCCGTTGATCTACGACGGCAAGGCGCTGCAGGCGGTGCCGACGGCGATGGACACCGCGCCCGTGCGCGACGCCAGTGGCATTCCGGCACCGCCAGGCAGCCTGCGCGTGCTGCATGCGCGCGCGCTTGAAGTCGCCCGCGCACAGGGCGTGGCCAACTTCGAGCCGGCTTACCTGAAGCTGGCCAATGCCGGCGATGCCAATGCCACCATCGAGATCACCGGCGAATCCACCGGCACGCTCGGCCCGCTTGGCGCGGTGGCACTGGACGTCACCACAGGTAACGTTCTGGCCTCGCAGCTGCCAGGCCAGCGCGACGCCAACCACGCCACGCTCAGCGCCGCCTACGCGTTGCACTTCGGCGAATTCGGCAACGGCGTGGTGGTCTGGCTGTACTTCCTGCTCGGCCTCGGCGGTGCCTTCCTGTTCTACTCCGGCAACCTGTTGTGGATCGAGTCGCGGCGCAAGCGCCGCCAGCCGCAGCAGCCGCGTGCCGGCGTGAACATGGCGCGGGCCACGGTCGGCGTGTGCATCGGCCTGTGCGTGGCGATCTCGGTCGCCTTCGTCACCGCACTGGTGCTGGAGCGGCTGGCACCGTCGGCAGTCGACCACGGCATCCGCTGGGCCTGCTTCGGCAGCTGGGCTGTCTGTGCGCTGTGGGCCGCACTGCGACGCCCGGCGCAGGCGGCACGCGAACTGCTGTGGGCGGCGGCGATCAGCACTGCGCTGGTGCCGATCCTGCATGGTGCGCTCAATGGTGACTGGCTGTGGCGTGCTGCCGCGCGTGGCCACTGGCCGCTGTTCTGGGTCGATGCCATCGCGCTGGCCATGGCCTTCGGCTTCGCCCGCCTGGCAGTGGCCAGCCAACGCCGCGCCCGCAACGGCGATCCCAACAGCGTCTGGGTCAACTGAGCCTTCGCCGGGCATGGCCCGGCGCTACCTACCGTTGCGCGCAACGCCCCCTGTAGCGTCGAGCTTGCTCGACTGGCGTTGATTTCGCGCCAAGCACCGTCGAGCAAGCTCGACGCTACACAAGCAGGATCATGCCTCGCCGGGGTAACGACTCACTTCGATCAGGTTGCCATCCGGGTCGCGGAAGTACACCGATTCGATCGGCCCCAGCGCGCCGGTGCGTGCAACCGGCCCCTCCTCCACCGCAACGGACTGCGCCTGCAGGTGGGCCAGCACATCGACTGTCGCCGTACGCGTGACCAGGCACAGGTCGGCACTGCCCGGCGTGGGCCGCAGCGCATGCGGCTGCAGCGGGGCACTGGCCAGATGCAGATTGATCTTCTGCTGGCCGAACTGCAGCGCGGTACGGCCCGCGCCGAAGCGCACGATCTGCATGCCGAGCACGCGCTGGTAGAAGTCACAGCTGCGGTCGATGTCGGCGACGGTGAGGACCAGGTGGTCCAGGCGTTCAAGATGGATCATGCCCGCAGCGTAACGCTGCGGGCGTGGCCATGCTGTGCGGCGTTGGGCCAATGGCGTTGCGACATTGCGCCGGGCATCGCCTGATGCAGCTCAATCGCCGATGCGCGCCTTCTGCCAGGGGCCCAGCATGGCGTTGAGCAGGCTGGCCTGTTCGTCGTCGCCGGTCAGCTCCCACATGAAGACCCCGGCCAGGCCCTGCTCACGGGCGAACTGCGCACGCAGCCCGATCGAGCGCGGGTCTTCATAGCTGATGAAGATCTTCTGCCCGGCGTTGTACAGCCACGGGCTCTGCGCCTGCGACTGCCAGTGTTTCGTCCAACCCGGCTGGTCGAGATAGCGCGCCTTGATCACCCGCCAGTCGCCGGCATCAGCCGGCGCACTGTAGGACTGGTACAGGCCATCCGGGGCATCGCCGGTGACCTTGAAGCCGCGCCCGTAGAACGGCACGCCCAACACCAGCTTGTCGGCCGGCACACCGTGCTCGCGGTAGTACTGCACCGCGCCGGCCACGTTGTTCCAGCGCCGCAGCTCCGGCGCCAGCGGATCGGCCGGCACTTCATGCAGCGGCGCATTGAAGGTCGACACCGCAGAGAAACCGGTGCCCATGTCGTAGCTCATCAGGTTGATGAAATCGAACACCTTGGCCAACGCCGGCAGGTCGTAGCTGGCGGCCGGATCGTAGGGGCCATCGGTCTGCAGGCGACCGGCGGCCAACGCGGCGGTCAGCAGCATCGGCTGTCGCTCCTTGCGCCCGTGCGCGTCGAGTGCCACGCGGAACGCCTGCGCGAGCCTGGTCAGATTGGCGCGATCCTGCGGGCGGTGCGCCAGCTCCTTCGGGCCGCCACTGACAGGAAATTCCCAGTCGATGTCCACGCCATCGAAGCTGCCGGCATGGCGATCGAAGAACAGCGCCATGCACGAGTCGACCAGGCGCTTGCGGCTGGCCTCGGTCAGCGCTGCATCGGAGAATCCACCTGCGCCCCATCCGCCAATTGAGATCAGCGTGCGCAGATGCGGGTGCGCCTTCTTCAGCTCGGCCAGCGCAGCGAAATTCTTCGGCGCTTCGGCACCGATCGTGCAGCGCCCGTCCTCGATGGTGGAGAACGCGTAGAACAGGTGGGTGAGGCGCTCGGCCGGAATGCTCGACACCGGGTAGCGCTCGGCCGAACCACCGGGGTAGTAGGCACCGAAGATCGGTGGCTGCGCGGGCGCCGCATGTACGGCAAAGGGCAAGGCACCGGCAATCAGCACGGCAAGGACAGCCACGGTCTGGCGGAACATGGAATCTCCCGGTTCGAAGGCGCCGCCACGTTAGCAAACGAATGGGGCCATGGGACGGATGTCGTGGCATGTCGTCCAGTGGACAGCAACGATCGGCCAGAGGGCGACAACGTGGCAGTCATGCCGCTGCCACCATGCATTGCAGCAGGACATGCACCGACGCGGCGCTCCCAGCCACCTGCATCGGCTAAGGTAGCCGCGGATCTACAACCGCGCATGGACATGAGCACCGACCACGACACTCCCTGCAACGACGACCTGCTGGACGACACATCCCTCGACGAACGCCAGTTGCTGGAAGCACGCGCCTACGACGCCTTCCACGAAGGCGACCTGCAGCAGGCGGTGGCGCTGTTCGGCGAGCTGATCGCACTCGCTCCGGAGGTGCCGTACCTGCATTACATGCGCGGGCTGGCGCACAAGTACCTGCGCGACTGGGCTGCCTCACTGCAGGACAACCTGCAATCGGAGCAGCTGCGTGGGGAATTCGATGTCGCCACTGCCTGGAATGCCGGCATCGCCGCCACCGGCATGGCGGACTGGGCCGAAGCACGACGCCAGTGGACCCGCTGTGGCATCACCCTGCCCGAAGGCGAGGGCCCGATCGAGGGCCACTTCGGCGTGGCCTGCGTGCGCCTGGCACCGTGGTCGGATGCCGAAGTGGTGTATATGAGCCGCATTGATCCGGTGCGTGCACGCATCGACAACGTACCGCTGCCCGAAAGCGGCTTCCGCTTCGGCGACATCGTGCTGCACGACGGCGCATCAACCGGCCATCGCACCTACGGCGAGCGCCAGGTGCCGGTGTTCAATGCCATGCAGCGCCTGCAGGCATCGGACATGGCGACCTTCACCGTGTTCGTGCAGTGCGATTCGGCCGATGACATCGCTGCCCTGGAAGCCATCACCCTGCCTGGCATCGGCATGGTCGAGGACTGGACGGCCACCGTGCGCCGGCTGTGCCGCCGCTGCAGCTACGGCACGCCGCACCAGCATGGTGACGAGGCGCCAGATGAAGACCAATGGAGACGCGAACGTGACCTCGGCGTGGCCGCACAGGGCCGGGATGCGGTGGAAAAGCTCATGGCGGTGTGGGTCGCTACAGCCCCCGGCCGGGTGCTGGAGGCCATCGAACAGCGCGAGCACCCGATGAGCGACCCGGAGCCAGGCCAGGTCTGGTGGCTGGGTGAGGACGAAGAAGACGCGTAAGTGCAAGGACCAACGGTCCTCATCCACAGGATTCCAGGCAAAGAAAAAGCGGGCCGAAGCCCGCTTTTTCATTTCAGCGATTCCAGGAGCGTGTCAACCAAGGTTGACACCTACCGTAATCGACCGGAGGTCGATTACTCGGCGCTGACGGCGTCGCCTTCTTCCACGGCCTTCATCGACAGGCGGATACGGCCCTGCTTGTCGACTTCCAGCACCTTGACCTTGACCACATCGCCTTCCTTCAGCACGTCGCCGACCTTCTCGACGCGATCGCTGGAGATCTGCGACACGTGGACCAGACCGTCCTTGCCCGGCAGGATGGTGACGAACGCACCGAAGTCCATGATCTTGGCGACCTTGCCTTCGTAGATGCGGCCCGGCTCGACGTCCGAGGTGATCTGCTCGATGCGGGCCTTGGCGGCCTGGGCAGCGATGGCATTGACCGAAGCGATGACGATGGTGCCGTCGTCCTGGATGTCGATCTGGGTGCCGGTTTCCTTGGTGATGGCCTGGATGGTCGAACCACCCTTGCCGATCACTTCGCGGATCTTGTCCGGGTGGATCTTGATGGTCAGCAGGCGCGGCGCGTAGTCCGACAGCTCTTCACGCGGAGCGGTCAGGCCGTGGGCCATTTCGCCCAGGATGTGCAGACGGCCAGCCTTGGCCTGCTGCAGGGCCTGCTTCATGATCTCTTCGGTGATGCCTTCGATCTTGATGTCCATCTGCAGGGCGGAGATGCCCTCAGCGGTACCGGCCACCTTGAAGTCCATGTCGCCCAGGTGATCTTCGTCACCCAGGATGTCGGACAGGACGACGAAACGCTCGCCTTCCTTGACCAGGCCCATGGCGATACCGGCAACCGGCGCCTTCACCGGCACGCCGGCGTCCATCAGGGCCAGCGACGAACCGCAGACCGATGCCATCGACGAGGAACCGTTCGACTCGGTGATTTCCGAGACGACGCGGATGGTGTACGGGAAGGCTTCCAGCGACGGCATGACAGCCAGCACGCCGCGCTTGGCCAGGCGACCGTGGCCGATTTCGCGGCGCTTCGGGCCCATCATGCGGCCGCACTCACCCACCGAGAACGGAGGGAAGTTGTAGTGGAACAGGAAGTTTTCCTTGTACTCACCGGCAACGGCATCGATGACCTGGCCATCACGGGCGGTGCCCAGGGTGATGGTCACGATGGCCTGGGTTTCGCCGCGGGTGAACAGCGAGGAACCGTGGGTACGCGGCAGCACGCCGGTCTTCACGGCGATCGGGCGGACGGTGTCCAGCGCACGGCCGTCGATACGGACCTTGGTGTCCAGCACCGAGTCACGCATGGTGCGGTATTCCAGCTCGCCGAATTCCTTCGACAGCTCGGCCGGGTTCCAGCCTTCAGCGGCCACGCGGCCAGCCAGGGTTTCGACCACGTCCTTCTTGATCGCCGAGATGGCGTCGCGGCGCTGCAGCTTGTCGCGCACCTGGAAGGCTTCGCCCAGGCGCGGGCCGATGGCTTCCTTCAGGGCGGAGATCAGCGCGTCGTTCTTGGCCGGAGCTTCCCAGGTCGACGGCTTGGTGCCGGCTTCGACGGTCAGCTCGTTGATCGCGTTGATGACCTTCTGCATTTCGCGGTGACCGAAGGTCACGGCGCCCAGCATCACTTCTTCGGACAGCAGCGCGGCTTCGGATTCGACCATCAGCACGGCGTTGGAGGTACCGGCGACGACCAGTTCCAGCTGCGAGTCAGCCAGTTCGCTGACGGTCGGGTTCAGGATGTACTCGCCGTTCTTGTAACCGACCTTGGCAGCGCCGATCGGACCCATGAACGGGGTGCCGGCCAGGGCCAGGGCAGCCGAGGCGCCGATCAGGGCCGGGATGTCGCCGTCCACGTCCGGGTTCAACGACATGACCGTGGCGATGATCTGCACTTCGTTCTTGTAGTCTTCCGGGAACAGCGGACGGATCGGACGGTCGATCAGACGCGAGATCAGGGTTTCCTTCTCGGTCGCACGGCCCTCACGCTTGAAGAAACCACCCGGGATACGGCCGCCGGCGTAGAACTTTTCCTGATAATCGACGGTCAGCGGGAAGAAGTCCTGGCCTTCGCGCGCGCTCTTGGCGGCGACGGCGGTGACCAGCAGTACGGTGTCGTCCATCTTGACGATGACGGCACCGCTGGCCTGACGGGCGACTTCGCCGGTCTCGAGCGTGACGGTGTGCTTGCCGTACTGGAAGGTTTTGGTGATTTTTGCCACGGAGGGTGTCCTTGGGGATGCTGTCTGCGAATTTGGACCGTCGGCGACCCTTGCCGCCAGCGGGTGGCCGGATCGTTCCGGCCTGAATCGGGGATTGCGGTGCTACAAAACAAAACCGCGGCGCATCGCTGCGCCGCGGGGGATTCGTTGCTTAGCGACGCAGGCCAAGCTTTTCGATCAGGGCCTTGTAACGCTCGACGTCCTTCTTCTTCAGGTAGTCGAGCAGGCTGCGACGGCGGTTGACCATCTGCAGCAGGCCGCGGCGGCTGTGGTGGTCCTTCTTGTGGGTCTTGAAGTGGCCGGTCAGCAGTTCGATGCGGGCGGTCAGCAGTGCAACCTGGACTTCCGGGGAGCCGGTGTCAGCCGAGCTGCGCTTGTTGTCTTCAATGACCTTCTGGGTGTCAATCGACATTTCTTTTTTCTCTGTGATGCGTGGCCGGCAGGAACGCGCTTCGCGCACCGCCAGGCTCGCCGTGGACTACGAGGATGAAACCTGCGCGAGGCAGGCTGCCGGAAAACGGCCGCGAAATTGTAACGGTCGGGGGCTTCCGGGACAAGGACCGGGGCTGAACCGCCCGGGCCCGGTCAGAGGTTGAAACGACGCTGCGGCGCCAGCAGGCCGCTGTCATCGACCTGCCCCAGCCCCTGGACAACATCGTCCGGACCAAACACGGCGACCAGGCCATGCGGCCAGGACGGGTCGCGCTGGCGCTGGCCGACGCAGAAGCGGTGGGCCTGGCCGGCATCGAGGTCGACCCGCGGGTATTCCGCCAGCCCGGCCGCCAGCGGCAGCAGCAGCGCGTCCATGCCGGCCTCATCACCTGCCTCGACCATCGCCCGCAGCTGATCCAGGGTGACCATCGCCGGTTCACGGAACGGCTCGACCCAGAGCCGGCGCAGCGCAGTGATGTGAGCACCGCAGCCCAGGCTTTCGCCAAGGTCGCGGGCCAGGCTGCGGATGTAGGTGCCCGAGCCGCAGGTCACCCGCAGGCGCAGCCGTTCCGGCTGCTGCTCCAGCACCTCGATGGCATGCACCTGCACCTCGCGCTCAGGCGCTTCGATGACGTCACCACGACGGGCCTTCACATACAGCGGTTCCCCACCCTGCTTCAGCGCCGAGTAGATCGGAGCGCGCTGGCGGATGCTGCCGGTCAGCGGCACCAGCGCCGCCTGCAGGGCCTCGGCACTGATCGAAGGCACCGGGCGCTGCAGCAGCACCTGGCCTTCGGAATCGTCGGTATCGGTGGTCTGGCCCAGCATGATCTCGGCGTCGTAGGCCTTGGCCGAGCCGAGCAGCAGGCCGGCGATCTTGGTTGCCTCGCCGAAGCACAGCGGCAACAGGCCGGTGGCCAGCGGATCAAGGCTGCCGGTATGGCCGCCCTTTTCGGCACGGAACAGGCGACGGGCCACCTGCAGGGCGGCGTTGGAGCTCATGCCGGTCGACTTGTCGAGCAGCAGGATGCCATCCAGGCGGCGGAACTGAATTCGGGTCATGGCAGGATTGTGTAGAGCCGAGCCAGGCTCGGCTACCGCAGCGCGGCCGGCACAGGCATCGCGTTGCCGGAATGAAAAGACGCCGGGCATGGGCCCGGCGCTGGCTTATTCTTCGTCGCTTTCGCGGCGCTTCTCCGCGGCCAGCGTATCGGGCAGGTCGCGCAGGATGTTGTCGATGTGCTCACCACGGTCGACCGAATCGTCGTAGTGGAAATGCAGCTCCGGCACGTGGCGCAGCTTCATCGCACGGGCCAGGTCCATGCGCAGGCGGTAGCCCAGCTCCTTCAGGCCGGCCACGGCTTCGGCCGAACGCTCCGGCATCAGCGCGGTGACGAATACCTTGGCATGGGCCATGTCGCGGGTGATTTCCACGTCGGACACGCTCACCGAGGGCAACCCATGCTCGCGCACGGCGTTGTGCACCAGGGTGCCGAGTTCACGGCGCAGCTGGGCGGAGACACGGTCGGTTCGATGGAAAGTCTTGGGCACGCGGTCAGGCTCTTGATTTGAATGTGACCCGACCAAGGTCGGGCCCTACCAGGGGCGAAGACCCGACCAAGGTCGGGTCCTACCAGGGAAGGCGGCCCGACCAAGGTCGGGCCCCACCAGGGTGGCGGACCGGTCCGCGAGGACCGGCCCCTTGCAGCATTACAGGGTGCGCGGCACTTCGATACGCTCGAAGCACTCGATCTGGTCACCCGGCTTGACGTCGTTGTAGGCCTTCACCGCGATACCGCATTCGGTACCGTTGCGGACTTCCTCGACGTTTTCCTTGAAGCGGCGCAGCGATTCCAGTTCGCCTTCGAAGATCACCACGCTGTCGCGCAGCACGCGGATCGGCTTGTTGCGCTTGACCACACCCTCGATGACCATCGAGCCGGCAACGGCGCCCAGCTTGGAGCTGCGGAACACGTCGCGGACCTCGGCGATACCGATGATCTCTTCGCGGATCTCTACGCCCAGCAGACCGGAGGCCACCTGCTTCACCTGGTCGATCACGTCATAGATGATCGAGAAGTAGCGCAGGTCAACGCCATTGGATTCGATGATGCGACGGGCCGAAGCATCCGCACGCACGTTGAAGCCGATGACGGTGGCCTTCGAAGCAGCTGCCGAGTTGGCGTCCGATTCGGTGATGCCGCCCACGCCGGAGTGGATCACGTTGATGCGGATGTCTTCATTGGACAGCGCGACCAGTGCCTGGCTCAGGGCCTGCACCGAACCCTGCACGTCGGCCTTGATGACCAGGTTGAGGACCTGCTGGCCCTCGCCCTTGCCCAGGGTCGCCATGATGTCTTCCATGCGGCTCCCCGCGGTGGCCACCAGGCGCGATTCACGGCGCTTGGTCTCACGCTGCTGGGCAACGTCCTTGGCCAGGCGCTCGTCCTCTACGACCACGAAGTCGTCACCGGCTTCCGGCACGCCGGACAGGCCCAGGACCTGCACCGGGATGGACGGGCCCGCGAACTCCGGCTGCTTGCCGGTTTCGTCGAACAGCGCACGCACGCGGCCGTACTGGATGCCGCACACCAGGTAGTCGCCCTTCTTCAGGCGGCCCTGCTGCACCAGCACGGTTGCGACCGGGCCGCGGCCCTTGTCCAGCGACGATTCGATCACCACGCCCGAGGCGCGGCCTTCGTCGACGGCCTTCAGTTCCAGCAGTTCAGCCTGGATCGAGATGGCGTCCAGCAGGTCGTCGATGCCCAGGCCGGTCTTGGCCGAGATCTCCACCATCTGAGTATCACCACCGAAGTCTTCGGCCACGACCTGCTCGGACAGCAGTTCGTTCTTGACCCGCATCGGGTCGGCGTCGGACTTGTCGATCTTGTTGATCGCCACGATCAGCGGCACACCCGCCGAACGGGCGTGCTGGATCGCTTCCTTGGTCTGCGGCATGACGCCGTCATCGGCGGCCACGACCAGCACCACGATGTCGGTCAGCTTGGCGCCGCGGGCACGCATCGAGGTGAAGGCGGCATGGCCCGGGGTATCCAGGAAGCTGATCACGCCCTTCGGCGTATCCACGTGGTAGGCACCGATGTGCTGGGTGATGCCGCCGGCTTCGCCGGTGGCGACCTTCGTGCGGCGGATGTAATCCAGCAGCGAGGTCTTGCCGTGGTCGACGTGGCCCATGATGGTGACCACCGGCGGACGCTGGGTGGCTTCGCCCTGGTTTTCACCGGTCGAGGCCAGCAGTGCGTCTTCGGCATCGTTGTCGTTGGCGCGGATCGCCTTGTGGCCGAGTTCTTCGGTCACCAGCGCGGCGGTGTCATGGTCGATGGACTGGGTGATGGTGGCCATCACGCCCATCTTGAACAGCGCCTTGACCACCTCGCCGCCCTTCAGCGCGAGCTTCTGCGCCAGGTCGGCCACGGTGATCGTGTCGCCGATCGCCACTTCACGCACCACCGGCGCAGTCGGACGCTCAAAGGCGTGCGGACCGGCATTGTTGCCACCGCGCGACATGTCGCGACGGCCACCCGCTTGGTTACGCCCGCCCGGACGACCACGGCTGTTGCTGTTGTTGCTGTTGCCACGACGCGCGCGGTCGGCAGCCGACAGGTGCATCTGGCCGGCGAAACGGTCGCCCGGGCCACGCTCGTTGCGCGGCGCGCTGCGGTTGTTGCGGTCGTCGTTGCGCGGCGGCGGCGGCGCACTGCGCGGCGCAGCCGGAGCGGCGGCTGGAGCACGCGGCGGGCGCGGCGCGGTTTCATCGATCGGAGCGCGCTTGGGCTTGGTGGCAGCCAGCGCCTCGGCAGCCTTCGCGGCGGCCGCAGCTTCCTCGGCAGCCTTCTTCTCTGCCTCTGCGCGTTCCTTGGCCGCAATCTCTTCCTCACGGGCACGGACGATGGCTTCGTCGCGCAGACGATCTTTCTCGGCCAGCGCCTGCTGTTCGGCGAGGTTGCGGGCGCGCGACTCTTCCAGCTTGCGCAGGATGTCGGCGCGTTCTTCGTCCGGCGTCATGGCGCGCGCACCATCCTTGACGTAGGTGCGCTTCTGGCGCACCTCGACATTCACGGTCGTCTTGCTGCGACCGGAATTGACCGTCACTTCCTGCTGCTTCCGGCGGTTGAGCGTGATCTTCTTTGCAGACTGATCGGTCTCTTCCGGGGCCTGCTCGGGCTTGCCGTGCGAACGACGAAGGAAGCCCAGGAGCTTCACCTTCTCGGAGCTGGTCACGACCTGGTCGGGACCGCTGAACTTCATGCCGGCACCGGCCAGCTGTTCCAGCAGTTTTTCGACCGGTGTGTTGACCAGTTCGGCAAGCTTGCGGATGGTGGTTTGCTGCGACATTCGGATCCTATGATCTTGTGGGCGCCCCCCCGCATCTGGAGGTGGCGCGGATTCTACGCCCTGAGCGGCTCAGGGCCCTGTTCATTGCCGGCTCATTCGCCGCGTTCCAGTCGGGCGATCTCTTCGGCACGGGCGGCCAGGATCAGCGCAGCGGCGCGCGCCTGATCCAGTCCTTCGATGCCGAAGTCCATGACCTCGTCGGCGGCCAGGTCGGACAGGTCCTCGCTGGTACGCACGCCGTGGCCGGCCAGCGCATACGCGGTGGCTTCGTCCATGCCCTTCAGGGACAGCAGGTCCTGCGCCGGCTGGCCGTCTTCAAGGCCTTCTTCGACTGCCAGGGCCTCATTGAGCAGCGCATCGCGGGCACGAGCGCGCAGCTCTTCGACGATGTCTTCGTCGAAACCTTCCACGGCCAGCAGTTCGCCGACCGGGACATAAGCGATTTCCTCGACGGTGCCGAAGCCTTCGCTGACCAGGATGCCGGCGATCTCTTCGTCCACTTCCAGCTTGTCCATGAACAGCTGGCGGGCCGAAGCCTGCTCGGCTTCCGACTTGGCGGTGACCTGGTCCTGGGTCATCACGTTGAGCTGCCAGCCGGTCAGGCGGCTGGCCAGGCGCACGTTCTGGCCTCCCTTGCCGATCGCCTGGGCCAGGCGGTCTTCAGCGACAGCCAGGTCCATCGAGTGCTTGTCTTCATCAACGATGATCGACTGCACTTCGGCCGGCGCCATCGCGTTGATGACGAAGTTGGCCGGGTTGTCGTTCCACAGCACGATGTCCACGCGCTCGCCATTGAGCTCGTTGGACACGGCCTGCACGCGCGAGCCGCGCATGCCGATGCAGGCGCCGATCGGATCGGTGCGCTGGTCGTGGGCGAGCACGGCGATCTTGGCGCGGTCGCCCGGATCGCGGGCACAGGCCTTGATTTCCACCAGGCCCTGGCCGACTTCCGGCACTTCCAGCTTGAACAGCTCGATCATGAATTCCGGGGCGGCACGGCTGATGAACAGCTGCGGGCCACGCGGTTCCGAACGGACTTCGGCCAGGTAGCCGCGCACGCGGTCACCGGCGCGCAGCACGTCGCGCGGAATGCCCTTGTCCTTCGGAATGAAACCTTCGGCGTTGCCACCGAGGTCGACATAGATGTTGCCGCGCTCGGCGCGCTTGACCACACCGGTGATCAGTTCGCCGACGCGATCCTTCCACGCATCCACGACCTGCTGGCGCTCGGCCTCGCGCACGCGCKGGACGATGACCTGCTTGGCGGCCTGGGCGGCGATGCGGCCGAAGTCCGGGTTCTCGATCTGCTCTTCGATGTAGTCGCCGACGTCCACGCCTTCGGCTTCATCGACGGCATCCATCAGGCGGATCTGGCGGTCCGGCGATTCCATGACCACGTCATCGGCCACCACTTCCCAGCGGCGGTAGGTTTCGTAGCTGCCATCCTTGTGGTCGATGACCACGCGGGTCAGCACTTCCTCGTCGGGATAGCGCTTCTTCGCTGCCGAGGCCAGGGCGGCCTCAATGGCATCGAAGATCACTTCACGCGGCACGCCCTTCTCGTTGGCGACCGCGTCGACTACCAGCAACAGTTCCTTGCTCATTGGCTCACTCCGCGCGCGGCTTCTTTGCCGCCGGCTCGTTGGAAGAAGAATTCGTGTTCGGCTTCGGACGCTTCGGTGCCGGACCGGTCGGCTTGCTCGGGGCCAGCCCCAGCGCCACCCAGTCGGGCATGATCCGTGCCTTGTCGATGTTGTCGGCCGACACCACCACTTCGCTCTTGTCGACGCTGAAGGTGATGGTGCCTGCGGCCTCGTCGGTCGCCTCGATACGGCCCTGCAGGCGACGACGGTTATCCTGCGGCAGCTTCAGCGTGACCTTGGCCGATTCACCCTGGTGGCGGGCGAACTGCTCCAGGTTGAACAGCGGGCGATCCACGCCCGGCGAGGACACTTCCAGCGTGTAATTGCCACTGATCGGGTCCTCGACGTCCAGCTGCGCCGACACTTCGCGGCTGACCCGCTCGCAGTCGTCGACATTGATGATGCGCTCGGGCTGTTCAGCCAGCGGCACGTCGATGTAAAGGCGCAGGGTCGCACCGCCGGGGGCCGGCAGATACTCAACGCCCAGCAGCTCCAGGCCCAGCGACACAACGGTCGGGGCGAGCAGATTCGCGATGTCGGTTGCCTTGTCGCTCACAGCCTGCCTTGATCTCTTGGTTGGGTGCCGGCCTTGGCCGGCGTGAAAACATGACGCCCCGGAAACGACAAAGGGCCCGCTGGGCCCCTTTTCCGGAAAGACTCCGGTGACTGGATTCCGGTTGCAACCTGCATTGCCTGCCGGTTGCGGCCCTCCTTCCGGGTCCGGACTCCCGCCGGGAGGCCGCCTTCAGGGGTACTGCTAGGCCGCTGATGATAGCGGCTGCACCGCACTGGTGCAAGGTGCGGGACCTGGGGTCAGATCCCTTTTCCCGTGGAAAAGGGATCTGACCCCAATCAGACGGAAACGAAGCGGCCCCCAAAGAAAAACGCCTCCGAAGCAGGGCTTCGAAGGCGATCTCTTTACTTGGTAGCGGGGGCAGGATTTGAACCTGCGACCTTCGGGTTATGAGCCCGACGAGCTGCCAGACTGCTCCACCCCGCACCGGAAGTGTTTGAACTGCTGCCCTGCTCTATTGAGGAGGGCTACCGCAACGATGTTCTGGCTGAACCGCTGCAGTGACAACTCAGGCTGCGCATATTACACGAATCGCGCAGCTTTGTGTCAACTTTTATGCAAGATGCGCAAATGCCTGCTGGCACCAGACCATGATCGGGTTCCAGGCCAGGCCCAGCGCCAGCAGCGCCAGGGCATTCACGCCCAGCACCACGCCCAGCACGCGGTCGTTGTTGCGCGGCATGGCCTCGCCCACCGGCTCATCGAAGTACATGACCTTGATGACGCGCAGGTAGTAGAAGCAACCGACCACAGCGCACAACACACCAAGGATGGCCAGCCACAGCAGGCCGCCGTTGACGGCAGCGCCGAGCACGGCCAGCTTGGTCCAGAAGCCCAGGAACGGCGGAATGCCGGCCAGCGACGCCATGATGCACAGCACCAGGCCGGCCATCCACGGGTTGCGGGCGTTCAGGCCCTTGAAGTCCTCGATGTTCTCGGCTTCAAAGCCGGCACGCGACAGCGCGATGATCGCTCCGAAGGCGGCGGTGGACATGATGGCGTAGGCCAGTGCGTAGAACAGCGCGGCGGCATAGCCCTGCGAACCGCCACCGGCGATGCCCATCAGCAGGAAGCCGATGTGCGAGACGGTGGAGAACGCCAGCATGCGCTTGAGGTTGCTCTGCGCGATGGCCATCAGGTTGCCGATGACCAGCGACACGGCGGCCAGGCCGGCGATCAGCAGCTGCAGTTCGGTCGACAGCGGGCCCACGCCCATTTCCAGCAGGCGGTAGGCCATGCCGAAGGCGGCCAGCTTCGGCGCGGAGCTGATGAACAGCGCGATCGGTGCCGGGGCACCCTGGTACACGTCCGGCAGCCACATGTGGAACGGCGCGGCACCCAGCTTGAAGGCAACGCCGGCGATCATGAACACCGCACCGGTGATCAGCAGCACGCGCTCTTCCGAGTGCGGGATGGCGTCACGGATGACGTCCAGGTGCAGGCTGCCGGTGGCGCCGTAGATCAGCGACATGCCGTACAGCAGCAGGCCCGAGGCCAGCGAGCCGAGCACGATGTACTTCATCGCCGCTTCCGAGGCCAGGCCGTTTTCGCGGTTGCTGGCGACCAGGGCGTAGGAGCACAGCGCCAGCAGTTCCAGGCCCAGGTAGACCATCAGCAGGCTGCCGGCCGACACCAGGATCATCATGCCGGCGGTGCCGAACAGGATCAGCACCGGGATCTCGCCCTGGAACAGGTTGCGGTCACGCAGGTAACGCCAGCCATAGACCAGGGTCAGGCCGCTGAGCAGCACGATCCCGGTCTTCATCACGTCCGCGGCGGTATCGCGCACGAACATGCCATGGAAGACCTCCCCCTGCCCGCCCACACCGGTGGCCAGCATGAACAGCACCACGGCCAGCGCAGCGAGCGAGAACAGGTGGGTGACGATCTTGTTCCGGTTGCTGACGAACAGGTCAAGGATCATCAGAGCGAAGGCGCTGCCGATCAGCACCAGCTCGGGAGCGAGCGGTGGCAGGTCAGCGGCGGTCAATGGCAGCAGCGGCGAGGTGGTCATCATCAAATCCTGGAATTACAGCAGCTTGCTGGATGCGATCTGCATCGCCAGCTTCGCGATCGAGGGCTCCATCAGGTCGGTCAACGGCTTGGGGTAGATGCCCAGGGCCAGCACGCCGATGGCGAACACGCCCAGCACCAGCCATTCGCGGCCGTTGATGTCCTTCAGTTCGGCCACGTGGCTGTTGGCCACTTCGCCGAAGAAGATGCGCTTGTACAGCCACAGGGTGTAGGCGGCGCCGATGATCAGCGTGGTAGCCGCGCCCAGTGCGATCCACGGATTACGCTGGAAGGCCGACAGGATGACCATGAACTCGCCGACGAAACCGCTGGTGCCCGGCAGGCCCGCGTTGGCCATGAAGAACAGCATGGCGAAGGTGGCGAACCACGGCATTACGTTGACCACGCCGCCGTAATCGGCGATGCGGCGGCTGTGCATGCGGTCGTACAGTACGCCGACGCAGGAGAACATCGCGCCGGACACGAAGCCGTGCGAGATCATCTGCACCATGGCGCCCTGCAGGCCCAGGCGGGCGGCATCGGCGTTGCCGGCTTCACGCACCAGCCACAGGGCGATGAAGGTGCCCAGGGTGACGAAGCCCATGTGCGCGATCGACGAATAGGCGATCAGCTTCTTCATGTCGTCCTGCACCAGGGCGACCAGGCCAACGTAGATCACCGCGATCAGCGACAGCGCGATCACCAGCCAGGCCCATTCCTGCGACGCGTCCGGGACGATCGGCAGGTTGAAGCGCAGGAAGCCGTAGCCACCGATCTTCAGCGCAATCGCGGCCAGGATCACCGAACCGGCGGTCGGCGCTTCCACGTGTGCATCCGGTAGCCAGGTGTGGACCGGGAACATCGGCACCTTGACCGCGAAGGCGATCAGGAAGGCGAAGAAGATCCAGGTCTGTTCCTTGGCCGACAGCGGCAGCGCGTACAGGTCGGCCAGCTGGAAGCTGCCGCCCTTCATGTACAGGTAGATCAGCGCCACCAGCATCAGCACCGAGCCGAGGAAGGTGTACAGGAAGAACTTCAGCGCGGCATAGATGCGGCGCGGGCCGCCCCATACACCGATGATCAGGAACATCGGGATCAGCATCGCTTCGAAGAACACGTAGAACAGCATCGCGTCCGTCGCGGCGAAGATGCCGACGGTGACGCCTTCCAGGATCAGGAAGGCGGCAACGTACTGGTTCACGCGCTTGTCGATGGCGCTCCAGGCGCCGATCAGGGCAAGCACGCTGACCAGCGTGGTCAGCAGGATCAGCGCCACGGCGATGCCGTCCACGCCCAGGTTGTAGCCGATCTTGTACGCCGGGATCCAGGCATGGGTCTCGACGAACTGCAGACCGTCGATGCCCGCGTTGTAGCCACTCAGCAGCGAGAGGCTTGCAACGAAGGTGAGCACCGCGACGCCCAGCGACGCCCAGCGGGCAGTCTGTGCATCACGGATCGCAAGGATCAGGGCGCCACCGATGATCGGCAGCCAGATGAGGACACTGAGTAGAGGCCAGTTCGACACGTCTTCTTATTCCGTACAGGTCATCAACGCAGGTAATGCATCAGCACGCCCAGCAGGGCAATCAGGCCGATGATCATCGCGAAGGCGTAGTGATAGAGGAAACCGGATTGGGTACGACGCAGCACGCCGGCTGCAACGTCCACAACACGTGCCGAGAGATTGACCACGCCGTCGACGATGTTGCTGTCGATCCAGCGCGAGACCTTGCCCAGCTTCACGCTGCCACCGGCAAAGCCATCGATCCACAGCTTGTCGAAGCCGTACTTGTTTTCCAGCACCGAAACGATCGGGGCGAAGGTCTTGCGCGCCTTGCCCGACAGGTCCGGCTTCCACAGGTAGAACAGCGCGGCCAGCAGGAAGCCCGCCAGGGTCAGCCAGAACGGCGGCAGCATCATGCCGTGCAGTGCAAACGCCACCGGGCCATGGAATTCCTCACCCAGGAACCCGACAGTGTTCTTGGCCGGATCGTAGAAGTGCACGATGCCGCTGAAGAACGTCTGCGCCTGGCCCTTGATCGCTTCGTGCGCATGGTGGCCGGCCCAGTCGGTGCCGTGCAGCATCGGGCCGATGCTGAAGAAGCCGATGGCGATCGATGGGATGGCCAGCAGGATCAGCGGCAGGGTCACCACCCACGGGGTTTCGTGCGGCTCATGCGGACCGTGGCCATGGCCGTGGTCGTCATGCGCATCAGCGTGGTGTGCGTCGGCGGCATGGTGGTCATCATGTCCATGGTCATCGTGGTGCGCGTCACGGAAGCGCTCCTTGCCATGGAAGGTCATGAACAGCAGGCGGAAGCTGTAGAAGCTGGTGATCAGCACGCCACCCAGCACTGCCCAGTAACCATAGGTCGCCACCCAGCTGTTCTGGATGTGGGCATGGATCTCAGCGGCCTCGATGATGGTGTCCTTCGAGTAGAAGCCGGAGAAGAACGGCGTACCGACCAGTGCCAGCGTGCCGATCCACATGGTGATGAAGGTGATCGGCATGTACTTGCGCAGGCCGCCCATCTTGCGCATGTCCTGCTCGTGGTGCATCGCGATGATGACCGAGCCGGCGCCCAGGAACAGCAGGGCCTTGAAGAAGGCGTGGGTCATCAGGTGGAACACGGCGGCCGAGTAGGCCGACACGCCCAGGGCGACGGTCATGTAGCCCAGCTGCGACAGCGTGGAGTACGCGACGACGCGCTTGATGTCGTTCTGCACGATGCCGATCAGGCCGGTGAAGAACGCGGTGGTGGCACCGATGAAGAGGATGAAGTTCAGCGCGGTCTGCGACAGCTCGAACAGCGGCGACATGCGGGTGACCATGAAGATACCGGCGGTCACCATCGTCGCGGCGTGGATCAGCGCCGAGATCGGGGTCGGGCCTTCCATCGAGTCCGGCAGCCACACGTGCAGCGGGACCTGGGCCGACTTGCCCATGGCGCCGATGAACAGGCAGATGCAGATGACGGTGGCGATCGACCAGATCACCGGCTCGTTCAGCAGCTGCATGCCCAGGATCGTCCCGTCCCAGATCTGCAGCTGGGCGCGCGGGTCAGCCAGCATGCCGGCCTGCGAGAACACCTGCGAGTAGTCCAGGGTGCCGAACACCCACAGCACACCGGCGATGCCCAGCAGGAAGCCGAAGTCACCGACGCGGTTGACCAGGAACGCCTTCATGTTGGCGAAGATCGCGGTCGGGCGCTTGAACCAGAAGCCGATCAGCAGGTACGAAACGAGGCCCACCGCTTCCCAGCCGAAGAACAGCTGCAGGAAGTTGTTGCTCATCACCAGGGTGAGCATCGAGAAGGTGAACAGCGAGATGTAGCTGAAGAACCGCTGGTAGCCCGGGTCGTCCTGCATGTAGCCGATCGTGTAGATGTGGACCAGCAGCGACACGAAGGTCACCACCACCATCATCATCGCGGTCAGCTTGTCGACCATGAAGCCGACGTGGGCCGAGTACTGGCCAACCTCGAAGAACGTGTAGATGTTCTGGTTGAACGGCTGCGCGCCGCCCCACATCAGCTGGTAGAACGTGTACATCGACAGGCCGCAGGCTACCGCGACGCCGAGGATGGTGATGGTCTGCGCGCCGAAGCGCTTGACCTGGCGACCGAACAGGCCGGCGATGATGCTGCCGAACAGCGGTGCAAGCACCACTGCGATCAACAGACTCTTGGAGAGAGTGATTTCCATCTGTGGATCAGCCCTTCAGCGAATCGACTTCGCCGACATTGATCGTGCGGCGGGTACGGAACAGGGTCACCAGGATCGCCAGGCCGATGGCGGCTTCCGCGGCGGCGACGGTCAGGATGAAGAACACGAACAGCTGGCCGGACGGATCGCCCAGCTGACGCGAGAAGCCGACGAAGTTGATGTTCACCGACAGCAGCATCAGTTCGATCGACATCAGCAGGACGATGACGTTCTTCCGGTTGAGGAAGATGCCGGCCAGGCTGATGGCGAACAGCACCGCGCCCAGCGCGAGGATGTGGCCCAGAGTGATCATGCCTTGGTCTCCTCTTCGCCCGTGGCCGGAGTGGTGTTGCTGTGGATCACCGGCTGTTCGGCATCCATCTTGACCATGCGCAGGCGCTGGTCGGCCTTGACCATGGTCTGCTCGCCCGGGTTCTGGCTCTTCACGCCGGTGCGGCGACGCAAGGTCAGCATCACGGCGGCGACCACGGCCACGGTCAGGATGACGGCGGCGAACTCGAACGGCAGCAGGTATTCGGTGAACAGCGTGCGCGCCAGCCAGGTGATGTTGGAGGTGTCGGCGGCGATCGCAGCGGCGTTGTCGGCCGGGAACGGGTTGACCGCCCTGCCCTTCACGCCGATCAGGATCAGCATCTGCACCAGCATCGCCACGGCCACGATCAGGCCGACCGGCAGGTAGCGCACCCAGCCTTCACGCATCTTGGTGGGGTCGATGTCCAGCATCATCACCACGAACAGGAACAGCACCATCACCGCGCCGACGTAGACCAGCACCAGCGCCACGCCGAGGAACTCGGCGCCCACCAGCAGCCACACGCAGGCAATGGAGAAGAAGGTCAGCACCAGGCACAGCACGGCGTGCACCGGGTTGCGCACGCTGATCACCGCACCGGCCGAAACCGTTGCCGCGATGGCGAACACCCAGAAAGCGATATTTACCCAATCCATCTCTCGACCTCAGCGGTAAGCGGCATCGGCGGCACGACGCTCGGCGATCTCGTTCTCGAGACGATCGCCAAGGGCCAGCAGCTGCGGCTTGGTAACGATGTTTTCGCCACGGTTCTCGAAGTGGTACTCGAGGATGTGGGTTTCGACGATCGAGTCCACCGGGCAGCTTTCCTCACAGAAGCCGCAGAAGATGCACTTGAACAGGTCGATGTCGTAGCGGGTGGTACGGCGGGTGCCGTCCTCGCGCTTGGCCGAGTCGATGGTGATGGCCAGGGCCGGGCACACCGCTTCGCACAGCTTGCAGGCAATGCAGCGCTCTTCGCCGTTGGGATAACGGCGCAGTGCGTGCAGGCCACGGAAGCGCGGCGACTGCGGGAACTTCTCCATCGGGTACATCATCGTGTACTTCGGCTTGAAGCTGTACTTCAGCGTCAGCCAAAGGCCGGCCAGCAGTTCGAGCAGCAGCAGGCTCTTGAAGTAATGGGTAATCCTGTTCATCACTTAGACGCCCTTTTGAATCACGCCGAAGAACACCATGACGGCGGTAACCGCGATCCACAGAATGGCCAGCGGAATGAAGACCTTCCAGCCCAGGCGCATGATCTGGTCATAGCGGAAGCGCGGGAAGCTGGCACGGAACCAGATGTAGGCACTGGCGAAGAAGAACACCTTGACGAACAGCCACGGCGCACCGCCCTTCCAGATCCAGTCGACCAGCGGCGAGACGTTGCCCAGATCAACCCAGCCCTGGATCGGGCTCAGCCAGCCACCGAGGAAGAAGATCGAGATCAGGAAGCTGATCAGGATCATGTTCGCGTATTCGGCCAGGAAGAACAGGGCGAACGCACCGCCGGAGTACTCGACCATGTGACCGGCGACGATTTCCGATTCACCTTCCACCACGTCGAACGGCGCGCGGTTGGTTTCGGCAACGCCCGACACCCAGTAGATGACGAACAGCGGGAACAGCGGCAGCAGGAACCAGTCGAAGAAACCGGAATTACCGGCCTGCGCCATCACGATGTTGCTCAGGTTCAGGCTGCCGGCGGCGATCATCACGCCGACCAGGGCGAAGCCCATGGCGATTTCGTAGCTGATCATCTGCGCCGAGGCGCGCATCGCACCCAGGAACGCGTACTTCGAGTTCGATGCCCAACCGGCCAGGATGATGCCGTAGATGCCCAGCGAGGTCATCGCCAGCAGGTACAGCAGGCCGGCGTTTGCGTTGGACAGCACGATCTGCGAATCGAAGGGGACCACCGACCAGGCCGCGAAGGCCGGGGCCAGGGTGATCAGCGGTGCCAGCAGATAGATCGCCTTGTTGGCGCTGCTCGGCTGGACCACTTCCTTGAACAGCAGCTTGAAGACGTCGGCGAAGGCCTGGAAGATGCCCATGCCCACGTACATCGGGCCGTGGCGGACGTGCATCCAGCCGATCAGCTTGCGTTCCCAGACCACGTAGAAGGCCACCGAGACGATCACCGGCACGGCGATCACCAGGATCTTCAGGATGATCCAGATCAGCGCACCGATATCACCGAGGCCAAGCAGCCACTGGTGCAGCGGGTCGACCGCGTTCAACAGCAATTCGTTCATGCAGCCACCACCGATACGCGAGCGGCACCCAGCGGCGCGGTCGCGCCGTGGCCCGATTCAATCCAGACCGAACCCACAGCGACGCGGGCGTCGACCACCACCGGCAGGGTGGCCTTGCCGGCATCGGTGCCGACCTTGGCCATCTGCCCTTCCTGCAGCTGCAGGCGAGCGGCATCTTCAGCATTCAGCACGATGCGCGGGGCGTTGTTGAGCGGATGCGACTGCAGCGCCGGGGCGCGACGGACCACCGCATCGGTGCGGTAGATGGCGGCGGTCGAAGCCACTTCCAGGCCTTCACCGGCAACCGCCGGCTGGGCCGAAGCGGCGACGTCGACCGACACCGGGGCCAGGCTGGCACGCAGGCCGGCCAGGTCGGTGAAGTCGAAACCGGCCAGCGCCATTTCGCCGCCCAGTGCGCGCAGCACGCGCCAGCCTTCACGCGCCTCGCCCGGCAGCTTGCCGCCGGCACGGGCCGACTGCTCGCGACCATCGAGGTTGGTCAGGGTGGCGTCGATTTCCGGCAGCGCACCGATCGGCAGGATCACGTCGGCCACGTCGCGGGTGGACACGCAGGCGAACTGGCTGAAGGCCACCACCTTGGCACCGACCAGCGCCTTGCGCGCGGCGGGGGCGTCGGCGAAGTCCAGACCCGGCTCCAGGCCGTACACCACATAGGCCTGGCGCGGCTGCGCCAGCATGGCGGCCACGTCCTTGCCGGCCGGCAGCACGCCGGCGCGGGTCAGGCCCACGGCATTGGCGCCCTGCGGGATGCGGCACAGCTTGGCACCAGTGGCGGCAGCGAAGTCACGCGCAGCAGCGCGGATCGCGGCAGCCTGCGGGTGGTTCTCGGCGATGCCACCGATGATCAGCACGGTGTTGTTGCCGCCCTGCACGGCCGAACGCAGCTCGGCGTTGGCCAGCGCTTCGACGAACTTCGACGGTGCGACGATCTGCTTGCCGGCGATGCCGAAGGCGAAGTCGAAATCAACGGGGTTGATGACGTGGATCTTCGCGCCCTTGGTGGTCTGCGCCTTGCGCAGGCGGGCGTGCAGCAGCGGCAGTTCGTGGCGGATGTTGCTGCCCAGAACGACGATGCGGTCGGCGCCTTCGATTTCGGCCAGCGGCAGGCCGAACACTTCGGCGGTGGCGGCGTCGGAGAAATCGCGGTTGTTGATGCGGTGATCGATGTTGCTCGAGCCCAGGCCCTTGGCCAGGCGGGCCAGCAGCGCGCCTTCCTCGTTCGAGGTGGACGGGTGCACCAGCACGCCCAGGTTGTCGCCCTGGTTCGCCTTGAGGATCTCGGCAGCCGCGGCCAGGCCTTCGGCCCAGCTCACTTCCTTCCACTCGCCATTGACCTTGCGCAGCGGCTTGACCGCACGGTCTTCGCTGTACAGGCCCTGGTGCGAGTAGCGGTCACGGTCGGACAGCCAGCACTCGTTCACCGCTTCGTTGTCGCGCGGCACGGTGCGCAGCACTTCGCCGCGACGCACGTGCAGGAACAGGTTCGAACCCATCGCGTCGTGGTAACCCAGCGACTCGCGCGCGGTCAGTTCCCACGGGCGGGCGCGGAACTGGAACACCTTGTTGGTCAACGCGCCGACCGGGCACACGTCGACGACGTTGCCGGACAGCTCGGTGGTCAGCGGCTTGCCGTCGAAGGTACCGATCTGCAGGTTCTCACCGCGGTACATGCCACCCAGTTCGTAGGTACCGGCAACGTCGGCGGTGAAGCGGACGCAGCGGGTGCACTGGATGCAGCGGGTCATCTCGGTGGCGACCAGCGGGCCCATGTCCTCGTCCGGCACCACGCGCTTGCGCTCGTTGAAGCGGCTGACCGAACGGCCATAGCCCAGCGACACGTCCTGCAGCTCACACTCGCCGCCCTGATCGCAGATCGGGCAGTCCAGCGGGTGGTTGATGAGCAGGAACTCCATCACCGAACGCTGGAACTTCAGTGCCTTCTCGCTGCGGGTGGCGACCTTCATGCCATCCATCACCGGGGTGGCACAGGCCGGCGCCGGCTTCGGCGACTTCTCCACGTCCACCAGGCACATGCGGCAGTTGGCGGCGATCGGCAGCTTCTCGTGGTAGCAGAAGCGCGGAATGGAGATGCCGGCCTTGTCGGCGGCCTGGATGATCATCGAGCCCTTGGGCACGACCAGCGACTTGCCATCGATCTCGATGGTGACGTGATCGGGTGGGACGCTCGGATTAACGGGTTGCGCGCTCATGCAGCGGCTGCCTCCACCTTCTTGCCGTCAACCATCGAATGACCGTTGACGATGTAGTACTCGAACTCATCCCAGAACTGGCGCAGGAAGCCCTGGATGGGCCATGCAGCCGCTTCACCGAACGCACAGATGGTGTGGCCTTCGATCTGGCCGGCCACCGCCTTCAGCTGGTGCAGGTCTTCCATCGTGGCCTTGCCGGCGACGATGCGCTCCAGCACGCGGTGCATCCAGCCGGTACCTTCACGGCACGGGGTGCACTGGCCGCAGGATTCCTTGTGGAAGAACTGGCTGATGCGGCAGGCGAACTTGACGCAGCACACGCTGTCGTCGAGCACCACGATCGCACCCGAACCCAGGCCGGAGCCCAGCGCACGGATGGTGTCGTAGTCCATCGGCAGGTCCTTCAGCTCGGCCGCGGTCAGCACCGGCATCGACACACCGCCCGGGATCGCGCCCTTCAGGGTGCGGCCCGGACGCAGACCACCGGCCATTTCCAGCAGATCGTGGAATTTGGTGCCCAGCGGCACTTCGAAGTTGCCACCGTTCTGCACGCAGCCGGACACCGAGAAGCACTTCGGACCGCCGTTGGCGGTCAGACTCAGGCCCTTGAACCATTCCGGACCGTTGCGGATGATCGCCGGCACCGAACCATAGGTTTCGGTGTTGTTGATCGTCGACGGCTTGCCGTAGAGGCCGAAGTTGGCCGGGAACGGCGGCTTGTAGCGCGGCTGGCCCTTCTTGCCTTCCAGCGATTCCATCAGCGCGGTTTCTTCGCCGCAGATGTACGCGCCGGCGCCCAGCGCGCCGTAGATGTCGATGTCCACGCCCGAGCCCATCACGTTCTTGCCCAGCCAGCCGTTCGCATAGGCGTCGGCCAGGGCCTGCTCGAAGTGTTCGAACGGCTCGTGGTGGAATTCACCGCGCAGGTAGTTGTAGCCCACGGTCGAGCCGGTGGCGTAGCAGGCGATCGCCATGCCTTCCACCACCGAATGCGGGTTGTAGCGCAGGATGTCGCGGTCCTTGCAGGTGCCCGGCTCGGATTCGTCCGAGTTGCAGAGGATGTACTTCTGCATGTTGCCCTTGGGCATGAAGGACCACTTCAGGCCGGTCGGGAAGCCGGCGCCACCGCGGCCGCGCAGGCCCGAGGCCTTGACCATCTCGATGACCTGCTCCGGCGGGATCTTCTCTTCGAGGATCTTGCGCAGGGCAGCGTAGCCACCGGTCTTCAGGTAGCTTTCGTACGACCACGGGGTGTCGTAATGCAGGGTGGTATAGACCACCTGGTGCGGCAGCGGCGCGGGGCCGACCGGACCCTTGGATTCGTGGTGATGTGCCATGCCCTTACTCCAGCCCGTCCAGCAGCTCGTCGACCTTTTCCAGGGTCAGACGCTCATGGTAGTGACCGTTGATGACCATCATCGGCGCGCCACCGCAGCCGGCCAGGCACTCTTCCTCGCGCTTGAGGTAGACGCGGCCGTCAGGGGTCGATTCACCGTGCTTGATGCCCAGCTTCTTCTCGCAATGGCGGACGATGTCCTCGGCGCCATTGAGCCAGCAGCTGATGTTGGTGCAGATGGCCACGTTGTTGCGGCCCACCTTCTCGGTCTCGAACATCGAGTAGAAGCTGGCGACCTCGTAGGCCCACACCGGCGGCAGATCAAGGTACTTGGCCACGCCGGCGATCAGCTCGTCGGTCAGCCAACCCTCGTTCTGCTCCTGGGCCGCATGCAGGCCCTGCAGCACGGCAGAGCGCTTGCGGTCCGGCGGGAACTTGGACAGCCAGTGATCGATGTGAGCGCGGGTCTTGTCGCTCAGCACCACCATCGGGTCGACGTCGCGCGCCGCCTCGAAATTACCTGTCGCCTTCATCGGCCGACCTCAGCGAAATGCATAACGTGAAATTCCAGAAACTGCGGCGCCGGCTTGCGCCGGCTGCCTGCAGCGGGCGTTGGCGTGGCGGACGGCATTACCGGTCAACCTCGCCGAACACCAGGTCGTAGGTACCGATCATCGCCACCACGTCGGCCAGCATGTGGCCGCGCACGATCGAATCGATCGAGGACAGGTGGGCGAAGCCCGGTGCACGCAGGTGCACGCGGAACGGCTTGTTGGCGCCATCGGAGACCAGGTAGCAGCCGAACTCGCCCTTCGGGGCTTCCACCGCCGAGTAGGTCTCGCCGGCCGGCACGCAGTAGCCTTCGCTGAACAGCTTGAAATGGTGGATCAGCGCTTCCATGTCGTCCTTCATGTCCTCGCGCTTGGGCGGAGCGACCTTGAAGTTCTTCACCATCACCGGGCCCGGGTTGGCCTTCAGCCACGCCACGCACTGCTTGATGATGCGGTTGGATTCGCGCATTTCGGCAACGCGGACCAGGTAACGGTCGTAGCAGTCGCCTTCCTTGCCCAGCGGGATGTCGAAATCGACGGCATCGTACTTGGCGTACGGACGCTTCTTGCGCAGGTCCCAGGCAACGCCCGAGCCGCGCAGCATCACGCCGGTCATGCCCCACTGATGGGCCAGTTCCGGGCTGACCACGCCGATGCCGACCGTACGCTGCTTCCAGATACGGTTGTCGGTCAGCAGGGTTTCGTATTCATCAATGCGCTTGGGGAACTCGACGGTGAAGTTCTCCAGGAAGTCCAGCAGCGAGCCTTCGCGCGAAGCATTGAGCTGCTTCAGCGCCTTGCCCTTGTGCCAGCGCGATTCCTTGTACTTCGGCATGTGGTCCGGCAGGTCGCGGTAGACACCGCCCGGACGGTAGTACGCCGCGTGCATGCGCGCGCCGGAGACCGCTTCATAGCAGTCCATCAGCTCTTCGCGCTCGCGGAAGGCGTACAGCATCACCGCCATCGCACCCAGGTCGAGTGCGTTGGAGCCCAGCCACATCAGGTGGTTGAGGATGCGGGTGATTTCGTCGTACATGGTGCGGATGTACTGCGCACGCTCCGGCGCTTCGATACCCATCAGGGTCTCGATCGCGCGCACGTAGGCGTGCTCGTTGCACATCATCGACACGTAATCCAGGCGATCCATGTAGCCGATCGACTGGTTGAACGGCTTGGACTCGGCCAGCTTTTCGGTACCACGGTGCAGCAGACCCACGTGCGGGTCGGCGCGCATGATGGTTTCGCCGTCCATTTCCAGGATCAGGCGCAGCACACCGTGAGCGGCCGGATGCTGCGGGCCGAAGTTCATGGTGTAGTTGCGGATTTCCTGCCGGCTCTCGGCGGCGTTGCTGGCGAATGCTTCGCCGGCCTGGTGTACGTGGCTCACTTCACTGCCTCCTGCGCGCGCTCACCTTCTGCGGTCTGCAGACGGGCGTCGTCGCGGATCACGCGCGGCACGCCGACGCGCGGCTCCACCGAGGTGACCGGTTCGTAGATCACGCGCTTCTTTTCTTCGTCGTAGCGGACTTCGACATTGCCGATCAGCGGGAAGTCCTTGCGGAACGGATGGCCGACGAAACCGTAGTCGGTCAGGATCCGGCGCAGGTCCGGGTGGCCTTCGAAGATCACGCCGTACAGGTCGAACGCTTCGCGCTCGAACCAGTTCAGGCCCGGCCAGATGCTGGTCAGCGAGGACACCACCGGCAGCGCTTCGTCAGGGGCGAAGCAGCGCAGGTGCATCATCAGGTTGTGCTGGTACGAGCGCAGCTGGGCGACCACGGCGAAGCGCTGGGTCGGCATGTGCTGCGGGCTGGCACCGTCGGCGCCATTTTCCTCGGTGGGGAACTCACCCCACGCGAAGCGGCCCTGGGCCTTGCCTTCGACGCCACGGCTGAAGCCCTGCGAGGACACGTCGGCGGTGTCCCATTCGTCGGAGCCATAACCAAGGTAGTCGACGCCGCAGAGATCCACGGCCTGCTCGAAACCAAACTCGTCACGCAGCGCCAGCGCGGTGGCATGCCACTCGGCGGCAGGCACCTCCAGCGTCACTTCGCCGCGGGGTTCGACCACGATGACCTTGGCACCAGCGAAACGTGCGGAGAGTCGGTCGATGAAGGATGCTTGCTCTGCCATGGGGGCTTGGCGCGCTCTTGTAGTGTGGAAGGGTCAGCGGGCGATGGTCTGTGTACGCCAGATCTTCTTCTGCAGCTGCAGGATCCCGTACACCAGCGCCTCGGCGGTCGGCGGGCAGCCCGGGACGTAGACGTCCACCGGCACCACGCGATCACAACCGCGCACGACAGAATAGGAGTAGTGGTAATAGCCACCGCCGTTGGCGCAGCTACCCATCGAGATGACCCACTTCGGGTCCGGCATCTGGTCGTAGACCTTGCGCAGCGCCGGGGCCATCTTGTTGACCAGGGTACCGGCCACGATCATCACGTCGGACTGGCGCGGCGACGGGCGGAACACCACGCCGTAACGGTCAAGGTCCAGGCGCGCGGCGCCAGCGTGCATCATCTCGACCGCGCAGCAGGCCAGACCGAAGGTCATCGGCCACATTGAGCCGGTGCGCGCCCAGTTCAGCAGTGCATCGACGCTGGTGGTGACGAAGCCCTTTTCCAGCAGCGGGTTGTCGCCTTCCGGCCGCAGGATGTCATCAACCCGGCCTTCCGGCGTGGGGTTGTTCATGAGGCCATCGAGAGTCTGAATCACTCCCATTCCAGCGCTCCCTTCTTCCAGACGTAAATGAAACCGAGGAACAGCATGCCGACGAACAGGCCCATGGTGATGAGCGAACGGGCACCGAGCTCCATGAAGACCTGGGTCCACGGCACGATGAAGATGATTTCCAGGTCGAAGACGATGAACTGGATCGCGATCAGGTAGTAGCGCACGTCGAACTTCATGCGCGCGTCTTCGAAGGCCTCGAAGCCGCACTCGTACGGCGACAGCTTTTCCAGATCGGGGCGGCGGGGACCGAGGAATCGACCAACCAGCATCAGCGTAATGCCGATACCGGTGGCAACGATCAGAAACAGCAGAGACGGCAAATATTCGGCCAGCACAGCGATTCTCTCTTGCCTCTGCCGCCGCGCCTGCAGGCGCTTTGGCATGGGGGAGTGGACGGGAATCTGCCTGGCGCCTTGCGCGCCAGACGAACCCGCTTTACTTACAAATGGTGCCCAAGAGGGGACTCGAACCCCTACGACTTGCGTCGCTACCACCTCAAGGTAGTGCGTCTACCAATTCCGCCACCTGGGCAAACGATCACATCAGACTATCTTCCCGATGCGCCGCGTATTGTAACCGGCTTCAGTCTTTCTGGGAGCCTTCCGAAGGCTTTTCTTCACCAGAAACCGAAGATTCCGCCTGAGCCGGCACATTCGCGGCCGGAACCGGGGCGGCCGGGACCGCATCGGCCTTCGGAACGGCCGGCAGTTCGCCCGCCGGAGCCGCCGGAGCGACCGCCGCCGGGGCGGACATCAGACCCAGATCCTGGTCGGCCGCCGGGCGGCTGCCATGACCGGCATACCAGGCCATGAAGAGGCTGATGCCGAAGAACACGACTGCCAGCCACTTGGTCGACTTGGACAGGAAGTTCGAGGCGCCGCGCGCACCGAACACCGTACCCGAGGCACCGGCACCAAAGCCCGAACCCGCCGCCGCACCCGAACCACGCTGCATCAGGATCAGCGCGATCATGGCCACAGCGACCAGCACGTAGACGACATTGAGGATCAACATCAGCATTGGAAACCGCCCTCGGACAAAACTTCTAGGATTAGTTCGCGGCCGCCGCCCTTGCGATGGCCAGGAAGTCCGCGGCCACCAGGGAGGCGCCGCCGACCAGCCCACCATCGACATCCGGCTGCGCGAACAGTTCCCCGGCATTGTCGGGCTTCACGCTACCGCCGTAAACAATGGGCAGTGAATCAGCGATTCTAGCATCGAAGCGCGCGACTTCGCCACGGATGAACGCGTGCACCTGCTGCGCCTGCTCCTTGGTGGCAGTACGGCCGGTACCGATGGCCCAGACTGGCTCGTAGGCGACCACGGCCTTGGCGAAACCGGCCGCGCCGGTCAGCTCCAGCACCGGCGCCAACTGGCTGGCGATGACCGCCTCGGTCTGCCCGGCCTCACGCTGCTCCAGGGTCTCGCCCACGCACAACACCGGCACCAGGCCGGCATGCTGGGCAGCGGCGAACTTGCGCGCGACCAGTTCGCTGCTTTCATGGTGGTACTGGCGACGCTCGGAGTGGCCGACCAGGCCATAGCGGGCCCCGACCTCGACCAACATGGCCGCGCAGACTTCGCCGGTGTAGGCGCCCTTCTCGTTGCTGCTCACGTCCTGTGCGCCAAAGGCCAGGCCGGTCTCGCCGAAGTCCTCGACCAGCTCCCCCAGATAGGGCAGCGGCGGCAGGATCACCACGTCCACCCCCTCCAGCGGCAGCCCGGCGGCGACCTGCCCCAGCAGTTCATTGGCGAATTGACGGCTGCCATGCAGCTTCCAGTTTCCGGCGACGATCTTGCGGCGCATGAGCGGGTGGCTCCTGTGTGAAGTCAGCCGGGCATGATACCCGTTACGGCAAAAATCCGTTTCCTTGTAAGCGGTTACATGGATTTTCAGCCAACGGCGCAGCCCCTCGCCGCGGGGGTTGGTCGTTTGGTTGGTCGCGGAAGGCCCGGTGGGTTTGGATGGGTTGGCCGGGCGGGAGGGGCTGGCCCCTGACACATTCCGGCGGTTCCACCCGCCACGGAAAAAAAAGAAGAGCAGGAGCAAGAGCAAAAGCGGCATTGCGGATGGGTTCCGGGGTCAGATCCCTTTTCCTACGGAAAAGGGATCTGACCCCTACCCCTGATCGCCCCTCACAGATTTCATCCACGCATGGCGTGGATCTACCGTGCCGACCAAGGTCGGCACCTACCGGAAACGGGATTTGCCAACCGTCACCGGGAAACTGTCGAAGGCGGGGAGGTGTCGGATGACGGGGTGTCCGCGGCATGGATGCCGCTGCCAAGCCCCCATGGATGGGTTAACGGCGTCCCCGCCATCCKACACCYCCCCGCCTCCCCACGGAACACCCCAGAGCCGCTCTGGCTCTGGCTCTGGCGTTGGCCTCTGCGGGTGCAGGGTGCAACCCTGCAAAGAAAAAGGCCGCCTTTCGGCGGCCTTTTCATTACTTCAGCTTGATCTCGCGCAGGCGCTCCTCGAGAAAGCCGTGGGCGGTGATCGCCTCCGGGTACCGGCTCGGGTTCTCCGGAGTGATGCACGACGGCAGTACGTCGATCAGGTAGTCCGGGTTCGGGTGCAGGAAGAACGGTACCGAGTAGCGCGGCTGGCGCGCCAGGTCACCCGGGGGATTGACCACGCGATGAATCGTCGACGGATACACGTGGTTGGTCAGGCGCTGCAGCATGTCACCGATGTTGACCACGATGGTGTCCGCGTCTGACGTAAACGGCACCCACTCGCCTTCATGCGACTGCACTTCCAGACCGGCGGCGCTGGCACCCACCAGCAGGGTGATGAAATTGATGTCGCCATGGGCACCGGCGCGCACGTTCGGAATGTCGTCGGTGGTGATCGGCGGGTAGTGGATCGGGCGCAGGATCGAGTTGCCGAAGTTGGTCTTGTCGGCGAAGAAGTCTTCCGGGAGGCCGATGTGAAGGGCCAGCGCAGACAGTACGCGCGAACCGAGGTTGTCCAGCGCCTGGTACAGGCCGTAGCCGCGTTCACGGAAATCCTCGACCTCGGCCGGCCACAGATTCGGCGCCATCACCTCGCGATACTTCGAATCATCGGCGATCTCGCGGCCGATGTGCCAGAACTCCTTCAGGTCGAAGTGCTTGGAACCCTTGGCGGTTTCCACGCCGAACGGGGTGTAGCCACGGGCGCCGCCACTGCCGGCCACGTGGTACTTGCGCTTGACCTCCTCCGGCAGGGCGAAGAAGGCCTTGAAGGCATCGTAGGCCGCATCGATGTCGGCCTGCGGAATGCCGTGGTTGCGGATGCCCGCGAATCCCCATTGGCGGTAGGCCGCGCCCAGCTCGGCCACGAAGGCCTCGCGGTCGCTGTCGAAACGGGTGATGTCGAGGGTGGGGATCTGGCTCACAGCGGTTCCTGGCTTGTCGTTGGGTCTGAGGGGGCCAGCGCATTCATGGCCCACCTGAACATTGTGACAGATCGCTCGGGGGACGCCACTCGATACGAAGAAACAAACCGATACAATGCGCAACCCGCGCGTGGATTAACGATTCTGTCACAACCGGGACCCGCCTCCCCTGCCATGCCCCGCTCCACGTTCCGCTCCCGTCATCCATGCGTCCTGCCTCCCCCTCCCCAGAATCCTTCCTGCCCTCCGGCCCGGCGCGTCGCTGGCGGCGGCTCGCGTGGTGGTCATTGTTTGTCGCTGGCAACGCATTGCTGGCGATGGCGATCACGCTCGGCAACGTGCCGCTGGCCGACAACCCCGGCGGCGGACTGGGACTGGCCTATCTGGCCGTTGCCCTGCCCGGCCACCTGCTGGCCTTCGGCGCCCTGGCCGGCCTTCTGCCACTGCTGCTGGGCCTGTGGCCGCGCAGCGCGCGCACTCTGAGCGTCAGCGCGGTACTGCTGCAGGGGCTGTGGCTGTGCCTGCTGCTGGTCGATGCGAAGGTTTTCACTCTGTATCGTTTCCACCTCAACGCCATGGTCGTGAACATGGTGTTTGGCGGCGCGCTGCAGGACCAGGTTGCACTGTCGTTGAAGACCTGGTTGCAGGTCGGTCTGCTGGTGACCGCCATCTTTACCGCCGAAGGATTGCTGGCCTGGGCATGCTGGAAGCTGTTGCCCACCCTGCCCCGCCGCCGCCGGGTCCTGCAGGCCTGGGCGGTAGTCGCGTTGTTGATGGCAAGCGGCCAGGTGGCTACCGCCTACTACGATGCGCGCGGCAACCGTGACGTAATTGCCCAGTGGAATTACCTGCCCTGGGCGCAGCCGATCACCGCCAAGAGCTTCATGCGCAAGCTGGGTGTTGTCAGTGAACAGCAGGCAGGCCTGCCAGACCCGCGCCATGCCCAGCTGCTTTATCCGCTGCAGCCCCTGCGCTGCCAGAACCCGCATCGGCCGAACGTACTGATGGTGGTGCTGGAATCGCTGCGTCACGACGCCCTGACACCACAACTGATGCCCCATACATCGGCACTGGCGCAGGGGTCGCGCGTCTACGACCGCCACTTCAGCACCGGCAATGCCACCCGCTACGGCCTGTTCGGCCTGCTTTACGGCCTCCCCGGCGGCTACTGGCCGAGCATGCTCGACGAGCAGCGCGGCTCGCAGTTGTTCCAGGTGCTGGGCCAGCAGGGCTACGATCTGCACCTGTACGGCAGTGCACCGCTGTACAGCCCCGAATTCGACCGTACGGCGTTCGCCGACGTCCGCGATCAGCTGCATCAGGGCCCATCCGGCCTGACACCGGACAAGCGCGATGCGGCCATCGTCACCGCGCTGCAGGACGACATCCGGGCCAGCCAGGCCACGCAACGCCCCTGGTTCGGTTTCGTGTTCCTCGACGCCACCCACGCCGGCTACCACCTGCCCGCCACCTATCCGCCGGTGGCGACGCCCATGGCCAAGGAGATCGACTTCCTCTCCTTTGGCCCCGATCACGACCCGACACCGGAACTCAACCGCTATCGCACGGCCGTGCACTACGCCGACAGCCTGATCGGTTCACTGCTGGATGATCTTCGTGCACAAGGCCTGGCCGAGGACACCATCGTGCTGGTCACGGGTGACCACGCGGAAGAATTCAACGACCTCAAGCTGAACTATTGGGGTCACAACGGCAACTTCTCCGACTACCAGCTGCAGGTGCCGTTCGTGCTGCATTGGCCGGGCCAGGCCAGCGGCCACGAGACGCGTACCAGTTCGCATGAGGACTGGGTGCCGACGCTGATGCGCCACGCCCTGGGCTGCGAGAACGCATTGAGCGATTTCAGTACGGGCCAGGACCTGCTGGCCGAACCCGCCACCACCGAACGCGCACTGGTCGTGGAGAGCTGGTCGCAACGCGCGGTGCGCCATGGCGATGCCATCTACGTGTTCGACAAGTTCGGCAACGCCACCGCGCTTGACCTGCGCTACCGCCCGCTGCCGCAACAGGCGCCGGATGCCGCCGCCATCCGCTCTGCATGGGAAGCGCTGACCCGCTTCCGCAACCGATGAACTTCAGGGATCGATCCTGCATGAACCGTCCGCTGCGCATCCTGCATACCGAAGCCGCCAAGGGAATGGGCGGGCAGGAGATCTACATCTTCCGCCACATGCAGGTGATGCGCGCGCGAGGCCATGAGGTCTCATTGCTGTGCCAGCCCGATGCACGCTTGGCCAGGCTGGCACGCGACGACGGTTTCACCGTGCACACGCTGCGCATGGGGGGACTGGCCCGCCTGCTGCGCGGCATCTGGACGGTGTCACGACTGGTACGCCGCGAGCGCTACGACGTGGTCAATACAACCAGCCGACGCGATGCGCTGATCGCATCCGCCGGGGCGCGACTGGGCGGCACCCCGCTGGTCGTGCGCTCGCGCCACCTGATGAGCCCTGTCAATTCGCTGCTGACCTACACCAGGCTCCCGCACCGGGTGCTGACCGTCAGCAGCTTCGTCAAGCAGTTGCTGGCCGACCGCGGCATTCCTGCCGAGCGCATCGGCATCGTACCGCCGATCGCGGTACCGCCGCGCTGGAGCGAAATCCGCAAGGCAGATCCCTGGCAGTGCCTGCGGGAAGTGCGCGCGGAGGTACGTGCCGAGCTCGGTTTCGGCGAACAGGACATCGTGGTCGGCTGCGTGGCAGTGCTGCGCGAGCCCAAGGGCCATGCCGACCTGCTGCAGGCGATGATTCCCCTGTGCAAGGCCAATCCGAACCTGCATCTTGTGGTTGTCGGCGACGGCCAGGCCGTGACCGAGCGGCTGCAGGCGACGTGTGCCGAGCACGGACTGCAGCGGCAGATCCACCTCCTGGGCTATCGCGATGGCGCATGCCGACTGATGGCAGGCTTCGATATCTTCGCGCTGGCATCACACAAGGAAGCCGCCGGCACCGTATTCCTGGAAGCGGCCTATGTTGGTGTACCGATCGTGGCTACGCGGGTCGGTGGTGTGCCGGAGATGGTAGTGGATGGCAGCAATGCGATCCTCACCCGCCTGGGCGACAATGCCGCGTTGACAGGAGCACTGCGCCTGCTGGTGGATGACCCGGAACGGCGACGGCAGATGGGCCGCGCGGGTTGGGACTGGATGCGCAGCGCACACCGCTTCACCCCGGACGGCCACGGTGAGGCCACCGAACACTATTACCACCAGTGGATGAAGGAGCTGGGACATGGCTGATGCGCGAACCGTTCCGGTGCTGATGCACCACCATGTCAGCCCTTCACCGGGAATGATCACCGTGTCGCCGGAGAACTTCGAAAGCCAGATCGCCTGGCTGGCCGGCAATGGCTGGACGTCACTGACGCTGGACCAGTACGCCGGTTTCCTGGCAGGCAAACCGGTCCCCCGCAAGTCGATCGTGATCACCTTCGATGATGGCTACCTCGACAACTGGGTGTACGCGCACCCGATCCTGCAGAAGTACGGCATGCATGCCGTGGTGTTCGTGGTTACCGGCTGGATGGGCGAAGGCCCGGAACGCCCGCATGCCGGTGTTGCCGGGGCGACGCTCCCCCCCACGCCGGACCATCGTGGCTGCGAAGCGGCGATCTACGAACAGGACCGCAGTGACGATGTGATGATGCGCTGGAGCGAAGCACGAGCCGCCATCGCCGCCGGCACCTTCGAAGTGCATTGCCATACCCACACCCATACCCGCTGGCTGCGCCGCAATGATCTGGACCGCGCACAGCGCCGCGCGGGCCTAAGCCAGGACCTGGCGATCTCGCGCGAAGTCCTGCTGGACAAGCTCGGCACCGTGTCCGACACGCTGTGCTGGCCCTACGGTGATTTCGACCAGGACCACGTTGAAGTCGCTCGCGAACATGGCTTCCGCTACCTGCATACCACCCACCCGTTCGGCCGCAACGTGGTGGGGGGGGACCCGGAGCGCATCTATCGCTTCGCGATCCGCAATCGACCCGCCCACTGGCTGCGCAAGCGCATCCGCCTCAGCTACAACCCACTGATCGCGCCGCTGTTCAATGGCTTCAAGGCACGCCAGAAGAAGATGGTGCCGGGGCCGTAAGCACGGCGCTGCGCGCCCCCGGAAAAAGAACGCCCCGGATTCCGGGGCGTTTTTGTCGTGCCGGCAGGCACTCCCTCAGCCGGCGGCCTCGCGCACGGCAGCAGACAGGCGGTCCAGCGTCTCCTGCATCAGCACTGCATCATCGGCTTCGACCGTGACCCGCACCACCGGTTCGGTACCGGACGGACGCAGGAACGCGCGGCCACGACCGGCCACCGACTGCTGCGCCACCTGCAGTGCAGCCTGCACCGCGGCGGCCTGCACCGTGGCCTTGGCCGAGACATTCCCCAAGCGCACATTGACCGTCTTCTGCGGCACGCGTACCAGCCCCTTCAACGCCTGGCGCAGGGTCTGTCCGCTGTTGCGCAGTGCCACCAGCACCTGCAGGGCGCTGACGATGCCATCGCCGGTGGTGGCGCGGTCCAGGCATAGCAGATGGCCGGAGGCTTCGCCGCCGAGCACGCCCCCGCCTTCGACCAGAGCCTGGTGCACATAGCGGTCACCAACGTTGCTGCGCACGAACGGGATCTGCAGGTCGGCGAAGGCCTTCTCAACGCCGTAATTGCTCATCAGCGTGCCGACCACCGGGCCGCGCAGGCGGCCCTCGTCCTTCCAGACACGGGCCAGGATGTAGAGCAGGTCGTCACCGTCGACCGGGTTGCCCTGGTCGTCGGCCATCAGTACGCGGTCGCCGTCACCATCGAAAGCAATGCCGAGATCGGCGCGGGTCTCTCGGACCTTGGCCGCCAGGTTGTCGATGTGGGTGGAACCCACTCCGGCGTTGATGTTCACACCATTGGGCTCAGCACCGATGCCGATCACCTCGGCACCCAGTTCGCGGAACAGCAGCGGCGCGATCTGGTAGGTGGCACCGTGCGCGCAATCCAGCACCAGGCGCAGGCCACGCAGATCGAATGTGCGCGGCACGCTGGCCTTGCAGAACTCGATGTAGCGGCCGACTGCCTCCCGTGCGCGGAATGCCTTGCCCAGCTTTTCCGATTCGGCCGTGGTGAACGGCACGTCCAGTGCCGCTTCCAGGGCCAGCTCGGTGGCATCGTCGAGCTTTTCGCCCTCGGCGGAGAAGAACTTGATGCCGTTGTCGTAATGCGGATTGTGCGAGGCACTGATCACGATGCCTGCGTCCACGCCCAGCGTGCGTGTCAGGAACGCCACGGCCGGCGTCGGCATTGGTCCGAGCAGCTGCACATCGGCACCCGCAGCCACCAGCCCGGCTTCCAGCGCCGCTTCGAACATGTAGCCGGAAATACGGGTGTCCTTGCCGATCACCACGATCGGACGGCGCCCGTCCTGGCCGCGCTGGGCAACCAGGACACGGCCCAGCGCGTTGCCGAGGCGCAGCACGAAATCGGCCGAAATCACCCCCTGCCCGACCCGCCCGCGGATGCCGTCAGTACCGAAGTACTTGCGGCCTCCCATCAAGCCACCTCCGGCGCCGGCTGGCGGCCCAGCATCGCCAGCAGATCGGACAGGCGGTCGCGCATCTCGCGACGGTCGCAGATCTGGTCGATGGCACCGTGCTCCAGCAGGAACTCCGAACGCTGGAAGCCTTCCGGCAGCTTCTCGCGCACGGTCTGCTCGATCACGCGCGGGCCGGCAAAGCCGATCAACGCCTGCGGCTCGGCGATGTTGATGTCGCCCAGCATCGCAAACGATGCCGACACGCCACCGGTGGTCGGATGGGTCAGCACCGAGATGTACGGCAATCCGGCCTCGCGCAGCTTGCCCAGCGCGGCCGAGGTCTTGGCCATCTGCATCAACGAGAACAGGCCTTCCTGCATGCGTGCACCACCGCTCTGCGAGAAGCACACGTATGGGGCACCGATCTCGACCGCGGTTTCCGCGGCCAGCGAGAAGCGTTCACCGACCACCGAGCCCATCGACCCGCCCATGAAAGCGAAATCGAACGACGAAGCGACCAGCGCACGGCCCTTGAGCAGGCCGCGCATGGCGATCAACGCGTCATACTCGCCGGTGTTCTTCTGCGCGATCTTGATGCGCTCGCTGTACTTCTTCTGGTCCTTGAACTTGAGCAGGTCGGTCGGCCCCAGGCGCGCACCGATTTCGGTGGTGCTGTCGGCGTCGAACAGCGCGGCCAGGCGCGCACGCGCGCGGATCGCCATGTGGTGGCCGCACTTCGGGCAGACCTCCAGGTTCTCTTCCAGTTCCGGACGGTACAACGCGCTGCCGCAGTTGCTGCACTTTTCCCACAGGCCCTCGGGGACACTGCGCTTCTTGCTGGGGGTGTTGTCGGTGCGGATGCCGGACGGCATCAACTTGCTGAGCCAACTCATGCGGGAGGACACTTCCGTTCAGGGCGGCCCGTGGGCCGCAAAGGCGGACAGTCTAGCTCCGCTTTCCCCGCCCGTGCACCCCTTGGCGGCCAGCGGGCAGCCGGAAAAAACCATGCTGGGACGTACGTTTAGATGCCGGGTAGCGCTGGGCCATGCCCGGCGGATATCCTGCCTGCCACAGCGCCGGGCATGGCCCGGCGCTACCGTTACGCGTCCAGCGCCTGCCGCAGCGGGGCCAGGAAGGCACCGGCACGCTGCGCGGCGTCATCGGCCGAGGTTGCTTCGGCCAGCGCTGCCACCAGCGCACTGCCAACCACAACACCATCTGCCTGGCGTGCCATCGCCGCAGCGCTGGCGGCGTCCTTGATGCCGAAGCCTGCGACCACCGGCACCGCTGCGCGCGCGCGCAGCGCCTGCAGGCGGGCGCAGGCAGCGTCACTGTCCAGACGCTCGGAAGCACCGGTAACGCCGGCGAAGCTCACGTAATAGAGGTAGCCGCGGGCCAGGGTCAGAAGCTTGTCGGCACGCGCGTCGCTGGTGGTCGGCGAGGCCAGCAGGACCAGCGCCAGACCCGCCGCATCGAAGGCCTGCTGCGCTTCACCGGCCTCTTCCGGCGGCAGATCGACCAGCAGCACGCCATCCACGCCGGCGCCCACGGCCGCTGTCGCAAACGCTGCGTAGCCATGGATCTCCACCGGGTTCAGGTAACCCATCAGCACCACCGGGGTCTGCGTGTCGCGCTCACGGAACTGCGCTACGGCCTGCAGCACGTAGCGGCTGCCGGCCCCGCGTGCCAGCGCGCGCTCGGAGCTGCGCTGGATGGTCGGCCCATCGGCCATCGGGTCGGAGAACGGAACACCCAGCTCGATCACATCGGCACCGGCCTCGACCAGGGCATGCATGACCGGCACGGTCGCTTCCAGCGAGGGATCACCGGCAGTGACGAAGGGAATCAGCGCCTTGCGGCTGGCGGCACGCAGGCGGGCAAAACAGGCATCGATACGGTCAACGGACATGTCAGGTACATCCTTCAATCAGGTCAACGGCGCCGCTGGCGCCCCAGTACATTCTTGATACAACGCCATCGACGATCTCCACGCGGATCGCCAGATCCGAGCCCGGGTCCTGCCATAGAAGGCTCTCACCCGCCTCCGGATCGTCGCCATAGGGCTGCGCGGTGGCGCCCGGAGGAAGCCGTTCCAGCGCCTGCGCGCGCGGCATGTCCAGGCGCAGGCCAAACGGCCCGGACTGCACCACCACCTGCCCGGAATCATCGATCGGGGCCAGGTCGAAGCGGACGACATCGCCGTCCTGCACCATCATCGCCACGCCTTCCGGCAGCGTCCCGCGCTCGTAATACTCGCAGCGCCCCTGCGTGGCCTCGTGCAGGCCGGCTGAATGCCACAGTCCGTCGGCCTGCACCTCGCCGAACTGCTGGCCGATCAGCACGTCGCCGGCGTGATCCAGCGCCACCGAGACCACGGCCGGCGCACTGTCCGCGTCGGCGGGTGCGGTCGCGACCGCCACGGGCTCATCGTCGATGGGACGGTGGGCCACATCGTCATTGCTTGCCGGATGCTGCGCCGCTGCGATGGCCGCCGGTGCCGCCGGCGCGGGCGCCAGCACCGGCGGATCCGGTGGCGTACAGCCGCCCAACCCCACTGCCAGCACCAGCGCGCCACCATGGCGCAGCATGGAATTCACAGTACCAGACCCTCGCGCGCGGCGATGGTGTGTACATCCTTGTCACCACGACCGGACAGGTTGCACAGCACGATCTGGTCACGCGGGCGCTCACGCGCCAGCTTGATGGCCTGCGCCAGCGCGTGGCTGGATTCCAGTGCGGGCAGGATGCCTTCGGTGTGCGCCAGCAGGTGGAAGGCCTGCAGCGCTTCCTCATCGGTGATGCCCAGGTAGCGCGCACGGCCGCTGTCGGCCAGGAACGCGTGCTCCGGCCCGACGCCGGGGTAATCCAGGCCGGCCGACACCGAATGGGTCTCGATGATCTGGCCATCGTCGTCGCACAGCACATAGGTGCGGTTGCCGTGCAGCACGCCGGGGCGACCGGCGGCGATGGACGCCGCGTGGCGGCCGGTGTGGATACCATCACCCGCCGCTTCGGCGCCGACAATCTCGACCTGGCGGTCGTTGAGGAAGGCATGGAACAAGCCGATGGCATTGCTGCCACCGCCGACGCAGGCGGTGATCGCATCGGGCAGGCGGCCATATTCGGCCAGCATCTGTTCGCGTGCCTCGCGGCCGACGATGGCATTGAAGTCACGCACCATGCGCGGGTACGGGTCCGGACCAGCCACGGTACCGATGATGTAGAAAGTGTCCTGTACGTTGGTCACCCAGTCGCGCATCGCTTCATTGAGCGCATCCTTCAGGGTAGCCGAGCCGGAGGTGACCGGCACCACGGTGGCACCCAGCAGTTTCATGCGGTAGACGTTGATCTTCTGCCGCTCGATGTCGGTGGCCCCCATGTAGACCACGCATTCCAGGCCCAGCCGCGCGGCGACGGTGGCACTGGCCACGCCGTGCTGGCCGGCACCCGTCTCGGCGATGATGCGCTTCTTGCCCATCCGCGCCGCCAGCAGCGCCTGGCCGATGGTGTTGTTGATCTTGTGCGCACCGGTGTGGTTCAGGTCTTCGCGCTTGAGCAGGATCTGCGCACCGCCGACGTGGTCGCTCAGGCGCTGGGCGTGATAGATCGGGCTGGGCCGGCCCACGTAATGGGCCAGATCGCGGTCGTAGGCGGATTGGAATTCCGGGTCCTGGCGGGCCTGGTCGTAGGCCTGGGCCAGCTCCTGCAGCGGGCCGACCAGGGTTTCGGCAACGAAGCTGCCGCCGTAGCGCCCGAAGTGGCCTTGGGCATCCGGGAAGGCGTGGTAGTCGGCAATGGGGGAGGCAGACATGGAAGCGACCGCTGGTTCGAGACAGGGGGATACTCTAGCGCACGGTTCGTGACCGGAAAATGGATATTATCTGGCACGCACCGTCAGGAAATCTCACATGAGCCCCTCCCTGCTTCCGCCTCTGAATGCCCTGCGCGCCTTCGAAGCGACCGCCCGGCTGGGCGGGGTTGGCCGCGCAGCACAGGAGCTGCACGTCACCCATGGTGCGGTCAGCCGCCAGTTGAAGCTGCTGGAGGATCACCTGGGTCTGGCGTTGTTCCAGCGTGCCGGCCGCGGCCTGCGCCTCACCGCTGCGGGCACCCGCCTGCAGGCGGCGTGCAGCGGCGCGTTCAGCAGCATCGAAGACTGCGTGCGCGAGCTGCGCCGGCCAGCAACCTCGCCGGTGCTGGTCCTGGGTTGCAGCGGCAGCGTGCTGGCGCGTTGGATGATTCCGCGCCTGCCCGCGTTGCAGGCCGCTCTGCCTGGGGTGAACCTGCAGTGGTCGGCGCTCGATGGCAGTTTCACCGAGGCGCAGGCTGCGCTGGATGCCGTGCTGCTGTTGGCGCAGGGACCTTGGCCTCGTGGCTGGCAAGTACGCGAACTGGCGCCGGAAAGGGTGGGCGTCGTGGTGGCGCCATCGCATCCGGCAGCACATCGGCTGCGCGATGTGCCTCCTGCGATGCTGCTGCACGAAACACTGCTGCATACCCACTCCCGGCCACAGGCGTGGCCGGCCTGGGCGCAGGCGCACGGCCTGGACGTGTCGAAGCTGCAGCTGGGCACCGCCTTCGAGCATCTGTACTACCTGCTGGAAGCCGCGGTCGCCGGGCTGGGCCCCGCGATCGCGCCGGAGCCGCTGGTGGCCGAGGACCTGGCGGCAGGCCGCCTGGTCGCGCCCTGGGGATTTGCCGCCACCGGAGGCTTCTGGGTGCTGGCATGGCCGGAGGGGCCGGCCAATGCGCGCGTGGAAGCACTGGCGGACTGGGCGAGCCAGCAACTGCGCTGGCAATGAAAAATGGGGACGGAGGGGATTAAGTCGTTTGTGCCACTTACGACTTAATCCCCTCCGTCCCCTTTTTTCAGCTGGCCGTCGGGGTGGCCAGGCGCTGCTGCAGGTCTTCGCGCAGGCGCGACAGCTCCACTTCCGCCTGCTGGCGCTGCTGCATGCCTTCGCGATGGATGCTGCGCACTTCCTCGACCGTGGCAATCAGCTGGTCGTGCACGTGGCGCAGGGTGGCCACGTCGATCACGCCACGCTGGTTGCTGCGCGCGGTATCCACCGAGGCCTGGCGCAGCAGGTCGGCGTTGCGGCGCATCAGTTCATTGGTGGCATCGTCGATGGCCGTGGACAGTTCGACCGCGGCCTTCTGCTCGCCCAGTGACAGCTGGATGGCGAACTGGCGCTTCCACGACGGAATGGTGATGTCGCGGACGGTGTTGAACTTCTCGATCAGCTGCAACGCGTTGGCCTGGATCAGCCGGATCATCGGCAGCGACTGGTCGGCGGCATGCTGCATCAGCTGCAGGTCGGACACGCGTTTCTCGATCAGCCGGATCGCGTTGTCGATCTCGCCCTGACGGATGCGCTGCTGCGGGTCGTCGCTGGCCTGCCCCGCCAACTGCTCGGCCTGCAGTTCGGCCAGGCGCTGCTTGCCGGCAGCGGCATACAGGCCCAGCGCGTGGCGTTCCTCGCGGACGATCTCGTGCATGCGGTCGAACTCACCGACGCGCTTGCCCATCAACGCCTGCTGCACGCCGACATCGCCCAGCAGCTGTTCGATCTGCGCATTGGTGTCACTGAACTTCTGCACCAGCTCGCCCCTGGAAGAACGCAGGCGATCGATCAGGCCGCCGATCACCGGCACCTTCGAACGCTGCGCAAAACCGTCCAGTTTCAGACTGCGCGCGATGCGCACCACTTCGCCCAGCTTCTCGCCGCTGGCATCAAGGTCGCGGTTGCGCACCTGGTCCAGCAACTGGCTGGAAAACGCTGCAGTACGCGTTGCTGCTTCACGACCGAAAACCTGCAGATTGCCCGGACGAAGATCGTCCAGCTCGCGGCGGATCTCGGCGATGCGCGGGAGATCCTCGCGGACCAGGCCCAGCGCCTGCAGTGCGCCCTCATCGAGTAGATCGGTGGTGGTCGTGCCGGGCACGAGAGCACCTGGGGTCTGGCTGTCCTGGGTCATCGGGCAGTCTCCTTGCGGTTGGGTAAGCGGCAGCGGCGGTTGGCTCAAGGCAGTCTAGCCTGAGCCGCCGCAACCTCGTCATCGATCTGCGCGTGCAGCGTGGCGGCCTTCCCGGCCAATGCCGCACCCGCGGCAGTCTGATCGGCCAGTGCAGCCTGTCGCCAGGCGGGCAGCAGGACATCATGGATGCGCGCGAAACGTTGCAGCAGCACCGTATCCTGATCCTGCAGCAGCTGCCATTGACCGGCCTCGACGCGATGAAGCGCGGCCAGCCGGCGCAGGTGATCCAGCCGTTCCGACAGTGCGGCCTCACCGGCCACGTCGCACTGCGCGAGCTGTGATGCGCCCAGCTCGGCCCACGCGTCCAGTGCCGTGGCCGCCTCTGAACGTTCGACGATGGCCAGGGCGCGCAGTTGCTGGAACTGCTGCAGATGCAGGGCCTGTTCGCGCGCCTGCAGCGCCAGCACGCCCAGTTGCGACTGCAGCGCACGCCCTTCCGCCTCACGGTCGACATCGCGCCCAAGCAGGCGCCCCCACCAGCCTTCCTGCCGCTGGATCTGCGCAGGACTCCCCGCCTGCAGGGCCAGGGCGATGCGGGCCAGCGCGGCCACCAGGCCTTCACCCGCAACCGGCGGTAACGGTGCGGCGCGCTGGGCAAGTGCCTGCAGCAGCGGCGCACCGTAATCGGCCAGCACGGCGACATCGACCGTATCGGGCAGTATCGGCAATGGCAGCGGCGATCGCGTGGTCACGGCAGCGGCGGCGGCCCGGGTGTCGGCGCCACGCTGCTTTCAGCGTCGTCCCGCGGCAACGACTCCCCGTAGAAGTGGCGCATCAGTGCTTCATCCAGTGCGCGTTCTTCCGGCGTGGTGGCGCGACGTACGCGCGCACGCTGCGGCACCGCGCTGCCAGGGCCACCACGCTCGACCTGCTGCCGTGCCCAACCGGCAAACGCGGCCAGGGTCTGCGACACCTGTGCCTGCTGCGCCTGCGATGCCACCAGCAGTTCGACCAGAGGCGCCAGGCCAGCCTGCAGGTCTTCGGCCAGCGGCGTGGCTGGCGCGCTGTTGGTCACCGCAACCGGTACCGGCGCAGCGGGCGCAGGGCGTGTTTCAGAGAGGCGCTGCAGCGCCTGCAGCAATGCCGGCCACGGCGCAGGGTCGGCCACGGCAGCGGGTGCCACGTCCGGTGCTGGCGGCGGCAACTGCAGCGCGCTGGCAATGTCCGCCAACTGCGCGACCACGCGCCCGCCGACATCACTGTCGTCGGCTCCCATGGCCTTGTTGCGCAGGAAATCACGCTTGATCTGTGCCCAGCGCTGAGACTGCACGTCATCCAGCACGCCGCGCAGTTCGGCCAGCTTCAGCAGGTTCTCTTCGGCACCGGTAGTCAGCAGCTGCGCCTCACCCAGGTAGTGGTCGGAGATCAGCTGCTGCAGCTCGTCCTCGTTCATCACTGGCGAGATCTTCTCGGCCAGCTTGTTCATGTTGCGGTAGCTGCCCTGCAGGCGGAACGGCGGCTCGGTGCGGTAACGATCATCCTGCGCGGCACTGGCGATGTACTGCTGGTTGACCCGGTAGACCACATCGCGCACGCGGAGCATCCGCTGCAGGGTGGCGGTGATCTCGTTGACCTCTGCACCGCTGTAGGCATGGCTGAGCCCGTTGGTCGACACGTCCTTGCCCATCGCACGCTCGACCAGCAGGTACAGGTCGGCCATGTCGCGGGTTGCCAGCGGTGCCAGCACCGGGTTGGAGGTCAGGCTGTTCTCGATGTAGCTGAGGGTGAAGGACGCTTCCATGCCGCCCAGCACATCGCCGAGGTTGTAGATGTCGGCGCGGTTGGCCAGCATGTCCGGAATCTTGAACACCTCGCCGGATTCGGTGTACGGGTTGCCGGCCATGACCACGCAGAACTTCTTGCCGCGCATGTCGTAGGTACGGGTGCGGCCGCGCCACACGCCTTCGATGCGACGGGTGCCGTCGCACAACGAAATGAACTTCTGCAGGAACTCGGGATGGGTGTGCTGGATGTCATCCACGTACAGCATGGTGTTGTTGCCCATCTCCAGCGCAAGGTTGAGCTTTTCCAGCTCCTGCCGCGAGGTCGCGTCGGGCGCCTGCTCCGGGTCCAGTGAACGTACCTCATGACCCAGCGCCGGGCCATTGATCTTCATGAAGACCAGGCCCAGCCGATGCGCCACGTATTCCATCAGCGTGGTCTTGCCGTAGCCTGGCGGCGAAATCATCATCAGCAGGCCCATCAGGTCGCTGCGCTTGTTCTCGCCGACCGTGCCCATCTGCTTGGCCAGGTTGTCGCCGATCACGCCCAGGTAGACATCGTTGATCAGCTTGTTGCGCACGAACGAAGACAACGGCCGCGCCTTGAATTCGGACAGGCGCAGGGCCTGCCGCTCGCGGCTGATGATGCCTTGGCGCACCGCCTGGTAAGCGTGGAATGCCGGCACGAACTGCTGCAGATGTGCGTGCAGGCGGGCCAGGAAATCATCCAGCGACAGCGCCAGGGTGCCCTGCACGATGCGCGGATGCTCGCCGAGCAGGCCCTTCACTTCCACCCGCAGCGTGGCATCGCTGGCACGGGTACGCAGCTGCCGCTGTGCGAGCATCAGCGCGGCGGCCTCATCGGTGTACCCGGCATGGGCCGCCTGCCCCGGCAGGCGGCCAAGCGCGCGCAGCCACTGCCCGGCCAGCGCCCAGCGCATCGAGAGCGGATCCTGTCCACGCTGCAGCGCGCGTTCCAGTGCCTCGCGTTGACCCGCCTGCTCCAGCTGCTGCTGCAATGCCTCCAGCAGCGCCAACGCGTGGCGGCTGCTGGTGAATACCGGATCGCCCGCGCCCAGCTCGTCACCCAGATAGGCGGCGGCACCTTCTATCGCGGCGGCGTCGAACGGCAGGGCCTGCGCCTGCACGAACACGTCCAGCGCAGCGGCCATCTCCGCGCGCAGCGCCTGACGTCCTTCGTCGGAACCAAACAGGCGGGCAATGGCATCGGCACCGGCCTGGCGGGCCGGCCACTGCGCCACGGCCTCGTTGCGCTGCTCGGCCGCCCAGAACAGCATAGCCAGCGCGCGGACGCGGGGGGCATGGCGCAGGCTGCCGGCGGCCTGCTGCAGCGGCAGCAGGGCGTGCAGGATCAGCGCCGCATCGTGGTCATGGATGCCGCGTTCGTACCCCTCACGGTAGCGCGGCGCGGCGAACGCACGCACGCGCTGGTCCAGCGCCTCGGGGTTGGCGAGATCGTGCTGCAGCTGGGCAAGGTCCAGCCCATCGTTGCCCTGCTGCGCGGCCAGCAGCAGGCTGCCGGCCAGGTATTCGCCGCGGTAGATCGCCTCGGATTCCGAATCCAGGGTCACCGGCCAGAACGGCTTGAGTGCCTCCAGTTCCGGGTCGTGCAGGGTTTCCAGGAAGTCGGTGCCGGTCAGGTGGATGGCCAGCGTGTCGCCGCGCGGCAACAGGGTCAGGTCCAGGGCCTGGGTGTTGACGCTGAAGCGGTGGCGCGGGCCAAGCCGGACCACGTTGCCACCGGCTTCGTACAGGTCGCTGCGGTCGCGCAACTGGCGCACGGCCTGGTCGCGCACGCCCTTCAGGCGCGCCTCGATGTCATCGGCCTTGACGTTGTCACGCAGCGTGCGCAGCCGCTCGGCCAGCTCGCGCAGTTTGAGGATCAGCGGGTCCCCAGCGAAAAACGCATTGAGTTCATCGGCGCTGGCGAAGCGTTCGGTGCGTTTGGCCAGGCCATCGAGGATGCGGTTGGCCGCGTCCAGCACCGAACGCGCCTTGCGCTGGCGGTCATCCAGCAACGCCTGCTTGTGCGTCTCGAAGGCTTCGACCAGTTCCTCGCGCTTGCTGAGGATGTCACCGAGGAACTGCTCATGCTCGCCGAACTGGCTCTCCAGCTCTTCCAGCTGCACCAGCAGGCGGGACAGCTGTTCGTCGGCCTTTTCCGGATCGCTGGCCATTGCCAGTGCGCTGGTGATGGACTGCGAGAACAACGCGAACTGGGCGGCGAACTGCGCCACGGCCTCGGCCGAACCAAGGGTGCGGCGGCGCTGTTCGGCGCGGGCGCGCGCCTGGTTCAGTCGCCCGTACAGCGCGGAAATCGATTCGACCACGCGGGTACGCGCGGTGGCATCGTCCACCTTCAGCCCGGCCATCAGTTCGGACAGCATGTCCAGATCGGCGGCCATGCCGCGCATGCCGTCCAGCTGCTCGTCCAGCTGGCGGGCGCTGCTGGCCTGCTGCGCGGCTTCGTCCAGCGCCTGCAGGCGGCTGCCCAATGGTGCCAGTGCAGCATCCCCGGCGAGGAATTCACCGGTGGCCGCACCAACGCGATCCTGCGCCTGCACCAGTTCGGTGGCCATCGCTTCGATGCGTGCGGTGTCGATGTAGCGCAGCTCGCGGATGGTCAACAGCCGTCCGCGTAGCGCAGTGATGTCGTTCAGCGCTTCGACGAAGGCCTGCACCTCGTTCCAGTTCTGCGGCTGCAACCGACCCAGCAGCGCCTTGTACGCGGCTTCGGACTCGGCCATCGCCTGCGCCGACTGCTGGCGGATCGACTGGACCTTCTCGTACTCGTCCAGCACCGACTCGCCGGTAGCACTGATCTGCCTCAGCAGTGCCTCGGCACCGTCGCAGGCCTCGTCGCCCAGCCAGTGGTGGGCATCGAACAGCCGGCGGGTATCGGCCACCAGGCGCTGGTAGCGCTGCACCGATACATCCTGGCCGTCGATCTCGCGGGCCAGGTTGAACAGGTTGGAGATGCCGCGCACCAGTTCAGCATTTCCGATGCGGCCCATGAAGGTGTTGCCCGACGGACGGCTGGCGGCAAATTCATCGCTGCTGAACGGGGTCTGCCAGACCTGCATCGGGTGGATGCGGGTCGGTTCGCTGCCTTCGGCATGGAACAGCACCATGCGCCCGTCCTGCATCAGGGCGTAGCCGTGGCCGAACACGGGATTCTGCAGCACGCGCTGGATGGTGTTGTAGACGAACAGCGCAGAGCGCCCGCCCTCGCGTTCGTAGAAGATGTACAGCACGTCCTCGCCGTTGGGCGAACGGATGCTGCGCTTGAACTGCATGCCGGCCATCGAGGCGTCGAATGACTTGTGCTCGCCGCCCTGCAGGTAATAACCGCCCGGGAAGATCACGCCGTGGTCTTCGGGCAGCTGTACGCAGGCCTGCACGATGGCATCGTTGCGCACGATAGCGCCGGTGAGCGTGTTGTAGATCAGGCCGCGCCATTCCGTCTCGCGGTAGGGCAGCACCTTCAGCAGCAGCAAAGAGCCGACGCGGGCGAACTCGAACTGGGCATCGTCCAGCGACTGCGTGCTGTCCTCCACCGGCTCGCTGTAGATGCCCTGCCCGGTCTCGGTGTTGTTTTCCACCTTGATGGTCAGGTCGCCACCGGTGGTTTCCACGAATAGCGTATCGAGAATGTTCAGGTGCGAGTGGCGGCCGCTCACGGCCAGGTCACGCGTGGCCTTGGTCCACTCGAAATCGAACGGTGGCGGCAGGGCGATGTCACGCTCGCCGCGCGCATCCAGGTAAGTCAGCTCGCCATCACGCGACAGCGCCCAGCGGAACACGCGCACGTCGCTGCTGCGTTCACCAATCTGGAACGAGGCCAGCAGCTTGTCCCCCACCACGATCAGCTGCAACAGGCGCGCGTGCTTGTAGTAGGCATACAGCTCGTTGAAATCATGCACGAAGCCGGGCTGGTCGAGGAAGCTGCCTTTCAGCTCCAGTGCCGCCACGTCATAGCCATCCGGCCCCTGCACCAGGCGGTACAGGCCGAACACATCCTCGATACGGGTCTGGGTCTTGAGCCCGATGAACACGTTGTAGCCGAACAGCAGGCGATCGGGCCCCACCTGCACGATGTCGCGGCCGACACAGTTGTTCTCGCTGCGGATGCGGAAACGGCCGACCACGTCCAGCCGGCTGTCGCCAAATTCGGCAAGGCGCTGGCGGTTGAGCGTTTCGGCCAGGCCCTGCAGGCGCTGGCCCTGCTCGGTCAGGCGGCGGCGCAGGACTTCGTAGGCACCGCCCTGGGCGACGGCCTGGTCGACGGTAGTGTCGCCAGCCTCCGGTGCGTTGGTTTCGGCGGACGGTTGGGTTTCGGACATCAGCAGGCTTCCGGCTCACGGGCGAGCGGCCGCATGTGCGGCCGGCGCGGGCGGGCGATGGCCACTGCGGCCATCGCCCGATGCATCAACGGGCGCTGTCGACCACGGTGGCCGACACCGTCGGCACCGCTTCAGCGTCTTCGGCGATCTGCCGCGGCGCAGGTTCGGCCACCGCCACACCCAGGTAGCGCTGCATCAGCTCCTGCACGATCGGGCTCTTGCCGGCGAAGCCTTCGATCGACTTGCCCAGCGACACCGCCTTGACCAGGTTCTCGAACATGCCGCCGTCGCCGCCGACCAGATCGATGTCAGCGTTGCGCAGCGCGCTGGCGATGACGTTGGCGTTCTCGCGCGAGACTTCCTTGCCTGCCTCGATCGACGCCAGCGCCTGCTTCAGGCTGTTGTCCAGCATCATGCGGAACTCTTCGTGGCCACGCGCCTGGTCGCTGAGCGAGGCGATGGCTTCGAACTTGCGCACCAGGCCTTCGGCCTCGGCCAGCAGCTTCTTCTGCACCACGCCGGCTTCGGCATTGCCCAGCGATTCGGTGGCGGTGGCACGGGCCAGGCCCATCTTCTCTTCGCCCTGCGCCTGTGCCTGCAGCGTCTCGGCCAGCACGCGTGCTTCGTTGCTGCCCTGCTTCAGGGTGGCATCGGCCTTGGCTTCGATCACGCGGGCCTCGGCAATGCCGACCTTCTCGATGGCCAGCGCCGAGGCTTCGCGCACCTGTGCTTCGGCCAAGCCCGGCGCGGCCTGTTCGGCGCGGAACGCATCGGCCAGCAGGCGCTTGGCTTCGGCCTGCTTGCCGGCCGCTTCGTGCTCGGCCTGGGCCAGGGTGGTCAGTTCCACCGCGCGGTGCTTGGAGGCGGTTTCGCGCGCCTGCGCTTCCTTCACTTCGCGCACCAACGCTTCCTGCGCCTTGGCTTCGGCTTCCAGGATCAGCACCTGCTTCTGGCGGTCGGCTTCGGAGACTTCGCGCACTTCCTTGATGCGTTCTTCTTCCTGGGCCACGGTCTTGTCGATGGAGATGCGTTCGCGGGTGATGTTGGCCACGTCCATCTTGCCCTGCTCGACCACCTTGTCACGCTCCACGCCCTGCAGTTGGACTTCACGGTCGGTGGTGACCTGCTCCAGCTGCCTCGCGCGCTCCACGCGCTCGGCTTCGATGGCCACGGCACGCTGGCGGTTCTGCTCGGCCACTTCCACCTCGCGCAGGCGGTTCTGGTCGCGGATCTCGATCAGCTGCTGCGCTTCGATGCGGGCATTCTCGGACAGCTGGCGCTGTTCTTCCTGCACCTTGGCAGTCTCGGCTTCCTCACGCGCGCGGATGGTCTCGATCTCGCGCTTCTGGCGCGCCTCGGCTTCGGCCTGCTGGCGCTCCAGCGCCAACAGCGCTTCACGCGCTTCAACATTCTTCTTGGTGATGGCCAGCTTCTCGTTCTGCTCCAGCTCGTTGGTCACCACGTTCTGTGCAGCGGTCAGCTCGGTGATCTTGCGGATGCCCTGAGCGTCGAGGATGTTGAACTGGTCCAGCAGCGACTTCGGGGTCTGTTCCAGATAGTCGATCGCCACATCTTCCAGCACATAGCCGTTCAGGTCGTTGCCGATCACCGCGATGATCTCGTCGCGGAATTCCTGGCGCTTCTCGAACAGCTCGGTGAAATCGAATTTCTTGCCGACCGTCTTCAATGCTTCGGAGAACTTGGCGTTGAACAGTTCGTCCACGGGGTGCTTGTCCGAGGCGCGGTCGGCGCCGATGGCCTTGGCCACGCGCAGCACGTCGGCCTGGGTCTCGTTCACCCGCAGGTAGAAGGCCACGGCGATGTCGGCGCGCATGTTGTCGCGGCAGATCAGGCCTTCCTTGCCACGGCGGTCGATCTGCAGGGTGATCAGGCTGATGCGCATCAGCTCGGCGCGGTACAGCACCGGAATGATGAGCGCGCCGGTGAAGTGCACCTTGGGCGTGGAGCTCATGTCGTTGACGATCAGGGCCACGCCCTGGTCAACCTTGCGGTAGAAAGCCTTGAACAGGCCGGCCAGGCCAAGCAGCGCCACCAGCAGGACGGCCACGCCGATCAGGAAGGGGGCCATGGTTGCCAACGTCATCAGTGATTCTCCTTGTTGCCCGGAAGCAGGTTGTCCTGGAAATCGAGGGCGACCGCATCGGCACGGACCACCCGGTAGTAATGCTGTTCGGCGACGTGCTCGACCAGCACGATGCGCTCGCCACGCTGCAGTTCGATGTCGCTGCGCACCTGCAGCACCAGCCCGGCGCCACCGTCATCGAACATGGCATGGCCGCTGCGGGCATCCACCTTCGGCGAGGCGACCACGCCGGCACGCCCCAGCAGCGAGGCCTGGGCCACCGGCCGCAGGCGCAGCAGGAAACGGCGGACGGGGCGCAGCAGCAACGCGGTGACCGGTATCGCGGGCAAGGGTGCCAGCACGGCCACGACCGCGCCGATCGCCCAGCGCAGCAGGTCTGGTAATGGCAACAGTACGAAAAGATGGATGAAATAGGTCAACGCCCAGCCAAAGAAGCCGAGCAGGGTGACCACGACCATGACCGGCACACCGCCCAGGCCGAAGCGCTGCAGCAGGGCCGACAGGCCGCTGAGATCGTTGCCGCCGTCCAGTGCGCCATCGGCGCCGAGGTCGCCGAAACCGTCATCGACCAGGCCAAAGGCGGCAAGCCCCCAATAGACCAGCGCTACCGCCAGCACGATGCTGTACGGCAGCGTCGGGAAACCGAACACGACGGTGAGGAATTCCTGCATCGCTTGCCTTCCTGGGCTGTGGGCGGCGACCGCCCGTTCGGGACGCGCAGAGCGCGCCCGTCGATCCCCGCGCCGGCCCTCATGGCAGGCGCGCTTGGGTCCATCCTATGTGAAGAATGCGTGCAGGCTCAAATCCAGGTCCAGATCACGGCAAAGAGTGACGCATATCACTCCAGGACCGTGCAGTCCGCGCGGCGCACTTCCTCGACGAAGGTGCGCATCCGGTAACCGTCCTTGATGCCCGGCTCCAGCTCGATGCCGCTGGAAACGTCCACGCCCCACGGCAGCGTGGCCAGCACGGCGTCGTAGACGTTTTCGGGGTTCAGGCCACCAGCCAGCAGGAACGGCCGGTGCAGGCCGGTCGGAATGCGTCCCCAGTCAAAGGCCACGCCGGTACCGCCACCGCCGCCCGGGGCGTGGCTGTCGAACAGGAAACCGGCCGCGCTGGGGTAGCGCAGCTGCAGGGTGCGGGCATTGACTTCTTCACGCCCGCCCATGGCGATCGCCTTCAGGTAGGGCATGTTGAAGCTGCGGCAGAAACTCTCGTCTTCCTCGCCATGGAACTGCAGCAGGGTCGGGCGCACCGTGCGCAGCACCTCGCGCACCTCTTCCTTGCTGTTGTTGCGGAACAGCGCCACCACATCAACCATCGGCGCGATCGCCTGGCGCATCGCGCGCGCTTCGGCCGGAGCGACCCGCCGGCTGCTCTCCCGGGCAAAGATGAAGCCCACTGCGTCCACGCCCAGCTCACCGGCCAGGCGGACGTCGCCGGCACGGGTCATGCCACAGAACTTGATGCGCGTGCGGTAGTAGGAGCGGCTCATAGCGTGACCTCGGCGGGCAGATGCCAGTTGTCGGGGTACAGGGGCCCAAGGAACACCAGGCCCTGCGGCGGTGCGGTGGGACCGGCTACGGTGCGGTCGCGCCCGGCCAGCAGTTCGGCGATCCAGTCCACCGGTTTTTCGCCGCTGCCCACCAGGATCAACGATCCGACGATATTGCGGACCATGTGATGAAGGAATGCATTGCCCTGCACGGCAACCTCGATCACCTCACCCTGGCGGCTGACCTGCAGCGACTGCAGTTCACGCCGGGCATGCAGCGCCTGGCACTGGACCGAACGGAACGCGCTGAAGTCGTTCTCGCCGATCAGGGCCTGGCCGGCGGCGTGCATCAGAGTCTCGTCCAGCGCGCGGCGCTCCCAGCTGAGTGTCTGCCGGTCCAGCGCCGGCCGTACCTCGCGGTTGAGCAATCGATAGCGGTAACGGCGCGCACGCGCCGAGAAGCGGGCATGGAAATCATCGGCCACTGGTACGCACCAGCGCACCGCGATCGAGCGCGGCAGGCGGGTGGTGGTACCGAGCATCCAGGCGCGCGGATCGCGCACCACGTCGGTATCGAAGTGCACGACCTGGCATTGGCCATGCACGCCGGCATCGGTGCGTCCAGCGCAGACTACCTGCAGCGGCGCATCGGCAACCGACGACAAGGCCCGCTCAAGGCTGGCCTGCACGCTGGGACCGCCTTCACCCAGGTTCTGCCAGCCCCTGAAATCGCTGCCGTCATACTCGACGCCAAGCGCGTAACGCATGTGCTACCTCGATGTTGCCTGTGGGGCGGCGCTCAGGCCGGATCGCGTTCGGACCAGACCGCCAGTTCGTTGCCACCGGGCTCGACGAACTGGAAGCGGCTGCCACCAGGAAAGGAGAACACCTCGCGCACGATCTCACCGCCGGCGTCACGCACCGCAGCCTCGATCGGCGCCAGCTGATCGGCATACAGCACCAGCAGCGGTGCGCCGGTGTCACTTGCCCGCTGCGGCATTCCGCGGAAGAACCCCCCCTGCAGGCGGCCATCGTCGAACGCTGTGTAGTCGTTGCCATAGTCAACGAACGACCAGCCGAAGACCTTCTCGAAGAACATCCGGCTGGCGGCCGGATCACTGGACGCGAATTCAACGTAGTCGATGCGGCGCTCGCGGCTCATGGCAAGGTCCTTGTCAGCAGGTTCGGTCACGGCAGTCGGGCGAGCAGTTCGCGGGCCTGGGCCTGGCTGTGCAGGTCGCCACCGTCGGCAACTTCCAGCAACAGAGTCCGGGCGGTCTGCGCGTCGCCCAGATCCAGGTAGGCAATGGCCAGCTCCAGGCGCTCCTGCCCGGCACGCGGTGGCCAGCCGCCGTCAGCGCCCGCCGCTGCGATCGGCGCGGCGTCTTCCGAATGCGGGGCATCGGTGCCATCACGGTCGATGGGGGCCTGACCGACGGCAGTGGCCGGTGCGTCGACATCATGCGCTTCGGCGGGCAGATCGAACACGCCACGATACTGTGGCTGCTGTTCGGCATGCCGTGCGTAGTCCGGCACCGCTACGTCGGCCGGAGCCTCCGGCACAACCGGTTCATCCCGTAGGGGTTCCTCGATGGCTTCATCGTGCATGGGCGCGGGCTCATCCCAGCGCGGCAGCTCGGTCACTGCCTCAGGCAACGCCACAGCGTCCTCATCGTGGAGCGTGCCGTCCTGCCAGCCGGTGGCCTGTGCCGGAGGGGCTGCAATCGGCGCCGACGGCGCTTCAGCCTGGACCTCGGGCTCGCTCGCCCAGGCCGGCATCGCCGGTTCCTGGCGACCGCTGTCGGCCACCGCCGACGACCACGAGGACTGCTCGGCCAGTGTATCCAGCGCCGCGCCCGCCGGTACCGCAGCGGCAAGCCCGGCGGCATCGTCCTCTTCGCGCAGCGGCGGCAGCGGTGACGGCTTGCGGCGTCCCAGCAGCCAGGCTGCACCGGCCGCCAGCAACAGTACCGGCAGCCCCAGCCAATACCATGCCGTCCCCGCATCGCGGGCATCCGGAGCCTGTGCCAGGCGCTGCTGTGCGGCGGCCAGGTCATTGTCCTTCATCGCAATCAGCGACTGCTGTTGCTCCTTCAGCTTCTCCAGATCGGCGACACGCTGCTTCAGCTCGCCGATCTCGGCATCACGGGTGGCGATGTCTTCACGCGCCTGGCGCAGTTGTTCGTTGCCCAGCATGTCACCCTCGCTGCCGGCAGCGATGCCGGTGGTTGTGCCCGCGCGCGCAGCGTCCGACGCCAGCGCTGGAGCGATCTCAAGTCGTGCCCCGTTGGCTGGAGCCGGGGAAGACGCGTTCGCGGTTGCCGGCCTGGCGGCCGGCGCGACCGCACCCGCCGGCTGCGGCACGGTACGCGCCTGCCGCCATTGCGCGGCATGCTCGCTTACCAGTGCAGTCGCCTCGGCCGCATCGACTGCGGCAAGCGCATCGCTGCCCGGCATGCGCAGCACCGCGCCCTGCTTGAGCAGATTGACGTTGCCACGGATGAAGGCTTCGGGATTGGCGCGCAGCAGGGCGATCATCGCGCGGTCGCGGCTGACCTGGTTGCCACGCGCCACCGCGCTGGCGATCTGCGACAGGGTCTGACCGCGCTGCACGGTGATGCTGCCGTCGGCCGGCGCTGCCGCAACCGGTGCAGGTTCCGCACGCGGCCGAGCCGGCGTGGCTGCAGGTGCCGCGGCAGGCGCGCGCGGTGGCACATCGGGCACCGTAGCAGCAGGCGCGGGAGCCGGCTCGCGGGCGATGGTATTGGACAGGGTGCCGGCCGGCGCCACGATCTCCGGCTCGGTGACGGCCAGCGCGCTGGACGGCGCATCGACCAGCGCCGAATACTCGCGCACCAGACGGCCCTGGCCCCAGTCGGCTTCGATCAGAAAGCTCAGCGACGAGGTCTCCACCGGTGCCTGCGAGGTTACCCGCACCACGGCCCTGCCCTGCGCATCGCGGGTCAGTTCGAACTGCAGCTCGCTGACCAACCCGGTTGGCCGCTGCAGGCCGACGCGTTCGAAGGTGAGCGGTGAGGCCAGCGCTACGCGCAGGTTCTCCAGCTCGGACGGGTCGGCCGAGACCACCGGGATTTCAGCCAGCAGGGGCTGTCCCGGCTTGGACAGGACACGGATGTCGCCAAGGCCCAGCGCAAGCGCCGAGCTGCTGGCCAACGCCAGCAACGCGGCGGAAAGATAGGTGAGCGGGCGCTTTGCGCCCTTGGCCCGTTTATTCATGGGCGACACTATAAAGCGTGCGGACCAAGGTCCGCACCCACCGATGGCGAGCCTTCGGTAGTGCCGGCCGCTGGCCGGCAGCACCACATGCCCATCATTGAAGGCAATGC
>NZ_RAUX01000002.1 GCF_013464485.1 Stenotrophomonas maltophilia
ACCCTTCACCGGCCAGCGTGCGCAACCCGTCCTCGTCGAGGATCTCCACCACGTTCAGGTGGGGCAGGGCAATCAGCCCCTGCTGGCGCAGCTTGGTGAAGGTGCGGCTGACCGTTTCCATGGTCAGGCCCAAATGGTCGGCGATATCGCCACGGCCCATCGGCAGTGACACGCGCAGGCCGTCGCCACCCAGCTTGGCCTCGCGCGCAGCCAGGCGCAGCAGGAAGTCGGCCAGTTTCTCGGCCGGCTGCAGCCGCGCCAGTGCCAGTGCGGCGTCCTGTGCGGCGTCCAGTTCCTGGCAGGCACGCTGCAGCAGCTTGCGCTCCAGATGCGGGAAGCGGCTGCGCAGCGCCTTCATCTGCGGCAGCGCAACGCGGCACACGCGGCTGTCGGCGATGGCTTCGATATCGTAGCGGTGGTGGTCACTGCCGCTCAGCCCCAGGTAGTCGCCGGGCAGCACGAAGCCGTTGATCTGGCGGCGGCCGTCGGCCAGGGTGCGCACCAGGCGCAGGGCACCGCCTGTCAATGTATAGACATGCTGGCGCTCTTCGCCGGTACGGGCCAGGGTGCTGCCCATCGACACCTGCTGCGAAACGGTGACCTGTTCGAGCGCCTGCACTTCATCGGGCGACAGCGCCGAGCACACCGCAAGGTGGCGAACCGAGCAGTGCAGGCAGTCCTGCGTGACGCAGGACGGCGACGCGGAGTCATTGGTGGCGGGCGGAGCGCCGGAAGGCCGTGACATGTTGCGGGGGCGTATCGCGGGCGGGGAGGGCCTTATGATACTTCAAGCGGCCGTTCGACCCTGCCGGAGGCGGGGGCGCTAGAATGTCGCCCCCTCCCACGTCCCGTTCCAGCAGGAGTTCCGCCCGTGATCAAGCCCCGTACCCCGCCCGGCACCCTTGAACTGCTGCCGCGCGAGCAGATTGCGTTCCAGCGCATGCTGGATGTGATCCGCCGCAACTACGAGCGCTTCGGGTTCCTGCCGGTGGAGACGCCGGTGTTCGAGCTGTCCGACGTGCTGCTGACCAAGTCCGGTGGCGAGACCGAGCGCCAGGTGTATTTCGTGCAGTCCACCGGCGCGCTGGCCAACGCCGCCGAATCGGGTGACCGCTCATTGCCGGAGATGGCGCTGCGCTTCGACCTGACCGTGCCGCTGGCGCGCTACGTGGCCGAGCACGAACATGAACTGACCTTCCCGTTCCGCCGCTACCAGATGCAGCGCGTGTACCGTGGCGAGCGCGCCCAGCGCGGTCGTTTCCGCGAGTTCTACCAGTGCGACATCGACGTGATCGGCAAGGACAGCCTGAGTGTTCGCTATGACGCCGAAGTGCTGGCGGTCATCCACGCGGTGTTCTCGGAACTGCGTATCGGCGACTTCAGCATCCAGCTGAACAACCGCAAGCTGATGCGCGGCTTCTTCGAAAGCCTGGGCGTGGCCGAGGGCGAGCGCCAGCTGGCGGTGCTGCGCGAAGTGGACAAGCTGGACAAGCGTGGCGCCGATTACGTGCGCGAGACGCTGGTGGGCGAGGGCTTCGACATTCCGGCCGAGCAGGTCGAGAAGATCCTGGCCTTCGTTGCCGTGCGTTCGCAGGGCCATGCCGATGCGCTGGCCCAGCTGGCTGCGCTGGAAACCGGCGGGGCTTCGTCGGAAACGCTGCGCACCGGTGTTGCCGAGCTGCGCGAAGTGCTGCAGCTGGTGCAGGCGCTGGGCGTGCCGGAAAGTGCCTATTGCCTGAATTTCTCGATTGCGCGTGGCCTGGATTACTACACCGGCACCGTGTACGAGACCACGCTGACCGACCACCCGCAGATCGGCTCGATCTGCTCGGGAGGCCGTTATGAAGACCTGGCCAGCCACTACAGCAAGTCCAAGCTGCCGGGCGTGGGCATCTCGATCGGCCTGTCGCGCCTGTTCTGGCAGCTGCGCGAAGCCGGCCTGATCGACGGCATCGAAGCCAGCAGTGTGCAGGCGCTGGTGGCATTGATGGACGAACAGGGCATGCCGCAGTCGCTGGACATCGCCCGCCGCCTGCGTGCCGGTGGCATCAACACCGAAGTGCAGATGGAGCCGAAGAAGATCGGCAAGCAGTTCCAGTACGCCGCCAAGGCGGGTATCCGCTTCGTGGTGCTGGCGGGTGAGGATGAACTGGCGCGCGGCGTAGTCGCGGTGAAGGACCTGGTGCGCGAGCAGCAGTTCGAAGTCTCGCGCGACGAGCTGGCCAGCACCCTGCAGGTCGAGCTGGAACAGTCGAAGGTGATGTAAGGGCCGTTGGCCGCACGCCGACTACCCACGAAACGCCCACCTCCCGGTGGGCGTTTTTGTTTTTGGGCCGCGTTCCGGGGTCGGATCCGTTTTCCTTCAGAAAACGGATCCGACCCCAGGCTCTCCCAACAGCTCGCAGGAAACTGTCGAAGGCGGGGTGGGTCCGGTGGCAGGGGTGTGAGCGGCATGGATGCCGTGGCCAAGCCCCCATGGGTGAGGGCGCTTTGCTTGCGAAGCACTGCTTCGCAAGCGCCAGAACGCCCAGCCGCCAGCGGCTGGGCCGGACCGCGGAGCGGGGTTTACGGCGTCCCCTGTCACCGGACCCACCCCGCCAACCCCAGGAAACCAGTTTTTGCTGTTGCTTCAGTCGAGCATGGCTCGACTCTACAGCGGGTGCAGGGCGCAGCCCTGCCCACAACACCCCCAGATTTGACGCACTGCGCAAGAATGCGCTAATGTACTAGCGCGCTATTACATTGATGCATGGAAACAACCCCATGAAAGCCCGCCCCGACATTGCCGCCAAAGACCCGAAGGCCGACCTGGAAGCCCTGGCCAGGGCCTTTGCCGCCCTGCGCGAACCGGAGCAGGTGGAAGCGTTCCTGCGCGACCTGTGCACCCCCGCCGAACTGGAAGCCATGGCCGACCGCTGGAAGGTGGTGCCGCTGCTGCAGCAGGGTGTGCCGTACCGCGAGATCCACGAACGCACCGGCGTCAGCGTGACCACCACTGGACGGGTGGCACGCACGCTTGAGCATGGCCATCGAGGCTATGCCGCCGCCATCGACCGCCTTGCTTCGCGCTGATCCGCGCCCCGTTCCGAACTTCGAGACCTCCCCCATGAGTGCAACCCAGGCAGCGCCGGCACGAGACCGGTTGCGTATCGCCATCCAGAAGAGTGGCCGGCTGGCCGAGCCCGCCCGCAACCTCCTCAGCGCCTGTGGCCTGAGCTGGCGCGAGAGCCGCGACAAGCTGTTCTGCTACGGCGAATCGCTGCCGGTGGACCTGTTGCTGGTGCGCGACGACGACATCCCGGGCCTGATCGCCGACGGCGTCTGCGACCTGGGCATCGTTGGCCGCAACGAGCTGGACGAGCAGGCCGCGGCCCGCCGTCAGATCGGCCTGTCCGATGCCTACCAAGCGCTGCGCGGGCTGGGCTTCGGCCAGTGCCGGTTGATGCTGGCGGTGCCCGAGGAATGGCAATGGGAGGGCCCGGCGCAGCTGGCAGGTACCCGCATCGCCACCAGCTATCCGGCCATCCTCAAGCAGTGGCTGGATGAGCAGGGCGTGGATGCGCAGGTGGTCGAGCTGTCCGGTTCGGTGGAGATCGCGCCGCGCCTGGGTACCGCCGACCTGATCTGCGACCTGGTGTCCAGCGGCGCCACGCTGCGTGCCAACCAGCTGACCCCGGTGCACAACCTGCTCGACAGCGAGGCAGTGCTTGCCGGTGCGGTGCGGGTGCCGGATGACGCACGCGAGTCGCTGCGCGCGATGCTGCTGCGCCGTCTCGACGGCGTGGTGCAGCGCCAGGACCGCAAGTTGCTGATGTTCCGCGCCAGCGAGGATCGCGTGGATGCGTTGGCGCAGCTGCTGGCCGATGCCGAACCGCTGGTGCGGCTGCCGGCCGATGGCGGCGCGCTGCGCCTGCAGACCATGTGCCCCGGCCCGCTGAGCTGGCAGCGCATGGAAGAACTCGAGCGCGCCGGCGCGCAGGGCCTGATGGTGCTGAGCGTGGAGCGGTCGCTGGCATGAACCGTCTGATCTGGTCCCGACTTGATGAGGCCGCGCGCAGCGCGGCATTGACCCGCCCGGTGCAGGCCGTGGCGCAGCAGACCCGCGACGCGGTGGCGGCGCTGATCGCGCAGGTGCGTGCGCAGGGCGACGAGGCGCTGCGTGCGATTACCGCACGTTTCGACGGTGTCGAGCAGGCGTCCTTCGAAGTGTCCGATGACGAGTTCGCGGCCGCCGAAGCGGCAGTGCCGGCCGAACTGCGCCAAGCGATGATGGAAGCCGCCGAGCGCATCACGCGTTTCCATGAGGCTGGCATGGGCAAGGGCTATGCCGTGGAGACCGCACCGGGCGTGGTCTGTGAACGCATGCTGCGGCCGATCGGCCGGGTCGGCCTGTACGTGCCGGCAGGCAGTGCGCCACTGCCGTCCACCGCATTGATGCTGGGCGTGCCGGCACGGCTGGCCGGTTGCCCGCAGGTGGTCTTGTGTACGCCGCCACGCGCCGACGGCACGGCCGATCCTGCGGTGCTGGTGGCCGCACGCCTCACCGGCGTGCAGCGCGTGTTCAAGCTCGGTGGCGCCCAGGCCATCGCGGCGATGGCTTACGGCACGGCCAGAATTCCGGCTTGCGACAAGCTGTTCGGGCCGGGCAACAGTTTCGTCACCGAAGCCAAGCAGCAGGTCGCGCAGGACGGCGCCGCCGCCATCGACATGCCGGCCGGCCCGTCGGAAGTGCTGGTGATTGCCGATGCGGGTGCCAATCCGGCGTTCGTGGCAGCCGATCTGCTGTCGCAGGCCGAGCACGGCCCGGATTCACAGGTGCTGCTGCTGACCGACGATGCCGCAATGCTGGTGGCGGTCGAGGCCGAAGTCGAGCGCCAGGTTGCCTTGCTGCCGCGCCAGCAGATCGCGCGCCAGGCATTGTCGGCTTCGCGGTTGATCCAGGTGGAAACGCTGGGTGAAGCCTTTGCGATCAGCAACCGCTATGCGCCGGAACACCTGATCCTGGCGCTGCGCCAGCCACGCGACTGGCTGGACCAGGTGCAGGCGGCCGGCTCGGTGTTCCTCGGCGACTACACGCCGGAAGCACTGGGTGACTACTGCAGCGGCACCAACCACGTACTGCCGACCGCAGGCGCCGCGCGTGCCTACAGCGGTGTCAGCGTCGCCAGCTTCCAGAACCTGATCAGCGTGCAGAGTGCCAGCGCTGCGGGACTGGCGGCGATCGGTGGCTGCGCGCGCACTATTGCCAGCGCCGAAGGCCTGGACGCGCACGAACGTGCGGTAGCCCTGCGCATGGAGGCCGCGGCATGAGCGCCCCCATTGATGATGTGCTGGCACTGGTGCGCCCGGATCTGCAGGCCTTTGCCGGCTACAGCTCGGCACGCAGCGCGGCGGTCCAGGGCGAGGTCTGGTTGAACGCCAACGAGTCGGCCTGGGCCAATCCGGCCGATGCCGCCGGCAGCAGCCGGCGCTATCCCGAGCCGCAGCCGCTGGCGCTGCGTGAAGGTCTGGCCGCACTGTATGGCGTGCAACCGCAGCAGCTGCTGGTCGGGCGCGGCAGTGACGAGGCCATCGACCTGCTGGTGCGCGCGTTGTGCGTGCCCGGTCGTGATGGCGTGCTGGTCACGCCGCCGGTGTTCGGCATGTACGCCGTCTGTGCACGGTTGCAGGGCGCCCCGCTGATCGAAGTGCCGCTGGTGGACGGCGAAGACGGGCTGCGCGCCGATCTGGATGCGGTCATCGAGGCCGCATCCGCGCGCAATGCCAAGCTGGTCTTCCTGTGCGCGCCGTCCAATCCGGCCGGCAGTGATATCGGCCTGGCCGATATCGAGCGGGTGGCCACTGCTCTGCGCAGGCAGGCCCTGGTGGTGGTCGATGAGGCCTACGTGGAGTACGCCCAGCGCGCCTCGGCGACCACGTTGCTGGCCGCCCACGCCAACCTGGCGGTGCTGCGCACGCTGTCGAAGGCACACGCACTCGCCGCCGCGCGCATTGGAACGCTGATCGCCGCCCCGGAACTGATTGCCGTGCTGCGCCGTTGCCAGGCGCCGTATCCGGTGCCGACTCCGTGTGCCGAGCTGGCCGTGCAGGCGCTGCAGCCGGCCGCACTGGCACGTACCGCCGAGCGCGTGGCCACGGTCATCGCCGAGCGCGAACGCCTGTTCGCTGCGCTGCCGGGCCTGCCTGGCGTTCGTCGCGTGTACCGCTCGGCCGGCAACTACCTGCTGGTCCGCTTCGCTGATGCGCAGGCAGCGTTCGACACCTTGCTGGATGCCGGTGTGGTGGTGCGCGACCAGCGCGCCGCGCCGCAGCTGGGTGATGCGCTGCGTATCAGCATCGGCAGCCCCGAAGAGAATGACCGCGTGCTTGCGGCCCTGTCGGCGCGGAGGGCCGCAGCATGACACCGATCCTGTTCATCGACCGCGACGGCACCCTCATCGAGGAGCCGTCCGATTTCCAGATCGACGCCTACGAGAAGCTGCGCTTCGTGCCGCAGGTGATCCCGGCGCTGCTGAAGCTGCGTGATGCTGGCTACCAGTTCGTGATCGTCACCAACCAGGATGGCCTCGGCAGCGACAGCTACCCGCGCGCCAGTTTCGACGGTCCCAACGACCTGATGCTGCAGATCTTCGAGAGCCAGGGCATCACCTTCCGTGACGTGCTGATCGATTGCAGCTGGCCGCAGGACAATGCGCCGACCCGCAAACCGGGCATCGGCCTGATGACCGCCTACCTGCAGGACCGCAGCATCGACTGGGCGCGTTCGGGCATGGTTGGGGACCGTATCACCGACCTGCAGTTCGCCGACAACCTCAACATTCGTGGTTTCCAGCTGCGCACCGAACAGTTTGGGGGCGAGTGGGACTGGCCGGGCATCGCCCACGCGCTGGCCGACGCGCCGCGTACCGCCGTGGTCCAGCGCAATACGAAAGAAACGAAGATCCGCGTCGAACTGGACCTGGATCGCGCGGGCGATGCACACATCTCCACCGGACTGCCGTTCTTCGACCACATGCTGGAGCAGATCGGCAAGCATGGCGGCTTCGCGCTGGACATCCGGGCCGAAGGTGACCTGCACATCGACGAGCACCACACCATCGAGGACACCGGGCTGGCCCTGGGCCAGGCCCTGCGCGAGGCGCTGGGCGACAAGCGCGGCATTGGCCGCTACGGCTTCACCCTGCCGATGGACGAGGCGCTGGCCAGCGCCGCACTGGATTTCAGCGGCCGCCCCTACTTTGTGTTCGAGGGCGAGTTCAAGCGCGAGCGCGTGGGCGACATGCCTACCGAGCTGGTGCCGCATTTCTTCCGCTCGCTGTGCGATGCCAGCGGCCTGAACCTCAACCTGCAAGTGCGTGGCGACAACGATCACCACAAGGTCGAAGCCTGCTTCAAGGCGCTGGCCCGCGCACTGCGTCCGGCGCTGGCCCGCCAGGGCACGGCGCTGCCTTCCACCAAGGGGGCGCTGTGAGCGACGTTGCGCTGATCGATGCCGGTGGTGCCAACCTGGGCTCGGTGCGCTACGCATTGGAGCGCCTGGGTGCGACGGTGCGGCTGGTACGCGATGCGGACGGTCTGATCGGTGCGCAGCGGGTGATCCTGCCCGGCGTCGGCGCCGCCGGTCCCGGCATGCAGCGCCTGCACGCGCAGGGCCTGGTGGAACCGCTGCAGCGACTGGAGGTGCCGTTGATGGGTATCTGCCTCGGCATGCAGCTGCTGTTCGAACGCTCCGAGGAAGCGGGCGTGGAGACACTGGGGCTGATTCCCGGCGTGGTGCGCAAGCTGGTGCCGGCCTGCGGCATCCGGGTGCCGCACATGGGTTGGAACCGCCTGCTGCCGCTGCGGGAGTCGCTGCTGTTGCAGGGTGTACCGGAGCGGGCCAGCGCCTATTTCGTGCACAGCTATGCGGCGCCGCTGAATACCCACACCGTTGCTGCCTGCGATCACGGCGGCCTGTTCACCGCCGTGGTGGAGCAGGGCCGCTACTACGGTGCGCAGTTCCATCCCGAGCGTTCCGGCGAGACCGGCTCGCTGATGCTGCGCAATTTCCTCGAGGGCACTGCTGCATGAGTTTCATCGTTTACCCCGCGCTGGATATCCGCGATGGCCGCGTGGTGCGGCTGCGCCAGGGCGACTACGCGCAGGAAACCCCGTATGGCGACGATCCCCTGCCGCGCGCGCAGGCCTTTGCTGCGCAGGGCGCGCAGTGGATGCACCTGGTCGATTTGGATGCGGCGCGTGCCGGTGGCTATACGCTGGCGCCATTGCTGGCCGCGATCCGCGCGCAGACATCGCTGCAGGTGCAGACCGGCGGTGGCGTGCGCGGTCGCGATGACGTGGCGCGCATCCTCGAGGCGGGTGCCGGGCGCGTGGTGGTGGGTTCGCTGGCGGTGCGCCGCCCCGATGAAGTGGTCGGCTGGCTGGAGGAATTCGGTGCCGAGCGCATCACCATTGCGCTTGATGCCCGCCAGGACGCGCAGGGCCAGTGGCAGCTGCCGGTGCACGGCTGGACCGAGAACGCCGGCGTGACCCTGGATGATCTGGCCCAGCGCTACGCACGTGCCGGCATGCGTCACCTGCTGTGCACCGACATCGCCCGCGACGGCATGCTGGCCGGGCCCAACATCAGCCTCTACCAGCACCTGTCGGCGCTGCTGCCGGACGTGGCGGTGCAGGCCTCCGGCGGCATCCGTGACGTGGCCGACGTGGCCGAAGCGCGACGTGTGGGCTGCGGCGGCGCGATCCTCGGCAAGGCGCTGCTGGAGCAACGCATGGACCTGGCGGAGGCACTGGCATGTTGAGCCGCCGCATCATTCCCTGCCTGGACGTGCGCGATGGCCGCGTGGTCAAGGGCGTGCGCTTCCGCGATCACGTCGACATGGGCGATATCGCCGAGCTGGCGCAGCGCTACCGCGACCAGGGTGCCGACGAACTGGTGTTCTACGATATCGGTGCCAGCCCCGAGGCACGTTCGGTGGACGTGGCCTGGATCGAGCGCATCGCACGGCTGATCGATATCCCGTTCTGCGTGGCCGGTGGCATCGACAGCGTGGAGACCGCGCGCCGCGTGCTGTTTGCCGGTGCCGACAAGGTGTCGATCAATTCGCCCGCGCTGGGGCGCCCGGAACTGATCACCGAGCTGGCCGGCGAGTTCGGCGTGCAGTGCGTGGTGGTGGGCGTCGATTCGGTGCGCGAGGCTGATGGCCAGTGGCGGGTGCGTCGTTTCAGTGGTGACCCGGACAGGACCCAGGCGGTGCCGCTGTGCACCCTGGATTGGATCGTCGAAGCGCAACGGCGGGGTGCCGGCGAGATCGTGCTGAACTGCATGGACAGTGACGGCGTGCGCGGCGGCTACGATGTTGCCCAGCTGCAGCAGGCGCGGGCATTGTGTCAGGTGCCGCTGATCGCCTCCGGTGGCGCCGGTGCGATGGAACACTTCGCCGAGGCCTTCGACCAGGCCGATGTGGATGGCGCGCTGGCCGCCAGCGTGTTCCACAGCGGCGCCATCGCCATTCCGGAATTGAAGCGCTACCTGCGCGAGCAGCAGATCGAGGTGCGGGATGTCTATTGAAGTGAGGCCGTCACTGGATGCGCTGCAGGCGCTGGATTGGAGCAAGGGCGAAGGCCTGCTGCCTGCGGTAGTGCAGGATGCCGATACCCTGCAGGTGCTGATGCTGGGCTATGTCAGCGCCGAGTCGCTGGCGGCCACCCTGGCGATCGGCCACATGACCTTCTTCAGCCGCAGCAAGCAGCGGTTGTGGACCAAGGGCGAACAGTCCGACAACGTGCTGGTGGTGCTGTCGATCAGCGTGGACTGCGATGCCGATACGCTGCTGGTGATGGCACGGCCGGCCGGGCCGACCTGTCACACCGGTGCGGCGAGCTGCTTCGATGGCGCGCCGAAGGATTTCCTGGGCGGGCTGGGCCAGCTGGTGGCGATGCGCGAGGCGCAGCGACCACCGGGCAGCTACACCACGAGCCTGTTCGAGGGCGGTATCCGCCGCATCGCGCAGAAGGTGGGCGAGGAGGGCGTGGAGACCGCGCTGGCAGCGGTGGCTCAGGACGACGAAGCACTGCTGGGCGAGGCCTCGGACCTGCTGTACCACCTGCTGGTGCTGCTGCGCGCGCGCGGGCTGTCGCTGGAGGATGCGCGGGCGGTGCTGGAAAGGCGCCATCGTTAAGGGGTTTGTAGAGCCGAGCCCATGCTCGGCTGCTCTGGAGCTTCAAGCCAGCCGAGCACGGGCTCGGCTCTACAGGGCACATGCGCCACCGCGTGCGCGATGTCATCAACGGAATCTACAATAGGCGGTCTTTCTTTCCCGGACCGCCCATGAAACTGCCTGCCGCCTGGCTGTGCTGCCTGTTGCTGACCTCGCCGGCCTGGGCCGCGGACACCGTGGTCACCGGCAAGGTCTATCTGGAGCGTGACGGCAAGCCGGGCCGCGGTGCCACCGATCCGGGGCTGGCCGGGGTGCAGGTCTCCAATGGCGAGACCATCGTCAAGACCGCCGCCGATGGCAGCTACAGCTTGCCGGTGCGCGACGGCCAGATCGTCTTCGTGATCAAGCCCGATGCGTATTCGTTCCCGAAGGCGACCGATGGTCTTCCGTCGTTCTGGCGCCACTACCGCCCGAATGGCTCGCCGGCACTGAAGTACGGCGGCATCGCCGCGACCAGCGACGCCACCCGCAACTGGGATTTCGCGCTGCAGCCGGACCGCCATGACAGTCGCCGTGGCTTCCAGATGCTGGTGTTCACCGATTCGCAGACCGCCAGCCTGAAGGACATCGGCTATTACCAGCAGTCGATCGTGGCGCCGCTGGTCGGCCAGACCAGGGCGCGCCTGGGGACCACGCTGGGCGACATCGTCAACGACGACCTGACCCTGTACCCGGCGATCAACAAGGTCACCACCGAACTTGGTGTGCCGTGGTTCCATGTGCCGGGTAACCACGACCTCGATTTCGATGCAGCCAGCGACGATCATTCGCTGGACAGCTGGCGCAACATCTATGGTCCGGATACCTACGCGGTGGAAGAGGGCGGTGCCAGCTTCGTGTTCCTGGACGACGTGGTGTACGACCCCAAGGCCAGGCCGAAGTATGTCGGCGGCCTGCGCGAAGACCAGTTCGCCTTCCTCGCCAGCTACCTGAAGGGCCTGCACAAGGACCGCCTGCTGGTGCTGGGCATGCACATTCCGCTGTTCGATGCGGCGCCCGGGCGCGAGACCTTCCGTCATGCCGACCGCCAGCGCCTGTTCGACCTGCTCAAGGACTTCCGCAACGTGCTGGTGCTGAGCGGTCACAGCCACACCCAGCAGCACGTCTACCACGGCAAGTCCGAGGGCTGGCACGGCGACAAGCCGCTGCACGAATACAATGTCGGTGCCAACTGCGGTGCATTCTGGTCCGGGGTGAAGGATGCCGCCGGCGTGCCTGACAGCACCATGAGCGATGGCACGCCGAAGGGCTATGCGCTGCTGGATGTCGCTGGCAATGGCAGCTACAAGCTGCAGTACCGGGTGGCAGGCAAGCCGGCCAGCGAACAGATCGGCCTGCATGCGCCGAAGGTGCTGCGCCAGGGGGCCTACCCGGCGTGGGGCGTCTATGCCAACGTCTACATGGGCGAGGATGCCAGCGTGGTCGAGTACCGCGTCGACGGCGGCACCTGGCAGCTGATGAGGCAGGTCAGCCAGCCCGACCCGCGCCTGATGGTGGAAAACGTGGCCGACGATATGGCAGACAGTCTGCGTGGCTACGATCGTTCGCCGGAGGCCACCGCATCACCTCACCTGTGGCGTGGCGCGCTGCCGACCGATCTGGCGGTGGGCAGCCACAAGGTCGAGGTCCGCTCGACCCAGCCTGATGGCGCGGTGTTCACCGCAACTACCAGCTACAGCCTGCAGACGGCCCAGCCCTGAGCCCGACGGCTTGGATCCGCGGTTTCCCATCACGAAAGGACGCAACATGGATATCCGTTTCATGGCCGGCACCACGCCGGTGACCCTCAGCCGTCACTGGTTCACCGGCGCGATGCTGCTGCAGAGCGCCAGCGAGAAGGTCTGGGTGCAGCATCCGTGGCATCCGGGCACGCATTTCTCGTTCTCGCTGGTACAGTCATGGCTGCGCCATATCGCTGGCCATGAAGTGCTGGTCGAGCGTACCCGGCCGCTGCTGTTCGCCGGCTTCCGCCCGCAGCGCCTGCGCGTGCTGGTGGACGGCGTGCAGGTGGCCGAACAGGAAGGCATGTAGGCCAACCTGAACCACCAGCGTGCTAGGCAAAGCCGCCCCGATGCCTGAGAATCGGGGCGATTCAATCGATCCAAGCAGGCCAGCGTGACCATCGCAGCAGCGTCCCCGGTTTCCACCGACTCCGCCCGCGGCGGTCTTCCGCGCAGTCTCGTTGTCGCCGATGTCGGCGGCACCTTTGCCCGTTTGGCGCTGGCTGAAACGCAACCCGGCCAAGCGCCGCTGCTGGACAGCCATCGCACCTACGCCTGTGCCGAGCATCCCAGCCTGGCGGCGATCCTTGCTGATTTCACCGCAGGCCTCAGCCAGCCGGTGCAGACCGCCGTGGTGGCCATCGCCGGGCTGCTCGATGGCGATGTACTGATCAATTCCAACCTGCCGTGGACGGTCTCGCTGTCGGCCACCCGCGCGCAGTCCGGGCTGCATGAGCTGCAGTTGATCAATGATTTCGAAGCGGTGGCGCTGGCCGTCCCGTATCTGCAGCCGGAAACCCTGGTGCCACTGAACGGCGACGCCGATCCAGCGCAGGCGTTCCCGGCACTGGTGCTGGGCGCCGGCACCGGCCTTGGCGCGGCACTGCGTTTCGCCGATGGCGAGCGCCCGGTGCTGGCCAGCGAGATCGGTCATGCCGCGCTCGGTGCAGGCAATGCGCTGGAGCTGCAGGTGCTGGGCAAGCTGCTGCAGCGCTGGCCGCACGTGGACAACGAGCGCGTGCTGTCCGGCAGTGGACTGATGAACCTGTATCCGTGCCTGTGCGAACTGCACGGCGCCACCCCGGTGTGGACCAGCACTGAGGCGCTGGTCGGCGCCGCCCGCAGCGGCGAGGATGCGCTGGCGGTGGAGACGCTGCAGGTGTTCTGCGCGTGGCTGGGCAGCCTGGCCGGTGACGCGGCAATCGCCGTCGGCGCGCGCTCGGTGTACCTGGCCGGCGGCATCTCCGCGCATGTGCAGGATTTCCTGGCCGACGGCCGCTTCCGCGAGCGCTTCCTCAACAAAGGCGTGCTGACCGAGGTGCTGCGCCAGGTGCCGGTATGGCGGGTGGAACATGGCCAGCTGGGCGTACTTGGTGCAGCGGTCTGGCACGCCGCACGGCAGCCCACGCACGACTGATCGGCAGGGCCGGCATCGGGCCGGCCGTGCATTGCAGACTGGGAGGGGAAGATGGTGGATCGCAGGCAGTTCCTGCAGGCCGGTGCACTGGCCGCAGGCATGGCGGCTTTGCCGGGCGTGCAGGCACGCACGCAGGGTGGGGCCAAGGTGGTCTCGACCTGGGACTTCGGTGTGCCGGCCAACCAGGCCGCATGGAAGGTGCTGGCGCAGGGCGGCAGCGCGCTGGATGCAGTGGAAGCGGGCGCACGCTGGGCCGAGAGCGAGCTGTGCAACCCCACCGTCGGCCATTGCGGCAACCCGGATCGCGACGGCGTGCTGAGCCTGGACGCCAGCATCATGGATGGCGATGGCCGCTGTGGTGCGGTGGCCGCGTTGGTCGACATCCTGCATCCGGTGTCGGTGGCCCGCAAAGTGATGGAGAACAGCCCGCATGTGCTGCTGGTCGGCGAGGGCGCGCAGCAGTTCGCGGTGCAGCAGGGCTTCGAGCGGAAGCACCTGCTGACGCCGCAGGCCGAAGCCGCCTGGCGCGAGTGGCTGAAGACCGAGAAATACCAGCCGCAGATCAACGCCGAGCGCCGCGGTATCCCCGGCAACAGCGACAACCACGACACCATCGGCATGCTGGCGCTGGATGCCAAGGGCCATCTGGCCGGTGCCTGCACCACCAGCGGCATGGCCTGGAAACTGCACGGACGTGTGGGCGACAGCCCGATCATCGGTGCCGGACTGTATGTCGACAATGAAGTGGGCGCGGCTACCGCCTCGGGCGTGGGTGAGGAGATGATCCGCAACGCCGCTTCGTTCCTGGTGGTCGAGCTGATGCGCCAGGGACGCTCGCCGGCGCAGGCCTGTCGCGAGGCGATCGACCGTGTGGTGCGCAAGCGCCCGGAGGCGAGCAGAACGCTGCAGGTGTGCTTCCTGGCCATGAACAAGCAGGGTGAGGTGGGCGCGTATGCATTGCACCGCGGTTTTGTCTACGCGGTGTGCGATGCGCAGCGCCAGGACGATCTGCGCGACTCGCCGTCGATCTACACGAGCACGCAGGCGTGAGCACGCGGCTCACCCTGGAAATCGCCAGCAACTCGCTGGCCTCGGCGCTGGCAGCACAGGCCGGCGGCGCCGACCGCATCGAGATGTTCGACAACCTGGCCGAGGGTGGCACTACGCCGTCATTCGCCAGCATCGCGATTGCCCGCGAACGCCTGTCGATTCCGCTGTTCATACTGGTGCGCCCGCGCCCGGGCGACTTCCACTACGACGCACTGGAAACCGAACTGATGCTGCGTGACATCGCGCAGTGCCGCGCGCTGGGCTGCGATGGCGTGGTGATCGGCGCGCTGGATGTGCAGGGCGACATCGATCTGCCGCTGTGCCGCGAACTGGTGCAGGCCGCCGGACCGCTGCAGGTGACCTTCCATCGCGCCTTTGATGCTGCGCGCGACCTGCCGGCGGCGCTGGAGCTGGTGATCGGGCTGGGCTGCCAGCGCGTGCTGACCTCGGGCGGCCAGGTCAGCGCCGAGGCCGGTGCTGACGTGCTGGCGGATCTGGTCACACAAGCGGCGGGCCGCATCAGTGTGATGGCCGGCGCCGGGCTGGGCCCGGCCAATATCGCGGCCGTCGCGCGGCGGAGCGGCTGTGCCGAGTTGCACGCCTCGGCGAAAGGCCTGCGGCGCTCGGCCATGCAGTTCCAGAATCCGGCGCTGCGCGGCCTGGACCCGGACTGGAGCCAGACCGCTACCGCCACCGTGGCCGCGCTGCGGCAGGCGCTGGACGGCGCAAGTTAACCCGTTTCTTCTCTGTAGAGCCGAGCCCACGCTCGGCTGCTTTTCACGGCKAACAACAGCAGCCGAGCGCGGGCTCGGCTCTACAACGACCCGCTGTCGGCCGTACACGGCATCACGGACAATACAGTTCCGCGCGCGATTGTCGCGATCATGTCATTGACGTGTGCGCCGTTCTATCAGCGATGTTTCGCAACCATTTGATTTTTATGGATGACGGCGGCCGATAGCGGCATTCCGGGGGCTGTTGCTGCGTCGCCGCATGCCGGGCATGGTTCAGCTGTGCTTTAGTTTGGATCGATCCACAGGGGAGGGTGCCGAGCGGTCTTGAACCGATCCAGGCGCCCGGATCAGTTGTCTTGCCGCGCCACCACCCGTCCGTGCGTCCACACTTTCGAAGAGCAACCACCCATGGCTCAGATCGTCCGCAAGCCTCGTCACCTGCTGTCCCAGGCCCTGGTCCTGGCCCTGCTTCCCCTGGCTGCCAATGCGCAGGAAGCCTCAAGCTCGTCCACCAAGGATCTCGATGCGGTCACCGTCACCGGCTCGCGCATCAAGCGCGCCAGTGTCGAAGGCCCGGCACCGGTCAATGTGATCACCGCCGCGCAGATCCAGAAGGAAGGCTTCGTCAGCGTGTACGATGCGCTGAAAACCCTCACCGAAGCGACCGGCACCGTTGAAGCTGCCTCGCAGTGGGGTTCGCACACGCCCAATGCCAGCGGCCTGAACCTGCGCGGGATGGGCCCGAACCGTTCGCTGCTGCTGGTCAACGGCCGCCGCGTGGCCGACTACCCGCTGCCCTACGGTGGCGAAACCAACTTCTCCAACTACGGCAACATTCCCGCTGCCGCGGTGGAGCGCATCGAAGTGCTGACCGGTGGCGCCTCGGCCATCTATGGCTCGGATGCGATCGCGGGCGTGGTCAACGTCATCCTGAAGACGAACTACGACGGCGACGAAGTGCGCGTGCGCGGCGGCACCTCCACCGAAGGCGGTCGCGATACCTGGGATCTGTCCTGGGCCGGCGGCAAGACCGGCGACAACTGGAGCGTGACCTACGCGCTGCAGTACACCAAGCGCGATCCGCTGTTCGGCCGTGACCGCCCGCAGATGGACGATGCCGATGATGCGCCGTACCCGTCCTGGAACATGGAACAACGCAAGGTCGGCTTCCGTCCCACCGCCGGCCTCGCGCTGATCGATCCGACCACCGGCCAGCGCCTGGCGCCGCCCACCGGCACCTGCGAGAAGTTCGATGGCGAGTACTACACCGCCGATCGCCTGGTCTACAACTACGCCGCCAACACCATCACCAACACCGGTCGCCTGTGTGGCATGAGCGCCGACTACGCCAACTGGCTGCTGACCGGCGGCGCCGAGAACGTGTCCGGCAACCTGTACGCCACGTTCGATTTCGGCAACGACCTGCAGGCCTGGACCAACCTGGCGGTCTATCGTTCCGAAGCGATCTGGGGCACCAATCCGCCGAGCGTGTCGCTGATCGACGACGAAAACGGCTACTACTGGGACGCCAACCGCAACCGCCCGATCCTTGGCGTGCGCCAGTTCACCCCGAACGAAGTCGGGGGCCTGGATACGCTGCGCAACACCAACCGCGAACTGTCCTGGGACTGGAGCGCCGGCCTGCGTGGGCGCCTGGCTGACCGCTTCGACTGGAGCGCCACGGTGGGACGCTCGTACTACCGCGTGGAAGAACGGCAGAACGTGGTCGACAAGCAGAAGTCGTATGACTACTTCCTGGGCCCGAAGCTGGGCACCACCGCCGATGGCGAGGCGATCTACGCACTGAACGAAGCGCGCTGGTGGAATCCGCTGACGCCGGACCAGTACTGGCAGTTGGGCACGGTCGCCAGGAACCGCGCATCCTCCTGGGTCAACCAGGCCTCGGCGGACATCACCGGCGAGCTGTTCCAGGGCTGGGCCGGCCCGATCTCGTTCGCCGCCGTGGCCGAAGTCGCGCAGCAGGGCTATCACCTCAGCCCCGATCCGCGTGCCGGTATCGATTTCGACCTGCAGAACGTCGATCGCGGCGGCGGCGAGCGCACCCGCTATTCGGCCGGTGTCGAGTTCAAGATTCCACTGCTGGCCAGCGTGACCGCCACTGCCGCCGCACGCTATGACCGCTATGGCAGCTACAAGGCCGACGACAGCGCCGACGCGCTGGACATCGGCAACCAGAAGGAAACCACCTGGAACGTCGGCCTGGAATGGCGCCCGGTCGAATCACTGCTGGTGCGTGGTTCCTACGCCACCAGTTTCCACGCTCCGGACATGCACTACCTGCTGGGCCAGCCGAGCAGCTCCGAAGTGCAGACGTACGACCGCCTGCGCTGCATCCAGAGTGGCGCGTACCTGGTCAACAACTGCGGCGTGGGCAACACCGACGTCTGGTACACGTTCGATGTGAACCGGCGTGGCACGCCGCTGCTGCGCTCGGAGACCGGCGATTCGTGGACCGTCGGTTTCGTCTGGGACGTGATGTCCAACCTGTCGGTGAGCGCGGACTACTGGGCAATCAAGCTGGAAGACATGATCGTCGATGTGGGGGCCGACGAAGTGCTGGCCAGCGAGGCGGGCTGCCTGACCGGCAAGAACATGGACGGCACGCCGTGGGCCAATCCGGCCGGTGGCGAGTATTGCGCCGGCATCCTGGCCCGCGTGAACCGTGACAGCAACGGCCGCCTGGTATCGATCGAGCGCGGTCCGTTCAACCTGGCCAGTCGTGAGGTGCGTGGCATCGACCTGACCGCACGCTATCGCCTGGAAACCGCACAGTGGGGCAGCTTCCAGCTGGGCCTGAACTACACCAATCAGATCTCGACCAAGGAACAGCGCTACGCCAATGACCCGAACCCGGAGCGTCGCGACCGCGACCTGCGCAGCAAGCTGCGTGCGAGCCTGGCCTGGCAACGCGGCAACTGGAATGCCAACGTCTACGCCGACCGCGTTGGCTCGGTGCCGGGCGTGCGCTACCACTGGGGCACCGATCGCCTGAACAACCCGGGTGGCTGCCTGCCGTTCGCTGATGGCTATGTGCCCAGCGACAGCCCGTCGCTGAACTGCCTGGAACCGGCGACGCGTCCGGATGGCTCGCCGAATCCGAACCCGAATGCGGGCCAGCAGACCGCGCGCTACTACGGACGGGTCGGGCCGTTCATCACCTGGAACGTCAACCTGGGCTATCAGGTCACCGAGCGCGCCAAGGTCAACGTCTACGTCAACAACGTGTTCAATTCGGCCAGCTGGAACCACAAGGATCCGTACAAGCTGGACTATGACTTCGCCCCGACCCGTCTGCTGAGCGCGGTTGGCCGCGAGTTCGCGCTGGAGTACGTGTTCACCTTCTGAGGCGGATGGCGGGCGGTACGCCGGGCATGACCCGGCGCTACCGGCTGGACGGGGCGGCTGGATTTGACCTTCCCACAATGGCAAGGTTTAGCCTGTCCGCATCCAGAAGGAACCCCGGGAATCCGATCATGAGCACGCCCCGCGCCATTGCAGTCCCCGCCAGCCCCGCCACCATCAGCCTGCCCATCGAGGGCATGACCTGCGCCAGCTGTGTCGGCCGGGTCGAGGCGGCGCTGTCCAAGGTCGAAGGTGTGGGCAGCGTTTCGGTCAATCTGGCCACCGAGCGGGCGGATATCCGCCCGTCAGGTGCTGTCGATCGGGCCGCGCTGATCCAGGCAGTGGAGCGGGTGGGCTATGAGGTGCCGGCCGCCACCGTTGAACTGGCGGTGGAAGGCATGACCTGCGCCTCCTGCGTGGGCCGCGTGGAGCGCGCGCTGCTGGCGGTGCCGGGCGTCAGCCAGGCCAGCGTGAACCTGGCCACGGAGCGCGCGACCGTGCGCGGCGTGGCGGGCGTGGACGCGCTGGTGGCGGCCATCGACAAGGTCGGCTACGCCGCACACCCGATCGAGGCCGGCGTACAGTCCGATGAGGAGGCCGCAGAAAAGAAGGATGCCGAGCGCGCTGAGCTGAAGCGCGACCTGATCGTGGCGACCGTGCTGGCGCTGCCGGTGTTCGTGCTGGAGATGGGGTCGCACCTGATTCCCGGCATGCACCAATGGGTGATGGCCACCATCGGCATGCAGGTCAGCTGGTACCTGCAGTTCGTGCTGACCTTGCTGGTGCTGGCCATTCCCGGCCGCCGTTTCTACCAGAAGGGTTTCCCGGCGCTGCTGCGGCTGGCACCGGACATGAATTCGCTGGTGGCGGTGGGCACCGCCGCGGCGTTCGGCTACTCGGTGGTGGCGACCTTTGCGCCGCGGCTGCTGCCGCCCGGTACGGTGAACGTCTACTACGAAGCGGCGGCGGTGATTGTTGCACTCATCCTGCTGGGTCGCTTCCTCGAGGCCCGCGCCAAGGGCCGTACCTCCGAAGCGATCAAACGCCTGGTCAACCTGCAGGCCAAGGTCGCCCACGTGATCCGTGACGGCCGCACCGTCGAAATCCCGGTCGATGAAGTGCAGAGCGGCGACGTGGTGGAAGTGCGCCCGGGGGAGCGCGTGCCGGTCGATGGCGAGGTGGTCGAGGGTCGCAGCTACATCGACGAGTCGATGATCAGTGGCGAGCCGATCCCGGTCGAGAAGCAGCCGGGCAGCAGCGTGGTGGGGGGCACGGTCAACCAGAAAGGCGCACTGACGGTGCGTGCCACGGCGGTGGGCGCGCAGACCATGTTGGCGCAGATCATCCGCATGGTGGAACAGGCGCAGGGTTCGAAGCTGCCGATCCAGGCCGTGGTCGACAAGGTGACGCTGTGGTTCGTACCGGCGGTGATGCTGGCCGCGCTGGCGACCTTCGCCGTCTGGCTGATCTTCGGGCCCTCGCCGGCGCTGAGCTTCGCGCTGGTCAACGCGGTGGCGGTGCTGATCATTGCCTGCCCGTGCGCGATGGGGCTGGCCACGCCGACCTCGATCATGGTCGGCACCGGCCGTGGCGCTGAAATGGGCGTGCTGTTCCGCAAGGGCGAGGCGCTGCAGCTGCTGAAGGACGCGCAGGTGGTGGCGGTGGACAAGACCGGTACGCTGACCGAGGGCCGCCCGCGCCTGACCGACCTGGAGATCGGCGAGGGGTTCGATCGCAGCGCGGTGCTGGCGGCGGTGGCGGCGGTGGAATCACGCTCGGAACATCCGATCGCCCGCGCCATCGTCGATGCGGCCACCGAGCAGGGCATCGCGCTGCCGTCGATGGTCGATTTCGAATCGGTCACCGGCATGGGCGTGCGTGCCAGCGTTGATGGTGCGCGTGTGGACGTCGGTGCCGATCGCTTCATGCGTGATCTCGGCGTGGACATCAGCCCGTTCTCGGCGCTGGCCAGCCAGCTCGGAACGCAGGGCAAGTCGCCGCTGTATGCCGCCATCGACGGCCGCCTGGCCGCGATCATCGCGGTATCCGATCCGATCAAGCCGAGCACGCCGGCCGCGATCGCGGCGCTGCATCAGCTTGGCCTGAAGGTGGCGATGATCACCGGTGACAACGCCGGTACCGCGCAGGCGATCGCACGCCAGCTGGGCATCGATGAGGTGGTGGCCGAGGTGCTGCCGGAAGGCAAGGTCGATGCGGTGCGCCGCCTGAAGGCTACGCATGGCCACGTCGCCTTCGTCGGTGATGGCATCAACGATGCGCCGGCACTGGCCGAGGCCGATGTCGGCCTGGCCATCGGGACCGGCACCGATATCGCGGTGGAGTCGGCCGATGTGGTGCTGATGTCGGGCAACCTGCAGGGCGTACCAAACGCCATTGCGCTGTCCAAGGCAACGCTCGGCAACATCCGGCAGAACCTGTTCTGGGCGTTCGCCTACAACACTGCCCTGATTCCGGTAGCGGCCGGCGTGCTGTACCCGGTCTGGGGCGTGCTGCTGTCGCCGGTGTTCGCGGCCGGTGCGATGGCATTGTCCAGCGTGTTCGTGTTGGGCAACGCGCTGCGACTGCGCCGCTTCCAGCCGCCGATGGCGGACGTTGCCGCTGCCACCCACTGAAGGAGATCCGCATGAATATCGGTGACGCTGCCAAGGCCTCCAGTGTGTCGGCGAAGATGATCCGCTACTACGAACAGATCGGCCTGATTCCCGCAGCTGATAGAACCGAATCGGGCTACCGGGCGTATTCGCAGGCGGACATCCACCGCCTGCGTTTCATCCGCCGTGCGCGCGATCTCGGCTTCCAGGTGGCCGAGATCACCGATCTGCTGGGCCTGTGGAACGACACCTCGCGTCACAGTGCCGACGTCAAGCATCTGGCCGAACAGCACATCGCCGACCTGGAACAGCGCATCGAGCACATGCGGCAGATGGCCGACACGCTGAAATCGCTGATCAGCTGCTGCGCGGGCGACGAGCGCCCGGAGTGCCCGATCCTGCAGCGACTGGGTGAGGATGACACGTTGCCGGTGCCGGTTGAGGCGCCGAAGACCGGGGTAGTACGGCGACGCGCGCACAAGCACTGAACCGCCGCTGCGCATGTGAAAAAGCCCACCCGCTGTGATTGCAGCGGGTGGGCTTTTCAGTGTGAGTCAGGGCAGGGGATCAGGCAGTGCGCGGCGGGAAACCCGCATCGTTCAGTGCGGCGAAGACCTGCTCCTGCGAGGCGGTGGTCTGCACCTTGACCAGGCCGCTCGGCGGGTCGGCCACCACACTGGCGTTCGGATCGATCTGCTGGATCGCACGGGTCACGCTGCGTGCGCAGCCGCCGCAGGTCATGCCGTCAACATGGAATTCCATCTGTAGCTCCTTCGGTGCTCTTGGGGTGGAGTCAGTGTGCACCTTCCAACGATGGCAGGGTCAAGCAAAGGGCTGAACGTCTGGCAAGCGGCCAATGAAAACGGCAGCCGCCTGTACCAGCGCGGCTGCCGTGGAGGAACATCCCCGCCGGGGCGGGGTGTGGGGCTGCGCCGGGTCGCGCCCGGGCACCCCGGGATGCCTCAGAACTTCCAGTTCACGCCGAAGTACAGCTGGCGGCCGGCGTAGAGGTTGGAGAGCAGGCGGGCCTGGCTGTCGTTGCCGATGTAACTGCGCAGCTCGGACTTGGTCGCGTTCAGTACGGCAGCAGTCACCGTCCAGTCCGGTGTGAGGTTGTAGGCGACGTTCAGGTCAAGCTGGCTGTATGGCTTGGTGTAGGTGGTCATGCCGTTGTTCAGGCCGCCGACCACTTCGCCACGCCGGTTGTACGATGCACGGGCCAGGAACTTGTCGTTCTCGTAGAACACGGTCACGTTGGCCTGGTTCTTCGCACTGCCCACCAGCGGCGAGGAACCGATTTCCTCGCCGTCCAGCACGATCGAGGCCAGGTTGGTGTCGTTGTAGGTGTAGTTGGCCTGCACGCCCAGACCGAAGTCGAACGTGTACTGGCCGTACAGCTCCACGCCCTGCGACACGCCATCGCGGCCATTGGCCTGGGTCTCGTACTTCTGCACGGTGACCGGCTGCCCGCCGACGTTCATCTGCTGGTCGCGCACCACCGGCACGGTGAAGTTGTCCACGTTCTTGCGGAACAGTGCAACGCCTGCCACCGCGCCCGGCTGGAAGTACCACTCCAGGCCAAGGTCGAACTGGACCGCCTTGAACGGCTCAAGCGCCTTGTTGCTGCCCGACCCGTACCAGCCGGGCGTGTCGGTGCCACCGGTGACCCGGCGGTCGTTGGCGTACTCCTCGCTGATGTAGCGCAGGCCGCCGGGGTAGGCGATGCTGGTGTAGCTCGGACGCGCGACCACCTTCGATGCTGCACCGCGCAGCACCAGGTTGTCGGTGATGTCCCAGGCAATGTTGAAGCTGGGCAGTACGTCGGTATAGGTCTTCTCCAGCGACGACAGTGCGTAGACCTTGTCGCGGACCTGCGGGTCGGGCAGGCGGACGAAGCCACCCTGGCAGCGCAGGTTCGGATCGGCGGCCGGGTCATCGCAGCTCATCGGCGCGCCGCTGGCGTTGTCGACGAAGTAGTCGTTGAAGCGCTCGACCGAATCGCTGGACTGTGCGAACTGCTTGGTGCGCACCACGCGCACGCCGACGTTGCCGCGTACACGTTCGGTGCGGAAGTTGGCCTGGAAGTAGCCGGAGTAGATCTTCTCGTTGACGTCGTAGACGAAGTCTTCTTCGGTACGGTTGTGCGAGCCGCCGTAGGTCTTGTTCAGATAGTCGATGTAGGCCGGGTAGTTGATGCCCGGGAACACGTTGGCGTTGAACGCGCCGGTGATGTTGCTGATCGGGTTGGACAGGAAGAAGCCCGGCTGGGCATCGCCTGCGGTCGGATCGCAACCTGCCTGATAGCGGTTGTTGTCATAGTCGGACGGATCCAGGCCCGGGCACACCCAGTAGGTGTTGCCGGTATTGCGGTGGACCTTGCCATCGCGGTACTTGGCGCCGAACTGGATCGAGTCCAGCCAGCCGGCCTCGAACAGCTTGGTGACGTCTGCCTGGAAGTAGTTCTGCTTGACTTCGGTCTGCATCCACGACGAATCGGTCGAGCCGGTGTCGACTTCCGCGACGCCGGCCATCAGCTGTTGCTGCAGATCCGGCGAGAACTGCACCGACGGCGTGCCGGTCAGGTCCCATGCGGTGTACTGGTTGCCGGATTGCCACTGGTTGCCGACCTTGCGGCGTGGCTTGGCCGACATGCGGAAATTCATCGACGGACCGCCTTCAGACCAAGTGCGGCCGCCGGTGAACGACGCTTTCCACAGTGGGCTGATATCCCAGTCGATGGTCAGGTCGGCGGTCTGCGAGAGTGCCTTTTCCTTGCTGTATCCACCGGTCAGCTGCGGAGTGGGGATGGTGCAGTCATCCGGGCCCCAGCCACCGGGTTCCAGGCCGGCGGCCGCCGCCTCTTCCTCGCTGCAGTAATAGGTCTTTCCAGCCAGCTTCTGGTACTGGGCACCGGTAACGATGCTGCCGCTCGGGTCGAAGTCCAGCCCGTTGAGCAGGCGGCCACCGGCCCAGTTGCCGTCCTGGTTGTAGCGGGCCAGGTTCCACTCCGGCACCTTCAGCATGTTCTGCGTGTAGTCACCCTGGAGTTCGAAGCGGAAGTAGTTTGCCGTCATGGTGACGTTGTCGACCGGCTTGAACTGGAAGGTCAGCTGGCCGCCCTTGCGCTCGCGCTTTTCTTCCTTCACTGCGAAGTTCACCGAGGTCGGCATGAAGAACTCGCTGTAGTTCTTGCCGGTCTGGTTGTTGAAGCCGGACTGGCCCCACCAGTAGTGGATGCCGTCCTGTTCCAGCAGGTTGCCATTGGCATCGCGGGCCGTGGTGCCATTGCCGTACCACTGGTAGTCCTCGGTGCTGACTTCCATGGTGCGGGTGGTGCGCTTCTGCTGGGTCACGCCGACGAGGACGCCGAAGCGCTCGTCCTTGCTGTGCCAGGAGTACAGCGCGGACGCCTGCGGATCGACATCGTGGCTGGTATCGGAGGTGGTGCCCTCCAGGTTCACATAGCCGGAGTTGGATTCCATGTCCAGCGGGCGACGGGTATGCAGGATGACCGTGCCGCCGATGCCGCCTTCATCGATGCGTGCTTCCGGCGACTTGAACAGCTCCGCGCTGGACAGCATGTTCGATGGCAGCAGGGTGTAGTTGAAGGAGCGTGTCGCTTCGTTGTTGGTCTCCGACGAGGCGACGAAGTTGCCGTTCAACTGGGTCAGGGTCAGGTCGGGTGCAAGCCCGCGCACGCTGACACTCTTGCCTTCACCGCCGCTGCGGGTGATGACCACGCCGGGCACGCGCTGCAGTGCGTCGGCCACGTTCTTGTCGGGGAACTTGCCGACGTCCTCGGCGGTGATCACTTCGACCACGGCGTTGGCGTCGCGCTTCTGTTCGAGGCTTTTCTCGATGGCGTAGCGGTAGCCGGTGACCTGGACGCTGTCCAGGGTGGTGGCGTCCTGTGAGCCGGTGGACGCGGCCTGCTGCGCGGCGGCGCCAGCCGGCATGACGGCGGCGGCCAAGGCCAGCGCGATGGCCAACGCCAGTGCGTCCTGGCCATGCGTGCGTGTTGAATGCTTCATTCCCATCTCTCCCTCTCTCCTGGATTGATCCGGTGACGTGGCACGGACAACTTGAATCGATCTAATTTGAAGTGACATTGTCGCTATTGCCATGCAGTGGCAGTAGCACCGTGCGCGTGGCCTGGTACGTCCTGTTGCTGCTCCCCCAACTCCCGGCCATCGCAGTGTCGTTCTTGGATCGATCTAAGCGATGGGCGGGCGATTTTTAGCATGGGTCGCCCGTGGGCGCATGCTGCTGCGCAATATGGTACTGGCGTGGCGAAGGGATGACGGTTTGCTGAAAACAGTGAAATCGTTTTCGTGCGCAGGGGAAGGTGGGTCGGCAGGGCTGCGCCCTGCACCTGCCGAAGCCAGGGCAACGGCCAAAGCCAAAGCCAAGGCCAAAGCGGCTCTGGGCTGTCTGTGGGTTGGGCGGGGCGGTGTCGGATTGCGGGGACGCCGTAAACCCCCAGACCGACCCAGCCGCTGGCGGCTGTGCGTTCGGGCGCTTGCGAAGCAGTGCTTCGCAAGCAAAGCGCCCTCACCCCTGGGGGCTTGATGGCGCCATCCATGGCGCCAACGGTCCTGCCAGCCCACACCGCCCCGCCTTCGACAGTATCCCGGTGACGGATGGATTGATCTTGGTGCGGCATGGGGTCATGGGGTCAKATCCGTTTTCCAAAGKAAAACGGATCTGACCCCAATTGATTTCGTTATCTGTCAGAGATTCATCCACGCATGGCGTGGATCTACAGATCGCGGAAATCTGTCGAAGGCGGGGTGGGTCCGGTTGCGGGGGTGTCCGCGGCATGGATGCCGCGGCCAAGCCCCCAAGGATGGGTTTACGGCGTCCCCCGCAACCGGACCCACCCCGACTCCCCACAGGAAACCGGCTTCTGCTGTTGCTGTTGCTGTTGCTCCAGCTTGAAGCAGGTGCAGGGCGCAGCCCTGCCGAACGCCCCCCTCATGCTGCGCCGCAGAATGCATTCGGCTGAACCTGCATGCTCTACTTGAATCGATCTAAATTCACGGTCACGTGGGTCGGGCGTCATTCCAGGGGAGCTCTCTGCCGGTCACGGCGGGGCTCAACGGAACGGTGCCGGATGGCCCCGGCCGTCTGCCTCCGTGTCATCGACTACAGGAACCCGACATGCGTCCAGTGCCGTCCGCTCCCGCCGTCCCATCGACCTCGCGCCCTCTGGCGCGTCTGGCCTGCCTGCTGGCGCTTTCGGCCGTGCCGATGCTGCTGCAGGCCGCGCCGGCAGCACTGGAGCGTGAGGTCAACACCTTCATCGGCAGCAAGGACGACGGCAATACGTTCCCGGGCGCATCGGCACCGTTCGGCCTGATCCAGGTCAGCCCGATCGGCAGCCACTATTCGGGCTGGCGCTACGACGACGAAAAGATCCGCGGTTTCGGACACTCGTTCATTTCCGGCGCCGGTTGCTGGGAGCAGGGCGGGCAGGTGTCGATCCTGCCGGTCACCGGCAGCATCGGTCTGGGCGGCGATTTCGATACCGGCAACGCCAAGTCGTTCGACCACAAGGCCTACGCCTCGAACTACACCCATGACGGCGAGATCGGCCAGGCCGGCTACTACAAGGTGCGCCTGACCAGCTACGGCGGCATTGATGCCGAGGCCACCGCGCGCACCCGTGCCGCCGCCGAGCGCTACACCTTCAGCCAGCGCAGCGGCGATGGCCACGTGCTGGTCAATGTCGGGCAGGCCAACGAGCGCCATTCGGTGATCGGCAGCGTGGTCGACGTGGTCGGCGACCGCGTGGTTGAAGGCAAGCTGGTGACCAAGAGCTTCTGTGGCGGCCACCAGTACACCACCTGGTTCCGCATCGAGTTCGACCGTCCGTTCAAGGCGCACGGCACCTGGGGCGAGGGCGGCGGCCTGCCCGGTGCGCGCCACAGCATGGAAGGCGAGCAGAAGCCGAATGGTGCCTGGCTCAGCTTCGATCTGGCCAAGGGCCAGTCGGTGACGGCGGTCAGCGCGATCTCGCATGTGGACGCCGAAGGCGCGCGCACCAACCTGCGCGCCGAGGGCATGCAGGGCGGGGCGCTGCTCGGTTTCGACCGCATGCGCACGCTGTCCCAGCAGTCCTGGCGCGAGCAGCTGGGCCGCGTGCGCGTGCAGGGCGGTACCGCCGACGATCGCAGCGTGTTCTACAGCGCGGTCTACCACGCACTGTTGCAGCCGATGACCGGCAACGATGCCGATGGCCGCTACCGTGGCTATGACGATGGCATCCACCGCGCCGATGGCTGGACGTACTACGAGTACTTCTCGTTGTGGGATACCTACCGCGCGCAGAACCAGTGGCTGGCACTGACGCGCCCGGACGTGGCGCGCGACATCGGCCGCACCCTGTTGGCCATCGACGAGCAGGGGGGCTGGCTGCCGCGCTGGGGCTATGCCAACTTCGAGACCAACATCATGACCGGCGACCCGGTCACCCCGTTCATGGTCGACCTGTGGCGCTTCGGTGCGCTCAAGGGCCGCGAAGCGCAGGCCTGGGATGCGCTGCGCCGCAACGCCTTCGGTACGCCGCCGTTGAACTCGCGCATGGCTGGCCGCTCCGGCAACCCCACCTACCTGGACAAGGGCTATGTGGTCTACGACCGTGCGTTCCCGTCCAAGGGCATGGACGTCGATCCGCACCACGGCGGTTCGGCCACGCTGGAATACGCGTTGGCCGATTGCGCGCTCTCGCAGATGGCCGATGGCCTTGGCCACACGCAGGACGCGGCGACGCTGCGTGAGCGCGGCCGCAACTGGCGCAAGGTGTGGGACCCGCAGGTGCGCGATGCCGAGACCGGCTTCACCGGCTTCCCGCGCCCGCGTACCGAGGACGGCCAGTGGTACACCCCGGCCGATGGCCACTACAGCCCGCGTTCGCACCACGGCTTCCATGAGGGCACCGCGTGGCAGTACCAGTGGCTGGCGCAGCAGGATGTGCCGGGCCTGGTCGAAGCGATGGACGGCCGCGAACAGGCCGGCCGCCGCCTTGACGCGTTCTTCGCGATGGATGCGCTGCAGGCCGATCCGCTCAATGCAGCCCGCAAGGAGTGGGTGGTCGGGCCGTACAGCTACTACAACCAGTTCCGCTACAACCCGAACAACGAGCCGGACCTGCACTCGCCGTGGCTGTACACGCTGATCGGCCAGCCGTGGAAGACCGCTGCGGTGGTGCGCGCCGCGCAGCAGCTGTTCACCAATGCGCCGAATGGCGTGACCGGCAACGATGATCTCGGCACGATGTCGGCCTGGTACCTGTTCAGCGCCATCGGCGTGTACCCGGCGGTGCCGGGCAGCGGCCAGTTCCTGCTGCACACGCCGCGCTTCAGCAAGGTGGAAGTGGACATGGGCAATGGCCGCACGCTGCGCATCGACGCGCCGGGCGCCGACGGTCGCCGCCTGCAGTACGTGCAGGGCGTGAAGGTCGATGGCCAGGCGCATGCGCCGGTGTGGCTGGACTGGGACCGACTGCAGCAGGGCCCGCGCCTGCACTTCGCGCTCGACGGGAAGGTGCCGGAGCAGGGCTGGGGCACGGCGGCGAAGGACCTGCCGGTGTCCTGGTGTGCGGCGCCGGGCAGCCAGCTGCGCTGAGCCGGACTGTGCCGTTCGCGGTGACCCAGCGAACGGCACGGCACGACACGCCCCTGATCCATTAGGCTTGAGCTTCCAGCGGAGTCCGGGAAGACGATGAACGACAACGGCAGCAGTTCCAGCAAGCGCGCCGGCAAGGCGGTGACGGTGACCGACATCGCGCGTGCCATCGGCGTGTCACGGGCCACCGTGTCGCTGGTGCTGCGCGGCAGCCCGCTGGTCAATGTCGATACCCGGGCAAGGGTGGAGGCTGAACTGCGTCGCCAGCGCTATGTCTACAACCGCGCGGCGGCCAATCTGCGTCGCCGCACCTCGTCGAGCATCGCGCTGGTGATCAACGACCTGTCCAACCCGTTCTTCGCCGAATTTGCCTCCGGCGTGGACGAGGCGTTGGGCGGGCGTGGCTACGTAACGTTGCTGGGCAGCACCGGCGAGTCGCCAGAGCGGCAACAGGCGGTGCTGTCCACGCTGATGGAGCACACGCCGGCAGGGCTGATCCTTTCGCCGGCCGAAGGCAGCGACACCGCGCAGCTGCGCCAGGCATTGGGCGCCAATGCCAACGTGTTGCTGTTCAACCGCGAACTGGAAGGGGCCGACTGGGACTTCCTGACCCTGGACAACCAGCACGGTGCCTATCTGGCGACGCGCCACCTGATCGAGCGTGGCCATCGCCAGATCGCCTTCTTCGGCGGCCACGCCGCATCGAGCTCGTGCCACCAGCGCCGTGCCGGCTTCCAGCAGGCGCTGGCCGAGGCCGGCCTGTCGCTGCCGCCGGGTTGGATGATCGAGTCGGCGCCGAACCGGCTGGAAGCCGCTGCGCGCACCGATGAGCTGTTTGCCGATGGCCATCGCCCGAGTGCGGCGGTCTGCTACAACGACACCGTCGCGCTGGGCTTGATGCTGGGCCTGAACTCGCGCGGCATCCGGCCGGGCGGAGACTTTGCAGTGACCGGCTTCGACGATATTTCCGAGGCATCGGTCGCGGTGCCGCCATTGACCACGCTCACCGCCGATCCGCGCGAGCGAGGCCGGCAGGCGGCGGCACTGCTGCTGCAGCGATTGGACGAACCGGACGCGCCGCCACGGCGCACGGTGGCGCCGGTGCAGTTGCGCATCCGCGAAAGCAGTGCCGCACGGCCGAACTGATTCCTTCCACGTACCCCTTCCACGCAACAACGACCTTCCGCGCATCGAGGCGCGTACCGCATGCCGATCTCCGCAACGCCCCGTCCATCGGGTTCTTCGGGCAACGCACCCGCCGTCACCAACGGCAAGGCGCTGGCCGTGGTCACCACGATCTTCTTCATGTGGGGCTTCCTGACCTGCCTCAATGACATCCTGATCCCGCACCTGAAAGCAGTGTTCGAGTTGAACTACGCCAAGGCGATGCTGGTGCAGTTCACCTTCTTCGGTACCTATTTCCTGATGTCGCTGCCCGCAGGCCGGTTGGTCGCCGCGCTGGGCTACAAGAAGGGCATCGTGGCCGGCCTGGTGATCGCCGGCATCGGCGCGCTGGGCTTCTGGCCAGCGGCCGAACTGCGCGTATACGGCGCCTTCCTCGGCGCACTGTTCGTGCTGGCCACCGGCATCACCGTTTTGCAGGTTGCTGCCAATCCCTACGTCGCGCTGTTGGGCCCGGAGCAGACCAGCTCCAGCCGCCTGACCCTGGCGCAGGCCCTGAACTCGCTGGGCACGGCCATCGCGCCGATCTTCGGCGGCATGCTGATCCTGTCCAACACGGTCAAGAGTGCCGATGACCTTGCCGCGATGCCGGCCGCCGAGCAGCTGGCCTACCGTGCCGCCGAGGCGCAGGCCGTGCAGGGCCCGTACGTGGGCCTGGCCGTTGCGCTGGTGCTGCTGGCGTTGTTCGTGTTCCTGTTCCGCCTGCCGGCGCTGAGCGACGCCACCGAGCAGGCCGACCAGGGCCATCACCACAGCTACCTGGACGCGCTGCGCAAGCGCCATCTGCTGCTGGGCGTACTCGGCATCTTCTTCTACGTCGGTGCCGAAGTTTCGATCGGCAGCTTCCTCGTCAATTACCTGTCGATGCCGAACATCGGCGGCTTCAGCGAACAGGAGGCCACCCATTACGTGTCGGCCTACTGGACGATGGCGATGATCGGCCGCTTCGCCGGTTCGGCACTGCTGGCGCGCTTCTCGCCCAGCCGCCTGCTGGCGATCTTCGCGCTGGTCAACGTGGCCCTGCTGGTCACGACCATGCTGACCTCCGGCAACGTCGCGCTGTACTCGGTGGTGGTGATCGGCCTGTTCAACTCGATCATGTTCCCGACCATCTTCGCGCTGAGCATCGAACGCCTGGGCCCGCTGACCAACAAGGGCTCCAGCCTGCTGATCATGGCCATTGTCGGTGGTGCCGTGGTGCCGTACCTGCAGGGCGTTCTGGCCGACCACATCGGCGTGCAGGCCAGCTTCATCCTGCCGCTGCTGTGCTACGGCTACATCATCTTCTACGGACTGGTCGGCGCGCGTACGCCGGCTTCCGCAACGCAGGGAGGCTGAGTCCGGAATGGGTTCCATCGTTTGCTTCGGCGAAATTTTGATCGATCTACTAGCGCAGCCGCCGGCCTCGGCCGATACCCCGCGCGCGTTCCTGCAGTACGCCGGGGGCGCACCGGCCAACGTTGCGGTGGCCGCTGCGCGGCTGGGTGCCAAGACCCAGTTCGTCGGCATGCTGGGCCGCGACATGTTTGGTGACTTCCTGGCCGAGAGCCTGGTCGAGCATGGCGTCGGCACCGACTACATCGCGCGCACCGATGCGGCCAAGACCGCGCTGGCGTTCGTGGCGCTGGACGCCAGCGGCGAACGCAGCTTCAGCTTCTACCGTCCACCGGCGGCAGATCTGCTGTTCCGTGACAGCGATTTCCAGGCCGCCTGCTTCGACAGCGCGCAGTGCTTCCACGTCTGCTCCAACAGCCTGACCGAGCCTTCCATTGCCGAGGCGACCTTCGCCGGCATGGAGCGCGCCCGTGCCGCCGGTACGGTGGTCAGCCTGGACCTCAATCTGCGCCCGGCCCTGTGGCCGGCCAACGAAGATCCGACGCCGCGCCTGTGGCAGGCGCTGGAGCGTGCCGACCTGGTCAAGCTGTCGCGCGAGGAGCTGGACTACCTGGCCGCGCCGCTCGGCGCCGATGGCGAGGCAGCGGTGCTGCGGCGCCTGCTGGCTGCACAGGCGCGCTGGGTGATCATTACCGATGGCGCGGCCACGCTGCATTGGTACACCCGCGACAACCACGGCACGGTCACCAGCTTCCGCGTGGCTACGGTCGATACCACGGCAGCCGGTGATGCCTTCGTCGGTGGCGTGCTGGTCGGCCTGCTGGAGCGGGGTGGGGCCGGTGCAGGTTTCGCTGCGTTCTGCCAGGACCCGGAGGCGATCACCGCCACGCTGCGCTTCGGTGCCGCCGTGGGTGCGCTGGCTGTTACCCGCAAGGGCGCGTTCGCCGCGATGCCCTCGCTCGATGAAGTGCAGCAGCTGCTGCAGGCCCAGGACATTACCGCATGAGCACCTCGCCCGATTTCCGTTCGCCCGCGTTCCTGCGTGCGCATATCGCCGACACGATGGCGTTCTACCACCCACGCTGCATCGATCCGAACGGCGGTTTCTTCCACTACGTCCGTGATGACGGCAGCATGTACGATGCCAGCCACCGCCATCTGGTGAGCAGCACGCGCTTCGTCTTCAACTACGCGATGGCCTACCGCGAGTTCGGCAATGCCGAATACCGCGACGCCGTCGAGCACGGCGTACGTTACCTGCGCGACGTGCATCGCAACCCGGCCACGGGCGGCTATGCCTGGACCCTGCGCGACGGCAAGGTCGAGGACGACATGAACCACTGCTATGGCGTGGCGTTCGTGCTGCTGGCCTACAGCTGTGCGCTGAAGGCCGGTGTCGAGCAGGCCCGCGCATGGATGGACGAGACCTGGCAGCTTCTGGAAGCGCGCTTCTGGGAGCCGCAGCACGGCCTGTACAAGGACGAGGCCGATGGCCAGTGGAACTTCACCGGCTACCGCGGCCAGAACGCCAACATGCACATGTGCGAGGCGATGCTGGCGGCGTTCGAGGCCAGTGGCGAGCAGCGCTACGTGGAACGCGCGCTGCAACTGGCCGACAACATGACCCGTCGCCAGGCCGCCAAGGCCGGTGGCCTGGTCTGGGAACATTACGATTCCAACTGGGAGATCGACTGGGACTACAACCTGGACGACCCCAAGCATCTGTTCCGCCCGTGGGGCTTCCAGCCGGGCCATCAGACCGAGTGGGCCAAGCTGCTGCTGATCCTGGACCGCCACGTGCAGGCCGACTGGCTGGTGCCGACTGCGCAGCACCTGTTCGATGTGGCAGTGGCGCGCAGCTGGGACGAGGCACGCGGTGGCCTGTACTACGGTTTCGCACCGGAAACGCGCCGGCAGCCGGGCGTGGACGGTGCGCCGATCGGCGGCGACAGCTTCGTCTGCGACGATGACAAGTACTTCTGGGTGCAGGCGGAGACGCTGGCTACGGCCGCGCTGATGGCCAAGCGCACCGGCGATGACCGCTACTGGCAGTGGTACGAGCGCATCTGGGCGTACTCGTGGGAACACTTCGTCGACCACCAGTACGGCGCCTGGTTCCGCATCCTCGATGCCGAGAACCGCAAGTACAGCGACGAGAAGAGCCCGGCCGGCAAGGTGGATTACCACACCATGGGCGCATGCTACGAAGTGTTGAACGTCGTGCGTTGAAGGGCGTTCGAATGCAGTAGTGCCAGGCTATGCCTGGCAATCCGAAATCGGTAGCGCCGGGCCACGCCCGGCGGAAAAACAGGAGCTCCGCGTGCATCGTCTTTCCCTCGTTGTCCGTCTGCTCCTGCTGCTGATCGCAGCCTCCGCCTTCCCGGTGGCTGCAGCGCCTCTGCAGGCAGAGTGGGAGTTCCGCATGCTGCCCGGCGATGCCGAGGGCGCAGCCCACCCGGGCCTGCAGCAATGGAGGGCCGCGAAGGTGCCCGGCAGCGTGCACACCGACCTGCTGGCGCATGGGCTGATCCGCGATCCGTACGTCGGTGCGCCTGAGGCAGAGCTGCAATGGATCGGCCTGGCTGCCTGGGAGTATCGCGCCCGCTTTGACGTGGATGCGGCGACGCTGGCCAAGCCCAATGCCGAACTGCGCTTTGATGGGCTGGACACCTACGCCGAAGTCAGCCTCAACGGCAAGCCGCTGCTGCGCGCGGACAACGCGCACCGCACGTGGCGTGCCCGGGTCGAAGGCCGCCTGCGTGCGAAGGGCAATGAACTGCAGATCGTGTTCCGATCGCCGATCCGCACCTTGTTGCCGGGCGTGCAGGCGATGCCGCACAAGATCGCCGGCAACTATCCTTCGCCCTATGGGGACGAGCCCAAAGACGCGATGGTCGGCAACTTCGCGCGCAAGCCGGCTTACCACTTCGGTTGGGACTGGGGCCCGCGCTATGTCACCGCCGGCGTCTGGCGCGGTGTCGACCTGCAGGCCTGGGATACGCATCGATTGACCGATCTGGCCGTGCGCACCGATGCATTGAGCGCGGAGCAGGCGAAGCTGGCGGTGCTGCTGCAGGTGGAGCAGGGGAGTGCAGCCGGTTCTGCTGTGGTCAATGTGGAAGTGCAGGATCCAGAAGGCCGCAACGTGGCCCAGGTGCAACGCACGGTGTTGCTGAAGCCGGGCCAGAACAGTGTTGAACTACCGATTGAACTGGCGGAACCGAAGCGCTGGTGGCCGGTGGGCCATGGTGCTCAGGATCGCTATGCCGTGCAGGCTCGCCTGGATGGTGGCGGCGATGCAACGCTGGCGCGCGAGCAGCGCATCGGCCTGCGCACGGTCGAACTGCGCCGCGAGGAAGATGGCAAAGGAGGGCAGGGCTTCGCCTTCGTCATCAATGGCGTGCCGATCTTCGCCAAGGGCGCGAACGTGATTCCGTTCGACGCTTTCCCTGCGCGCGTCGATGCGGCGCGCCTGCGCCAGGTGCTGACCGCCGCGCGCGACGCCAACATGAACATGCTGCGCAACTGGGGCGGTGGCTACTACGAGGACGACGCGTTCTTCGATATCGCCGATGAGCTGGGCCTGCTGGTCTGGCAGGACTTCATGTTCGGTGGCGGCATGCAGCCAGGCTTTGATCCGGCATTCCGTGCCAGTGTAGTGGCGGAGGCGCGTGACAACGTGCGGCGTCTGCGCCATCACCCCAGCATCGTGCTGTGGTGTGGCAACAACGAAGAAGAAACTGCCTGGAAGGACTGGGGGCACGGCCGCGACCTGAAGGCGGCCGATCCGGCGTTCGCGTCGAAGGTCTGGCAGGGTTATGTCGATCTGTTTGGCAATGATCTGCGCCAGGTGGTCGGAGAGGAAGGGCTTGGCGTACCGTACTGGTCCAGTTCGCCCAGCAACGATCTGGACGAGAAGGCCAACGACTCCACTCGCGGCGACAAGCACTACTGGCAGGTGTGGGGCAATCCGGCGCTGCCGGTCCAGGCCTATCTGCGCGAGACCCCGCGCTTCATGTCCGAGTACGGGTTGCAGGCGTGGCCGTCGGTGGCGACGGTGGACCAGATCGCCACCCGCGCCGAGCAGCGCATCGACAGCCCGGTGATCCGGGCCCACCAGAAGTTCATGGCAGGCGAGGGCAACAGCCGCCTGTTGCACTACATCGAACTGGGCTATGGCACGCCGAACGACTTCGTGGATTTCGTCTACCTGAGCCAGGTGATGCAGGCCGACGGCATTGCACTGGCCGCGCTGCATCATCGCGCATCGCGGCCGTACACCATGGGCTCGCTGTACTGGCAGCTCAACGACGTCTGGCCGGGTGCCTCCTGGTCCAGCGTGGACTATTTCGGTCGCTGGAAGTCACTGCACTACGCCGCACGCCGCTTCTTCGCGCCGGTGACGGTGGCCGCACTGCGCGACGAGGGCAGCACGCGGGTTCGCCTGATCAATGATGGCGCTGCCGCAGATGCACGTTGGCGGTTGCGGGTGATGGATGTGGACGGCAAGGTGCTGCGTCGTCGCGAGGACGCGGTGACGTTGACGGCGGCAGGCGTCACCTCGATCGGTGATTTCCGCGATGCCGAGCTGCTGGCCGGTGCCGATCCGAAGCGCACGGTGGCCGTGTTCGAGCTGCTGCAGGACGGCAAGGTGAGTGCGCGCCAGGTGGTCGGTTTCGTTGAAGCCAAGGACCAGGCGCTGCCGCGGCAGAAGCTCAAGGCCACCTTGACCATCGATGGCGACCACTACCGGCTGCGGCTGGAAAGCGCGGCTTACGTGCGCGCGGCGTGGATCGATTTCGGCGCGCTGGATGTGCAGGTGGAAGACAACCTGCTGGACCTGTTGCCGGGCGAAACCCGCGATATCGCAGTGCGTGGCCCGGTGGACCTGACCACCCTGCGCGAAGCGCTGAAGCTGAAGACCCTCAACGACCGTTGAGGGCTGAACACCCCGCTCTGGTAGGTGCCAACCTTGGTTGGCACACCAAGAGCATGCCAACCAAGGTTGGCATCTGCCCCCTGCAGTTACAGCTTGATCTGCTGGAAATTCTCGACCCGCTCATGGCCGTTGGCGGCCTGTCCGGTGCGCGGCAGTGGATAGTCATCCAGGCGATCAATCAGGCGGGTCTGCAGGCCGGCTTCGTGGGCAGCATCCAGTTCTTCCACCACATCCGACAGGAACAGGATCTCGCCGGCCGGCACGCCGATGGCCTGCACGATGCGGCGGTAGCTGTCGGCCTCACGCTTGCCGCCAATCTCGGTGTCGAACCAGCCCGATACCAGCGGGCTGAGGTCACCGGCATCGCTGAAGCCGAAGAACAGCTTCTGCGCCGGCACCGAGCCGGAGGAGTACACGTACAGCGGCAGGCCGGAGGCGTGCCAGCCCTTCAGCACCGGCGCTACTTCCGGGTAGAAGTGCGCGGTGTAGTCGCCGCGGCGGTAGCCTTCGTCCCAGATCAGGCCCTGCAGCGCCTTTAGTGCGGTGTGCTTGCGGTCCTGGTCGATCCAGCCCTGCAGCGTCTCGGCTACCAGGCTGTCCTGGCAGGCGCCGCCGATCTCGGTGGCCACCGCATCCAGCCAACGGCGGACTTCCGGCTGCTGGCCGTGCTCGGCGACGAACGCGGGCAGTGCCTTGCGGGCATAGGGGAACAGCACGTTCTTGACGAACGAGATGCTGCTGGTGGTGCCTTCGATATCGGTCAGGATGACGCGGGGCTGCATGGATCAGGATGCCTGGGTGGGTACGTAACGGGGGAATTTCTGCGCGATGTCGGTGCCGGTGAAGTGACCGACCCAGCCATCCGGCTCGGTGAAGAAGCGGATCGCCACGAAGCTGGGTTCATCGCCCATGTCGAACCAGTGGGTGGTGCCATCGGGCACGGCGATCAGGTCATCCTTCACGCACTCGATCTCGTAGACCTTGTCTTCCACGTGCAGGGTGAACAGGCCGGAGCCGGCGACAAAGAAGCGAACCTCGTCTTCCTTGTGGAAGTGCTCGTCGAGGAATTTCCTGCGCAGCTCGGCGCGGTTCGGGTTGTCCGGGGCGATCGAGGCCACGTCCACGCTCTTGAAGCCGTTCTCGGCCACCAGGCGGTCGATGTCGGCGCGGTAGGCCGCGAACACTTCCTCCTGGCTGGCGCCGGGTGCGACCGGTGCAGTGGCCTGCCAGCGTTCGAAGGTGACGCCGATCTTCTGCAGTTCGGCAGCAATGACCGCGCCGTCCTGGGTGTCCAGCAGCGGCGATTCGGGGCGGGTGTCGTCGTAGATGCGCAGTCGGCTCATGGCGGCAGCTTGAACGTCTCGGGGGAAGACAGGGTAGCAGGGTGGGGGCGAGGCGCAGATTCCGGATCGGCATCTGCACCTGAACGCCGGCTCAGCCGCGCAGCTTGCGCAGCTCGAGCTCGCAGTGGAACAGGAACTCGAACGCTTCCATGTGGCGGCGCGCTTCGGCCATGTCGCGGCCCCAGGCATACAGGCCGTGGCCGTCGATCAGGTAGCCCCACAGGTTCTGGCGGTCGAGCAGGTCGTCGACCTGCTTCGAAAGCACGTTCATGTCCTGGGTGTTGGCGAACACCGGTACGTCGATGGCCATCTCGTGGGTGCTGTTGCCGGCGAAGGCCTTCAGCAGCTCGTAGCCTTCCAGACGGATATGGCCCTGCGGCGCGTACAGGCGCGAGGCAATGGTCTGCACCGGCGAATGGGTGTGCAGCACGCAGCCGATCTCCGGGAAGCGGCGGTACAGCTGGGTGTGCAGCAGGGTTTCGGCGGAGGGGCGCAGCGGGCGGCCGACGGCCTTGCCATCGAAGTCCACCACCATGATGTCGTCTTCGATCAGGCGGCCCTTGTCCTTGCCCGAGACGGTGATCGCGGCGTGGCGGTCGTCCAGGCGGTGGGAGAAGTTGCTGCTGGTGGCCGGGGTCCAGCCGGCGTGGGCCAGTTCGCGGACGTTGTCGATCAGCAGCTGGGCCAGTTCGCTCAGGCGGGCAGTGTCGTACGGGAAGGTGGGGGCGTTCATGGGGTCGATTTTACTGGATTCGGCCAACGGCTGAGCCCCTCGTGGCTGGAGGCGGGGCTGGATTTCTTGCTTTGGCCGGGCGGGKGGGCTGTGCHGGGGGCGCCGTGAACCCGTCCTTGGGGGCTTGGCCGCGGCTTGCTCGCGTGCGCTGTCCTGCGCACACGGCAAGACCGGGGTTGGGCCTCCTGCCCAACCCGCCCGAGGCATGCCTCGGGCCCATGCCGCGGACACCCCTGCACAGCCCACCCGCCCGGCCACGGACAGTTTCCGTGCGCGCCAGCCACGGAATGAAGAAGGAAGAGCGAAAAGCGGGTCGCGGCGCTGCGCTTGCTCGCAGCGGAGCATGGCTCCGCTCTACAGAGGATTCATCGACCGGAGAAAATTCATTTCCCGGATGAATTCATCCACGCATGGCGTGGATCTACTGGACGCGCCGGGAAACTATCAGGGGTGGGGCGGGTTGGGTTCGCGGGGGTATCCGCGCCATGGATGGCGCGGCCAAGCCTCCAGGGACGGATTCACGGCGTCCCCCGCGAACCCAACCCGCCCCGCCAAGCCAGCATGCCCGCTCTTGCCGTTGCTCCGGCGGGTGCAGGGCCGCAGGCCCTGCAATGCAAAAAACTCACTTACCCCGCAGACGGCTGTGCCGGAATCCGTAGCAGAAATAGATCACGAAGCCGACGAAGGTCCACACGCCCATCAGCATCCAGTTGTGCATCGTCATCGCTGACAGCAGTGCCAGGCAGCTCAGCACGCCCAGGCTGCAGACCAGCCAGGCCATCGGCATGCGGAACGGGCGCGGCAGGTCCGGCTGGGTGCGGCGCAGGATCAGCACGCCGGCGCACACGGCAGCGAACGCGATCAGCGTCCCCATCGAAGTCAGCTCGCCGAGGATGTCCAGCGGGAACAGCGCCGCCAGCAGCGCGATGCCGATACCGGTGATCACCGTGTTGATGTGCGGGGTACGGTACTTCGGGTGGATCTTGGTGAACACCGGCGGCAGCAGGCCGTCGCGGCCCATGATCATGAAGATGCGCGGCTGGCCGATGATCATCACCAGCACCACCGAAGACAGGCCGACCAGCGCGCCGACCTCGACCACCCAGCGCAGCCAACCCAGCTGCGGATGCGCGGCCACCGCGGTTACCACCGGCTCGTCGGTGCCCAGCAGCTGGAATGGCACCAGGCCGGTCATCACCGCGGCCATCGCGATGTAGAGCACGGTGCAGACCACCAGTGACAGCATCATGCCGATCGGCATGTCGCGCTGCGGGTTCTTCGATTCCTGCGCCGCCACCGACACTGCCTCGAAGCCGATGTAGGCGAAGAACACCATCGCCGCGCCGCGCAGCACGCCTTCCATGCCGTACTTGCCGGGGCCTTCGTTGGCCGGGATGAAGGGCGTCCAGTTGCTGGTATCAACGTACTTCCAGCCGACCACGATGACCAGCAGGATCAGGCCGGTCTTCAGCACGACCATTGCCATGTTCATCGCCGAGGACTTGCTGATGCCGACGTAGCACAGCCAGGTCAGCAGCAGCACCAGTGCCGCGGCGGGCAGGTTGGCGATCGCGCCGGTGGGGCGCAGCTGTGCGTCGAGTGGGGCGTTGACCAGGGCCGCCGGTAGGTGGATGTCGAACTGGCTGAGCAGGCTGAGGAAGTAGCCGGTCCAGCTGACCGCCACCGCCGAGGCGGAGACGCCGTATTCGAGCACCAGCATCCAGCCGATGAACCAGGCCGAGAGCTCGCCGAAGGTTGCGTAGGTATAGGTGTAGGCGCTGCCCGAGACCGGCACCATCGAGGCGAACTCGGCGTAGGCCAGCGCGCAGAAAGCGCAGCAGATGGCGGCCAGCACGAACGACAGCATGATGGCCGGGCCGGCGTGGTTGGCGGCGGCCTGGCCGGTGATGACGAAGATGCCGCCGCCGATCACTGCGCCGATGCCGAGGGCGGTCAGGCCCCAGGGGCCGAGGTGGCGGCGCAGGCTCAGGCCGTTGGCGTCTTCATGGGCGGCATGCGGATGCTTGGTGGCCCACAGTTGCTTGAACATGTGTGGTGGTCTTGTCGAAGCGCGCCATGACCGGCGCGCGGGGAAAACGGACGGGCCGGCGCGAGGCCGGCCCGTAGGCGGATCAGGGCGACTTGGCCAGCTTGCTGTTGCGGATGCCGTAGCCCAGGTAGATCAGCAGGCCGAGCAGCGTCCAGCCAACGAACAGGTGCCAGTGCACCACGAACGCCTGCCAGAACAGGAACAGGCAGGTGGCCGCGCCCAGCGGGCAGATGATCCACACCATCGGCACGCGGAACGGGCGATGGATTTCCGGTTTGGAATAGCGCAGCACCAGCACGCCGATGCAGACCGTGGCGAAGGCCAGCAGGGTGCCCATCGACACCAGTTCACCCAGCACGTTCAGCGGCACCAGGCCAGCCAGCGCGGCGGCGATCACGCCGACCACGATCGTGGCCACATACGGGGTGCGGAAGCGGGTGTGGACCTTGCCGAAGAACTTCGGCAGCAGGCCGTCGCGGGAGATCGTGTACGCGATGCGGGTCTGGCCCATCATCATCACCAGCACCACCGAGGACAGGCCGGCGATGGCACCGATCTCCACGAACGTCTTCAGCCAGGACAGGGTCGGGTAGGGCTCCAGCGCGGTGGCCACCGGCTTGTCGGTGCCCAGCAGGTGGTACGGCATCATACCGGTCAGCACCGCACAGACGATGATGTAGACGATGGTGCACACGGCCAGCGAGCCGAGCAGGCCGATCGGCATGTTGCGCTGCGGGTCCTTGGTTTCACCGGCGGCGGTGGAGACCGCATCGAAGCCGATGTAGGCGAAGAACACGATGGTGGCCGCGCGGAACACGCCACTCCAGCCGAACTCACCCGGCACGCCGGTGTTTTCCGGGATGAACGGCTGCCAGTTGGTGGGGTCGATGTGGGCCGCGCCGATGCCGATGAACAGGCAGATGACAGTGACCTTGATCGCCACGATGATCGCATTGACGAAGGCCGACTGGGTCACGCCCACATACAGCAGGCCGGACACCGCCGCCACGATCAGCACCGCCGGCAGGTTGAACAGCTTGCCGGAGGAGACGAACTCGCTGCCGGTCCAGGCGATGGGCGCTGCGCTGAGCAGGTCCGGGAACGGCATGTGCAGCGTGGTGGTGATGAAGCTGATCAGGTACGCCGACCAGCCCACCGCGACCGAGGCCGAGGCGAACAGGTACTCCAGCACCAGGCACCAGCCGATGAACCAGGCCATGCCTTCGCCGAGGGTGGCGTAGGAGTACGAATAGGCGCTGCCGGAGACCGGCATCATTGCCGCGAACTCGGCGTAGCACAGGCCCGCCAAGGCGCAAGCGAAGCCGGCAATCACGAACGACAGCATGACAGCCGGGCCGGCATGGTTGGCCGCGGCCTGGCCGGTCAGCACGAAGATACCAGCGCCGATCACCGCACCCACGCCAAGCAGGATGAGGTGTTTAGCCGTGAGGGTCCGTTTCAACGTGGCTTCGCCGTCCAGGCTGCCTTCGATGGGTTCGCCGGCATCGACGTGCCCGGCCGGCTGGACCGGCTTGACCCTCAACAGAGCTTTCAGCATGCAGTACTTCCTAGTGATCGGATTTGGGTGGGCCGCCGATACGTTGCCGGCAACCTTGAATGGTGAAGGCCGCGCGAACGGCCCGCTGTACCTTAGCCAAAGCTGAAGCCAACGCACAAGCGCAATCGCAACAATGAACGGCGATAATGAGCAGTCATGTTCCCGTTCCCGCCCATTCATGAGCCAGACCGCCGAAACCCTTGCCGTGCTTGACGATCGCCTGCGTCAGCTGTTGCACGACTATGCCCGCCGCGAGCCGGCCCGCGACGCGCTGGCTGCCGAATTCAGCACATTGCTGGACGATCCGGAAGATCCGTTCCGGCGCGAACGGCTGGCCGGCCACTTCACTGCCAGCTGCTGGCTGGTCAGTGCCGACGGCCAGCGCCTGCTGCTGACCCACCACCGCAAGCTGCAACGCTGGCTGCAGCTGGGCGGCCACGCCGACGGCGACCGCGATCTGGCCCAGGTCGCGCTGAAGGAGGCCGAGGAGGAGTCCGGCCTGAGCGGCCTGGTGCTGGAAGACCCTGCCATCTTCGATCTGGACAAGCATTGGATTCCGGAACGCAAGGACGTGCCGGGACACTGGCACTACGACGTGCGTTTCGTGATCCGCGCGCTCGGTGGCGAGGCCTTCGTCCTCAGCGAGGAGTCGCTGGAGCTGGCCTGGCGGCCGGTGGCCGAGGTCGCCGCAGACCCGGAATCGGACGAGTCCATGCAGCGCATGGCGCGCCGGTGGTTGGCGCGCTAGCAACCTGTAGAGCCGAGCCGATGCTCGGCTCAGTGTGGGCCGGAACCGCAGCCGAGCATGGGCTCGGCTCTACAAGTGAATGGCGGGATCCGCGTCAATACAGAATGCGCGTACGCAACGTCCCCGGGATCGCGGCCAGTTCGTCGCGGACGGCCGCGGCCTGTTCTTCGCTGGCGGTGATGTCGATCACCACGTAACCCACCTTCGGGTCGGTGCGCAGGAACTGGCCGTCGATGTTGACGTTGTGCCGCGAGAAGATCTCGTTCACCTTGGACAGCACGCCCGGCACGTTCTGGTGGATGTGCAGCAGGCGCAGGCTGTCGGCGTGCTCGGGCAGGGTCACTTCGGGGAAGTTGACCGCCGACAGGGTGCTGCCGTTGTCGCTGTAGCGCACCAGCTTGGCCGCCACTTCCACGCCAATGTTGTCCTGCGCCTCCAGCGTGCTGCCGCCCACGTGTGGGGTCAGGATCACGTTGTCGTGGCGGGTCAGCGGTGATTCGAAGATATCGCCGTTGCCCTTGGGCTCGACCGGGAACACGTCAAGCGCCGCGCCGCCAATGTGGCCGCTGGCCAGCGCGGCATCCAGCGCGTCGATGTCGACCACGGTGCCGCGTGCGGCGTTGATCACGTGTGCGCCTTTGCGCATCCTGGCCAGCTCGGTGCTGCCGATCATCCACTGCGTGGATGCGGTTTCTGGCACGTGCAGGGTGATGATGTCGGCGCGTGCCAGCAGGTCATCCAGGCTGGCGGCGGCGCGGGCATTGCCCAGCGCCAGCTTGGTTTCCACGTCGTGGAAGATCACCTGCATGCCCAGCGATTCGGCCAGCACGCCCACTTGGGTGCCGATATGGCCGTAGCCGATGATGCCCAGGGTCTTGCCGCGCACCTCGTGGCTGCCGCTGGCCGACTTCGACCACCCGCCGCGATGGCATTCGGCGTTCTTCTGCGGAATGCCGCGGGTCAGCATGATCGCCTCGGCGATCACCAGCTCGGCCACGCTGCGGGTGTTGGAATAGGGCGCGTTGAACACCGGGATGCCGGCCAGCTCGGCCGCGTCCAGGTCCACCTGGTTGGTGCCAATGCAGAAACAACCCACCGCGATCAGGCGCTTGGCCTCGGCCAGCACCTCGGCGCTGAGCTGGGTGCGCGAGCGGATGCCGACGATGTGAGCTTCGGCGATGCGGGCCTTCAGTTCGTCCTCGGGCAGCGCCTTGGTGTGTGCCTCGATCTGGCTGTAGCCGGCGGCGCTGAACACCTCCACGGCGGTCTGGCTGACCCCCTCCAGCAACAGCACGCGGATATCCTGCTTCGGGAACGAGGTCTTCTTCGGCGACATGGGGCAACACGGCCAGTGGGACAGGGGCCAACCACTATGCCAGATCGCACCGCGCCATGGTGCAGTGCGCAATTGGTTACATCCGTAGCTATCTGCCTGCCTGCGGGGCTGGACGCTGGCGCGTGCCGCTGGCACGCTTGCCCGCTCTTCACGCACCGCGCTGGACTGTCATGACCGATTCCCGCATCGCCTCACTGCAGCAGGCCTGTCCCGGCCTGAAGCTGAAGACCGACCCGGCCGACCTGGAACACTACGGGCGCGACTGGACCCGGCGCTGGACGCCGGCGCCGCTGGCGATCGCACTGCCGGCCACGGTCGAGGAAGTCCAGGCGGTGATGCGCTGGAGTGCCGCCGAGGGCGTGGCAGTGGTGCCGTCCGGTGGCCGAACCGGTCTGTCCGGTGGCGCGGTGGCGGCCAACGGCGAGTTGGTGCTCAGCCTGGAACGGATGAACAAAGCGCTTGCCTACGATGCGGTCGATCGCACGCTGGTGGTGCAGGCCGGCATGCCGCTGGAAGCCCTGCACAACGCTGCACTGGAGCACGGCCTGATCTACCCGGTGGACTTCGCCGCGCGCGGTTCCTGCTCGATCGGCGGCAACGTCGCCACCAACGCCGGTGGGATCCGCGTGATCCGTTACGGCAACACCCGCGAGTGGATCGCCGGCCTGAAGGTGATCACCGCCAACGGCGAGCTGCTGGAGCTCAACAAGGGCCTTATCAAGAACTCCAGCGGTTACGACTTCCGCCAGCTGCTGATCGGCTCGGAAGGCACGCTGGGCGTGATCGTCGAGGCGACGGTGAAGCTGACCGACCCGCCGCCGGCCAGTAACGTGATGCTGCTGGCAGTGCCCAGTTTTGAAGTGCTGATGCAGGTCTTTGCCGCTTTCCGTGCACGCCTGCAGCTGCAGGCCTTCGAATTCTTCACCGACCGCGCGCTGGAGCATGTGCTGGCCCACGGCGCGCAGGCGCCCTTCGATGAGGTGCACCCGTATTACGTGGTGACCGAATTCGCCGCCAATGACGAGGCGCAGGAAGCGGCGGCTATGGCGGCCTTCGAAGACTGCATGGGCAATGGCTGGGTCAGCGATGGCGTGATCAGTGCCAGCGACGCCCAGGCGGCCCAGCTGTGGCGCCTGCGCGAAGGCATCACCGAATCGCTGGCGCGCTACACGCCCTACAAGAACGACGTCTCGGTGCGGATCTCGGCGATGCCGGCGTTCCTGGCCGAGACCCAAGCGCTGATCGGCGAAGCCTACCCGCACTTCGACGTGGTCTGGTTCGGTCATATCGGTGACGGCAACCTGCACATCAACGTGCTCAAGCCCGACGGCACCAGCGACGCCGATTTCGTGTCGCAGTGCGAACACGTGACCAAGCTGCTGGCCCAGGTGCTGGCCCGCTTCGACGGCAGCATCTCGGCCGAACACGGCATCGGCCTGGTCAAGAAGGGCTACCTGGACAGTACCCGTGGCCCGGCCGAGATCGCCCTGATGAAGGCGGTCAAACACGCGTTCGATCCCCAAGCGCGGCTGAATCCCGGCAAGCTGTTCGACGTTTGAACCGGGCAAATCCTTCACGTACCCGTTACGCTCCACGCACCTTCACAACCGGCTTCGCATCGATGACCCGTCCGCTTCTGCTGCTCGCCCTGCTGTCCCTCCCGCTGGCCGGCTTCGCTTCCAGCTTTGCCGGCACCTCGGCCGGTTCCGCCACGGGTGCGTCTTCCGGTTCCTCGGGCAGCAGCTCGGGTGATGACAAGGTGGTGCTTGCCGCACGCGATGATGCTGCCGCATTCGTTGCCAGCGACGGCCAGATCCGTGGCGCGCGCCTGCAGGCCGCGCTGGTCCACCTGCGCGAGCAGAGCACTGCCGCACAGCAGCAGGGCGATCTGGAACTGGCCCGCGCGCTGCTGGCGCGTTGATCCAGGCAGCATGGCCTCGGCGTCATCGCTTTCTGTAGCGCCGAGCCATGCTCGGCTGAATGCCAAGCGCTCGCGAATCGCAACAGCAGCCGAGCATGGCTCGGCTCTACAGAGGCACAGTGGGCGGTGCGGATGGATTGCCGCATTGGCGTGGCTGCTCATCCCTTCCGCGCACGCAGCCGATCGCCTGCAGCTCGATCCCTCCGGTCTCGATCCGGCGCAGCAGCAGCTCGCCAGCCAGACCCTGGCCGACGTGCAGTCACTGCTGCCCGATGGCCTGCTGCGCGCATTGCCGGCACACGTGCAGGTGCGCTGGAGCGACGACCTGCCGGCTGACGTTCACGGCCGCGCCTTCGCTGGCGGCATTGCGCTGCGCCGCGACCTGCTTGAAGACGGCCTGCCGGGTGCGCGGCGGGCAAGGCGCAGCGCGCTGGTACACGAACTGACCCATGTTGCCGACCGTACGGGTGCGAACTGGTCGCGCAGCGCCCGTTGGCGCGATCTGGCCGGTTGGCAGCGCAAGCCCTGGCATCTGGGTCGTGGCAACAACGACTTCCGTGACCGCAGCCCGGATGGCTATGAGCTGAAAAGTGCGGCCGAGTACCTGGCGGTGAACGCCGAGCATTTCGTGCTCGATGGCGAGTTTGCCTGCCGGCGTCCGGCATTGGCGCAGTGGTACCAGGCGCATTTCGGAACACCGCCGTCGCTGCCGCAGCCGCAGTGCGCTAGGACGCTGCCCCTGCTCCAGGCCGAATCGGAAGAAGGCGCTGCATCGCTGCTGCAACTCGACCCGGCGCGCGTCTACGCGGTGGATTACCTGTTTGCCGAGGGCAGTGCGCAGCCAATGAGCCGCTGGGGCCACAGCATGCTGCGGCTGGTGATCTGCCGGCCGGGCCGTGCACCGGGGCCGGATTGTCGCCTGGATCTGGAGCATCACCGCGTGCTGTCGTTCCGTGCATTCGTCGGCGACGTGCAGATTTCCAACTGGCGCGGACTCACCGGCGGTTACCCGTCGCGCCTGTTCGTGCTGCCGCTGCAGCAGGTGGTGGACGAGTACACGAAAGTGGAGCTGCGTGGCCTGCAGTCGCTGCCCTTGCAGCTGCAGCGCGGCGAGATTGCCAGCCTGCTCGAACGCACCGCCCAGGTGCACTGGAGCTATGACGGACGCTATTACTTCGTCAGCAACAACTGCGCTGTGGAAACCGCGAAGCTGTTGCAGGCGGGGGTGCCGCGGCTGGGCGAGGCCGGCCTGGCCCAGCTGAGCCCGCGCGGGTTGAAACGCCGGTTGGCGCGGCTCGGGGTGCTCGACGAGCAGGTGTTGGCTGATCGAAGCGCGGCACAGGCGCAGGGCTATTACTTCGCTTCGGCGCGCGACCACTACCAGCAGATGTTCGAGGTGGCCGCCGCCCAGCTGGACGTGCCTGCACGCGATGTGCGCGGCTGGTTGAAACTTCCTGCACAGCAACGGGCACCCTGGCTGCTGAAGGGCGACCTGCGCGCCAGCGCCGGCCTGCTGTTGCTTGAGCAGGCCGCACAACGCCGTGCCGAACTGCGCGCGCGGGATGTGCTCAAGCGGCAGCTGCTGGCCGCCTCGGACAGCACCGCAACCCGCAACCTGCGCGGCTTGCTGGAGCAGAGCGGGCAGTGGTTGCGGCCAGGGACGCTGCTGCGGGAGGGGGGTTATGGCTTGCCGTTGTCCGATGAGCAGGCGGTACTGGCCGAGGTGGCGGCCAACGCCAGTGCGCAGGCAGTCCCTGCGTGGCAGGCGTTGCGCGTACAGTTGCGCCAGCAGCTGCCCGCCCGGCAGCGTGACGAAATGGATGCGATCGACGCCAACCTGGCCCTGCTCGGCGCGCATCTGCGCAAACAGGCGGCCACGCCCGCTATTGGCGCGGCAGTTCGATGACGAAGCGGCTGCCGCCGACGCTGCCTTGCGAACAGTAGACGCGGCCGCCATGGGCATCGGCGATCGCCTTGACCACTGCCAGGCCGAGGCCGCTGCCACCGCTCTGGCGTGAGCGCGAACCGTCGGCGCGCATGAACGGAGTGAAGATATCCGCGTGCAGTTCCGGGTCGATGCCCGGGCCTTCGTCTTCGATGGCTACCTGGACATGGCCCGGCGTGTCATGCACGGCAATCCGCACCTTGCCCGGACTGGCGTAGCGGCGTGCGTTCTCCAGCAATGCGAGCAGCGCCTGGCGCAACCGGGTCGGATCACAGTGAGCGTTGTGTTCCTCGCGGCTGGTTTCCAGTTCCAGCACGAAGCCGGCGGCGCGGAACTGCGGATCGACCAGGGTGACCACCGAATGCACTTCGGCAACCACGTCGGTGCGCGCGCGGCGCACGTCCAGTCGCGCGTTGTCGGACAGGCTCAGCACGCGCAGATCCTCGATCAGGCGCGACAGGCCTTCTACCTGGGCCAGCAGGCTGCGGAACTGTGACTCGTCGGGTTGGAATACGCCTTCGGCCAACCCCTGCAGGCGACCACGCAGGATCGTCACCGGTGTCCGCAGTTCATGGGCGATGGCCGCATGCCACATCGCACGCTCGCTCTCCATGTGCTGCAGGCGGCGCGCCATTGCATTGAAGTCCTCGACCAGGGTGGCCACTTCGCCCGGTGAATTCTCCTCGACGCTGGCGCGTGCACCGAGATCACCGCCAGCCAGTGCGCGCACACTGTCGACCAGAGAATTCAATGGCGACAGGATGCGGTGGGCAAGACGGAACGAGGCGGCGATGGCCAGCGCCAGGCCGGTCAGGATCACCCCGACCATCCATGCCAGCTCCGGCCCGGTCGGCAGCCAGCTTTCCGGTTCTTCGGTACTGCCGGGGAAGAACTCGACCAGCACCGCATACAGCAGCCACGAGGACAGGATCATCATCACGATGACGCCGATCACCATCAGCGACATCGAGACGATGATGTGGCGGCTGAGCCCGGAGCGGCGCAGGCGGGCCATCAGCGGTCGGCCATCAGCCGGTAGCCGACACCGCGCACGCTGGCCGGAACGTTGACCATGCCTACTTCATCCAGCTTGCGGCGCAGCTTGCTGACATGGCTGTCGACCGTGCGCTCCAGCGCCTCGCTTTCCGGAAGGCACTCGTGCATCAGTTCGCTGCGGCTGAAGATCCGGGTCGGCGCCAGCGCCATGCAGTGCAGCAGCTTGAACTCGGTGAGAGTGAGCAGCACCTCATGGCTGTAGCCATCGCCCTCCACGTGCACGGCGTGGGTGGCCGCGTCGATCAGCAGCGGGCCCGCCCGCAGCGCAGTCGGTGCATCCACGCGTGAAGCGCGCAGCGTACGCCGCAGCACGGCTCGGACGCGCGCAGCCACCTCGGCCGGGTTGAACGGCTTGACCACGTAGTCGTCGGCACCCATGCGCAGCGCCGTCAACTTGTCGAGATCCTGGTCGAGTGCGGTCAGCATGATGACCGGTGTTTCCCCGCGCTGGCGCAGCTGCGTCAGCACGCTCCATCCATCCAGCCGCGGCAGCTGCACATCCAGCAGGACCAGGTCCGGGCGCGCGCTGCGGTGCAGGTCCAGCGCGCTCTGTCCATCGGCAGCACGGACAGTGCGCAGTCCCTCGCGTTCCAGGTAGGCGGTAAGAATATCGGCGATCTCGGCCTCATCCTCGACGATCAGGACGAGGGCGGCGAGGGCAGGGGAGGCATGCATGCGGGGAGCGGGGCCTTAAGGTGCTTGCCTCCATCGTATCTCCACAGTTCCTCCATCGAAACCCCATCATCGCCCCGCAGACTGCACGCTTCAGAACCTATCAGCCGCCTGCGCGGCATTGTGCACAGCAATGAGAACCTTCAGGACTCCGGTCGCGTTGATCGCGGCCCTCGCTCTGGCCATGACGGCCTGCTCCGCCCCCGACGCCACGCCCGAAGCCGCACCGCGTGTCAGCGTGGTCACCGTCGGCCCGCAGGTGGTGCAGCGCGATGACGAGCTGCCCGGCCGTGTGGCCGCTGTACGCACCGCACAGATCCGCGCCCAGGTGGGCGGCATCGTGCAGCGGCGCCTGTTCGAGCAGGGCGCCGAGGTGACTGCGGGCCAGGCACTGTTCCAGATCGATCCAGCGGCGTTCCGTGCCGACGTCGATTCGGCCCTGGCGGCCCTGCAGCGCAGCGAGGCCGCGTTGGGCCGCAGCCGCGTGCAGTCGCAGCGCCTGCATGCACTGGCCGCGGCACAGGCCGTCAGCCAGCAGCATCGCGACGATGCCAGTGCCGAGTACGAACAGGCCCGTGCCGCGGTGAATGAAGCGCGCGCGATCCTGGCCCGTCGCCAGCTCGACCTGCGCTATGCCACGGTCAGCGCGCCGATTGCCGGCCGCATCGATCAGGCGCTGGTGACCGAAGGCGCACTGGTCGGCGTGGCCGATGCCGAGCCGATGGCGGTGGTACAGCAGATCGACCAGGTCTACGTCGATGTGCGCCAGCCGGCGGCCCAGCTGGAATCGCTGCAGCGCAGTGCTGCCGGTGGTGGCGAGCTGCCGGTGACGATCATCGGTGCCGCCGGCAAGCCGCTGTCCGAGCGTGGCCAGATGCTGTTCTCCGGCATCAACGTCGATGCGCGTACCGGTGATGTGATCCTCCGCATCCTGGTCGACAACCCGCAGCGCCAGCTGCTGCCCGGCATGTATGTGCGCGCGAAAGTGCCGCGGGGTGCACCGGCCAGCGCGCTGACCGTGCCGCAGCAGGCCGTGCTGCGCAGCGCCGGTGGCCAGGCCTATGCCTGGGTGATCGGTGGCGATGGCAAGGCGGTGATCCGCACGCTGGAAGTCGACGGCAGCGTTGATCGCCATTGGCTGGTGCGCACCGGTCTGAAGGCGGGCGAAAAGGTGGTGGTCGAGGGCCAGGAACGCCTGCAGGAAGGCGTGGTGGTCGATGCGCGCGACTGGCAGGTGCCGGTCGCCAGCGCCGGCGCGGTGCAGGCCGGCAGCAAGGGCTGAGCCTTTCCCGGGCCAGCCCCTCCAGGAAAATCCAACATGGCACGTTTTTTCATCGATCGCCCGGTGTTCGCCTGGGTGCTGGCGATCTTCATCATCCTGGCCGGCGTACTGGCCATTCCGCGCTTGGCCGTGGAGCGCTATCCGGCGGTCGCGCCGCCCAGTGTCAGCATCTATGCCAGCTACCCGGGTGCCAGCCCGCAGACGCTGAATGATGCGGTGGTCGGGCTGATCGAGCGCGAGCTGTCCAGCGTCAAGCACCTGCTGTACTTCGAATCGTCGGTGGACACCTCCGGCGAAGCCTCGATCACTGCGACCTTCAAGCCCGGTACCAACCCGGAGCTGGCGCAGGTGGACGTGCAAAACCGGATCAAGGCGATCGAGCCGCGCCTGCCGCGCAGCGTGCGCCAGAACGGCCTGTTCGTGGAGGCCGCCGATTCCGGCTTCCTGATGCTGGTCGGCCTGCGTTCGCCGGATGCCAGCGTCAGCGAAGCGGCGCTGGGCGATTTCATGGCGCGCAACATCATCGAAGAGCTGCGCCGCATCGATGGAGTCGGCCGCGTGCAGCTGTTCGGTGCCGAGCAGGCGATGCGCGTTTGGCTGGACCCGACCCGGTTGACCGGCTACGGCCTGACCATGGGTGATGTGGCCACCGCCATCGAGCAGCAGAACCTGGAGATCTCGCCGGGACGCATCGGTGATTCGCCGGGTGTTCCGGGCCAGCGCATCACCGTGCCGCTCAGCGCCGATGGGCAGCTGTCCACGCCGGAGCAGTTCGCAGCCATCGTGCTGCGCGCCGGGGCAGACGGTTCACGGGTGGTGCTGGGCGATGTCGCCCGCGTCGAACTGGGCGCGCAGAGCTATGCGTGGGGCACCCGTGAGGATGGCCACCCAGCGACCGCCGCCGGGGTGCAGTTGCGTCCTGGCGCGAACGCAGTGCGCACCGCGTCGGCGGTACGCGAGCGCATGGCCGAACTGGCGCCGCTGCTGCCGCGCGGCGTGGAGTCGAGCATTCCGTTCGACACCGCACCGTTCGTGAAGATCTCGATCCAGAAGGTGGTGCAGACGCTGCTGGAGGCCATGCTGCTGGTGTTCGCGGTGATGTACCTGTTCCTGCAGAACTGGCGCTACACGCTGATTCCGGCGCTGGTCGCACCGATCGCGCTGCTCGGCACCTTCGCGGTGATGCTGGCACTGGGCTTCTCGATCAACGTGCTGACCATGTTCGGCATGGTGCTGGCGATCGGCATCATCGTCGACGACGCCATCGTGGTGGTCGAGGGCGTGGAACGGATCATGGCCGAGGAAGGACTGCCGCCGCGCGAGGCCACCATCAAGGCGATGCGCGAGCTGACCGGTGCGGTGATCGGCATCACCCTGGTGCTGACCGCCGTGTTCATTCCGATGGCGTTGGCCAGCGGCTCGGTGGGCGCGATCTACCGCCAGTTCACCGTGGCGATGGCGGTGTCGATCCTGTTCTCGGCGCTGCTGGCATTGAGCCTGACGCCGGCGCTGTGCGCGACCCTGCTGCGCCCGAATACCCATGGCCACCATGGTCGTGTCGGGCTGTTCGGTGCCTTCAATCGTGGCTTCGAGAAGATGACCGGGCGCTACCAGCGTGGCGTGGCCTCGGTGCTGCAGCGCAGTGGGCGGGTGATGGGCGTGTTCGCCGCACTGGTGGTGGCGCTGCTGCTGGGCCTGCACTGGTTGCCGGGCGCATTCCTGCCGGAAGAAGACCAGGGCTATTTCATGACTTCGATCCAGCTGCCGGCCGAAGCCACCGCCGAGCGCACGCTGGCCGTGGTCGAAGCCTACGAGCGGCACGTGGCCTCGCGTCCGGGCATCGGCTCCAACCAGTCGATCCTCGGCTACAGCTTCTCCGGCTCCGGCCCGAGCGCGGCGCTGACCTACACCATGCTCAAGGACTGGAGCGAGCGTGCAGGCGCCACCGCGGCCGGCGAGGTGGAGGCCGCGCAGAAGGCGATGTCCACGATTGCCGAGGGCGAGGTGATGAGCGTGATGCCGCCGGCGATCGACAGCCTGGGCCGTTCGTCCGGCTTCTCGCTCGCCCTGCAGGCGCGTACCGGGCAGAGCCAGGCCGAACTACGCGCGGCCCTGCAGCAGCTGCTGAAGCTGGCCGAGGCCAGCCCGCTGCTGTCCGAGGTGCATGCCGATGGCCTGCCGGCCGGCACCAGCGTGCGGCTGGACATCGACCGGGCCAAGGCCGAGGCGATGGGCGTGGGCTTCGAACACATCAGCAGCACGCTGTCGGCGGCAATGGGCTCGCAGTACGTCAATGATTTCCCCAACAAGGGCCGGTTGCAGCAGGTGATCCTGCAGGCCGATGCACCCCACCGGATGGAACTGGAGGACGTGCTGAAGCTGTACGTGCGGAACAGCGAGGGCGGCATGGTGGCGCTGTCCGAACTGGTGACCCCGCACTGGACCGAGGCGCCGCTGCAGCTGCAGCGCTATCTCGGCTTCCCGGCGCTGAATCTGTCCGGCGCCCCGGCCTCCGGCGTGTCGACCGGTCAGGCGATGGCGGAGATGGAGCGGTTGGCGGAGAAGCTGCCGTCTGGCTTCGCCCTGCAATGGACCAGCCAGTCGCTGCAGGAGCGCGAATCCGGTGCGCAGGCGCCGTGGCTGTTGCTGCTGTCGATGCTGGTGGTGTTCCTGGTGCTGGCGGCGCTGTACGAGAGCTGGTCGATTCCGCTGGCGGTGATGCTGGTGGTGCCGCTGGGCCTGCTCGGTGCGGTCGCCGCCGTGTTGTTGCGCGGCATGCCCAACGACGTGTTCTTCAAGGTCGGCATGATCACCGTGATCGGGCTGTCGGCGAAGAACGCGATCCTCATCGTCGAGTTCGCGCGGCAGCTGCAGCAGCAGGGACGCGGACTGGTCGAGGCGGTACTGGAGGCGGCGCGCCTGCGCCTGCGGCCGATCGTGATGACCTCGCTGGCGTTCGCGCTGGGCGTGGTGCCGCTGATGCTGGCGCAGGGCGCGTCGAAGGAAACCCAGCAGGCGATTGGAACCGGTGTGTTCGGCGGCATGGTCAGTGCGACCGTGCTTGCGGTGTTCTTCGTGCCGGTCTTCTATGTAGTGGTGCAGGGCGCGCGGCAGTGGATCGCGCAACGCCTGCGCAGGCGCCGGCCGATGCCGGGAGGAACCGTGGATGGAACGGAACATCGTTGAAGATCTGCACGAGCAACAGTTGATGGTGCTGGAGCAGCGCCTGTGCGCAGCGCTGCTGCAAAATGATCACGATGCGCTGACCGCGCTGGTATCGCCGGCCTTGTTCATGATGGATGGCCACGGCGGGCGCATGCTCGATTTGCCCTGGCTGGGCGATTGGCTGGCCGGTGGCCTGCAGGTACGAAGCCTGCAGCTGCACACGGTGGAAACGCTGCTGTGTGGCCGCCTGGCGCTGCTGTCCAGCGATGTGCGCTTGTCGGTGTGCGAGCAGGGCCAGGAGCGCGAGCTGAAACTGCGCCTGCTGCGGGTCTGGACCTGCAGTTCCGGCGACAGCGGCGCGCAACTGCTGTCGATGGCGGTGCTGGCCGCATGAACGCGGTCAGGCCCCTTTCAGGCCCCGCTCACCGGCAGGTGGTAGGGTCGAAGATCTCTGTAGTGTCGACAAGGAGTCGAGCCATGCGTGTAGTTCCCAGTCTGTTGGCAGCCTCCCTCGGGTTGGTGCTGGCCGCGTGCCAGCCGGCCCAACCGCCCGCCGCGGGCGGCACTGATGCCGCGCCGCCGGCCGCGCCCGAACCGGCTGCCAGCACTGGCGCCGGTACCGGCAGCGAGACCACGTACCAGTGTGGTGATCTGAGCGTGCGCGCGACCTTCAATGGCGAGGATGCGGCCACGGTGGTGATCGGCGACCGTACCTTCGCCATGGCCTCCGAGCGTGCGGCGTCGGGTGCCAAGTACGGCGATGGCAAGGGCAACAGCTTCTGGACCAAGGGCAGCGATGACGGCCTGTTGAGCCTGAAGGGCGAAGCCGATCGCGAGTGCCATGCGGTGGAAGCCACTGAAGGCGATGGCAGTGCCGGCAATGCCGCGTTCCGTGCCACCGGCAACGAGCCGGGGTGGCTTGCGGTCGTTGATGGCGACACGCCGGGCCTGCAGGTGGAAGTCGACTATGGCGAGCGCCGCTTCGATGTGGCCAAGCCCACCGAAGGCGCTGACGGCTGGAGTGGCAAGGCGTCCGACGGTACCGACGTCAAGCTCAGCTTCCAGCGCACCACCTGCCAGGACAACATGAGTGGCGAGGCATTCGATGCCAAGGTGAACCTGACCATCGGCACCCGCCAGTACCACGGTTGTGGCAACTTCGGCGCGAAGCAGCCGTAAGCTCTCTGCAGAGCCGAGCCCACGCTCGGCTGCTGTGTGCGTTGGACAGGCACTGCAGCCGAGCGTGGGCTCGGCTCTACACAACCGCTGTCGCCGATGATCCGTCCGCTGCCTGCGGCGAACACGCCGCAAGCAGGGACAGGCAGGCGATCAGCGCAAGGCGCTTAGTCGGCACGGCCAGCGAATTCGCCGGTGGCGGTGTTCACCAGCACGCGTTCGCCGTTGACGATGTACTCCGGCACCATGATCTCGATGCCGGTGTTGAGCTTGGCCGGCTTCGGGCGCTTGGTAGCGGTGCCGCCCTTCAGTTCCGGCGGCGTCTCGATCACTTCCAGCACCACCGAGGCCGGCAGCTGGATCGCCACCGGCTGCTCGTCGATCACCTGCACGTAGATGCCGGTCAGGCCATCGGTGATGTAGCCGGCGTCGTCGCCGATCACGTCTGCGTCCAGGGTGTAGGGGGTGTAGTCCTCGTCATCGAGGAACACGAAGGCATCGCCGTCCTTGTACGAATAGGTGGACTGGCGGCGCAGCAGTTCGACCTCGACCAGGTTGTCGTCGGCATCAAAGCTGGCGTCGAGCTTGTTGCCGCCTGGCACGCTGTACATGATGAAGCGGAAGCGGACGTTGCCGCCGCGACCCTGCGGCGAGCTGCGCTCGATGTCGCGGATCTGGTACACGCCGTTGTTGTACTCGACGACGTTGCCCTTCTTGATGTCGTTGGCTTTCATGGTGATCTAGGTCGTTGGGGGAGGGCGCCGTCCCGGCGCCCGGGGGAATCACTTCGGAGCGAGGCGGGTAGCGCCGTCCAGGCGGATGGTCTCGCCATTGAGGTAGGTGTTGCCGAGGATGAAGCCGACCAGGCTGGCGAAGTCTTCCGGCTTGCCCAGGCGCGACGGGAACGGAATCGAGGCGGCCAGCGACTGCTGCACGGCCTCGGGCATGCCGTCCACCATCGGCGTCCAGAACACGCCTGGAGCAATCGTATTGACGCGGATGCCGAAGCGCGACAGTTCGCGCGCCATCGGCAGCGTCATCGAGACCACGCCGCCCTTGCTGGCGGCATACGCGGCCTGGCCGATCTGGCCTTCATAGGCGGCGATGCTGGCGGTGTTGATGATCACGCCGCGCTCGCCGTCGGTGCCGGCCTCGTTGTGCTGCATGCGGTTGGCCGCAGCCTTTGCAACGTTGAAGCTGCCGACCAGGTTGACCATCACCGTGCCCTGGAAGCCGGCCAGCGGCATCGGGCCTTCCTTGCCCAGCACGCGGCCGGCGCCGAGGATGCCGGCGCAGTTCATCGCTACGTTCAGGCCGCCGAGGAAATCGTGGGCCTGGTCGATGGCTGCCGAGACGGCCGCTTCATCACTGACGTTGACGTTGAAATAGCGGGCCTTGTCGGCACCCAGCCCGGCAACGGCGGAGGCGCCCTTGTCGTCGTTGAGGTCGAACAGGGCCACCTTGCCGCCCTGGGCGACGAGGTGCTGGGCCACGGCCAGGCCGAGGCCGGAGACGCCGCCAGTGATCACGGCACGTACGGAAGACAGCTGCATTGCACGGTCCTGCAGGTTCGAGAACCGCCGATTCTAACGGAAGCCGGGACCGTCGCCGTTGTGCACTGCGCCGCCGGTGCAGGGCGGCGCAGTGCAGCGGTCAGCCGGCGGCGGCCAGCGCCTGGCCGGTGCGGCTGGCGGTGGCGCGGCCGAGCAGGCCGGCCAGCCAGCGGCCGGTCTCGGCCAGTGCCGGCAGGTCCACGCCGCTGTCCAGGCCCAGGCCCTGCAGCAGGTAGACCACGTCCTCGCTGGCGACATTGCCGCTGGCGCCCTTGGCATACGGGCAGCCACCGGCGCCAGACACCGCGCTGTCGACCACGCGCACGCCTTCTTCCAGGCAGGTGGCGATGTTGGCGATGGCCTGGCCATAGGTGTCGTGGAAGTGCACGGCCAGTGCCGCCATCGGAATCTCGGCGGCAACCGCCTGCAGCATCGCCCGTGCCTTGCGCGGGGTGCCGACGCCGATGGTGTCGCCCAGCGAGATTTCGTAACAGCCCATCTGGTGCAGGGCACGCGCCACCCGCACCACGTCGGCCAGTGGCACCTCGCCCTGGTAGGGGCAGCCGAGCACGGTGGAGACATAGCCGCGCACGCGCACGCCATCGGCGGCGGCGCGGCGCAGGATCGGCTCGAACCGGGCCAGCGATTCGTCGATGCCGGCATTGGTGTTGGTGCGGTTGAACGCCTCGGACGCTGCGGTGAACACCGCCACTTCCTCCACGCCCACCGCACGGGCGCGGTCGTAGCCCTGTTCGTTCGGCACCAGCACCGGGTAGTGGATGCCGGGCCGGCGCTGGATGCCGGCGTAGACCTCGGCGGCATCGGCCAGCTGCGGGATCCACTTCGGGCTGACGAAGCTGGTCGCCTCGATGCTGCGCAGGCCGGTGGCCGACAGGCGGTTGATCAGTTCGATCTTGTCGGCGGTGGAAACCGACTGCTTTTCGTTCTGCAGGCCGTCGCGCGGGCCGACCTCGACAATGCGGACGTAGTCGCTCATGCGGCCTCCCCGGCGGTGGGGCGGTGGCAGACCGCCTCGATGTTGTTGCCGTCCGGGTCGAGCACGAAGGCGCCGTAGTAATCCGGGTGGTACCACGGGCGCAGGCCCGGGGCGCCGGTCTGTTCGGCAGTCACTTCCATCACCACGCCGATCTGCAGCGGCGCCAGCGCCTGCAGGAAGAACGTCTTGCTGCGCGCCAGGTCGGCGCTGGTCAAACCAAGATGATCGAGCATGTTCAGGCTTCCGTGACCCAATGGGGGGCGCGCTTGTCGAGGAAAGCACCCAGGCCTTCCTGGCCTTCGGCAGACACCCGCAGGCGCGCGATCAGAGCGGCATTGTCGCGATCGAGGGCGTCGCGGTCATGGCTGTCGCGGACCTGCCGGACCAGCTGCTTGGCCGTGGATGAGGCGATCGGGCCAGCCTTGTCAAGCAGGGCCAGCTGGCGTTGCACGGCCTCGTCCAGGCGTTCGGGCTCGACCAGCTGGTGGACCAGGCCGATGCGCAGCGCGGTGTCGGCGTCGAAATGCTCGCCGGTGGCGAACCAGCGGCGGGCCTGGCGGGGGCCGATGGCCTCGATCACATAGGGCGAGATCACCGCTGGCAGCAGGCCCAGGCGACTTTCGGTCAGGCCGAAGCGGGCCGACGTGCTGGCGATGGCGATGTCGCAGCAGGCGACCAGGCCGACGCCGCCACCGAAGGCTGCGCCGTGTACCCGGGCCAGGGTCGGTTTGGGCAGCTCGTCCAGGGTGCGCATCAGCCGCGCCAGGGCCAGCGAGTCCTCGCGGTTGTCGGCCTCGCTGGCCGCAGCCATGCCGCGCATCCACTGCATGTCGGCACCGGCCGAGAAGGAGGCGCCGTGGCCGGCCAGTACCACCGCGCGCACCGAATCATCGCGGCCGGCGGCCTCAAGTGCGGCAGTCAGGCGGGCGATCAGCCCGGCGTCAAAGGCGTTGTGCAGCTCCGGCCGGTTCAGCCAGAGGGTGAGGACGGCGCCGCTGCGCTCGATCTGCAAAGCATCGTTCATGGGATTCCAGGTTCACTCCATACCTGTATGGATCATAGCGGGCCATTGGTCATGGGCCATGACGCGACGCGGGAATGTTAGAATCGAGAACCATTTACATCCAGCAGAGAACACGCTAGATGACGCTGTCCGAACTGCCGCTGCACACCTCGGCCGTGGTCGAGTCCGTGCAGGACCTGCATGCCAACGATGCCATTGCCCGTCGCCTGCGCGAACTGGGTTTCGTGAAGGGCGAGGAAGTGCGCCTGGTGGCAAAGGGTCCGGTGGGGGGCGAGCCGCTGCTGGTGCAGGTCGGGTTCACCCGTTTCGCGCTGCGGATCAGTGAAGCCAAGCGCGTCGTTGTCGACGCCGCCAGCCAGGAACGACGTGCATGACCGCCACTGCTTCTACCGCCCCCCTGCGCGTTGCGCTGGTCGGTAATCCCAACAGCGGCAAGACCGCGCTGTTCAATCAGCTGACCGGCAGCCGGCAGAAGGTCGCCAACTACACCGGCGTCACCGTCGAGCGCAAGGAAGGCCGCCTGCGTGCGCCGTCCGGCCGCGAATTCGCGGTGCTCGATCTGCCCGGTGCCTACAGCCTGCAGCCGGCCAGCCTGGATGAAGCGATCACCCGTGACCTGTGCCGGGGCTTCTACCCCGGCGAGGCCGCGCCGGACGTACTGCTGTGCGTGATCGACGCCACCAACCTGCGCCTGCACCTGCGTTTCGCGCTGGAACTGCGCGAGCTGGGCAAGCCGATGGTGGTGGCGCTGAACATGGTTGATGCGGCCCAGCGCCGTGGCATCCAGGTGGACGTGGCCGCGCTGGAGCGCGAGCTGGGCGTGCCGGTGGTGGAGACCGTGGCGGTGCGCAAGCAGGGCGCCAAGGCCCTGGTCGAGCGGCTGGACGCGATGGTGCCGCACCTGGACGCGCCGGTACCGGGCCCGGAAGGCGGCATCGATTACCACGCCAAGGTGCGCCAGATCCTCTCGGTGGCCGTGCGCATGCCGGCACGTACCGCGAAGATCGATGACGCGCTGGACCGCTGGCTGCTGCACCCGGTGTTCGGCCTGGTCAGCCTGGCGGTGGTGATGTTCCTGATCTTCCAGGCGGTGTACGCCTGGGCCACGCCGCTGATGGATGGCATCGAGGCCGGCTTTGCCTGGCTTGGTCAGTTCGTCGGCAGCGTGCTGCCGGAAGGCCCGCTGGCCAGCCTGTTGACTGACGGCATCATCGCCGGCGTTGGTGGCGTGGTGGTGTTCCTGCCGCAGATCCTGATCCTGTTCTTCTTCATCCTGGTACTGGAGGAATCCGGCTACCTGCCGCGCGCGGCGTTCCTGCTGGACCGCATGATGGCTGCTGCCGGCCTGTCCGGCCGCTCGTTCATCCCGTTGCTGTCCAGCTTCGCCTGCGCGGTGCCGGGCATCATGTCCACCCGCAGCATCCAGGACCCGCGTGATCGCCTGGCCACGATCCTGGTGGCGCCGCTGATGACCTGCTCGGCGCGCCTGCCGGTGTATGCGCTGCTGATCGGCGCGTTCATCCCGCAGAAGACGGTATGGGGCGTATTCAACCAGCAGGGCCTGGTGCTGTTCGGCCTGTACGCGGCCGGCATCCTCAGCGCGCTGGCGATGTCGTGGATCATGAAGAAGTGGCGTCGCGACAAGAGCGAGCACCCGCTGATGCTGGAGCTGCCGTCGTACCGCCTGCCGCACGTGCGCGACCTGGCGGTGGGTCTGTACGAGCGCGGCATGATCTTCCTCAAGCGTGTCGGCGGCATCATCCTGGCGCTGACCGTGCTGCTGTGGGTGCTGCTGTCGTTTCCGGCGGCCCCGGCCGGCGCCACGATGCCGGCCATCGACTACAGCTACGCGGGCCAGATCGGCCATGCGATGGCCGTGTTCTTCGCGCCGCTGGGCTTCAACTGGCAGATCTGCATTGCGCTGATCCCGGGCCTGGCCGCGCGTGAAGTGGCGGTGGCCTCGCTGGCCACGGTGTATGCGCTGTCGGCCGCCGATGACGATGCTGCCAGCCAGGCGCTGACCCCGCTGATCAGCGACGGCTGGTCGTTGGCCACCGCGCTGTCGCTGCTGGTCTGGTACATCTATGCGCCGATGTGCATCTCGACGCTGGCCACCATCAAGCGCGAGACCAACTCGTGGAAGCAGATGGGCTTCGCCGCGTTCTACCTGTTCGCGGCGGCCTATGTGGCCGCGCTGATCACCTACCAGGTGACCAGGGCGCTGGGAGGCGGCTGATGGATACCGGCCTGCTGATCCAGTACCTGATCATCGCGGTGGCCGTACTGGTCAGCGCTTGGGTGGTGCTGAAGAAGCAGTTTCCCGGTACCGTGCGCAAGCTGCGCAGCGCATTGGCGTTGGCCCTGTTGAAGCCGGGCCGTGCTGCCTGGCTGCAGGCGCTGGGACGGAAGGTCGCGCCGCCGGCCAGCGGCGGCGGCGGTGCCTGTGGCGGATGCGACAGCTGCGGGCCGACGCCGCCGAAGCAGCACTGACGCTGCTTTTCCTGCGCTGGTGGGTGTCACCCCTGGTTCGCACGCTTGCGGGCTCCATGCACGCATGGCGTGGAACTACACATCTTTGCGGATGATGGCGCGAAAGCGTCCCTCCTGCTGCATGCGTCGTACCGATTCGCGGTTTCCATGGATTGCCGCGAAGCCGGCCACATCGGCCAGGGCACCAAGCAGAAGGCGCTTCATCGCGTTGCGATCGCCAGCCTCGAGCAGGTCATGAAGATCCTGCTGGGTGAAGACCCGGCGAAGCCCGGGCGTCTCTTCGATCCGCCAGTCCACATGGGGCGTAGGAATGCTGGTGCGGTACCTGAAGGCCTTCTCTAGATCGCACGGTTCAAGCGGGTGCTCAAGCAGCTCTGCAAAGTAGAGCCCGGCATTCACATAGAAGCCCCTGCCGTGACTGGCGGCCTGGTGATTCACGACAAGCGAAGCGCCGTCCAGCAAGCGGTAGCGGGTGGTTGTTGTACCGGCAAAGCCGGTTTTCCTTGCACATCTGCTGAAGACTGTCGCGGATTTCATGCGTTCTGCCTGGGCCGGAAGAAGGGCCCACAGCCTTGAGGTGCAGTGATTTCAGGTCAATTGGCAAATGCGACACGCGCAGCGAGCGCCCCGGGTGGGTGCGGTTCTTCCAGGTGGGTGCGAACCTTGGTTCGCACGCCTTGCCCATGGCCTGAATCTACCGAGCCCGCGCCCCCAGCGCTGCTGCCATCGCCAACCAACGCTTTCGCTGCGCCGGGGCGCTGCCGCGTACCGCACCAAGGCGGCTGACCCGCACCGGGCGGATGCCGCAGAACGCCAGGATGGTGGCGCGAATCTGGATGATGCCCGGGTCGCGGTAGATCCAGCGGTGGTACCAGGGCGGTGTGTCCAGGGTGGTGATCACCCGAGCGCTGCGCCCGGCCAGCAAGCGATCCCACCACACCGAATCGCGTCGGTAGCGGAAGGCGTAGGGCGAGGGCGCCGCACAGGCTGTCGCTGTCGGGATGCCCGAGCAGGATCAGGATGGAACGGGACACGGCGACCTCGGGCAATGGAGAGTGCGCGAGGGTGCGGTCTGCCCCAGGGGCAGAGTCAAGCCGCAGTGACGCAGCCGTTGGGGGCCAGCACGCAGTCAGTGCTGCCGGAGTGCAGCCACTGCTGCAGTTCGTCGCTGACCTGTTGCAGGGCGAGTTCGACCTGTTCCAGTCGTGCCCGTTCACTGGCGATGTGGCTGCGCTGCTGCTCCAGCAAGGCCAGTACCGCGGGCCAGTCGAGCTGCCCGTCGGGACCCTGCAGGCGGGAGATCGCAGCCAGCGTGATGCCCAGCGCCAACGCCTGACGGATCAGCTGTACCCAGGCCACGTCCTGTTCGCTGTAGTCGCGATAGCGGTTCACGCGTGGCACCGGCGGCAGCAACCCGCGTGCCTCATACAGGCGGATGGCCTTGGCGCTGGCGCCGGTCAGGCGACTGACTTCGGAAATACGCATCGACTCAGTCGCGCACCAGTCCGCCGTCCACCACCAGGTTCTGGCCGGTCACCGCGCGCGACCACGGGCTGGCGAAGAACAGCGCGGCATCGGCGAATTCGACCGGGGTGGTGACGCTGCGCAACGGTGTGTTGGCGGCGATGTAATCGAACACCGCTTCGGGTGTGGCGGCACTGGCATCGGTGGTGCGCAGCAGTCCGCCGGACAGCATGTTCACTGTGATGCCATGCGGGCCGAGGTCGCCGGCCAGGGTGCGGGTCAGCGACAGCAATGCGGCTTTTGCGGCGGTGTAATCGTGGTAGGGCACGACCGGGTTCTGGAACAGGTTGGTGCCGACGTTGATGACACGGCCGAAGCGGCGGGCCCGCATGCCGGGCAGGGCAGCCTGCACGGTGTTCAGTGCGCCGCGCACGCTGCCTTCGAACTGAGCCTGGAACGCTGGCCAGCCGATGTCTGCGGCGTTGTCGCGGGCATCGCCATTGAACGAGAACGTCGCCAGTGCGTTGTTGACCAGGGTGGTCACGCCTTGCCCGAAGTGGGCCAGTGCCTGCTGCAGCAACGCATCGACCTGGCTGCGGTCGGTGACGTCGGCCGGCAGTGCGATCGCCTGTCCACCCAGCTCTGCAGCCAGGGCACGCGCGGCGCCTTCGCTTCGGTGGTAATTGACGATGACGCGCGCGCCCTGTGCGGCGAAGGCGCGGGCGATGTGCTGGCCAAGCCCGCGCCCGGCACCGGTGACCAGCACCAGCTGTTCGCTGATCTGCATGGGGAGGCTGCCATCCATTGCATGAAAGGGCATGCAGCGTAGCAGCGATGGCGCTTGCCGGAGCAGGCGTGCTGCCGCTAGCCTGCAGGCATGAACCAGATTCCCCTGCGATTGCTCATTCACGGCGCCTCCGGGCGCATGGGCCAGGCCCTGCTGCGGTTGGCCGCCGAACATCCCGAAACCCTGCAGATCGCCGCCGCGGTGACGGGGCGTGCGCCGGCCCAGCGCGTGGTCGATGGCGTACCGTTCTTCGCTGCCAGCGAGCTGCCCGGTGCGCCGGCATTCGACGTGGCGATCGACTTCAGCCTGCCGGAGGGTTTCGACCCGATGCTGGCGCTGTGCGTGGAGCGTGGCGCGGGCCTGGTCTCGGGCACGACCGGCATCTCCAGCACGCAGCGCCAGGCGCTGGAGGCGGCGGCGGCGGATATCCCGCTGGTCTGGGCGTCGAATTTCAGCCTGGGCGTGGCGGTGCTGGACGAGCTGGTCGAGCGCGCGGCGCAGGCGCTGGCCGGCTGGGACTGCGACATTGTCGAATCGCACCATACCCAGAAGAAGGATGCGCCTTCGGGCACCGCGCTGACCCTGGGTGCCGCCGCGCAGCGCGGTGGCGCCGAGCCGCACTACGCCAGCCTGCGCGCCGGTGACATCGTCGGCGAGCATCTGGTCCAGTTCACCGGCCTAGGCGAGCGCATCGAACTGGTGCACCGGGCCACCAACCGCGACATCTTCGCCCGCGGCGCGCTGTTTGCCGCCCGCCAGCTGCAGGGGCGGGCCCCGGGCAGCTATCGGGTAAGGGACCTGCTGCAGTAAGTCGGTAGTGCCGGTCGCTGGCCGGCAACCTCATGAAGCCCAACGGCAAGGGAATTGCCGGCCAGCGGGCGGCACTACCGGACGGCGGCCCCACATACGCCGCCGGATTGAAATGAATACGCAATCGCCTGTTCATGAAGCGCGATAACCGCTGGCGCGAGCGCCCCGGCAGCGCTACAATTCGCACTCGCCGAATCACGAAAGCCGGACCGGTCCCAGACCGTACGTCCGCGCTTTTTTGCAACCGGATTTCCGTGAAGCGCAGGCGTGACTTCGGCAGCCCCCTCGGTAGCCAAAGTGAGATTCCCGTGACCCAAGCCGCAATCCTCGTCCTCGAAGACGGCACCGTATTCGAGGGCGAATCCGTAGGCGCGCCCGGCCTGTCCGTCGGTGAGGTGGTGTTCAACACCGCCATGACCGGCTACCAGGAAGTGTTGACCGACCCGTCCTACGCCCGGCAGATGGTCACGCTGACCTATCCGCACATTGGCAACACCGGCATGACCGACCAGGACAATGAAGCGTCCAAGGTGTGGTCGGCCGGCCTGATCGTGCGCGACGTACCGCGCCGCCCGAGCAACTGGCGCAGCCAGGTGTCGCTGCAGGACTGGCTGATCCAGCGCGGCGTGGTTGCCATCGCCGGCATCGACACCCGCAAGCTGACCCGCATCCTGCGCGAGAAGGGTGCGCAGAACGGTGCGCTGATGGCCGGCGACATCGACGTGGAAAAGGCACTGGAAGCCGCCCGCAAGTTCCCGGGGCTGAAGGGCATGGATCTGGCCAAGGTCGTCACTACCGAGAAGACCTACACCTGGACCGAGGGCCAGCTGGACCTGGATGCCAATGCCTTCGTCAGCGTGCCGGCGAAATTCAAGGTCGTGGCCTACGACTTCGGTGTGAAGACCAACATCCTGCGCATGCTGGCCGAGCGTGGCTGCGAAGTGACCGTGGTGCCGGCCCAGACCCCGGCCGCCGAAGTGCTGGCGCTGAAGCCGGACGGCGTGTTCCTGTCCAACGGCCCCGGTGACCCGGAACCGTGCGACTACGCCATCGAAGCGATCAAGACCTTCATCGACGTGAAGATCCCGACCTTCGGCATCTGCCTGGGCCACCAGCTGCTGGGCCTGGCCTCGGGCGCGAAGACGATGAAGATGGGCCACGGCCACCACGGCGCCAACCACCCGGTGCAGGACCTGGACAACGGCCGGGTGATGATCACCTCGCAGAACCACGGTTTCGCGATCGATGAAGCGACCCTGCCGGCCACCCTGCGCGTGACCCACCGTTCGCTGTTCGACGGCACCAACCAGGGCGTGGCCCGCACCGACGTGCCGGCGTTCTCGTTCCAGGGCCACCCGGAAGCATCGCCGGGCCCGACCGATGTCGGCCCGCTGTTCGACCGTTTCGTGGCGCTGATGGAACAGGCCAAGGCGTGATCAGTACGCCGCCGGCCCGCCGGTGGCGTCGCGATGGACCGTAAGCCCCCGCATCGCTGCTGCCCCCGGCGCGGCGCTGCGGATCAAGATTCCTGATCGACAGCGTGCGATCACCCCCCTTGTCACGCTGTACTGACTTAGAGAAGAAAATGCCCAAGCGCACTGACCTCAAGACCATCCTCATCATCGGTGCTGGCCCGATCGTCATCGGCCAGGCCTGCGAGTTTGACTACTCCGGCGCCCAGGCCTGCAAGGCCCTGCGTGACGAGGGTTACCGCGTGGTGCTGGTCAACAGCAACCCGGCCACGATCATGACCGACCCGGAGATGGCTGACGCCGTCTACATCGAGCCGATCAACTGGCAGACGGTCGAGAAGATCATCGCCAAGGAAAAGCCCGACGCGCTGCTGCCGACCATGGGTGGCCAGACCGCACTGAACTGCGCGCTGGACCTGGCCGACCACGGCGTGCTGGAGAAGTACAACGTCGAACTGATCGGCGCCAAGCGCGAAGCGATCCGCATGGCCGAAGACCGCGAGCTGTTCCGCGTGGCCATGGGTGAGATCGGCCTGGAATGCCCGACTGCCGCCGTCGCCCACACCCTGGACGAAGCGCTGGAGATCCAGACCCGCGTCGGCTACCCGACCATCATCCGCCCCAGCTTCACCCTGGGCGGCAGCGGTGGCGGCATCGCCTACAACCGCGAAGAGCTGGTGGAGATCGTCAGCCGCGGCCTGGAACTGTCGCCGACCACCGAAGTGCTGGTGGAAGAGTCGGTGCTGGGCTGGAAGGAATTCGAGATGGAAGTGGTCCGCGATACCGCGGACAACTGCATCATCGTCTGCTCGATCGAAAACCTTGACCCGATGGGCGTGCACACCGGTGACTCGATCACCGTGGCCCCGGCGCAGACCCTGACCGACAAGGAATACCAGCGCCTGCGCGATGCCTCCATCGCCGTGCTGCGCAAGATCGGGGTGGATACCGGTGGCTCGAACGTGCAGTTCGGCATCAACCCGAAGACCGGCCGCGTGGTCGTCATCGAGATGAACCCGCGCGTGTCGCGTTCCTCGGCGCTGGCCTCCAAGGCCACCGGCTTCCCGATCGCCAAGGTCGCTGCGAAGCTGGCGGTGGGCTATACCCTGGACGAACTGAAGAACGAGATCACCGGCGGCCTGACCCCGGCCTCGTTCGAGCCGTCCATCGATTACGTGGTCACCAAGATCCCGCGCTTCGCCTTCGAGAAGTTCCCGGCGGCAGACGCGCGCCTGACCACCCAGATGAAGTCGGTGGGCGAGGTGATGGCGATGGGCCGTACCTTCCAGGAATCGGTGCAGAAGGCGCTGCGTGGCCTGGAAACCGGCAAGGTCGGCTTCGATCCGACCGGCCTGGACCTGGGCAACGAAGAAGATCTGCAGACCCTGCGTCGCGAACTGAAGGCGCCGGGCCCGGAGCGTCTGTTCTTCGTCGCCGATGCCTTCCGCGCCGGCATGAGCGTGGAAGAGATCTATGCGCTGTCGTTCATCGATCATTGGTTCCTGGACCAGATCGAGGAAATCATCGCCGCGGAAACCGCCGTCGCCGCCGATGGCATCGACGCGCTGGACGCCGCGCGCCTGCGCAAGCTGAAGCGCGCCGGTTTCTCCGACGCCCGCCTGGCGCAGCTGACCGGCACCAACGAAGCGGCCATCCGCGCGCTGCGTCGTGCGCACAAGGTGCGTCCGGTCTACAAGCGCGTGGACTCCTGTGCCGGTGAGTTCTCCACCGGTACCGCCTACCTGTACTCGACCTACGAGGACGAGTGCGAGGCCGCGCCGACCAACCGCGACAAGATCATGATCCTGGGCGGTGGCCCGAACCGCATCGGCCAGGGCATCGAGTTCGACTACTGCTGCGTGCACGCCGCACTGGCGCTGCGCGAGGATGGTTATGAAACCATCATGGTCAACTGCAACCCGGAAACCGTGTCGACCGACTACGACACCTCCGACCGCCTGTACTTCGAGCCGCTGACCCTGGAAGACGTGCTGGAAATCGTCGAACTGGAGCAGCCGAAGGGTGTGATCGTGCAGTACGGCGGCCAGACCCCGCTGAAGCTGGCGCGCGCGCTGGAAGCCAACGGCGTGCCGGTGATCGGCACCAGCCCGGATTCGATCGACCTGGCCGAAGACCGCGAGCGCTTCCAGCAGCTGGTGGACAAGCTGGGCCTGAAGCAGCCGCCGAACCGCATCGCCCGCAACGACCAGGAAGCCCTGCTGCTGGCCCGCGAGATTGGCTACCCGCTGGTGGTGCGCCCGAGCTACGTGCTGGGTGGCCGTGCCATGGAAATCGTCTACGGCGAAGCCGACCTGGCCCGCTACGTGCGCGACGCGGTGAAGGTGTCCAATGATTCGCCGGTGCTGCTGGACCGCTTCCTCGACAACGCCGTCGAGTGCGACGTCGACATCATCGCCGACAAGGATGGCAACGTCCTTATCGGTGGCGTGATGGAGCACATCGAAGAAGCCGGCGTGCACTCGGGTGATTCCTCGTGCTCGCTGCCGCCGTACTCGCTGTCGGCCGAGACCCAGGCCGAGCTGCGCCGCCAGGTGGTGGAGCTGGCCAAGGCCCTGAACGTGGTCGGCCTGATGAACACCCAGTTCGCGATCCAGACCAGCGACGAAGGTGCAGACACCATCTACCTGCTGGAAGTGAACCCGCGTGCCTCGCGCACCGTGCCGTTCGTGTCCAAGGCCACCGGCATGCCGCTGGCCAAGATCGCCGCCCGCTGCATGGCTGGCAAGACCCTGGCCGAGCAGGGCGCGACCAAGGAAATCGTGCCGGACTACTACTCGGTGAAGGAAGCGATCTTCCCGTTCGCCAAGTTCCAGGGCGTCGATCCGATCCTCGGGCCGGAAATGCGCTCCACCGGCGAAGTGATGGGCGTGGGCCGTACCTTCAACGCTGCCTTCGCGCGTGCGCAGGAAGCGGGCGGCATCAAGACCCCGCCGATCGGCAAGGCCTTCGTGTCGGTGCGCGACCCGGACAAGAAGCGCGTGCTGCCGGTGGCCAAGGCCCTGCTGGCGCGTGGCTACAGCCTGGTCGCCACCCGTGGCACCGCCGCGTGGCTGCAGCAGCACGGCATGGACTGCGAGATCATCAACAAGGTGGTCGAAGGCCGTCCGCACATCGTCGACTCGATCAAGAACGGCGAGATCGTCTATATCGTCAACACGACCGAAGGTCGTTCGGCGATCAACGACTCGTTCTCGATCCGTCGCGAGGCGCTGCAGCACCGCGTCACCTACTCGACCACCATTGCCGGCGCCAAGGCGCTGGTGGATTCACTGGAATTCCGCGGCACCGGCCCCGTCTGGTCGCTGCAGGAGCTGCACAAGGAGTTGAATGCATGAGAGCCCCCATCACCATGAAGGGCGCGCAGAAGCTGCGCGACGAGCTGGATCACCTGAAGTCGGTCAAGCGCCCGAAGGTCATTGCGGCCATCGCCGAAGCGCGTGAGCACGGCGACCTGAAGGAGAATGCCGAGTACCACGCCGCGCGCGAGGAACAGGGCTTCATCGAAGGCCGCATCAAGCAGCTGGAAGGCGAGCTGTCGCACGCCGAGATCATCGACGTGAGCAAGCTCAACGCCGGTTCGAAGGTGGTGTTCGGCGCCAGCGTGACCCTGGCCGACGTGGAAACCGACGAAGAGAAGAAGTACCAGATCGTCGGTGACCTGGAAGCGGACATCAAGCTGGGCCTGATCGCGATTTCCTCGCCGGTGGCGCGCGCGATGATCGGCAAGCTGGAAGGCGACTCGATCGTGATCGACGCCCCGGCCGGCCAGCGCGAGTACGAAATCGTCAGCGTCAGCTACGTGGACTGACGCGTGGCAACGGCGACCCTGCTGTTGCCGGCACGCAGCCGCTTTGCCGCGGCTGCGCTGCCGGACGATGTGGCACGCGCGCTCGGCCGTGCCACCACGCTGCAGGTCGCGCCAGGCGAACGCGCGCAGCTGACGCGCCATTTCACGGTCGCCGCGCCGCATTGGCCGGTGGCCGCGTTGACCCGCCAGCGTGACGTCGGCGACGCCGCCGGCGCCAGCTGGCTGCGCGCCGATCCGGCCTGCATGGTGCCGGACATGCATGGCGCGCGGATGATGGCCTACGGCGAAACGCTGCGGCCAACGCTGGCCGACAGCCTGGCCTTGCTGCCGGTACTGCAGCCGTTGTTCGCCGACGCCGGTTTTGTGCTGGATGCGCCCGATCCCTCGCGGTGGTATCTGCGATTGCCGATCGATCTGGCGTTGCCGGACTTCGACAGCCCGGACGAAGTGCTGGGCGATGACCTGTTCTCGCACCTGCCCGAAGGCGAGGGCGGTCGCCGCTGGCGCGCGCTGATGACCGAAGCGCAGGTGCTGCTGCACAACCATTCCTGGAACCAACAACGTGCCGCGCAGGGCCAGCAGCCGATCAATTCGCTGTGGTTCTGGGGCGGTGGCGTGATGCCGGTGTCGGTCAGCACCGCGCACGCACAGGTGCGCAGCCGCGACGCCCTGCTGCAGGGCCTGGCCCAGGCGGCAGGCGTTGCCGTCGATGGCGAGCAGGCCGTGGATGCACTGGTCGACCTGCGCCAGCTGCGTTCATTGCAGCAGTTGGGCAATGATGCGATCCGCCCGTTGCTGGCCGCGCTCAAGCGTGGCGAGCTGCAGCGGTTGGTGCTCGATTTCGAGGATGGCCTGCAGTTCCAGCTCGACCGTGGCCAGCGCTGGCAGTTCTGGAAGAAGCCGCGCCAGCTTCACGATGCCTGAAGCAGCGCTGGTAGCGCCGGGCCATGCCCGGCGAGTGCTCTAGCGGAACTCCGAAACGTAGGTCGGCAACTGCCAGGTGGAGGCGGCAGAGCCGCTGCAGGTACCGCCGACGTACTCCATGGCCAGCTGCATCCGCTGTCCATCCCACGACCAGTAGCGCCCGGTTTCGCAGCGATCCTGGTCGGTCTCCACGGTTTCCTCAAGAAAGACCGCCTCCGGCGAGCGCGCGAAGAGTGCGCCCTGGGTAATGAATACGGGGTTGAACGGTGCCTGGTCGTTGATCACCCAGGTACCCGCCGGCACGTTGAACGCTTGGGTGTGGCAGACAACGGAAGCGAGCAGGTGATGATCGTCCAGTCGCTGGATGGCGATGGAAGGCGGGGCGGTCTGCTGCACATCCCTGGCGCATGCCCAGTCGGCCTTGCTGCTGGGCTGAAGCAGGCGGCGCAGGTCCTCGCGTTCCTCCAGGCGTGCATCTTCCTCGTCCGGCGCTACCGCCATGGAGGGTGTGGCCAGCTGTGGCTTGGGGAGGGCGGGTGGCACGCTCGACTCCGGTCTATTCCCGCGCCTCACCAGCGCGCCGGGCGTCTCCAGACGCTGCTGGAACTGATCCATCTTCAGCATCAGCGCGGCCGCGCCGGAGGCGGAGAGCGACCACGCCTGCCCCTTGCCATCCGTGACGCTGATGGGTGAATGCCCGATGAGGGCTGCACTGAACGCGCGCACCTGAGCCGGTGTCAGCGTTGCATGCGCTGTCGCCGACGCCAGTACGCCGATGCTGCCCGCGGGCATTCCGTCCAGCCGCAACTGCAATGCGCCGGTAGGGGACTGTGCCTGCGCTTCGGGGTCGTCAACGCTGTCGCGGGCGAGTGTCAGCCGGATCTCCACCACGGCCCCGGGGCCGCCATTGCGCTCGATCAGCGCGGCCAGCCTCAGCGGTGCCGGTGCGCCGACACCGGCGAGACGACAGGTGCGGGTGTTGTCGCAGGCCATGAACCAGTCGCCATCGGCGAACGATCCACCCGCCGCTTCAATGGCCGAAGCAGCCGAAGGCATCGTCAGCAATCCCAGCACAAACAGGGGTGCCTGCAGCAGAGAAAGGGTGCGCATTCAACGAACCTCGCTGACCAAGGTCGGCAGGTTCCAGTGCCCGCCCGGGATGCCGCGACACAGGCCCGTACTGAACGCGCTGCTGGCCTGGAATCTGCGGCCATCCCATGCCCAGTCCGAGCCTGAAACGCAGTCGCCGATGCCTCGACCCTTGTAGCGCGCATACAGCGTGCGCTCGTCGCGCGAGAAGCCCTCGGCTTCCAGTGTGACCACCTCCGCCGCGTAAGGCGGCTGATCGCGCGCGATCCAGAAACCATTGCTGTAGTTGTATGCACCCATCTGGCACAGCGCCTGGACCAGTACATGGCTGTCGTCCAGGCGCTCGATCACCATTTCCGGGGTTCCCTTGTACTCGACCAGGTGCGGACAGTCGTCGCCGTCACCGAGCGTGGCAATCAGGGCGTCGCGCAGCGCTTCGCTGGTACCCAGTGTAGGGTCGCGCGGATGAGCGGCCGACAGCGCGGCGCGCACGATCACCGGTCTGGCCCGCGCAGCCGGCACGCTCGCCTCGGCTCGCGTGCCACGCCGTAGCAGGGCGCCGGGTGTGCCGATCCGCCCCTGTGCCTCATCCATTTTCAACAGCACGGCGGCGGCACCCCGGTCGGAAATCGGCCAGCGCGCGCCTTTGCTGTCGATCACCTCGATGCGCGCCTGGCCGGGCAGGGCAGCGAGCAGTGCTTCAACCTGCGCGGGACGCAGCGCCACGGCGTCGTCGGCGCCGGTGTCCTGCACCGGGCCCAGATCACGACCGTTCACCTGCAGGCGCATCGCGCCTTCAGGCGTTGCGTTCCCGCCATCCTCGCCCACCCGTAGCCGCGCCTTCACCGACGTGCCGGGACCACCTGCACGTTCCAGCATCAAGCCCAGCACGCTGTCGGCGTTTTCCGGGCCATAACCCGCGGCGCGGCAGGTGCCGGTGTTGTCGCAGGCCAGCAGCCAATCGTGGTGCACGAACTCGATACCGGCCTTCGGCTCGGGCGTGGTGGCGTGGGTGGCGGGAACCAGAGCGGCGGCCAATAGAGAGGGGCACAGTACGTGCAGCATGCAGTGAATTCCATTTCCGGGGGGTATGGAAAATATGGCCGCAGAATACAATTTTCCACGCGTCGATCAATTACGCAAGTTGCAGTACTTCCAAAAGTGCGAGATCGACGCCTAACCTCCACTACGCTCTAGGGCGGTGCAATGATTGCTTGCAGAAAATAATGACTGGGTCCGGGTGGTCCGATGCAAGAGTTTGCCGACGATGGCTCTTTTGCTTGAGTATTATGCTGGAGGGCTTTTTAGTATTGTATTTAGGCGATCTTTCAGGCTTTTCTCAACGATTGCAATGCAATCCTTTATTGGCTCTCTTTCTTCTGCCCAAGAGTCATATCCCCTTGCTGAACTGATCTTGCTCTGAAGCGCCTTAAGGAATGCCGTCCTTTTTTCGCCTTGTTGAATGATCTCAAGATCGTAGAAAATCCAATAATATCCACGAATTTCGCCCTCAAACCAGGTTTTTCTTACTGGTGATTTGGCTGAAGCTGTCAGTTTGCCGAGAAGTTCGTCCTTGAGGTGCTCTGCGCCATCTTCGTCATCAATCGCGGCGAGGTAGTAGAGAATTAGCTGCCTGTTGGTTGCTTCTCTTGCGATCTTTATGACCACTCCAATCAAATTTGTTGGTTTGGATTCGCTCGTTCTCGTTGGTTGTGGTTTGGTTACGTCGCCGCGGAGGGATTTTATCTCGGCCTCGACTCTTCCTGAGGCCTCAAGTGCTGCGGCTGAATTTGCTACTGATTTCGATATGTCTTCTCTGATATCTTCAAGGCGGTTAACCTCATTTGAGAATTGCGAGCTCGACGCCTGGGCTCGCCCAATTGCGTCGTTCAGGCTGGAAATCTGAGATCGCAAAGCCTCTGCGTCCGAGCGCTGGGATGCATTCGCAAGATACGAGTAGACGATAGCAAGGATCGCTAGAATCATCCCTACGACAGTTCCTGCAAACGAAATGTAATCGATGACGTCTCGATTACCTGCTACGGCAATCGACCATTGTGTAATAAGTAGCTGCCCCATTATAAGAATGGCTGCCCATGTAATTATCGTTGACAGCTTCAAACTTAATGTCATTGTCCATTGACCTTTGTATTCTTTGTGGGTTTTCAGAGCTAGTGCTACTTGAGAATGTTCTCAAGTGTCGGGGCGAGTGGCAAGGTGTGTGTGCGGATCTGAGGGGCTGTACTGCCCGTCGAAAAGCCACGGACTGGTTCTGTGCAGGTATCATCACGATCTATTTCGCAACCCGGCGATGCCGATGTCCCTTGCCGCCGAAGCTGCGCTGCCCGTGTCAGATGCCCCGATGATCCTGCGCCGCGAGCCGGTGCAGCCCGGTGCGTGGCCAGACGGCACGCTGCCACTGCTTGCACGCCTGTACGCCGCGCGCGGCGCACACACCCCAGAGCTGGCGCTGCCCAAGCTGGGCAACCTGCATGCGCCGGAACTGCTGACCGGCATCGATGATGCAGTGGGCCTGCTGATCGAGGCCATCGCCAATGACAAGCGCATCCTGGTGGTCGGTGATTTCGACTGCGATGGTGCAACCGCCTGTGCGGTGGGCGTGCGTGGCCTGCGCATGCTCGGCGCGCAGCATGTCCTGCACGCTGTGCCGAACCGCATGGTGCATGGCTATGGCCTGTCACCGTCGCTGGTGGAGGAGCTGGCCGCGCTGCAGCCGGACCTGCTGGTCACGGTCGACCACGGTATTGCCTGCCATGCCGGCGTGACCGCAGCCAAGGCGCGCGGCTGGCAGGTGCTGGTCACCGACCACCATCTGCCCGGCCCGCAGCTGCCGCCGGCCGACGTGATCGTCGACCCCAATCTGGACGGCGACGCCTTTCCCAGCAAGTCGCTGGCCGGTGTCGGCGTGATCTTCTACGTGCTGATGGCGCTGCGCCGGCAGATGCGCGAGGCCGGTGTCTTCGCCGATGGCAAGGGCCCGGATTTGACCGCGCTGCTGGACCTGGTAGCGGTCGGCACCGTCGCCGATCTGGTGGCGCTGGACCCGAACAACCGTGCGCTGGTCAGCGCGGGCCTGCGCCGGCTGCGGGCGGGACAGGGCTGCGTCGGCCTGCGTGCTTTGATCGAAGCCAGTGGCCGCGACGCCGCGCGACTGACCGCCACCGACATCGGCTTCGCCCTGGGCCCGCGCCTGAATGCCGCCGGCCGGCTGGAAGACATGGCGCTGGGCATTGCGCTGCTGCTGACCGAGGACCCGCGCCAAGCACGCGAGATCGCGCAGACGCTGGAGCAGATCAATTCGGAACGCCGCGCGGTGCAGCAGTCGATGACCGACGATGCCGAGCAGGCGCTGACCCGCGTTGTGCTGGACATGGCAGGCAAACGGCCGGTGGCGGCCTGCCTGTTCGATGCCGAGTGGCATCCGGGCGTGGTCGGACTGGTCGCGTCGAAAATGAAGGATCGCCTGCATCGGCCGGTCATCGCCTTCGCCCCGGCCGAACCCGGTGCCGACACCCTGCGTGGCTCGGCGCGCTCGATTCCGGGCCTGCATATCCGTGACGCACTGGCGTTGGTCGATGCACGCCATCCGGGCCTGATCGAACGCTTCGGCGGTCACGCCATGGCAGCCGGCCTCAGCCTGCGCCTGGATCACCTTGAAGACTTCAAGGCGGCCTTCGTCGCCGTCGTGCTGGAAATGCTCGATCCGGCCGCGCTGCAGCAGCAGGTGCTCAGCGACGGCGAACTGGCGGCGGACGAACTGGACCATCGTCACGCTGATGCGCTGCGTCTGGCCGGTCCTTGGGGGCAGGGCTTCCCCGAGCCGCTGTTCGATGGCCATTTCGAAGTGGCCAACTGGCGCGTGCTGAAGGAACGCCACCTCAAGCTGGAACTGCGCCTGCCGGGTGTGCCCGGCACGATCAACGCGATCCACTTCGGTGGCTGGCACGGCAACGCGCCGAGCCACCACGTGCACCTGGCCTACCGGCTGGCCTGCGATGACTATCGCGGTGGCAGCGCCATCCAGCTGATCGTGGAGCACTGCCTGCCGGCGTGACCGGCCGTCGCGCTCAGTGCTGGACCTTGCTGACGATGGTGGGCATTTCCCATGCGCCACCGGCGGTCACCATCCGGCACAGGCCGGAGGTGGCTTCGCTGGTCGGCACGAAGCGCTTGCCATCCCAGCCCCAGTCGGCCGTCCAGCCGCAATCGCCGAGGCCGCGCCCCTTCTGCCAGGCGCTGATGGTGGGGCCGTCGTTGTCGGTCCCGGAAGTGGTTACCAGCACCGGCTGGAACGGTGCCTTGTCGTTGGCCACCCAGAAGCCGTAGCCCTCGTTGTAGGCAGCGCGCCAGCACAGCGTCGACACCAGCACCTTGTCCTTCGACAGGCGGGTGACGCTCAGTTCCTGCGGCTCGCTGATCAGCGGATCGCCCTCCGTGCTGATCGCGCTGCAGTCGTCGCCCGGCGTCGCGCTGCGCAACGCGGCGCGCAGGGCAGGCGACTGCGCCAGGGCGGCATCGCCGGGACGCGCGGGTGCCAGCTTGGCCAGCGTCACCACCGGCACCGGTAGTGCCGGCACTACCTTGCCTTCGCCCGCGCTTCCCTTGCGCATCAGGGCGCCCGTGGTACCGAGGCGACCCTGGAACTCGTCCATCTTCAGCAGCACCGCCGAGGCGCCGCGGTCGGACAGCGTCCAACGCTGCGGGCCGTTGCCGATCACCACGATGCGGCTGCTGCGGGTCAGCGCGGCCAGCAGGGCATCGGTCTGCGCGGCGGAAAGCGTGGCGCTGCCGCCCTGCAGCTGCAAGCGGCCCAGATCCTTGCCGTTGATCTGCAGCTGCGCCTGCGCCGGGGGCGTCGGCGATTGCTCGTCGTACTGGCCCAGCAGCAGCTGCGCGTCCACACGCTGGGCCGGCCCGGCGGCGCGGGTCAGCAGCACGGAAAGTGGCGCCGCGTCGCCTTCATCCTGCTGGTAGCCCGCCGCACGGCAGGTGCGGGTGTTGTCACAGGCCAGCGTCCAGTCGTGGTGGGTGAACGGGAAAGGCGCCGACGTGGCGGCAGCGGCCGGCAATGAAGTGGCCAGCAGGGCGCAGAAATACAGCGGGCGCATGACACATCCTTTTGAAAGCGGACGCACATGGTGCGCTTCAGGCCGCTGCCTGAACAGCCACCGCAAGGCCGTATATCTGTGACCGGATTCGCACTCCCTTCAAATTTCTTAATGAATTCATCTCTTTATCCAGCGCTCGTCGCGTCAAAAAGCTGGCGCATGTCACACGGCAATGGCAAAGTCGGGCCACGACCAACATGGGACGACGGAACGCCCGATGTACGCCGAATCACTGCTCCCTGGCGCTGCACTGCAGCGCCTGCACCAGGACCGACGCCTGATCCGCGTCGACACCGCCTTGGATCCGGACACGTTCCTGGTCAAGCGCTTCGAGGGAAGCGAGGCGGTGTCGAACCCGTTCACCTACCGCATCGACCTGCTCTCGATCCAGCCACGGCTGGAACTGAAGCAGCTGGTCGGGCAGCCGCTGCGCCTGCAGCTGGGCGATGAGTTCGGCAACCGCAGCGTGCACGGCTACGTGCGTGAGTTCGCCAGCACCGGCCAGCAGGCACAGTTCAGTGCGTATCGCGCCGAGCTGGCGCCGTGGTTCGCGTTCCTGGACTACACCTGCAACTGCCGCATCTTCCAGGACCGCACCGCGTTGCAGATCGTTGAAGAGGTGTTCGCCGGTTACGCGCAGCTGGCGAAGTTCCGTTACGACCTCAACGCCGGCAAGCTGGCGCCGTTGCCGTACTGCGTGCAGTACAACGAGTCGGACTACGCCTTCGTCAGCCGCCTGCTGGAGGACGCCGGGCTGTACTACAGCTTCGTGCACGATGAAGAAGGCCACACGATGGTGATCAGCGACGATTCCACGCTGAGCACCGTGCATGGCGAGCCACGCCCGATTGCCTTCGTCTCCGATCAGGGCACGCTGGCCAGTACCGGCCTGCACCGCTGGGGCGCGCGGCGCCGGGTCGGGCCGAGCGTGCAGACCCTGCGCAGCTTCGATTTCAAGCAGCCCAGCCAGGCGCTGGACGGCAACCAGGGCAACCAGGTGCCACTGGGCCTGCTGCCGCCGCTGGAGCAGTACCGCTACGATGGTGCAGCACGCTTCAGCAACAGCCGTATCGGTACCGCGCTGGCCAATGTACGCAGTGAAGAGGTGACCTGGCCGACCAAGCTGTTCGAATGTGCCGGCAATGCCGGTGAGCTCGACGCCGGCGCCTGCTTCGAACTGGAGAGACACCCCGATTTCATCGGCCGCGACGATGCCGATCGCAGCTTCTTCGTGGTCAGCGTGCAGCGCGAAGGCCACAACAACTTCGCCGCCGATTTCGGCAGCGCCGAAGCGCCCAGTGTGGAAGTGCAGGCCGAAGTGCTGCGCCGGCGCATCCCGTACCGGCCGCTGCGGCGCACGCCGTGGCCGCGCATGCCGGGCCCGCAGACCGCCACCGTGGTCGGCCCGCCGGGTGAGGAGCTGCATGCCGACCGCTACGGACGGGTGAAAGTGCAGTTCCACTGGGACCGCCAGCTGGACCGCCGCGAGAACGCCTCGTGCTGGATCCGCAGCGCCAGCCCGTGGGCCGGCGCCGACATGGGCGGCGTATCGCCACCGCGCGTGGGCCAGGAAGTGATCGTCGATTTTCTCGATGGTGACCCGGATCGCCCGATCATCACCGGCCGCGTCTACAACGAAGACAACATGCCGCCATTCGGCATGGAAGTGAGCGGCCTGAAGTCGAAGACGGTCAAGGGCGCAGGCTGGAACGAGATCACCATGCACGATGGCGCCGGTGGCGAGCTGCTGAACATGCGCGCGCAGCGCGACATGGTCACCACCGTGCTCAACGACCAGAACGCCAGCATCCAGAACAACAAGTCGACCACGGTGGCGGTGAACCACACCATGGGCGTGGGCGCCAACCAGGACATCAGTGTCGGCGGCAATCGCGGCATCACCGTCACCGGCACCGATACGCTCGGCGTCACCGGTACCCGCACCACCAACGTGACCGGCGCGGTGACCGAGAAGTACGAGACCGGCGAAACCAAGACGATTGCCGCCGCCGGCTACACCGAGACCATCACCGGCGATTTCAAGACCACCCTGACCGGCAACTACACCAGCCAGCGCACCGGCACCTGGACCGAGACCGTCACCTCCACTTCCAGTCGCACTGTGGGCGGCCTGGTCACCGAAATGCTGCAGGCCGCCCGTGAGGTGACGATCACCGGTCAGGACAAGCGCAAGGTGCAGGGCAAGGTCGATGACAGCAACGTCGGTGCGCGCGTCATCGATGTCACCGGCAACTTCAGCCAGGATGCCACCGGCACCCACAGCCAGGGTTCGGACGGCGCGATGAGCCTGGAGTCCGCAGTCAAGCTCACCAGCAAGGTCGGCGGCTCGGTCATCGAGATCACCGACAGCGCGATCAAGATCACCGCCGGCGGCTCGGAGGTGGTGATCGACGCAGGCGGTGTATCGGTCAACGGCAGCGAGATCAAGCTCAACTGCTGAGCCGCCAGGGAGAAGCACGATGCAGGACACCCCCATGCTGCGTGGCCTGAACGCACTGCGCGATGCCTGGCTGGATGCAAGCGCCGACAGCAGCCGGCGGCTGCTGGTCTGGCGCCTGCCGGCCGCCTCCAGCCGCTTGCTGGCCGCGTTCTTCGAAATGCAGCGCAACGACGCGGGTCGCGATACGCCGGATTACTTCCTGCGCATCGATACCGCCTATGAACTGGGCTTCCGCTACAGCCGCCAGGTGAAGCAGGACCTGCTGGACCGCTATCTGGCCAGCCAGGACGATCTGCGTTCGCAGCAGGTGCCGCTTGGGTGGCGGGGGCCGCATGAGGCGCACCCGGACAGCGCGCACGGCGTGGTGCAGGTGCTGGAGAGTTTCATCGACCACCACGGCGAACACCTGCGCCTGCTGGCGGCGGTGCTTGAGCCGGAGCGCTGCGTGCCGGGCGAGGGTTTCGAGCGCTGGGTGGACGCGGCGCTGGCCGCCGGCCCTGGTGCGCGCCTGCGCCTGGTGCTGGTGGATACCGAAGAAGATCCGCGTTGGCAGTCGCTGTTGGACCGTCACGGCGCGGCGGCGCGGGTGGTGACCGCCCCGGTCGACATGTTCGGCATCGCCCGCGACACCGCGGCGCAGTCCGGCGGCCGTGGCCCGGAAGTGCTGTACCGGCAGCTGCTGGCCGACCTGATGCTGCTGCTCGAACGCGGTAGCCCTTCCCAGGTCGTTGCCCGCGCAGAGCGCGCACAAGGGCTGGCGCAGCGGCAGGGCTGGCAGGACCAGCAATCGGTGGTGCAGATGATGGTGGCCGGTGCATGGTTGAAGCACGGCGATCACGGCCAGGCGATCAACAGTTATCGGCAGGCGCGCAGTGCGGCCGAAGGCGCACGCATGAGCGGCAACCCGGCTGCGCCGGAACTGGTGATGCAGAGCTGGTTCGGCGAGGCCGGTTGCTGGTTGGCCGCCAAGCAGCCCGAGCGTGCTGCGCAGACCTACCTGCAGGCCTCGGCGTCGGCGGCCAGCATTCCGCATCCGATGTTCGCGCTGGAGGGCCAGCGCATGGCTGGCTGGTGCCAGTTGCAGGCGGGCCAGCGCGAAGCGGCACGCACCCAGTTGCTGGAAGCGATCCGCATCGCCAAGCCGCTGGCCCCGGCCGACCGCAAGGCCACCACGCTGCCGCAGGCGCTGTGGGACCTGCTGCAGCTGCAGGACGCGCGCCGCTGCGAATCGCTGCAGCAGGTGGCCGCCGATTACCTGCAGGCCAGTACCAGCCTGCTGGAAAAGGCCGATGCACAGGGCCGCGCGCTCGGCCCGCGACCCGCACGGCCGGCGCTGGACGCCATCGACGCGGAGCTGGATGCCGCGCTGGAGCGTGGCTTCCATCGCGCCCAGCAGGAGCGCGAGCGGTTGATCCAGGGCGGCGACGAATTCTTCCGCAAGATCGTGGCCGTGGGCCGCGACTTCCTCGACCCGGGCTGGAACGGCCTGCCGGCCATCGAACACCCGCTCGATCACGAGATACCGGTGTGGAGCGAGCCGCCGGCGATGCAGCCGTTGCCCGATCCCAGTGGCCTGCTGCAGGCGTCCGTGGCGGCGCCGGCCGGGCCTGCCGTTACAGGAGTGGCTGTTGCATGAAGTCGAACAAGACCGTGGTGATGCTGGTGGCCATCGTGCTGGGCATCATCGTCGTGACCTGGATCAGCGCCGAGTACCGTGACGAAGTAAAGGCGTTCCTGCGCGCGTTGTTCCGCGCCTTGTAAAGCAACAGGGAGTGTTGCCGTGAGCATCGCCGCCAAGCATTTCGATCCGCAGCTGGGCATCGACATCCACATGTACGCGGTGCCGCCGTGCCCGCTGCCGACGCCGCATATCGGCCTGGTGCTGGATCCGTTCGACTACATCCCGTTCATCGGCTCGACCATCAAGGTCAACGGTGTACATCGCGGCACCGCCGGCACCGGCGGCCTGGACATCCACATTCCACTGGGCGTGTGGGGACCGCCGCTGGCTGCGCCGATGGGGCCGCAGTTCGACGGCGAAGAAATCTTCATGGGCAGCCGCACGGTGTCGGCCGATGGCGAGCCGTTCTCGCGGCTGGCGATGCCGGTGCTGGACTGCAACCTGGCCGGCATGATCAATCCGTTCCGGGTGAAGAAGCCGAAGAAGCCGCTGCGTGCGATGTCGCTGCCGACTGGCCTGAACGTGGCCATTCCCACCAGCGTCACCGTCGGTGGTCCGCCTACTGTCTCCTGGACTGCGCTGGCGTTCCGCGCCGCGTTTGCCGGACTGGGCAAGCTGCGCAAGAGTGCGTTCTTCCGCAAGAAGTTGGATGCGTTTGCCAAGTGGCGGCGCGGCAAATGGGGCCATCTGCCCTCCGGCTTCCTGAAATGCAAGGTGCTGCGTGCCGAGCCGGTGGATATCCGCGATGGCAGCGTGGTAGTCAGCCACCAGGACTTCGACATTCCGGGGCGGCTGTCCCTCGCATGGCAGCGCAGTTATGGCTCGCGCAGGGCGGGTGAGCCGGGACTGTGCGGCGCAGGCTGGCAGACGCCGGCCGATATCCGCCTGGAACTGCTGGACGACGGCAGCGTGTGGTTGTCCGGCCCGGACCAGGCCGCGTTCTTCGCGGAGCTGCCACCCGCTGAAGGCGAGGCCGGGGCGATCCTCGATTTCGTCGATGGCGCGCGCCTGCTGCGTCGGCGCGGGCAGTGGCAGGTGCGCTTCAAGAGTGGCCTGAAGTATGTGTTCGGCGGCGAACTGCCGGCAGGCGTCAGCGTGCTGCCGAATCCACAGTCCTGGCCGATCGAGCGCATCGAGGACGCGCACGGCAACCACTGGCGGTTCGAGCGCCGCGACGGCCATCTGGTGCGCATCGTCGAAAGCGGCGTCGGCGACCTGCAGGGCCGTTTCATCGAAGTGGAGGCCCGCAACGGCCGCATCGACCGGATGGCGCTGCATGACCCGGCCACCGGCTTGGTGCATCCGCTGGTGAGCTACCGCTACAGCGGCGAGGGTGACCTGTTGGCGGCCGTCGATGCGCTGGGTGCGCCACGCACCTTCGCCTACGAGCAGCACCGCATGGTGCGGCACACCGACCGCGTCGGCCTGTCGTTCCATTACGCGTTCGACGCGCAGGGCAGGGTGGTGCATTCGTGGGGCGATGGCGGCCTGTACGATTATCACTTCGAGTACGACGCGCTGCTGCGCGAGACCCGCGTAACCGACTCGCTGGGCCACCTGAGCGTGGTCAAGTTTGACGAGAACCAGCTGCCGCTGTGCGAGATCGATCCGCTCGATGGCGTGACGCTGTTCGAGTACGACGATTTCGGGCGGACCGTGGCGGTGACCGATCCGGAAGGGCTGCGCACGGCGTTTGCCTATGATGCGCATGGCAACCTGATCTGCCTGACCCGCGCCGATGGCACGACGATCCAGATGGAGTACGACCTGGACGACCATATGGTGTCGCTGCGGACGCCGGATGGTTTCGATTGGCAACAGGCGTATGACGGCCAGGGCTTGCTGGTCAGCCAGACCGATCCATTGGGTGCAACCACACGCTTCGAATACGACGCACGGGGACAGTTGGAGTCGCAGACCAACGCGCGGCAGGCAGTCACACGCCTGCGCTATGACCGTCATGGGCTGGTGGCAGCGGTCGTTGATGCGCTCGGCCATGAGAGCCGCTTCGAGCACGATCCGCTCGGCAACCTGCTGCGCCAGGTAGATCCGCTGGGACAGACCAGCCGCTACGAGTACGACGCGAAGGGACGCCTGTTGGCCACTGCTGGCCCCGATGGGAACGGTGTGCGCTGCGAGTACGATGCCGAAGATCAACTGGTGCGCTACACCGATGAAGTGGGCGCGCAGACGCGACTGCAGTACGTGGGCATCGGCCAGATCGGCAAGCGCCTGCAGGCCGATGGCCACAGCGTGGAGTACCGCTACGACACCGAAGAGCAGCTCATCGCGGTCATCAACCAGCGCGGCGAGACCTATCAGCTCGTACGCGATGCGCTGGGCCGCATCGTCGAGGAGGTGGACTACTGGGGGCAGTCGCGGTGCTATACCTATGACGCGGCCGGACGACTGACCTCCACCGTGGATCCGCTGGGCCAGCGCATCGCCTTCACCACCGACAAGCTCGGGCGCATCACCCGCAAGACGCTGCCGGACGTACGCCAACCTGGCCAGCAGGTGCAGGAACACTTTGTCTACGACGTGCAGGGGCAGATTGTCGAGCTGCGCAATCCGGCGCGTACGGTGAAGCGCGTGTATGACCCGCTGGGCCAGCTGCTGGAAGAGCTGCAGGATGGCTTCCGCGTGGGCTATGGCTACGACGCGGTCGGCAACCGCGTGTTGCGCGAGACCTCGGCGGGTAACCGGGTTGCGTTTGGCTACGACCTGCGGGACCAGACGGTGTCGGTGGCGATCAATGACGAGTCGCCGATCTCCATTGAGCGCGACGCGTTGGGTCGCACGACACGCGAGCAGCTGAGCCCGCATCTGCAGCGCGACTTCACCTATGACAGCCGCAACCTGCTGACCTTGCAATCGGTACTGAAGGAAGCCGCGCCGCTGTTCGAGACTCGCTACGACTATGACCGCAGTGGCAACCTGACCCGCCGCAGCGACAGCGCACAGGGCGTGGACGAGTACCGCTACGACGCGATCGGGCGCCTGCTGCAGCACATCGACCCGAAGGGAAGGGTCGAGCGCTACTTCAACGACCCGGCCGGCGACAGGCTGCGCACCGAGGTGAAGCAGGTGCAGGCGCGCAAGGTGGTGGGCGGCGAAGATGACGACCTGACCACCTGGACGCGCGAGGGCACCTACCAGGGCGTGCACTACGTGTTTGACCGGGCGGGCGATCTGGTGCGCAAGGGTGCGCCGCAAGGGGATGCGCCCGATGACCTGACGCTGATCTGGGATGCCAATCATCGGCTGGCGGAGAGCCGTCGCAATGGGCAGTCAACGTACTACGGCTATGACCCGCTGGGGCGGCGCGTATTCAAGCGCAACCCGACGCAGACCACGTGGTTCTTCTGGGATGGAGATGCATTGCTGGGTGAAGTGCAGCAGGCCAATGACGCCGAAGAGGCGGCACCGGTGTGGGTGGGGAATGTGGCGAGCCTGGTGGAGGTGAGGCGCCGGCAGCGGCGGTTGGAAAAGCTGCATGAGCGAGTGCGGGAGTATGTGTACTACCCGGGGACGTTTGTGCCGTTGGCGTTGGTTGGCGCTGTGCAATTGAGCTGCCAGCACCGTGCAAGTACTGTGGCAACCGTTGTCGCGCCAAGCGCTGACGTCCGATCCAAGGAGGAGCTTGAGGGCCCGCTGCATCAAGCAGAGTCGAAGTTGAATCAGAGCGCCTTGGGGACGCTCGGAGCACTGGGTGGCAGCGCGCCCAGTCCACTTGGTGACTCAAAGAAGCTGGGACATGGTTCCCTTGGAACTGGGCTGGCGCTCAACGGCACCGCCGGCTTGGGTTTGCGTCCTGACGCAAATTCCCGCGCGACCACACCCCAGGCGACGGCGGCCGGAAGTACACGGGCATCGCCGCCGCCCGGACTTCCGCAAGCGGGATTGGAGGGGCCAAAGGAGGTTTCGGCGAGCCAATCAGGCCTCCTTTCAATCTTCCATCTTGATATCAACGGTTTTCCGATGCGGATGACCACAGTTTCCGGTGACTTGATCTGGAGCCGTTTTGCGGGATCCCATAGCCCTGTTGCGGCGGCGCCAGGCCTTGTTGCAGGCACGGAGCTGGAGTTGCAGGGGCAGTATCGAGACAACGAAACGGGCCTTCTTTACAATCGGCATAGGTACTTTGACTCCGAGATCGGGCAGTTTTCATCGCAAGATCCGCTGGGTCTCGCTGCGGGAGACAATCTCTACGAGTTTGGCCCAAACACGCTGGGCTGGTCTGACCCATTGGGGCTGAGCTGCAGATCTACCAAGAAGCTGCAGAGCTTCGTGGATCAAGCGGTCCGCGAGCTGGTAGCTAACCCTAAGATGGCTGAGTCGCTGATGAGCGAAGGCAGCTATCGCCATTTGAAGAATGGCACCAACCTCTACGCCGCAAGCTTTGGTAAAGCGGTTGAGCGTCGGGTTGCCCAGCTGGTCAGGGAGGATCCAAATCTGAGGAACACTATTCTGCACACTGGTCTCGCCAGGGGGAGCAATGGGCGATTCATTTCGAGCCCCGACTTCACGCGTACGACCGGGCGCCCCAAGGTGTGGGACGTTACTACGAATGCAGATGTGCCCGCACACGCGGATCGCTACGGAGATGATGCTGTTACGTATCTCACGTATGATGTCGTCAAGGGACTCCCTTTCTAGGTTTAGTGATGCAGAACATTGATGATCAGCAGTTCAGAATGGTGTTCGATGATGGCGGCAAGGTCTTCGAGGCACTTCGAGTAACGAACAGCAGTTTTGATAACTGCGGGATGTCGCTGTCAAAACGACCTTCGAGGATGAGTCTGGTTCGCAATGTCCATGTGTCGAACTGCAAGGTGATTAATTCCGAGATTGGTCCGACAGTGATCGAGGATGTCCAGATCGACGGATTGGAAGTGAATCCAATTCTTCTCTTCTGGTCATGCTTTTTTAGGCGTGTGTCATTTTCGGGCAAGATTGGAAAAATAAAAATCAATCTTGAGCCCTTTGCGTTCTGCACTGATGCAGGTGTTCTCGCGGCGTTCGCAGAGCAGCGTGCGGCATTCTATGAGGCTACGGACTGGGCGCTGGATATCAGTCGGGCAAAATTTGTTGACTTTGCGTGTAAGGGGGTTCCTCTTGCTCTGACCAAGAGGGATCCGGAAACCCAGGTCATCATCAGGAAGCGGGACTTCCATGGGCTCGACATGTTGGGGCAACAGTTCGCGGACGCATTCCCGGAGACGCACACGAGGCTGAGCATTTTCAGCGACTCGAATGCCGAGGAGGTACTGCTGGTGGTGCCTTTGGCTGCGGCCAAGAAGCGCCGGGAAGACTGGGCCGGCGGAATTGCGGAGTTGAGGCGCTTGGGCGTTGTTTCAGAGTAGTCTGGTTGATGGTGATCCTCTGCGTTCGCTTCTTCGGAGTGTGGCGAATTCTGAGTGAAGTTCAGTGCGCCCGACCAATGTCAAGAAGCAGGTTTCTTGTCATTTGCCGGCCTCCCATCTTGTTCACAATGAATCAAGGTGCGCGCGGGTGTGTGGTGTTCGTTGATCGTCGGCAGTGAGGTGTGTTCGTGTTTGATAATCTCACAGGGTTGGTGTCGAACAGGGGCGTGGCCACCGGCAACATCCACTGGCGCGCAGACGCGACTACCGTATTGGGTGCATCAGCCCGATCAGCAGGCTCCTGAAAACTGATCGGCGACGCCTGGAGAACCGCAACGATACCGAAGGCCAGCTGATCTCAATCATCATTTGGCGTAGTGAGAACTACATGATCCTGCCCGGCGCATTGAGCTGTGTCGTTAAGGAGGCGACGTCCCCGCGATCTTTCGAGGTTTGCATGCAGGAGCTGACTTCTCCCCGTTCGTCTGTCTTCTCATATGATCCTCGATGGGTAGAGGTTCGCTTGGGGGCTGAGCCCGCGCTCTACTACATGGGCTCCAATTCAAGCTTCTATGTCGATCAGGATCCAATGGGAGGCCGCATTCTGGCCCCTGTTGCAGATGTCCTGGTTGATCAGCCGGCTGGGACGCTGAGATTGGTGTCGGCCGATAGGGGCGAGCCCGTCGAGTACGTGGTGCCCGCGGGGTGTGACTTCGACCGTCTCATCTTTGAGCTTGTGCATGCGCTGAAGGATTCGGGTCTGGCAGCAGGCGAGACCGATGACAAAATTGATGTGGCCTGTGAGGGTGGACTGATCAAAACGTGCTACATCACTCGCGTGTTCGACGGGGATGCGCCTAGATCGCTGCGTATTGTTCGTAAAGAAGAGGGTATTCATGTCGTTATTCCTAGTCCGCGATATCAAGCTCGCGTCACTTCCTTGGTGATGAGTGGCGTTGAGCTGCTCATTGGGACCGATGACGGAGCAACCATAAAGCGTAAGCTCACTCTTCCTCAGTCCATTCTAATGTTCCTCACCGGTGTGGTTGACGAATTGCGAGAAGCTTCCGAGGGTGATAGCAGCTAATAGGATTGTTGATCGCGCTTTGTCGCAGTTGGACCTATGGAGTGCAGATGAGAGTGACGTTGAGCGGAAGGATGGGCGGACCAGAGATGGGGGTAAAGTATCAGGCTGAAATCGTCCAGGCACGCGCTAGATTGAAGTTCGCGTTCGCAGAGCTGTCTATTGATGGTCTGGAGACGATCGATGTTGAATTGTGGATCAGTGGCAGTTTGACAGAATATTGCCCGGAAGGGATTTCATCGTCGGTTAGATTCTCTGCCAAGAAAAAAAGTGTTCTGCTTGCTGTCTGCGTTGGAAAGGACGAGGCAATGTCCATCGATGATGATTGCGCTGCATCGGCAATTGGAGGTTGGCTGACGCGCGGTTTCGAAAGTGCAAAGCTGCCGCGCAGTGCCGGTAAGATCGATTTCTCGGGTGTTGCTGGCGCCGTGAAGCTCTGTTTCGCTTGATTGATTCAGGAGGCCTGGTGTGTCCTGATTGGAGTTCCTGTTTTGAGCGCCTTGATGAAATGATCGCTGGATCGGCGCGGGTAAGGGTGTTTCCTGGCCGTGCTGCTTCTCCGGAGCTTGTGGAGGATGCAGAGAAGGAGCTTGGCTTGGCTCTGCCCGTTTCCTACAAGGCTTGGCTAGTTGAGTTTGGCAACCTTTTTGTAGGTCCAGATCCCGTTTTCGGCCTCGCAGATGCGGAGAACCGTGACGTGGCTGATGACGACCTTGTCTACAACGCTCGCTTGGTCGAGGAGAACGGCTTTCCGCCAGAAGGCCTGATTCCGATTTTTGTTCCGGACTCGGACGAAGCCTTCTACTTCGATACACGTGAAGGATTGAAGGATGGAGAGTATCCAATTCTGCGGTACGACTACAATACCGGGGAGTTCGAGTTCTCTTCGCCATCATTCTTTGATTTCCTGATGGGCCTCGTTCGTCACTCAGCGTAGAAGGGCTTTCGGGCCTTAAGGCTTGCGCAGTCGATAGCATCTTCGGCATCGCTTCAAGTGCGGCTTAGCTGGACCCTGCTGCATTGGCCACGACCCTGTTCGGCGCCATTGAGCAGGTGCAGGACAAGGCAACGCGCTGGCTATCTTCCGACAATGAGGTGTGTTCATGTTTGATAATCTGGAGGCGCTGGTGGCGCAGCACCCGCGAGTCAAGGTGTTCCCAGGGCGCCAGGTTGAACCTGGCCTTATCCGGGAGGCCGAAGCTGAGCTGGGGATCCCATTGCCTGATTCGTACAAGGAGTGGTTGCTCAAGTATGGGAATCTGAGGGTCGGTGCTTATCCTGTCCTGACCCTTGCGCCTCGGGATGTGCGTGAAATTTCCGATAGTGATCTGATCTGCAATTTCAGGCTGGATTCACGTGATGGCGACCTGCCGGGCGGGTATATCTCAATTCATCTGCCGGATGCGGATGAATCATTCTATTTCGATACCAGTAACGGGCTGATTGGTGGGGAGTATCCAGTTGTCAGGCGGGATTGGTCTGACGGATCTTATGAGCCGTTTGTCGATAGTTTTATGGGCTTTCTAGAGGAGATTGTTCGGCGGGCCTGATGTAATTTGCGATTTCGTGCGTCACAAATGAATGATGGAATTTGATGAGGTTCGATTGGGTTCCAGAACTTGAACGTGTGATGAAATTATCGCTGGAATATCGTGCCTCAGGGTCATTCCTGGCCGCGCTGCTCCTTCACGGCTGATGGAGGATGCAGGGGAGTGCTTGGCCTGCCTCGGCCGCTGTCCCACAAGGCACGGCTAACTGAGTGTCGGCCGGTAACCGCGTTGCGTTTGGCTGCGACCTGCGGGACCAGACGGTATCGCTGGGGATCAATGACGAGTCGCCGATCTCGATGGAACGTGAAGCGCTGGGCCGCACCACGCGAGAGCAGTTGAGCCCGCATCTGCAACGCGAGTTCACCTACGACAGCCGCAATCTGCTGACCTCGCGGTCGGTACTGAAGATCGCATTGAGATCTTCGTCAGGTGCACGGTTCACGAATCTATTGGAAGGTGAACTCCCGGTTTTGGGGGCTACACGTGACTGGAAATTCGTTCTCTCGCTTCTACGATGCGGGTTCGCTGGAAGTGAGTGCCAAGGTGCTTGGCGACTTTGGACTTGATCCTTTGTCCAGTGAGTTGATGTTGAAGCTCGGTTTGCCGTCAAGACTTCCTGGTGAAGTACCCGTTGTGCAGTTCGAAGCGCCGCAGATAGCCGATTTCTATGGCGAGGCGCTTCTGGTCGTGGCGCACGAGCCATGGGGAAAGGAACTGCTGCTCTGCCTTTCCTTGGCCGGAAAGGTTATTGCGGCAGGTGACGGCGGACATCAGTTCGTCAATAGTCGCCTTTCGAGCTTCCTTGGCTTTCTGAAGGCGTATGAGGTATTTCAAGCGCAGGCAACATCAGGCGATTCCATGCCGGTTGTCTACTCTCAGGCAGTAATGCAGGCCAGACTTGAGGCGTTCAAGCGAGGCGAGATTCACGCGCGTCCAGCAAGACAAGGGTTCAATCGCGATGATGAAATCAAGGCGATGGCGGCGGCATGGGCAAGGCTTGATCCTGCTGCACTTGCCGATGGTTCATGGTGGTCCGTCGTGCTGGAGCAGCTCGAAGACGGCCTGATCTGAAGCTGCGCTGTGCGGGACGGCATCCCGAAGTCGCCCCCCCCCCATCCAACCCCATTTGCCCCAGCCACGCGTTGAACCGTCCAACCTCCCGCTGGAGCAGTCCGATGCCCCTCGTCCGCCGTGTGATTCCATCCGTACTGGCCCTGCTGCTCTGCGCTGTCGCCGGGGTCGCCCAGGCGCAGTCCAGCAAGGCCGTCCGGCCCGTCCGGTCGGTGCCACTACTGCAGGTTGCCGGCGCCGAGCAGCCCGTCGCGCTGCGCAAGGCCAGCATCGAGGGTGAGGTCCACGCCGGCATCGCCCAGACCCGCATCACCCTGGAGTTCCACAATCCGAACCGTCGGGTGCTGGAAGGGGAGTTGCAGTTCCCGTTGGCCGAGGGCCAGCAGATCACCGGGTTTGCCCTGGATATCGGCGGCGAACTGCGCGAGGCGGTGCCGGTGCCCAAGGATCGCGGCCGCCAGGTCTTCGAGGAGATCGCCCGCCGTGGCGTCGACCCCGGCCTGCTGGAGCAGACGGCGGGCAACCAGTTCCGCCTGCGCATCTACCCGCTGCCGGCCGGTGGCAGTCGCCGCGTGCAGCTGGTGCTGCGCGAGCCGTTGGCCTTTTCCAGCCGAGGCTGGCGGTGGACGCTGCCGCTGCAGTTCGCCGCAGGTGCCGCCTCCGTTGCAGTGAAGGTGCAGGCGCCGGGGGCGATGGCTGCAGGTACCGCACCGTTCCAGATCACGGCGGGCCAGCTGCAATGGCAGGGCCAGGGTGCGCAGCTGCCGCCACAGCTGCAATGGACCCTTCCGGCCGAAAGAAAGCCGCAGGTGCAGGTGGCGCCGTGGCAGGACGGCCACTATCTGCTGGCACAGGTGCCGGTGCCGGCCAGCGGTACTCCCCGCACGCTGCCGAGTGAGGTCGGCCTGCTGTGGGATGGTTCGGGTTCCTCCGGCCGGCGCGACCGCGCACGTGAGTTCGCGCTGCTGGATCGCTACTTCGCCGCAGTGGGCAATGGCACGGTCGCGCTGACCGTGCTGCGCGACCGCGCTGAACCGGTGCGTCGCTTCCGGATCCGCGCAGGAAACTGGAGCGAGCTGCGCGCGGCGTTGCAGGCGGTGCGCCCGGACGGTGCCAGTGCGCTGACCCAGTGGCAGCCGCAGCCGAGCGTGAAGGAGTACCTGCTGGTCAGCGACGGCCTGCTGACCTACGGGCCGGAGCAGCTGCCAGCGATGGCGCCGGATCAGCGCCTGTTTGCCGTCAGCAGCGCCGGTGCCCGCACCGACAGCACGCGCCTGCGCAGCTGGAGCGAAGCGCACGGTGGCCGCTTCGTCGCCCTGGAAGCCGACGTCGATGCCGCCGCGCGTGCACTCCTGTCTTCGCCGCTGGATGTACAGGTGGACGCGGGGCGTGGCGTGCAGGACGTGGTGATTGATCGTCGCAGCGAAGCCGAAGGCTGGCTGTGGCTGCACGCGCGGTTGGCGGCGGACGGTGTGCCGATGCGGGTGCGCGTTGGTGGTGGTGAGTGGCTGGCGCTGCCGGCCACGCAGAAGAGCGACGACGGTGAACTGCTCGCCGGTTTGTGGGCGCAGGCGCGCCTGCAGCAGCTGGCGGCCGACCGTCGCGGCAACCGCGAGGCGATGCAGCGCCTGTCGCAGCAGTTCGGCCTGGTCGGGCCGGATACCTCGCTGATCGTGCTGGAAACGCTGGAGGATTACCTGCGCTACGCGATCCGTCCGGCGGGCAAGCTGCGCGCCGAGTACGACGCCCGCTTCGCGCGCCAGGTGAGCGACCGCGCCGCTGCCGATCGCCGGCGTCTGGACGAGGTGGCCGCACGCTGGAAGGAGCGCCAGCAGTGGTGGAGCCGCAGTTGGCCGAAGGATGCGCCGCCGCAGTTGAAGGGCAGGGGGCTGGAAGTGGCGTCTGCAGATGCTGCGATGGAATCGGCGCCGGTGGCGATGCTGGCGGCACCTGCTCCGGCGGCCCCGCCTGCACCGATGGCAGCGGCAGCCGAGCAGCGCAGGGAGGCCAGCAGCGCACGCGCGCGCCGCTCCGTGTCCGCGGCGAACCAGACGCTCGACGCGGTGGTGGTCACCGGTTCGGCCATCGATCAAGCCGGGCCCGCCAACGAGGGCGAGCTCGGCATCCAGCTGGCCGCATGGCAGCCGGATTCGGCCATTGCCCAGCGCCTGCGCCAAGGGCCCTCCGCGCAGCTGTACAACCGCTATCTGGCCGAGCGCGATGCGCATGCCGACAGCAGTGCGTTCTTCCTGGATGTGGCCGATCTGCTGCTGGAACAGGGCCAGCGCGAGCTGGCGCTGCGTGTACTGTCGAACCTGGCCGAGATGGACCTGGACAACCGCCACCTGTTGCGCGTGCTCGGCTACCGGCTGATGCAGGCCGATACGCCCGCGCTGGCGGTGCCGGTGTTCGAGCAGGTGCTGGCGATGGGCCAGGAAGAACCGCAGAGTTTCCGTGACCTCGGCCTGGCGCTGGCCGCCGCCGGAAAGCCGCAGCAGGCGCTGGCGCCGCTGTACCAGGTGGTGGTGCGGCCCTGGGACAACCGCTTCGATGGCATCGCGCTGATCGCCTTGGATGAGCTCACCAACCTGGTCGCGCGCAGCACGCCACGGCTGGATACCCGCAACATCGACCCGCGCCTGCTGCAGGCGATGCCGCTGGACCTGCGCGTGGTGCTGTCCTGGGATGCCGACAACAGCGACATGGACCTGTGGGTGACCGACCCGAACGGCGAGCGTGCGTACTACGGCAATCGCCTGACCTACCAGGGCGGGCAGATGTCGCAGGACTTCACGGGTGGCTATGGCCCCGAGCAGTTCTCGCTGCGCAACGCCAAGCCGGGCAAGTACAAGGTGGAAGCGAACTACTTCGGCAGCCGCCAGCAGCTGGTGACCGGGGCGACGACGCTGATGCTGCGCCTGACCACCCACTGGGGCACGCCTAAGCAGAAGGACCAGATGGTGACGATGCGGCTGAAGGACCGCGCCGAGACCGTGCTGGTCGGCGAGTTCGAGGTGAAGTAGCGCCATGCCATGCGTGGCTGCCCAAGCCGCGATCCTGTAGAGCCGATCCCATGCTCGGCTCACCGCAGAAGCAGCCGAACATGGGCGCCGCCGTTGAGGACTGCGGATCATCGGTTCATCGGTGGGTCGCGCCCAACCCATGCGCTGCGCATGGCAGGGGTAGTCGAGCATGGGCTCGGTTCTACATCGGCGTGACGCTCGCTGCGCCGTTGCGGATCGGCTTTCAGCCCGAACAGCGGCCGCAGCCAGCGCGTGCGGCGGATCAGCAGTTCGTGGATCAACAGGCAACCAGCCACCGTGCCGCCCAGCAGCAGGGGCGGTTCCAGCCACGGCCCCAGTTGCAGCGGCTTGAGCCAGGACAGCAGCGCGATGATCAGGCTCTGGTGCAGCATGTACCACGGATAGATCGCCTCGGTGCAGTACGGCAGCCAGCGGAACGGGCGGTCGAGCAGCACCTTGCCCCAGCCGAGGATGGCCAGCAGCGCGGTCCACACATACAGCGACTGGGTGGTCCTGACCTGCAGATCCCAGAACGGTTCGGGCCACTGCCGCAGCGGTGAATCGTCCGGCAGCAGCTGGCCGAGGATGCGCAGGCCCATGTACCAGCCCACCGCCGCCAGGGCCAGCCACAGCGTCATGCGGCGCAGGGCGACGACCCGTTCCCAGAACATCGGCTCGCGCGCCAGCAGGTAACCCGCCAGGAACACCGTGGCGTACTTGGCGTGCTGGTACCAGTCGCTCATCAGCGCATTGGTGGCGGGGTAGATCGGCTCCAGCCAGACCACCCAGGCCAGCAGCAGGGCAAACGGGATGCCGATCAGCAGGGGCGGCGAGGCGGCCATGCGGGCCACGGCCCTGCGCACCACTGCCAGGCCCAGCACCGGCATCAACAGCACCAGCGCCAGCGTGTAGTTCCACAGGTAGGCCAGGTACCACAGATGGTTCCAGGTGATGCCGTACTGCCAGCCGGCAAAGCTGTTTGCCGGCCATGGCCGCGCCTGCCAGTAGCGCAGCAGGAAGTGGCCGAACCCTGGCGCCACATGGCCGTTGGCAACGCCCTCGCAATAGGGCTGGATCGGCACGATCACGAACATGCCGAACAGCAGCGGCAGCAGCAGCCGCCAGGTGCGCTGCCCGGCAAAGTGCAGCAGCCTTCCTTCCGGGCGCATCAGCGCGATGGCGATACCCGAGATCAGGAACAGCAGCGACATTCGCCAGCGGTTGAAGAACAGCATCGGCCATTGCAGCCATTCGGCGGTGTGCACGCTCTTGAGGTGGAAGCCCCAGTCGTCCACGTAGGCCATGCCGGTGTGGTAGAGGATCAGCAGCGCGAAGGCGAACACGCGCAGGGCGTCGATGTCGTGGCGTCGGGTCATGGTCGGGCCAGGCCGGGAGGTTGTGCCAATCTCGCCCTCACTGGTGGGTCGGGCCATCGCCAGGGGCCTGCCGGCGCCCGTGCAGTGACCAATGGCGGGCGTGATGGGACCAATGGAGCGGCTACCCTCGGTCCCTTCAGGCAGGCTGGAGAGCCACCCCACCATGGAAGCTGCAATGGCCCCGGGCCGTCCTCCGCGCTGGCGCACGTCCACCCGCCTGTTGCTGTGGGCCGCGATCCTGTCGGCCTCGGCAGTGACCAATGCGCTGGTCGAGGTGATGGACGCCGCGCGCCGGGGGGCCGATCTCGGGCTGTGGGAGCCGATGATCTGGGAATTCAGCAGCCTCAGCATGATCCTGTTGACCCTGCCGCTGCTATGGTGGGGCTGCGAGCGCTGGCCGTTGCATGCCGATACCTGGACGCGGCGTTTGCCGATGTATCTGTTGGCCAGCGTAGGTTGGTCGCTGCTGCACGTGGTGGGCATGATGCTGGTGCGGCATCTGGCCTATGCAGCGCTGGGCTACCGTTACCAGGATGATGCCGGATGGTTGGAGCGTCTTGCCTACGAATACCTGAAGGATGTGCGCACGTTCGCGCTGTTCGTGGCACTGGAGCACTTCGCCAGCTGGTTCGGCCGGCGCCGGCAGGGTGAGGCGAGCCTGCTGGCCGAGCCCGATGTGGGCCCGCCGGTGGAGCCGGTCGAGCGTCCGCAGCATTTCCTGGTGCGCAAGCTGGGCAAGGAGTTCCTGGTCGCCACCGGGGATGTGGAATACGCCCAGGCCGCAGGCAATTACGTGAACCTGCGTGTGCGCGGGCATGACTACCCGCTGCGGATCACCATGGCGGTGCTGGAGCAGCGGCTGGACCCGGCGCTGTTCCTGCGCCCGCACCGCAGCTGGCTGATCCACCGCGACCAGCTGCGCTCCATCGAACCGCTGGATGGGGGCGAGGCCCTGCTTCACATGGCCGATGGCGTCAAAGTACCGTGCAGCAGGCGACAGCTGCCTCTGCTGCGACAGGCCCTGGCGGGGGGCTGAGCGGGCGGACCGGTCGGCCCGCCCGCGCAGGGATTACTTCTTGTCCTTCTTGATCATCGCGTCGATGCGCCCGGCACGTGCTTCCGAGCCCGGGTGCGAGGACATCAGGCCGCCGTCGCTGGACAGCTTGCGGAACATGCTGGCCAGGGCGGCCGGGTCGTAGCTGTGGCGCTTCATGAACTGATAGCCATACTCATCGGCGGCGCTCTCTTCCTTCTGCGAGAACTGGGCGTTGACGAAGCCTTCGGCCAGTTCGCCGAGCTGGCCCTGGCTGAGCTGGGTCAGGTTGCCGTTGCCGGAGGCCGCCAGGCCTTCACGGCCGGCCGAGGCCAGCAGGGCGGTGCGCATCTTGGTCTTGCTGTGGCCAAGCTTCACGTGACCGATTTCGTGGCCGATCACGCCACGCACTTCGTCGTCGCTGGCCATGTCCATCAGGCCGGTGTAGACGCGGACGCAGCCGTTGGCCATGGCCCAGGCATTGACGTCAGCGGTGCGGTAGACCTTGAAGTTCAGGTTCAGCCCGTCCTCGTTGGACAGGCCCTGGGTGATCTTGGCCAGGCGCTGGGCGTAGGGATCGTTGCCGGTCACTACCTGGTTGTCCTTGTCCATGTAGGCACAGGCCTGGTCGGCGGCGGCCGAGACTTCGGCGTCGGACAGGGTCAGGGCCTTGCCGGCCTTCAGGCCGGTACTGGTCAGGCCCTTCAGGTCGATGGCCGAGGCATTGGCGGCCAGCAGACAGGCGGCCAGGCACAGGGTGGAACGGATGATCGTCATTGAAATGGTGCTCCTTGGTTGGAATGACCCGCGTGGCCCCTGTTCCCGCGGTGGTGGGGAAGTCTACCGGGATCGTGTGGCCGGGTGTGCAGCGCGGGGCGGGGGCCCCTGGCCTGCCTCGCCGGAGGCCCAGCGCCTGCGGTATCATTGGCAGTCATCTATTTAGTGCATAACCGCCGACATGATCGAACTGAATCCTGTCCGCCAGCGCATCACCGATCTGACTGATCGCGTGCTGTCGCTCCGGGGGTATCTTTGACTACGACGCCAAGAAAGAGCGTCTTGAAGAAGTAACGCGGGAGCTGGAAAGCCCCGACGTCTGGAACAACGCCGAATACGCCCAGAACCTGGGCCGTGAGCGCTCCAGCCTGGAAAAGACCGTGGGCGGCATCGCCTCGGTGCTCGACGGCCTGACCGACGCGACCGAACTGCTGGAACTGGCTGAATCCGAACAGGACGAAGATACCGCCCTGGCCGTGGTCGCCGATCTGGACAAGCACCAGGCACACGTGGAGAAGCTGGAATTCCAGCGCATGTTCTCCGGCGAGATGGACAATGCTGCCGCTTTCGTCGATATCCAGGCCGGTGCCGGTGGTACCGAAGCCCAGGACTGGGCGGAAATCCTGCTGCGCATGTACCTGCGCTGGTGCGAATCGCGCGGCTGGAAGACCGAGCTGATGGAAGTGTCTGGTGGCGACGTTGCCGGCATCAAGTCGGCCACGCKGCGCGTGGAAGGTGATTACGCCTACGGCTGGCTGAAGACCGAGACCGGCGTGCACCGCCTGGTGCGCAAGTCGCCGTTCGATTCGGACAACCGCCGCCACACCAGCTTCACCTCGGTGTTCGTGTCGCCGGAAATCGATGACAACATCGATATCACCATCAACCCGGCCGATCTGCGCACCGACGTGTACCGTTCCTCCGGTGCCGGTGGTCAGCACGTGAACAAGACCGAGTCGGCGGTGCGTATCACCCATATCCCGACCAACATCGTTGTGGCCTGCCAGACCGGCCGCAGCCAGCACCAGAACCGCGACAACGCGATGAAGATGCTGGCCGCCAAGCTGTACGAGCTGGAAATCCAGAAGCGCAATGCCGAAAAGGACGCCGTGGAAGCCACCAAGTCCGATATCGGCTGGGGCAGCCAGATCCGCAACTACGTGCTCGACCAGAGCCGCATCAAGGATCTGCGCACCGGCATCGAGCGTTCGGATACGCAGAAGGTGCTCGATGGCGACCTGGACGAGTTCGTCGAGGCCAGCCTGAAGGCCGGTCTGGCGGTCGGTTCCAAGCGCAGCGATGCCTGACCCAGGCGCCTGCGCGGATGTCATCGCCTTCCGCAACGGAGGGCGATGATGCGCAGCGAAAGCGAACGGAAGGAACTCGGCGGCTTCCTGAAAGCCTGCCGCGCCCGTGTCGATCCCGCCACGCTCGGCCTGCCGGCCGGGCGTCGGCGCACCCCCGGGCTGAAGCGCGAGGAAGTGGCGCTGGCCATTGGGGTCAGTGTCAGCTGGTACACCTGGATCGAGCAGGGCCGCGAGGTGCGCGCCTCACCGGAAGTGCTCGAGCGCCTGGCCACGGTGCTGCGCCTGAGCGATGACGAGCGCGCCTATGCCTTTGCACTGTCCGGTTACGGCGTGCCGCTGGAATCGCCGGACGAGAGCGTGACCGAGGGTCTGCGCCAGCTGGTGGAGGCGATGCAGCCGATCCCGGCCTACGTACGCAACACCCGCTTCGACATCCTGGCCTGGAACCCGGCCATTGCCGAGTTGTTTGTGGACTACAGCCAGCTGGCACCGCACGAGCGCAACACGCTGCGGCTGATGTTCCTGTATCCGCCGTACCGCACGCTGATTCTCAACTGGGAAGAAATGACCCGCGGCCTGCTGGCGGGGTTCCGCGCGGCGATGGCGCAGGCGCCGGACAAGGCGCCGTTCCTGGCCCTGGTGGAGGATATCGCGGCGCACAGCGAGGAGTTCCGCCAGTGGTGGCCGGAGCACGATGTGCGTCGTTTCGACGAGGGTGCCAAGAAGCTGAACCATCCCACACGCGGGTTGCTGGACCTGCAGTACGTGGCGCTGGTGCCGGAGAGCCGGCACGACCTGTCACTGGTGACCTACCTTCCGCGGAAGTAGGTTGGTCGGCAGGGCTGCGCCCTGCACCCGCAGAGGCTTCAAGCCAGAGCAACACCAATGGCCGGAGCACGAGCGGCCCTGGCTTTCTGCTTGTTGGGCGGGGCGATGTGGGTTGGCAGGACACGCCGTAAACCCGTCCCTGGGGGCTCGATGGCGCCATCCATGGCGCCAACGGTCCTGCCAACCCACACCGCCCCACCTCTGACAGATCTCCGCGGCTGTTGGTAGGTGTCGACCTTGGTCGACACATCTGTCAGATATCGAAAGAAATTCCGGGGTCAGATCCGTTTTCCTWCGKAAAACGKATCTGACCCCAAGAGTATTTCCGACAGATCGCGGAAAACTGTCGAAGGCGGGGTGGGGGSGGGTGGGGGGGGGGGGGGGGGGGGGGGCGGG
>NZ_RAUX01000015.1 GCF_013464485.1 Stenotrophomonas maltophilia
GCGGCCGGCACTACCGCAGTGATCAGCGCGGTTCGGCAGCGACCAGCTCAGCGAGCTGCACGGCATTCAACGCCGCGCCCTTGCGCACGTTGTCCGACACGATCCACAGGTTCAGGCCGCGCGGGTGCGACAGGTCCTCGCGGATGCGGCCGACGTACACCGCGTCGGTGCCCGAGGCATGGGTAACCGGGGTCGGGTAGCCGCCGGCTTCGTGGCGGTCCACCACTTCCACGCCCGGCGACTGCTCCAGCAGCGCGCGCGCTTCGGCCACGGTGACCTTGTCGCGGGTCTCGATCGCCACCGACTCGGAGTGGCCGTAGAACACCGGCACGCGCACCGCGGTCGGGTTCACCAGGATGCTGTCGTCGCCGAGGATCTTGCGGGTCTCCCAGATCAGCTTCATCTCTTCCTTGGTGAAACCGTTGTCCTGGAAGTCATCGATGTGCGGGATCAGGTTGAAGGCGATCTGCACCGGGAAGCGCTGCGGATCGATCTCCTGGAAGCTGAGCAGCTGGCCGGTCTGCTTGCCCAGTTCCTCGGTTGCCGAACGGCCGCCGCCAGACACCGACTGGTAGGTGGAGACATTGATGCGCTCGATGCCGTACTTGCGGTGCAGCGGCGCCAGTGCCACCAGCATCTGCATGGTCGAGCAGTTCGGGTTGGCGATGATGCCGCGCGGACGGTTGGCGACCTGCTCCGGGTTGACCTCGGACACCACCAGCGGCACGTCATCGTCGTAACGGAAGGCCGAGGAGTTGTCGATCACCACAGCGCCCGCTGCTGCGAACTTCGGCGCGTATTCCTTGGACACGCTGCCGCCGGCCGAGAACAGGGCGATCTCGACGCCGCTCGGGTCAAAGGTAGCCAGGTCCTGGACCTTGACCTTCTGGCCGTTGAACTCGATCTCGCCGCCGGCCGAACGCTCGGAAGCGAGAACGCTCAGGGTACCGACCGGGAAATCACGCTCGGCCAGTATCGACAACATGGTCTCGCCGACCGCACCGGTGGCACCGACGACGGCGACGTGGAAACTGCGCTGTGCATTGCTCATGGGGGGAAACTCTCACGAAAACGGGGATGGGGAAGAAACACGCACGACAGCTGGGTTCGGGGAACCTCCTCAGGCGGGACGCGCGGAGGTTCCCTATCGTTTCCCGGTTTTTTTGCCCAGGGTCACGCGCGCGGCCATCGCCGCGTCAGCGTTGATCGCGCTCGGCATGCGCGACGGGCCGCCATCCAGGCCGAGCCCGGCAACCAGATTATCCACAGCCAGCTGTACCATCGCCGTGCGCGTGGCCAGCGAGGCGCTGCCGATATGCGGGGTCAGCACCACGTTGCGCAGCGCCAGCAGTTCCGGGCGCACCGTCGGTTCGCCCTCGTAGACATCCAGGCCAGCCGCCGCGAGGCGACCGTTGGCCAGCGCGTCGGCCAGCGCCCGTTCGTCGACGATGCCGCCGCGGGCGATGTTCACCAGGGTGGCCGAGGGCTTCATCTTCGCCAGCGCCGCCGCATCGATGATGTGATGCGAGGCCTGCGTGTAGGGCAGCACCGTGACCAGATGGTCGGACTGCGCCAGCAGTGTGTCCAGGTCCACGTAGGTCGCGCCGAGCGCCGCCTCGGTATCGGCCGGCAACCGCGAACGGTTGTGGTACACCACCTTCATGCCGAACCCGTGTGCACCGCGGCGGGCGATGCCCTGGCCGATGCGACCCATGCCGAGGATGCCCAGCGTGCTGCCATGGACATCCGCGCCCAGCATGGTCTGGAACGACCACTGCTGCCACTGGCCTTCGCGCAGCCAGCGCTCGGACTCGGTGATCCGGCGTGCAGTGGCCATCAGCAACGCGAAGCCGAGATCGGCGGTGGTCTCGGTGAGGACGTCCGGGGTGTTGCTGGCGAGGATGCCGGCCGCAGTGAGCGCGTCGACATCCAGGTTGTTGTAGCCGACGCCGACATTGGCAATCACCTGCAACTGCGCGGCGTCGGCCACCTGGGCCGCACTGATGCGCTCATTGAGCGTGATGATCGCGCCGTCGGCGCTGGCCAGCTGTTCGGCGATCTGCGCGGGCGTCCAGGCGGTGACGGTGTCGGTGCTGCGCAGCTGCACGCGATCGCGCAAGGGCGCGATGGCCGCGTCGATCAGCGGCTGGCTCACCCACACCGTCGGCCGCGTGTCAGCCATCGATCTGCCCGGGAATGCGCGGCGTGATCGTGCCGACATCGCCACACTGCGCGCGGTGGCGCAGCGCTTGGTCCATCAGCACCATCGCCATCATCGCCTCGGCGATGGGGGTGGCGCGGATGCCGACGCAGGGGTCGTGACGGCCGATGGTGACCACTTCCACCACATTGCCATCGGTATCCAGCGACGGGCCCGGCAGGCGCAGGCTGGAGGTCGGCTTCAGGGCAATCGACGCAACTACCGGCTGGCCGGTGGAGATGCCACCGAGGATGCCGCCGGCATGGTTGCTGGCGAACCCCTGCGGCGTCAGCAGGTCACGGTGCTCGGTGCCCTTCTGCGCGGCACTGGCAAAACCATCGCCGATCTCCACGCCCTTGACCGCGTTGATGCTCATCAGCGCGGCGGCCAGGTCGCCATCGAGTTTGCCGTAGATGGGTTCACCCCAGCCCGGCGGCACGTTGTCGGCCACCACGTCCACGCGCGCACCGACCGAATCACCGGACTTGCGCAGCGCATCCATGTACGCCTCCAGTTGCGGCACCTGCTCGGCGTGCGGCCAGAAGAACGGGTTGTCTTCCACCGCCGACCAGTCGAAACCGGCCGGACGGATCTCGCCCAGCTGCGACAGGTAGCCACGCACGGTCACCCCGAAGCGCTCGGCCAGCCACTTCTTGGCGACCACACCGGCAGCCACGCGCATAGTCGTTTCGCGCGCAGAGGAACGGCCACCACCGCGCGGATCGCGGATACCGTACTTGTGCCAGTAGCTGTAGTCGGCATGGCCCGGACGGAACTGCTGGCCGATGTTGGCGTAATCCTTGCTGCGCTGGTCGGTGTTGCGGATCAGCAGCGCGATCGGCGTGCCGGTGGTCAGGCCCTGGTATACACCCGACAGGATTTCGACTTCATCGGCCTCGCGGCGTGCCGAGGTATGGCGGCTCTTGCCAGTGGCGCGGCGCTGCAGGTCGTGGGCGAATTCGGCCGCATCCAGCGCCAGCCCCGGCGGACAGCCATCGATCACGCAGCCGATGGCCGGCCCGTGCGATTCGCCGAACGTGGTGACGGTGAACAGCTTGCCGAACGAATTGGAGCTCACGGGCGCTGCGCCGCCAGTTCGGTGATGCGGGCGCTGTGGGCGATCAGTTCACGGCATTCGACCGCGAAGATGCCCATCTGGCCGACCTTGAACTCGATCCAGGCGAAGTCGACTTCCGGCAGCAGCTTGATCAGGTGCTGCTCGGATTCGCCCACTTCGCAGATCAGCAGGCCCTCTTCGCTCAGGTGCAGCGGGGCGTCGCGCAGGATCTTCAACACCAGGTCCAAGCCGTCGTCGCCGGCACGCAGGCCCATTTCCGGCTCGTAGGAGTATTCCTGCGGCAGGGCATCGGTCTCGTCGTTGGTGACGTACGGCGGGTTGGTGACGATCAGGTCGTAGTGACGGCCGGTCAGGCCGTTGAACAGGTCCGACTTGAGCAGGGTGACGTTGTGCGCCTGCAGGCGTTCCTTATTCTCTTCAGCCAACGACAGCGCGTCATCGCTCAGGTCGACGCCGTCCACTTCCCAGTTCGGGTAGTAGTGGCCCATGGCGATGGCAATGCAACCCGAACCTGTGCACAGGTCCAGGGCACGGCTGACATCGCGGCCGGCCAGCCACGGCTCGAAGCCGCATTCGATCAGTTCGGCGATCGGCGATCGCGGCACCAGGGCGCGCTTGTCGCTCTTGAAACTCAGACCGGCAAACCAGGCCTCGCCGGTCAGGTAGGCCGCCGGGATTCGTTCGTCGATGCGGCGCTGGAACAGTTCCAGCACGCGCAGTTTCTCGGCCTGCAGCAGGCGCGCCTGGCCGTACGCCGGGCCGAGGTCGTGCGGCAGGTGCAGGCTGTGCAGCACGAGCTGGGTGGCCTCGTCCAACGCATTGTCGTAGCTGTGACCGAAGGTCAGCCCGGCTTCGTTGAAACGGCTGGTGCCGTAGCGGATCAGATCGATGATCGTGTGGAGTTCGGCGGCCGTTTCAGCGGTCATGGCGGTACTGCGGGCAAAGTGGCCCCCGATTATAGGGGCTGGCGCCCGTGGCGGCATCCGTTGCGGCAGAAACGATCGGGCCGCAGCCGGTATGATGGAGCCCACTTCGCGCGGGGGCTCCCATGTTCAATCGCAACGCCGGCATCATCCTGCTGATCGCCCTGGCGGCGGGCCTGGGCCTGCTGGCCGCCCAGCAGGTGTTTGCGCCGAAGCCGCCGGCCAATGCCCCGGCCACCGAAGCGATCACGCTGTACCCGCAGCCGCGCGAACTGCCCGACTTCAACCTGGCCCAGTCCGACGGCACCCGCCTGATCCCTGGCGAACTGAAGGGCCACTGGACCTTGGTGTTCCTGGGCTTCACCTTCTGCCCCGACGTCTGCCCGACCACCTTGGCCGAGCTGGCCGGCGCGCAGAACCAGTGGGAAGCGCTGCCTGACACGCTGCGCCCGCGCGTGCTGTTCATCTCGGTCGACCCGGACCGGGACAGCGCGACCCGCCTGGGCGAGTACGTGCACGGCTTCCACAAGGACACCCTGGCCGCCACCGCCGACATTCCTTCGCTGGAGCGCTTCGCCACCTCGCTGGGCTTCGTGTTCCAGAAGGTGCCGGGCAAGCACTTCGACGAAAACCCCGAGGATTACACCGTCGAGCATTCGGCCAGCCTGGCCGTGCTCGACCCGCAGGGCCGCCTTGCCGGCCTTGTGCGCCCCCCGTTCAACGCGCCGGCCATTGCCCGCGACCTGCAGAAGCTGACCGAGAAAACCGCCCCATGAGCCTCACCACCGCCCTGACGTATGCCCTGCCCCACCGCCTGCTGTCCTCGATGGCGCGTTCGCTGGCGTACTCGGACGATCCGCGCGTGTCGCGCTGGCTGATCGACACGGTCACCCGCAAGTTCAACGTCAACCTGGACGAAGCGGCCAACCCGGACCCGCGCAGCTATGCCACCTTCAACCAGTTCTTCACCCGTGCGCTGAAGCCGGGCGCGCGCGTGGCCGATGCCGATCCGCGCAGCCTGGTGATGCCGGCCGACGGCCGCATCAGCCAACTGGGGAAGATCGAGGCCGGCCGCATCTTCCAGGCCAAGGGCCAGTCGTTCACCGCCGCCGAGCTGCTGGGCAGCGACGAGGACGCCAAACCGTACAACGAGGGCCTGTACGCCACCGTGTACCTGTCACCGCGCGATTACCACCGCGTGCACATGCCGTGGACCGGCACCCTGCGCGAGACCGTGCACGTGCCGGGCCGCCTGTTCAGCGTCGGTCCGGCCGCGGTGAACAGGGTACCGCGCCTGTTCGCGCGCAATGAGCGCCTGGTCTGCCACTTCGACACCAGCTTCGGCCCGATGGTCAGTGTTATGGTCGGTGCACTACTGGTGTCCGGCGTGGAAACCGTGTGGAGCGGCGAGGAGATCCCGGCCTACGGTGACCGCATCACCCGCAAGGATTACCGCGGCCAGGGCATCAAGCTGGAGCGTTTCGCCGAGATGGCGCGCTTCAACTACGGCTCCACCGTGATCGTGCTGCTGCCGCCGGGCGTGGCGGACTTCGCCCCGCAGCTGGGCGCCGAAAGCCCGGTGCAGCTGGGCCAGGCGCTGGCGAAGTTGCGCTGAAAAAAGGGGACGGAAGGGATTAAGTCGTTTGTGCCACAAGCGACTTAATCCCTTCCGTCCCCTTTTTCCACGCCATGCGTGGAGGGATTCAACGGAATGCCGGCCAGCGGCCGGCACTACCGGTATGCGCGCTACTGCAGGGCCGGGGCCGGGCCGACGTCCATGCCGTCGTAGTCTTCCACGCCCTTCTCCGCGGCCAGCGCCGCGAACTCCTGGTTGCGACGGTCCAGCGATGCTTCGTCGTGGATCTCCACCCGCTCCACGTGCAGAACGTGGAAGGGAGCGTCACCCTCTTCCGGCTCCTGCTCGAACAGTTCAACGAAGCTGTAACCCTGCGCCTGCAGGTGCTCGGCCAATGCCTGCAACGGTTCGGCAGTGGAGTGCACGAAGAAGTACCCCCACAGCAACGGGCCTGTGATGTCCCAGTCGGTGTTTTCGCGGAGGTTGGCGAACAGGTTGCGGGTGTCTTCGAGGTCCATGCGGATTCCAGGGGTCGGGGGGATTACTTGTCGCAGCCCTGCAGCTTCAGCGTCTGGCCGTGGCGCAGGCTGTAGGCCGGGGCTTTCAGGCCGTTGGCGCGGGCCAGGGTCGGCACGTCGCACTGGAATTTCGCCGCGATGGCGCCCAGGGTCTCGCCTTTGCCTACCTTGTGGCTGCGGACTGGCTTCGGCCGCGCCGCCGGGCGCGACATGGCCACCGGAGCGACCGGCGTGGTTGGCACGCTGGTGGACGCGGCCGCATCGGCCACCGGCACCACGCCGCCCACGGCGACACTGCCGGTGTAGCTGGCGGCCGTCGGGCGGACGATGGCAGCATTCAGATCGGCCGTGATCAGGGTGCGCGCCAGGTCTGCACGCGGGCCACTGACGCAGTTGCGCTGGTACAGGCCGGCGATGCGGGTGGTCGCGTTGATCAGCGTACCGGCCGGAATCCAGCCATCGGCTTCATAACGCGGATTGAGGTTGCGCAGCACGCGCATGTAGCCATCGCGGGTGCCGTGGCTGCCCAGGCAGATGGTCAGTTCATAGATGGTGGTGGACTTGGCCAGGCGCAACGTGGCCGGCTGCGCGCTGATCTTCGGGAACTCCACGCCGTACTGCTGCGGGTGCAGGAAGATCCACGCAGCGGCGATCACCATCGGCACATAGTCCTTGGTCTCGCCCGGGAACTGGTTGTAGACGCTGTCGGTCCAGAAGCTCTGTCCGCCACTCTGCTTGAACACGCGCGCGGCACGGCCTTCGCCGCCGTTGTAGGCAGCCACCGACATTTCCACGTTGTTGTTCAGCTCGCGCAGGCGCTCGTTGAGATAGCTGGCACTGGCCTCGGCGGCGCTGCGCGCGTCAAAGCGTGTATCGAAGCCGGTACCGTCCGGACCCAGGCCGAAGCGGCGGCCGGTGGCCGGCATGAACTGCATCAAGCCCGCCGCACCGGCGCGCGAGGAGGCATGGACACGGCCGTTGGACTCCTTGGCCATGATGCCGAACAGCAGCGCCTCGGGCAGGCCACGCTTCTCCCACTCCGGCCACATCACCGCGCGCAGGTTCTGGTAGTTTTCGTAGCTGGTCAGCAGCGCCGGGCGCATGTCGGTCAGCCAGCGACGGATACCCGCCTGCACGGCCGGGTTGTAATCGACCATGGTGTCGAAGGCGTGCCGCTTGTCGTTGAGCAGCGCGGCGGCGCGGGCGGCCTCGGGCACGTCAGCAGTGAGCGGACCGATATGGTCGGGGTCGGCCTCCAGGCGGTCACCGCTCACGTCGGTTACCTCGTCGCTGCCCGCCGCGTCGGCGTCGTGCTTGAGCAGGCGCTTGTAGCTGGCCAGCAGGGTGCCCATCTGGCAGCCCTTCTGTTTCACGCAGTCGTTGAGGACGTCTTCCATGTCCTCCAGCGCGGCATCGGCCTCGTTGCTGCCCTTCGGGTCGGAATTGGCGACCAGCAGCAGGGCGTCGCTGTAGCGCTTCTCGGCGGCGGTCATGCGCTGCTGCAGCGCATCCACCTTCACCTTGTCCCGGGCCGAAACCCGCTGCGCATGGGCGTCGGGCGCCAGGGAAACCAGGCCGGCCAGGGCCAGCAGCGGCCAACCACGGGAAATCAGGACAGGAACGGGCATTGATGGCACTGTGTGCGAAACAGGCAGGCAGAGTAGCGGCGCCGCCAAGGTCCGGGCAAGCCGACCTTCGGCCCGTCACCGCCGGCGGTTAACATTGGGCTATTCACCACAAGGGCTGGACCATGGATCCGATTCTGCTCGGCAAAGGCATTACCGACGATATCGCCGTCACCCTGCTGCCGAAACTCGGCAACCGCCACGGCCTGGTGGCCGGCGCCACCGGTACCGGCAAGACGGTGACCCTGATGACCCTGGCCGAGGGCTTCTCGCGGCTGGGCGTACCGGTGTTCCTGGCCGATGTGAAGGGCGATGTGTCCGGCCTCGCCGTGCCCGGCACCGGCACCGAGAACCTGCTCCAGCGCGCCGCCGAGATCGGCGTGGCGGACTATGCGCCGGCCGGGAGCCCGACCATTTTCTGGGACCTGTACGGCAAGCTCGGCCATCCGGTGCGCACCACGGTCAGCGAGATGGGCCCGACCCTGCTGTCGCGCATCCTCGAATTGAACGACACCCAGGCCGGCGTGCTCGACATCGTATTCAAGCTGGCCGATGACCGTGGCCTGCTGCTGCTGGACATGGACGACCTGCGCGCACTACTCGGCCTGGTCGCCGATGAACGCAAGGACATCTCCACCGAATACGGACTGGTCAGTGCGCAGTCGATCGCCGCGATCCAGCGTTCAGTGCTGCGCCTGGCTCAGGACGGTGGCGAGAATTTCTTCGGCGAACCGGCGCTTGAGCTGGCCGACATCATGCGCGTCAATCACGACGGCCGCGGCATGATAGGCATCCTCGCCGCCGACCAGCTGGTGCTCAAGCCCAAGCTCTATTCCACCTTCCTGCTGTGGCTGCTGTCGGAACTGTTCGAGCAGCTGCCGGAAGTGGGCGACCTGGAGAAGCCGAAGCTGGTCTTCATCTTCGACGAAGCGCACCTGCTGTTCGACGACGCGCCCGCGTCGCTGGTGCAGCGCATCGAGCAGGTGGTGCGTCTGATCCGCTCCAAGGGCGTGGGCGTGTACTTCTGCTCGCAGTTCCCTGATGACGTGCCGGGCAACATCCTCGGCCAGCTGGGCAACCGCGTGCAGCACGCGCTGCGTGCCTTCACCCCGCGCGACCAGAAGGCGGTGAAGACCGCCGCCGAGACCTTCGTGCCGAACCCGAAGCTGGACGTGGCCAAGGTGCTGAGCCAGCTCGGCACCGGCGAGGCGCTGGTGTCCACGCTGCAGGACAAGGGCGTGCCGATGCCGGTGCAGCAGACGATGATCGCGCCGCCGCGCTGCCGGATGGGACCGATCACCGAGACCGAGCGTGCCCAGGTGCGTGCCGGCAGCCCGGTCGGCAGCCGCTACGACACCGCGATCAACCGCGAATCGGCGGCAGAACTGCTGGCCCAGCGTGCGCAGAAGGCGGTCGAGAAAGCCGAAAGCCCTGCCGCGCGCAGCCGCGAGCAGGACGACGCGCAGGAAGGCGGATTCGGCCAGTCCATCAAGGATGCGATTTTCGGCACCAAGCGCCGTCAAGGCATGATTGAAACCATGGCCAAGCAGACCACGCGCACGGTCGGTACCAAGCTGGGCAACCAGATCGTGCGCGGCATTCTGGGTGGCATTTTCGGCGGCAAGCGCTGAGTTGCGCCCGTTGGGGTCGGATCCCWTTMCGTGGGAAAGGGATMCGACCCCACCCCATTCCTAGATCCCCTCGAAAAGAAGCTGTATTGCATGTCCCGCTGGCGTCCCCCCGCAGAGAAAAGCACCGCCCTGATCACCGCCTCCGGCCACGCCCGGCTGAAGGCCGAACTGGATGACCTGTGGCGTGTCCGGCGCCCTGAAGTGGTGAAGGCACTGGCCGCCGCCGCCGCTGAAGGTGACCGCTCAGAGAACGCCGAGTACACCTATCGCAAGAAGCAGCTGGGCGAGATCGACCGTCGCGTGCGCTACCTGACCAAGCGGCTGGAATCGCTGCGCGTGGTCGACACCACCCCGACCGATCCGCAGGCGGTGTTCTTCGGTGCGTGGGTGGAGCTGGAAAACGTGGACAGCGGTGATACCAGCCGCTACCGCATCGTCGGCCCGGATGAGACGGATGCGGGACTTGGCTGGATCAGCATCGATTCACCGCTGGCACGGGCGCTGCTGAAGAAGCGGCTGGATGACGAATTCTCGGTGGAGCTGCCCGGCGGGCAATTCACCTTCGCGGTGATCAGCGTGGAATACGAGCGGATGTAGAGTCGACTGTCAGTCGACTACCGCGCGAAGCGCGGGATTTTCGCGGCGCCGCAGGAAAAGCAGTCGACTAACAGTCGACTCTACCGCCGGGCAGGGGCGGCGGATACTGGCGCCCGGCACGCAATGGTCGGAAGTAATCGGTGTTGGCGTAGAAGGTGGCATCCTGCCCTTCATGCCAGCCGGGAATACCCGCCACGGGCAGCGGTCGCAGCTGCAACGGATCGGTCAGCACCCTGCCCCCACCGATGGCCGCAGTGACCTCGGCAATGCAGGCATTGTCATCCCTGCCTTGTACCACCACGCATTTGCCTACCAGCAGACGCCCCGGCAGCAGCGCCTGTTCCATCAGCGCGTGACCGAACACCGCGGCGATGGCGATGTCTCCGTTCTGCCAGCCCGCCGGCTCGAACACTGCAGGCCAGTCATGCGCGTCCCATGCGGCCAGCAGGATGCCCTCGCGTACACGCACGATCACCCCACTCTCGTCGAACTGGGTCAGTGCCGCCTGCGCACGGTTGCGCTGACCTGCTGGCATGGCGTCGATATGCAGGCACTGCTGCACGTTGAGCGCATGCTTGAGCTGCGGATGGCGTGCCCACACCAGCGCATTGAACAGGTCATGCCAATTGTCGGCGCGGGTGGCGATATGACCCTGCGCGATGCGCGCTTCGTAGTGCAGGCCGTCGGCCAGCAGCGCGGCGTCCTGTTCCACCAGGCGCTTGCCGGGCAGCGCGAGCCGCGCATCAAGTGCAGCGATGGACGGCCGTGCCGCATCGTCCAGCAGATCACGGAAGTCCTGCAAGCCGGTGAACACCGGGTGTTCAAACACCTGCAGGTCGACCGCCGCACGCGGCGGCGGCACGAAGCGGCGGACACCGCTGCCGTCACCGGCGGCGGTCGTCGCTGCAGTCACAGCATCTTGAGATCGAATGCCGGGCGGGTAGCAGCCGCCAACGCGTCACCGTACAGGTCGTGCTCGTCGCTCTCGGTGATCTCCACATCGACGAATTCACCCACGCGCAACGGCACCTGGTCGGCGTTCTGGATATGCACCAGGCCGTCGATCTCCGGCGCATCGGCCTTGGAGCGGGCCACGGCGATGTCACCTTCGATCGCATCGACCAGGCACTGCTGCACGGTACCGATCTTGGCTTCCAGGCGTGCGGCGGAAATCTGCGCCTGCTTCTCCATGAAGCGAGCCAGGCGTTCCTGCTTCACTTCCTCCGGCACCGCATCGGGCAGATCGTTGGCGGTGGCACCCTCAACCGGCGAATACGCAAACGCGCCCACGCGGTCCAGCTGCGCTTCGTCGAGGAACGACAGCAGCTCTTCGAACTCGGCTTCGGTCTCGCCCGGGAAGCCGACGATGAAGGTCGAACGCACGGTGATGTCCGGCGCAATGCGGCGCCAGTTCTGCACGCGCTCCAGGGTCTTCTCGACCGCGCCGGGGCGCTTCATCAAACGCAGGATGCGCGGGCTGGCATGCTGGAACGGAATGTCCAGATACGGCAGGATCCGGTTCTCGGCCATCAGCGGCACCACTTCGTCCACGTGCGGGTACGGGTAGACGTAATGCATGCGCACCCACGCATCGAGTTCGGACAGGCCTTCGCACAGCGCCTTCAAACGCGTCTGGTAGGCCTTGTTGCGCCACATCTTATCGGCGTACTTCACGTCCACGCCGTATGCCGAGGTGTCCTGCGACACCACCAGCAGTTCACGCACGCCGCCACGCACCAGGCGCTCGGCTTCGCGCAGCACCTCATCCACCGGGCGCGAGACCAGCTTGCCGCGCATCGACGGGATGATGCAGAAGCTGCACTTGTGGTTGCAGCCCTCGGAAATCTTCAGGTAGGCATAGTGGCGCGGGGTCAGCTTGATGCCGTAGTCGGGCACCAGGTCCACGAAGGGATCGTGCCTGGGCGGCAGCGCTTCGTGCACCGCCTCCATCACGCTCTGGTAGTCCTGCGGGCCGGACACCGCCAGCACGTTCGGGTACGCCTCGCGGATCTGTTCCGGGCGCTTGCCCAGGCAGCCGGTGACGATGACCTTGCCGTTCTGGTTCATCGCCTCGCCGATCGCGTCCAGCGACTCGGTCACCGCCGAATCGATGAAGCCGCAGGTGTTGACCACCACCACGTCGGCCGAATCGTAGGACGGGACGATGTCGTAGCCTTCCGAACGCAGCTGGGTGAGGATGCGCTCGGAATCGACAAGGGCCTTCGGGCAGCCAAGGCTGACGAAGCCGACTTTGGGGTTCAGCTGGGACATGGAAATCGCGGGACTCTGGGGGCCTGGGCCCCTGCCGGCATGGCAGGGGTTCCTGGGGGCCGGGGCCTGAAAGGGCGCCAGTATACCGGGGTTCGGGCCAGGGCCCTGAATCGCCGCTCCCGCCTGCGGCCCCTGGACCGTGAAGGGTCAGTACCCGGCCATATCCAGCACCACCGCAACCGCCCGGTCTCAACCAGCGGCTGCCTCGATGGGCAGCGCTTCTTCCACCGCGATCGCCTCGAACCGGTACAGCGCGCCAAACTTCAAGGCGTATGCATCCAGCGGCGATACCGGGATCACCATCTGCGGAAGAAGGTCGTCGCCCTCCGGGCGGAAATGCAGATTGACCACTCCGGACTGCTCGACCGCGCGGGTCAGCAGGACAAGCCGTGCATTGAACTTCATGTTGGATCTCCAAAAGAAAAGGGCCGCATTCACCGGCGGCCCGAACGGGTTTCATGCATAGCGCTCACCGCGGCGGGCGAGCACGCCGGTCACCACACCCCCATGCGCACGCGCAGGCGCCCAGCTTCGTCATAGACACGCCAGTTGCCGTCGCTGTACTCGGTACGACGCCCGCCACCGGGCGCACTGACACTGAACGCGTCGGCAACCACATCGAAACGCGAGACCTGTCCGCTGGAGGCCAGCTGCACCCCCCCTACCCGGCCATCGGCGCGAACGTTGACCGACCATTGCGCAGAAGACTCGGTGCCTCCCGCCGACCAGGTGGGCGGTTCGGTGGCCGCCGCGTCCACCTGGCTGAGCATCGGGCGGAACATCCAGAAGTAAGGCGTGGTTCCACCGGTTCCGGTCACGATGACGCGGAAGTATGCGAAGGCGGCGTTTGCCGGCGCCCGGGTGATCAGGAACGTCCGCGACAAGCGGTCGAGCGTGATTGGCGTTCCTGTATCGCTCCTCACGCCTGGGCTGTGCACCAGCCCAAGGTGGTTGCCGGCCGTATCGAAGAACGTCATCTCCAGCTTGGCCTCCACGCGATGGGTGTTGATCCAGGCGGATGCGCAGTAGGTCTTGCCACCCTCGATGGCGATGTCGTACTCGGTGCCCCACCACGCCATTTCGCCTGCTGCCACGACGCCAGGTGTCACTGCACCCAGCCCGAAGATGCCTTTCGGATGCCAACTGTCATCGCCGGTGGGATTGCCCAGCTCGGACCAGCGGCCGTTCGGATTGCTTCCCCACCCCCACCCCGAGCGCTGCCAGAAGGGGAACGTGGTGTTCATCAGCAGGTTGCCACCGGCGCCGAGGTTCTTGACCTGCGCCTGCATGCTGGTCACCACGGCAGCGTCCGCCTTGCCCCCCAGTGAAGCCTGCACGCCGTCGACCCGCCCGGACAGTGCGGTCAGCTGCGTGCCCTGCTGGCTGACCTGGCTCTTCAGCTGCGAGAAGCCGCTGGCGGAGACGTCGCCCACCTGGGTCTTGAGCTGGGTCAGGTCACGCGCGGCGGTGTCCAGCTTGCTGCCCTGCTGGCTTACCGAGGTGCTCAGTCCAGTGATGGCCGAGGCATTGGCATCGTTGGCCACCTGGTCGGTGATGTCATAGACCTGGACGCTGTCCACCCGCACCTGGCCGTTGTCGGGGTGAGCATAGATGTTCAATCGCCAGGCATCGATGCCGCTGTTGAAGGCATCGAAGTCGAACGATCGGGTCTCGAACGCCGCTACTGCGAACACGGCACGCAGATCCTGGTAGGACTGCTGGCCGGCCGCATTCTTGCGATACATCCGCACCAGCAGGTTGTTCGCACCGCCAGCACCGCAGGCGCGGACGATCACCCGCAGGCGGCGCGCGCCGTTGATCGGCACCCATTTGCCACCGTTGGCCTGCAGGGTCGGATTCACGTTCGTGTAGCGGTTGAGCAGCACACCCGGGCGTCCATCACCGTTGACCGTGCTCCAAACTGCGCCATTGGCCGCCGCCGATGCCGTCCAGCCACCCAGCCCTTCAGCGAAGTCGGGATTGGGCAGCAGGCCGCTGCCGGTGTTGAGCATGCCCTTCAGGCCGCTGGACAGATCGGTGATCTGTTGTGCCTGCGCATCGACCTTCGTCCCCTGCTGCTCCACCTTCGTGGTCAAAGCGGTCACCGCGGTTGCCGTGGCAGCAGCACTCTGCTGTGCGGCGTAGGCATCGGTGACATCGATCATGCGGATGTCATCCACCTGCACGCGCACGCCCACTTCGCGCGCACCGCTTCCTCCCGGGATGCTGACCAGCATCCGCCACTTCGCCGCAGACGCGGCGGTCGTCATGTAGCCGCTGACCTTGGTCCAGCCATCCTTGCGCAGAGAGGCCAGTGCGTACGCCTGCAAGGGCCACGAATTTTCCGCGTTGGCTTCGTTCGTGGTCTGCCAGCCCACCCGGATGGAGCCACCGGTCGGCTGGATGCTGTCCGGATGCAGGCGGGCGTAGTACTCCACATAGATGCGGCGATTGCCGGTGATGGGGGCCCACTGCCCGAGGTACAGGTCCGCATTGGTGTTCGGGCTGGTATTGGCCGCCACATTCACATCCAGACCACGCTCACCGGTCCGGCGGGCGTCGGCGCGGGCGGTGTAGATCGTGCCCGCCGCGCTGCCCAGCAACTGGCCGTCCTGGAACGTTTCGAACGCGCCCAGCGGGAACAGGCTGTCGCTGCCATTGAGCACCGACTGCACGTCCGACTGCAGCTTGACCACACTGGACGCACTACTGGTGACACGATCGCCAAGCTGCACCACGTCGCTGCGCAGGTTGGCGATGGCCGTCGCGTTGCCTGCAATGTCCTGCGCATCGGTGATGTCGTAGAGCTCGACCCGGTCGAACAGCACCTTGCCGCCGGCGTTGGTCAGATGCACCTGCGGCATGATCTCGTTGCGATCCTGCGCGGCAGACCATTCAGCCGTGTAGGTTTTCCAGGCCGCATCGGACAGGATCAGCGTTACGTCCGCATGGCTCTCGCCCCCCCCGGTGGTACGCACCCGCAGCCGGCAGACCAGGGTCGCCGTCGCATTGTCGAAGGCGCGGGCGACCATCACCAGGCGGTAGCGCCGAGACCTGCCGGCCACCACCGGCAACCACCGCGCATCATTGGCCGTGATGAAGGGGTTCTGCCCAGCCTGGGGGCCATGCGTCATCAGCAGTGCATCACCGCTCTGGCCCGATGCCTTCACCCACTCCACGGTGTTGGCCGACACGGTGCGGGTCAACATCCACCAGGCGGCACTGCCAGCGAAGGAGCTGTTGCGCAGCACGTTGTCGCTGCTGGTCACCGCGGTCTCCACCCGTGCGGCCAGGCTGGTCAGGCTGTCGGCGGCGGACACCAGGTCGGTACCGAGCTTGCTGACGTCGGTGCGCAGCCCGGTCAATGCTTCCGCATTGCTGCGTGTCGCACGATCGAGCATCGACGAATCCTGCGATCCGGTCGGCACGCCATTGAGCACGGTGACGGTCATTTCCACCCACATGCCGATACGTCCGGTCTCCGGCAAGGGCGACAGGATCTGCCTGCCACCGCCGGCACCGCTCCTGCGCCGCCCGATCATCACCAGCATCCGCGACCCCGACAGGGCCGCCAGGTTCTCCTGTGACAGGCCTGCATCCAGCAGTCGGGTGCGCAGGCCGCTGGTGTCGGTGTTGCTGGCACTGCTGATCATCCCCACCGCGTCGGACGTATAGGCAATGAAGTACTGGTTGTCCTTCAGTGTCTGGTCGTACCAGGTGTTGAATCGGGCCGACTCGCTCTGCAGATTGCCATGGGTATCGAACACCGCCGTATCGGTGATGCTGTTGTCCGCATTGATGATGCCGACCCGCAGCCCCCGATTGGCGCCCATGCCCGGCACGATGCTGCCGTTGGCGCGATACACGCCCGATGCACGGGGGGCCCCCGTGGGTGAGGAAGCGATATGCGCGTTGGCGACGATGTTGTAGCCCACCATGTTGCCGATGCCCGAAGCCAACCGCGTGACGTCCTCGGCAGCACTGCTCAGCTTGCCATCGATCTGTTCCACCCTGGTCGACAGACCGGTGACAGCCGCAGCATTCGCGTCGACATCGGTAACGTCCTCCACCCACAGATCATCCAGCCACAACGTACCGGCCGTGCCGTTGCGATTGATCGTGACCTTGATGCCCTGCACGGTACCCGTGGGCGACAGCGACACGAAGGTCTCGGTCTTGATCCAGTCAGCCGATTTCGGGAACGACTGCGTGGCACCGCCCATCAGGTTGCCGTTGTGGTCGGCGACGCGCAGCTTGGTGTTGTCGGCAGTGCCGTCGAAGTCCTCGCTGGTCCGCGTCCAGCACGACACCCGATAGCGACGGCCGGCGGTCAGGGGGATGACACGCCCTTCATTTACCGCGGCGCTGACCACCGTATTGCTTCCCCCCGCGTAGGGCTCCGCCTTCCAGCACAGGCTGTTGCCGCGTCCCTCGCGCACCACCGATGCTGCGGTGGTGTTGAAGAACGTCCAGCCGGTGCCGGCACCCAGATTGAAGTCGCCATTGAGCGCGAGGTTGCTGCCCGCCCCAATCACCGCTTCCATGCGGCTCTTCAGTTGCACCAGGTCCTGGCTGCTGCTGGCAACCCTGCCATCGAGCTGCCCGACTTCGGTCTTCAACGCATTGAAGGCGCTGGACCCGACCTTGTCCCCCATCGTGGCGTCGAGGCTGTCCACGCGCCGCCCCAGCGCAGTGTCAGCGGTCACCATCGCCTGCTGCAGGCTGCTGACACTGGCACTGGTGGCCAACGCACCGGTGCCCCCCGGCATGCGTGCCTGCAGCGCCTGGATCGACTGCGCATTGACCTGGTCACCGTTCAGCCGCGCAGTCTTCTCGGCCGCGATCAGACCCTGACTGACCCCCGCCAGGTCAGCGCCCTCGTAGCTGCCGCGCAACTGCACGGCCAGCGACTCGCGCCGGCCCGCTTCGCTGCTGTCTGCTGCAACGCGTGCAGTGGCCTCGTCCTGCAGCATGGCCACCGACGCACCCGGCGTTGGACGACCGATCGCCACCCAGTCCAGCAGGAAGTAGTGGGCATCGGTCTGCGCCTTGGACAGATCCAGGCGGATCTGGTCGACGACGGTACCTGTCCATGGAATGTTGTCCACATCCAGCGTCGCGAAGCCGTTGCTGTCGTAGCCCGGCTCCGCGAACTGCACCATGCGTGCGTTGTCCCACGACTGGCCGGGACCGTTCCACAACAGGCGCCCGTCCCAGGCGGGACTGCCTACCTTGCGGATGCGCAGCTTGACGAAGCGGTGCGCCGCGCCTTGGACATCTTGGCCGCGGGGGCTGGTCACGAACGCATCGCTGGCATGGTTGGCCGGGCGCAGCCAGCCATCCACCAGTGTTGGACTGCCGCCGTTTGCCCCCCACCCTTCCACGCTGCTGTCGAAATACCAGATGCGCTTGCTGTCAAACTGCACGCCACTGCCTGCCGACAGCTGGCTCACCATGCGGGTGAGGTTCTCCACATCCGACCGGCGTTCGCTGGTTTCGCGGGTCACCGCCGTGGTCAGCTCGGTGCGGGTATTCAGATCACCGGCGGCGCGGTCCAGCACTTCGCGTGCCAGGCCATCGGTATTGGCCTTGAGCGCCTGCGCCTGCTGGTCCAGCCGTTCGGCCTGGCCGGCAAGCCGTTGGGCGCTGGCGGTGATCTGATCCTGCAGGCGCAGCGATTCGCTACGCAGCGCCTCGGCGGCACGGGTGGCGGCGGCCAGGTCGCTGTCGATGCGGGCGTTGATTTCCTTGCCCAGATCCTGCTTGACCGATTCGACCACGCCGCCGATTCCCTCCAGCGTCTGCCCGGTGTTGCGCCCCAGCGCGCGCCGCAGGTAGCGGGCACCGACAGACAGCACGCCGGCGGTGTTGCGACTGCGGCAGGCAAACGTCCAGCTGCCCGCCTCTGGCAGTACGGCTTCGATTGCGGAGGTGAAGAAGCCACCGGCATCACCCAGCGGGGTCATGTGTTCCCACAGCGGATTGTCGATGCTGCCGGCGGTATAGCGGATCTCCACGCCGGCAAAATCAGCCGACTGCACGGTGTCGCTGGAGAAGCCCCACACATAGCGACGCACGCCACCGCTGAGCTCTTCGATGTCGAACAGATCGACCAGGACCGGCGGCGCATCCGCACCCAGCGTGGTGTACTGGGTCGACACGGCAACGCCGGCACGGCCATCGGGGCTGTACGGACGAACGACAACCGGATAGGTGCCCGCTCCGGGAATCGCCCAGCTCGCTGATCGCGTAGTTGTGCGTGCCACTTCCTCCAGCGCAGCATTGCCGTCTGGATCGGACAGGACCCGCGTTTCGCAGGCGGGCCCACTGATATCGAAGCTGGCCTGCAGTTCGGTGTGCACGCTGCCACCCCGGCTGACCTGGCGCTCGACCACCTTCAGATTGCTGGCCACCGGCCGGGTCTGCAGCGAGGATTCGTTCGACGGCGGCAGATACTGGCCGGTCCGCACGTAGTGCCAGAACTCGGGCCCCTCCTGCACCACCTCCACCGCGGCGCCCTTCAGGTCACCTTCCGGGCGGATGCCGGTCACGCGCACGCGGGTACCCGGTGTCTGCTTGAAGTCGTAGATCCAGATCGTGTCGTGTGCAGGATTGCCGTCGTTGTGGCCCGGCAGCGGTGCATCCGCCGGCCACGGATCGGCCAGCACCAGCCTGTCACTCGGCTCCGCGCCCGGAACCACGCGCAGTACGCGGTAGACACGCTCGCCTGGAATTCGCAGGCCGATGAACGCACTGCCCAGCGAAGGTGCCGGAACCGTCTCGTCCAGTTGCAGCGTGGCAATGCCTGCAGCGTCGACGGCAGCACCGATCAGGCGGCCACCGAAGCCCCACTGGGTCAGGTCGTGCTGCAACGCCAGCACCGACAACCGCGAGTAGGCCAGGTGCTCGATGTCGGTGCTGTAGCTGATCGACTTGTACTGATAGACGCTCTGGGCCAGATGCCAACGCGCCAGCATCGCGGCATGGGCTTCGGAGCTGACGCCCTCACCGGTGATCTTGGCCGGATTGAGCATCACCTCCACGCCCGGCGCCGGCACGCGCAGCGTCGCCGCCTTCCAGGTTCGGCGGTCCAGGTAGCTGTACTCGATGCCGTCGGCAGCATTGGCCAGGGTGTAGTCCACCTGGAACTGGCCCTTCTTGATCGTGGCCATGTTGACCACGCCGGAAAGGGGCTGCTCGTCGGCCGCCCAGGCCACGCCCAGCCGGCCCTTGGCCCAGGTCACCTGGCCAAAGCCGGCCAGCGCGATGGCGTCGAGCACGGCCTGGTGGCTGCGCACCTCGGTCAGCCAGTAGTCGTAGCCCAGCGCGTTGTCCGCGCAATGCAGCATGAAGGCTTTCAGGCTTTCAATGTCGATGCGCCGGTCGGCCATGCCCAGGCCGGCGATGCGCTTGCCGTTCTCATCATGGATGCCTCGCGCGTAGGCCAGGATCTGCGCGCCCGGGTTGCTGGTTTCCTCGGTCACCCAGCCGGCCGCTTCGCCCTTCCACACCGGAATCGGTCGCGCATGAGCCACACAACGGATCTCATCCGGGGTGCCGTTGAGCTGACCGGACGCCTTCATCTGCAGGCCGATGGCAGGAATGCCGGCATGGCTGGCGTCGTCGCGCTGCACGCTGACCAGCGTGGTCCAGGTGAAATTCGCCTGCGCGCCACTGCCATCAGTGTTCTGCCCGGCCACGCGTACGCGCACGTCGTACTGGCCCAGCTCCACGTCGCGGCCGTAGCTGACGCGACGCGCCTTCTGCGTGCGTCCCACGACGCTGTAATTCCCGAACGACTGCCAGGCGTCGGAGCCGACCGGCCGGTACTGGATCTGGATCTGCTCGCGGTTGTCCTTGTCCTTGCCCTTGGACGTGGTATCCCACAGCCGGAACTCGATGTTCACCTGCAGGCGCAGAGATTCAGCGGAGCTGGTGCGTTCCACCCACGGGCTGGCCACGTGCTTGGCATCGCTACCGGTATCGAGCAGCTGCGCACCTTCAATCACATCGGCGTTGCTGTACAGTGGAATCGCTTCGTCGGGCATCTGCGCGAAGCCGCGGAACCAGGTGCGCACGCCCTCGTAGCTGGACAGCGCCGAATCACCGTTCTGCAGGGCCTCTACCCGGCCAACGTTGATGCCCGGGCTGAGGGTCAGGCCGACGTACTGCTCATCGCCCTCGAACCAGGTATAGGGGCGGCTGATCAGGTCCGGCGCGAGGCGAGTGGAACCGAACAGCAGGCCCAGCGGTTCATAGGCGCGCACACGGTTGCGCGGCGCTGCCAGCGAATACGCAGTATCGGCGACACCGCCACCACCACCTGCACGGGGAGGCTTCGGGCCCAGCACCTTGTTGATCAGCACGCTGCCGGCCACATAGACCGCTGACGCCAGCGCGGTACCGTAGGTGGCGCTGAGCCCCGCCACGGCGCCTGCGCCCCAGGCAGAACCGGCCACCAGTGTGCCGATGCCGAAGGTGAAATAGGTCAGCGCGATCATCGCCACCAGCGGAATCACGGCCTTGCCCACCACGCTGCGCACTTCGATCAGCTGGCCATGGCGCGGTCGCACGTGCATCCACTGCTCGCGCGGCACCTCCAGCCCGTCCACGCAGACCTGCCATGCCCGACCATCGAGCCCGTCTACATGGCGCATGAGGAACGCGTACAGGCTTTCACCCGGGCGCAGGTCGACCGGCACGTTGCGCTGGCCATCCAGCAGCACCGGGTGCGGGGTGATGATGAGGCGGCCGTCGACCGCCGGTTGTGGTGTCAGTTCCATGCGTAGTATCCCTCGATCCTCAGCCCAAATCCGGGCAGGTCACGAACGCGGTGCAGCACGCTGCAGCCGTTCGTTTCGTTGCTGTGCAGGACCCAGCCCTCATGGGCCAGGAAAAAGAAAACCCCGGCGTGGCCGGGGTTGTGTTGTCCACGTTCGATCATCAGTACCAGGTCGCCGTCCTGTGGCGGACCCTCGCGAGGTACCGCCTGCGCGCGCGACAATGCGCCCAGCTCGGCCGAGCCGCGCCGCCCGCGCGGCCGGCGTCCGGGCAGTGCCACTTCACGGGCGAACAGCGCTCGCTGCACCTGCATCACCAGGTCGGCGCAGTCGTACGCCGCTTCGTCATAGGGGATGCCCACCCATCGCTCGACGTCGACCAGGCGCATCAGAAGATTCCCGGCAACGTGAACGGATTGGCATGCAGCAGCACGGCCTGCTGGCGCATCAGGAAATCGACACCACACTGGGCACTGACCGTGCGCGTGTTGACCGATACCTGGGTCATCGGCAGGTCGTACTCGGCCTCGATGGCACCAGGATCAGCGCGATCGGTCAGCATCAACCGTGCGGTCACCATCTCTCCGGGGGCCAGCCCCTCCAGGTCCTCGGTGAGTGCGCGACCGATGTTGTCGATCACCAGCTGCGCGCGCGGTGCCTGACCACTGACGTCGTCGGGAAGCTGGAAGCCGAACGGCGCGGCAATGAACTCCCTGCCGTTGCTGGTCCAGTTGACGTTGTCGTTGACGATCCGCAGCACCTCCGGCATCGACGGTGCCGACACCTCCAGCAGCATCAGCGGCCCCTCGGTGTCGGCCAGGCGCTGGCGGCGCTCATGGAACGAACTCATCGCATGTACTCCAGTACGAGATCGCGCTTGGAGAAACGGAACCGGGTGTTCAGTGGCACCAGGCGGCCGATGCCCTGCGGGAAGCGGGCGCTGATCGGCTGCCCGGTCCGCGGATGCTCCATCGTGAACCAGCCGACGCGACCGACATCGTGCAGGTACCACTCTTCGAATGCCTCGGCATCAGCCGCGGTGCGGAACTGCACCGAGGCGTACACGTTCTTCATCACCCGGCTGTTGAGCGCGCGCATCTTGCTGGGGCCGCGCTCCATCTCGGTCCGCTCTTCCGAGGCGACGATCTCCTCGCCGTAGTCCGCAAAGCGGATTTCTGCATACTCTGGCCAACTGCTCATCCCACTGCCTCCGTCCATCCGTATCGGGCCCGTCCAATGGCGCCCAGCTCACCACCGTTGAGACTGTCGCCCACGATGTCGATCACCAGTCGCCGCACTTCGCTGCCATCGGGCATGCGCTGCCGCTCTTCCCGGGTGTTGACCCGGCTTTCGCCGTAGTTGTTGATTTCCACATTCATCCCGCCGTCGCCAGCAGGGGCGATCGGTACCTGCACATAGCCACCGCTGTCACCACCGGACAGGCCATTGCCGCTTCGCAGCGACGCGCGCAGGGCAAAGAATGCCGATGGGCCGCCGAGCGCCGCCATGTCTTCCTGGCTGAGCACGCCCTCGCCCTTGTGGACGATGCCGGCGGGCTCGTACTTGCCCCCCGGGCCGGTGTATCCGCCGGCGGAATACACTATGTCGATGGCCTCTCTCTTCACCGGGCCAATCTGCTGGTTGAAGAACGTGTTGAAGATGCCCACGATCGCCTGCTTGGCAGCAATTCTCGCCAGATCAGCGATGATTGAATTGGCCATTGCCGAGAACGACAGCTTTCCGGTCTGGGCAAATCTCACCAGACTCTCCTCCATGCCCGAGAACATGTTGGTGAACAACCCACCACTGGCCGCGGCCAGATTGGCCGCACCGGCCGCATAGTCCTCGAATGCCTGGGTCGCGCCGGCACTCCAATCCGATTCAAGTGTCTGCTTTGCCTGCTGGAACTCGGCCTCGCGCTGCAACGACTCCGCATGGAATGCATCGAGCTTGGCCAGCTGGGCTCTGTAGCGCTCCGACTCGATGACCTTGCCGTCTTCCCCCCGGAACTCGTCGTCCAGCGCACGCTTTCGATTGTCCCGGTCCTCATCCAGTGCGGAACGGCGTTGCATGCGATCCACGCTCGCCGCGCCATGGCCGATGCCGAACAGTGCCTGGTCGTTGCCGCGCTGCTGTGCATTCGCTGCCTGCTGGAGCTCCCGCTGCAGCTTCAGCAGATCCTGCTGCGCCTTCTTCGAGGCTTCAGCGGCCGCCGCCTCCTTGGCCAGGGCCACCGCAGCGTCCAGCGATGCCTTCACCCGCAGTTGCTTCTGCTCGCTGAGCTTCTTCTCGGCATGCTCCATCTCGTCAAGGAGCGTGACCTGCAGCCTTTCCGCCTCTGTCATCCCCTCCTTCAGCTTCTGGCGCACCCGGTCCTGGGCGATCTGCTTCTCGATGCGATCCATCAGTCCGGCGTACGCATCAGTCTGCTCGTGCACGCCCCTGACCGACTGCTGGGCGGCCTGCTGCTGTTCGCGGAACTGGGCCTTGCGTTCGATGTCGGCCTTCTTGCGCGCGGCATCCCTGTTGAACTCGGCGCGCTGGGCCGGGTCCATCTTGTCCGGCCCACCCCTGGCGTTGATCTCCGCGCCGCGTTCAGCCATCCAGGCCGCATACTCGCCACGGGTCAGCCGGATCCACTCGACCTCGTCCCGCCATGCCTCTCCGCGCATGGCGCCCAGCATGCCGTTGAAGGCATCGGTTGCCTTCAATGCGTTCCATTGCGTCGCGCCCAGAGACGCGATGAGCTGGTCAAGCGTCTGGTTGTCCACGTTCTGGATGGCCGCGGCAATCGCATTGAACAGCTTCTCGTCGAGGGTGCCCCTGATCGTTTCTTTCAGGCCCCGGAACTTCTCCTGGACCGGCGCGACTTCTGCCTGGAACGCTTCCAGGTTCGCCCTGGCCTTCTCCAGCTCCGCGTAGTCCGAGGCCGCACTCAGGCCCGCACCTTCCCGCCCCGATCGCTGGCCATAACTCACTCGACCTTCCCAATGGACGACCGAGCCCTGCAACGCCTTCTCGCGTGCCTCGAGCTCGCGCAGCGCCTTGGCCTGTTCATGCAACGTGGCGACCGCCTCCTCCAGGGGCAGCGTGCCCGCTCCCATGCCCAGGCCGGCCTGGTCCATCGAGAACGACATCTGCTGCAGCGACTGCATCTGCTCCTTGTACTCGCTGCGCGCACGTTCGGACGCCTTGACCATGTCCAGGTACGCTTCGCCCAGCTTCTGCACCGACGCGATGGCGATGCCCCAAGGGCCACCGGCAGCCGTCAGCAGGCCGCCGCCAAGCTCCTTCAAACCGCTGCCGAGCACATCGCCGCCGACGTTGGCCTTTGCCTTTGTCCCGGCCTTGCCCGTTGCGCCTTCCGGTACGGCATGCACGCGCGCCAGGGCCGCTGCCGTCCGCTCGGCCTCCGCGCGCAGTGTCTTGAGATTCTGCGTCGCCAGGCGACTGGCCTCCGCCATTGCGGTACGGAAGCCCGTCGTATTGACCCGCAGTACTACGTCTAGATTCTGGTTAGTGGACGCCATGCGCGTTCCTCCAAGAATGATGAGGGGCCCCGCAGGGCCCCAGGTTCGATTGCATGCCAGACATCGGAGAAGCAATGCCCTGCCCCGCGCGGAATCACGCCGCAGCGTTGCGTCGCGATGCGCTGCCGAACAGTTCCAACAGCTGCTGCGAGCGCTCCTTTGCTGCCTTTTCCGGCGAAGTTCGGGGACGCACCAGCAGGAAGTCTTCGGCCGTGGTCGTATTGCCATGCACCTGCGCCAGCACGCTGGTCAGCTGGGCGAGCATCCCCTGCAGGGGCTGGTCCAACGGCTCCAGGCGTGCGAACGCATACATCTCCGAGAGCTGGCGGGAGGTCACTCCCGCCAGCAGGTGGTCCGGATGCGGGAGGCCCAGCCTCCACGCAATCCGGAACTGAAGCCGGCGCTCAGGCCGGCGGATCAGTTTTTTTCCAGCTCTCCCACGGCCGCATCGCCGAGCGCATTGAGCGTCTGTGCGACACGGAACACGCGATCCAGCGCTGCGGCCGATTTGGTGCCCAGCTGGGCTACATCATGGTCGGAGAACAGGCGCTCGCCCAATTCATCGACCAGGCACAGGCCGACGAATCGCGCACGGAAGTCATCCACCTTGGGCGTGTCACCGCCATAGGTGTCCTGCTCCCAGCGATCACGGTCGCGGGCCGACATCATCGCCACGCGCACATTGCCGCCCCATTCGGGTACGGCGACGTCCTCGTGCCGGCGATCCTGTGCGTCCAGGATCTGCTGCTTGCCCAACAGCATCACGGGGTGCCGCCAGCGGCCACGGTGACCAGCGCGAACTCACGCGGCAGCAGGTCAGCAGTGAAGGTCAGCACCTGGTTGGTACCCGGGGCCACGTTGAAGGCGGCGACCTTGGCGACGAAGGTGGCGGCATCGCCGGTGGGCAGCACCATCAGGAAATGCAGGTCGGCATCCGGATCGGCGTCGCGCAGGATCTCCTGGCCTGCCGAGCTGCCGACCGGCCAGCGGTGGCCGGACACCTGCACGGCCTGGCCGCCGGACAGGCCCGCGATGCTCTCCATCTGCTTCGAACGCAGGTTGGTGGCATCAAGGGTATTGGCCTGGCCGCGGCCGAACGGGAAGGCAGTCAGGCCGTCGATTTCGGTATAGCCGGCCGGATTGTTCGGCGCGGTCGGCGCGGTGCCGGCCTTCACGTACAGCGCGGAGTCTTGGGCGGAAATGGCTTGATTGATGGACATGGTGTTGAATCTCCTGGAAATGAAAAAGCCGCCTTGCGGCGGCTGGGGTTCGGGGTGATCAGGCTCGGGGCTGCCTGCAGTGGGTCATCGTGGCTGGCCCGTCACAGCCACCGGTTGCGCGTTGCGATCCGCAGCACGCGGACAACAAAAAAGCCCCCGGCTCGCGCCGGAGGCTTCTATGTCATCGTGGCTGAAAGCTTAGGCTGCGGGTGCGCACCGGTCAATGCAGAAACAGCCCTTTGCACCGCCTTGGGAAAGCACTGCCGCAAGCCCACAGCCGCCCGATCCGGCACAGCCACTGACGCCGCGCTAACCGGCGCAGCACCGACAATGCAGCTCTGTTCCCAGCAACGAGGAAGATGACGATGGCCGAGTGGATCACCCTGGATACGCACCACGGCCTGGTAAGGGCCTGGCAGGCCCTGCCGGAGGGCCCCCCGCGCGGTGGCCTGGTGGTGGTGCAGGAAATCTTCGGCGCCAATCCGCATATCCGCGGCGTGGCCGAGCGCTTCGCTGCCGAAGGCTACGCGGTGCTCGCCCCCTCGTTCTTCGACCTGATCGATGGCGCCGATGCCGATCCGGACGCCCTGCCCTATGACGCCGACGGCGTGAAACAGGGCCTGGAACGGGTCGGCACGCTGGGCATGGAACGAGCGTTGGAAGTGGTCCGCACGGCGGCCACTCGCCTGGCCCCCTACGGAAAGGTCGGCACCGTCGGCTACTGCTGGGGCGGCACGGTGGCGTTGCTGGCGGCGCTGCGCCTGGGCCTGCCCTCGGCCAGCTACTACGGCGCCCGCAACGTCCAGTTCCTCGATGAGACGCCGAAGGCACCGGTGATCTTCCACTTCGGCGCGCAGGACAGGAGCATCCCGCCGGAGGCCATCCAGGCCCACCGCGAAAAGCTGCCGCAGATGGCCAGCTACGTCTATCCGGCCGACCACGCCTTCAACCGGGAGGTCGGACATGCGTATGATCCAGACAGCGCCGCGCTGGCGCTGCAACGCACCCTGGACTTCTTCTCGGAGCATCTTGGATGAGCGATTTCGAACTCGATTCACGCCTGGCCACCGATAGCGTACTGGTGGCCGAAGGACCGTTGTCGCAAGTGCGGCTGATGAACGACGAACGATTCCCGTGGCTGGTGCTGATACCGCGCCTGCCCGGGGTGACCGAGTGGATCGAGCTGGACGGCGAGCAGCAGGACAAGCTGCGCACCGAGCTCAACCGCGCCTGCAAGGCCCTGAAGGGCGCCGATGGAGTGGAGAAGATCAACATCGGTGCACTGGGCAACATCGTGCGCCAGCTGCACTTCCATGTGATCGGCCGCCACGATGGTGATCCGGCCTGGCCGGGCCCGGTCTGGGGCAGCGGTCCGGCGCATCGCTATGAACCGGACGCGCTGGACCAGCATGTCGCGTACTGGAAGGAACGGCTAGGATATCCAGCCCACACCTGAGCCTTCGCCGACCCGATGCGATTCAACCTCGTTGCCGCCATCCTGCTGATCCTGATCGGCCTGTTCATGCTCGCCAGCAATCTCGGCTGGACGCACCTGAACCTGTCCAAGCTGCTGCTGACCTGGTGGCCGGTGGCGCTGGTGGGTGTCGGCATCGCGATGCTGTTCGGTCGCGGCAAATAAGGAAGGCGGCGCATTGCGCCGCCTTCGTTCATCTAGAGCCGAGCATGGCTCGGCACAAGCGCTCAGGTCCGCGGCAGGGTCACACCGGTCTGGCCCTGGTACTTGCCACCGCGGTCACGGTACGACGTCTCGCAGATGTCATCGGCCGCGGCCTGGAAGAACAGCATCTGCGCCACGCCCTCGTTGGCGTAGATGCGCGCCGGCAGCGGCGTGGTGTTGCTGAATTCCAGGGTGACGTGGCCTTCCCATTCCGGTTCCAGCGGGGTCACGTTGACGATGATGCCGCAGCGCGCGTAGGTGCTCTTGCCCAGGCACACCACCAGGGTGTCGCGCGGGATGCGGAAGTATTCCACGGTGCGCGCCAGCGCGAAACTGTTCGGCGGGATGATGCATTCATCGCCGACGATATCCACGAAGCTGCCCGGATCGAAGTGCTTGGGATCGACGATGGTCGAGTTGATGTTGGTGAACACCTTGAACTCGCGCGAGCAGCGCACGTCGTAGCCGTAGCTGGACGTGCCGTAGCTGACGATGCGCTCGCCGTTGGCCTGCTTGACCTGCCCGGCCTCGAACGGCTCGATCATGCCGTGCTGCTCGGACATGCGGCGGATCCAACGGTCACTCTTGATGCTCATGCTTTGTCCTGGGGGTACGAGGGGGCGCGAGGATTCTAGCAGGGGGCCGAGTGTCACCGGCGGCCCCWGCCGGGGTACTTACAGCAGCGACGACAGGATCGGGATCGAGGCACGCGGGCGCTTGCCCACCTCCTCGATCAGGCGCTGCGCGGCATGGCGGTAAGCCTGCGCCGGCACCGAGTCGGGCTGGGCCACGGTGATCGGGGTACCGGAATCCCCCTGCTCGCGGATGCCGATCTGCAGCGGCAGCGAACCCAGCAGCGGCACCCCGTACTGCGCGGCCATGCGCTCGCCACCGCCTTCGCCGAACAGATGCTCGACGTGCCCGCAGTTGCTGCAGGTATGCACCGCCATGTTCTCGACGATGCCCAGCACCGGCACCTCGACCTTCTCGAACATCTTCAGCGCCTTTTTCGCGTCCAGCGTGGCGATGTCCTGTGGCGTGGTGACGATCACCGCACCGGCCAGCGGGATCTTCTGGGTCAGGGTCAGCTGGATGTCACCGGTGCCCGGCGGCAGGTCGATCAGCAGGTAGTCCAGGTCGTCCCACAGGGTGTCGTTGAACAGCTGGGTCATGGCTGAGGTGGCCATCGGGCCACGCCAGATCATCGGCGTGTCCTCTTCAATCAGGTACCCGATCGACATCGTGTCCACCCCGAATGCGCGCAGCGGTTCGATGCTCTTGTTGTCCGGGCTTTCCGGGCGACCGGACAGGCCGAGCATGGCCGGCACACTGGGGCCGTAGATATCCGCATCAAGCACGCCGACGCGCGCACCGAGCTGCTGCAGGGCCACGGCCAGATTGACCGCCGTGGTCGACTTGCCCACACCGCCCTTGCCCGAGCCGACCGCAATGACATTGCGGATGCGGGCATGTGGCGTCAGTCCCTTCTGGACCTGGCTGGCATGGGGGCGGCGGGAAGAACTGTTCACAACGGGCACCAGCGGTATCGAGGGGAATAACCCAACATCATACAAGCTGGACGCAGCCTGACTGAAATTCAGGATTGCTACAGATTCGTGCACAGATTGTTAAGTTCATGTTACGTTCGACCGGCACTGTTTTGGGCTGCGGAGCTGGCATTTCCAGTCCGCGCGATGGCGCATGCGCAGTGCCGTTTTTGTTTTTGCTCTCCAATGGAACTACATGAACTACGTAAGCAACACCGCACGTCGCAACACGCTCGCCGTCGCCCTGATTTCCGCCCTGATGGCCGCCGCCCCGGCAATGGCCCAGGACAAGGCGACCAACCTGGACAAGATCACCGTCACCGGTTCGCTGATCCCGCAGACCCAGGTTGAAACCCAGACCCCGGTGATGTCCATCACCGCCGAAGACATCCAGACCCGCGGCTTCAGCAGTGTTGCTGAAGTGCTGCAGCAGTCGTCGCTGACCACTGGCGGCCTGCAGGGCGGCCAGACCTCGGGTTCGTTCACCCAGGGCGCCGAAGCCGCCGGCATGTTCGGCCTGAATCCGGGCTACACCAAGTACCTGATCAACGGCCGCCCGATGCTCTCGTATCCGGCGCTGTACAACGGCAGCGAAACCTTCAACAACATCAGCGGCATTCCGATCGACATCGTCGAGCGCATCGAAGTGCTGCCGGGCGGCCAGTCCTCGCTGTACGGCTCGGACGCGATCGCCGGTGTGGTCAACATCATCCTGAAGGAGCGCATGGACGGCGGCACCATGACCCTCCGTGGCGGCACCTACACCGAAGGCGGCGGCAGCAACATCCGCTTCAGCGCTGCCAAGGGCATCAACGCCTTCGACGACCGCTTCCATGCGCTGTTCAACGTTCAGATCGAGAACGGCAGCCCGATCTGGGGCTACCAGCGCGACATCACCCGCCAGAACAACCCGGTCGGCTACACCGCCCAGGTTCCGTCGAACGACTTCGCCGTCATCACCAACGCTGACAACAAGCTGCTGATGATGGACCCGAGCCGTTGCGCCAACGTCGCTGGGCTGTATGACGGCACCACCGTGGTCGGCCAGCGCGCGTCGGGCCAGTCCTGCGGTTCGGTGTACAGCGCCGGCTACAAGACCCTGAAGAACGGCAAGAACAGCGGCCAGTTCTACTCGTCGATGACCTTCGACGTGAACGACAACTTCCAGCTGTTCGCCGACGTGCTGTACAGCAAGGAAAAGACCGAGTTCACCTCCGGCTCCAGCGCCCTGTGGTGGGGCACCAAGTCGGTGATGGGCGGCTTCTACGACCAGGGCTCCGGCAAGGTCGTGAACCTGCAGCGTGCCTTCGCGCCGGAAGAGATCGGCCCGGGTCACTACAACAACATCATGAACTCCGATGAAAGCCGTGCCTACCAGGTCACCCTGGGCGGCAAGGGCATGGTCGGCGACTGGGACTACAGCGCCAGCTTCACCCGCGGCGAGTACCGCCTGGACCAGAACCGTTTCGTGCGCTGGAAGGACAAGATCGAAGACTTCTTCGGCCAGACCGTGCTGGGCCCGCGCCTGGGCACCTCGGCTGGTGGCTTCGGCATCTACAACCCGAACTACGCGGCCTTCTACTCGCCGATCACCCCGGACCAGTTCGCCAGCTTCACCGGCTACGGTACCCACCGCAGCAAGACCTGGCAGAACCTGGGTCGCGTGCAGGTGACCAACGGCTCGCTGTTCAGCCTGCCGGGCGGTGATGCCGGCCTGGCCGTCGTGCTGGAAGGCGGCAGCGAAGGTTGGGATTACTCGCCGGACCAGGCGTTCGTTGATGGCAATGTGTGGGGCACCACCGCCGTCGCCGGCGCCGGCCACCGCAGCAACTACGCGGTCACCAGCGAACTGCGCATGCCGCTGCACGACACCCTGACCGTCAGCGCCTCGGGCCGCTATGACGCCTTCAAGATCGCCGACAAGACCGTCGACAAGGCCACCTACAGCATCGGCCTGGAATTCCGTCCGATCGAGAGCCTGCTGCTGCGCGGCAAGTACGGCACCGCCTTCCGCGCACCGACCCTGTCCGATGCCTTCCAGGGCATGAGCGGTTCGTACTCGTCCGGCCAGAACGACTACTACCGCTGCAGCCAGATGGGTTATGGCCTGCGTGATGAGGCCTGCTCGTTCTACAAGAACACCTCGGTGTACAGCGAAAAGTCCGGCAACCCGGACCTGAAGCCGATCACCGCGGATGTCTGGAGCGCAGGTGTGGTGTGGGCCCCGGTCAGCAACTTCTCGCTGTCGGCCGACTACTACAACTGGAAGATCAAGAACGAGGTCAAGACCCTGAGCTCCGACCAGCTGCTGCTGGCCGAGTACCAGTGCCACAACGGCCTGCCGAACAACACCTCGGCCAGCTGCGGTGACGTGACCAACTGGATATCCCGCGACGCCGGTGGCAATCTGACCCGCGTATACACGCCGAAGCTCAACGTTGCCAGCCAGAACCTGGAAGCGGTGACCGTGGCGGCCAAGTACCAGCAGGACATCGGCCGCTTCGGCTCGCTGATGTTCTCCGGCAACTACACCAACATGCTGAAGCGTGAAGTGCAGCCGATGCCGGGTGCCGCCAAGCTCGACCTGCTGAGCGACCCGTACAACATGTGGTACTACGACAACTTCGCCAAGGTCCGCGGCGATCTGTCGGTGGCCTGGAACATCGCCAAGTTCACCACCACCGTGTACGCCAACTATGTCGGAAGCACCCCGAACTACCTGGCCTACACCGGCCGCAGCTACGGCTATGTCCACTCTTCCGGCGCCAAGGCCGGCAAGTGGGGTTCATACACCACGTACAACCTGAGCATGAACTACCAGGCACAGGAAGACCTGGTCCTGTCGCTGATGGTCAACAACGTGTTCAACAAGCTGCCGGAAGGCCAGCGCTACAACTACCCGGGCAACGAATCGACCCCGTTCAACGACGGCTTCTACAGCGTCTACGGCCGCCAGATCTCGGCCCAGGTCAAGTACAACTTCTGATCCCGTCGTTTTCCGGACTTCGTGTCTGGACCAGGCCCCGCTTCGGCGGGGCCTTTTTTTTGGTTCCGGGAAGCCTTCGTAAAGCACTGATGCAGAAGCAGCAAATGCACTGCGACAGAATGTCCTTCATATCGCCACCTTTTGAAACATATCAAAACAATTGGCGTTAGCCATTGATATCTCGCCATTTTTCAGCTGAAACCGCGATTGACGAAATGACGATCGCGTGTCCTCTGCGTTAAGCGCGTGTTACGGTCCAACTGAATGGAATGCAACTGAACAGATCGTTAAACCGACAAGGAGGCCGGTAGCCAGGACATTGCTCACTACGGGGATTTTCCATGTCTCGCCATCGTTCCACACTCTCGCGCCACCCACTGACCCTCGCACTTCTCGGCACGCTGCTGGCTTCCGGCACGGCCCTGGCGCAAAGCGGCAACGCGCCGACGCAACTTGACCGTGTCACCGTCACCGGCTCACTGATTCCGCAGACCGAGATCGAGAACCATACGCCGGTCCTGACCGTGACCGCCGAGGACATCCAGACCCGCGGCTTCACCAGCGTCGCCGACGTCCTGCAGCAGTCTTCGCTGTCCACCGGCGGCCTGCAGGGCGGCCAGACCTCGGCTTCGTTCACCCAGGGCGCTGAAGCGGCCGGCATGTTCGGCCTCAGCCCGGGTTACACCAAGTACCTCATCAACGGTCGCCCGATGCTTTCGTATCCGGCGCTTTACAACGGCGGCGATACGTTCAACAACATCAGCGGCATTCCGATCGACATCGTCGAGCGCATCGAGATCCTGCCGGGTGGCCAGTCCTCCCTGTATGGCTCGGATGCGATTGCCGGCGTGGTCAACATCATCCTCAAGGAGCGCATGGACGGTGGCGTGCTCAATGTCCGTGGCGGCGCCTACAGCGAAGGCGGTGGCAGCAGCTTCCGCCTCAGCGGCGCCCGCGGCTTCAATGGCATCGACGACCGCTTCCACGCGCTGGTCAACGTGCAGTATGAGAAGACCAGCCCCATCTGGGGTTACCAGCGCGATCTGACCAAGGTCAACAATCCCGACGGTTACAGCCCACAGTACGTCTCCAACGACTTCCTGGTGCTGCTGCCGGCCGCCAACAACGCCTACGCCATGATGGACCCGAACCTGTGCGCCAATGTGGCCGGGCAGTTCGATGGCACCACGGTGCTCGGCACCCGGCCCACCGGCCAGGCATGTGGCTCCACCTATGGCACCGGCTACAAGACCATCAAGAACGGCAAGGAAAGCGCGCAGATCTACAGTTCTGCCACCTTCGACGTGAATGACAACTTCCAGTTGTTCGGCGATGCGCTGTACAGCCTGGAAGAGGTCAAGTACGCGACGGGTTCCGGCTACACCTGGTGGGGCACCTCGTCCGGCTGGGGCCGCTTCTATGACCAGGCCAGCGGCCAGTACATGAACCTGCAGCGGGTGTTCGCCCCGGAAGACATCGGCGGTGAAGGCTACCGCGACATCATGAACACCGATCGGAACAAGGCCTACCAGGTGACCCTGGGCGGACGCGGCACGGCCGGCAACTGGGACTACAGCCTCAGCTTTACCCGCGGCGAGTACAAGCTGACCGAGCGCAACTTCGTACGCTGGAATGACCCGATCAACGATTACTTCGAACAGCGCGTGCTCGGCCCGGTGCTGGGCACCACCAGCACCGGTTACGACATCTACAGCCCGAACTGGGAAGCCTTCTACGCGCCGCTGCCGGCCGGAGACTTCCAGACCTTCACCGGTTACAGCTACAGCCAGAGCCGTACCTGGCAGAATCTGGCCCGTGCACAGGTCACCAACGGCTCACTGTTCAAGCTGCCGGGCGGCGACGCCGGCCTGGCCGTGGTCGTTGAAGGTGGCAGCGAAGGCTGGGACTACAGCCCCGATCCGGGCCTGATGGATGGCAGCGTCTGGGGCACCACGGCGGTCTCCGGCGCCGGCCACCGCAGCAACTACGCCGTGACCGGTGAGCTCCGTCTGCCGCTGCATGACACGCTGACAGTCACCGGCTCCGGCCGCTACGACGCCTTCAAGATCGGCAGCAACACCGTCGACAAGTCCACCTACAGCATCGGCATCGAGTTCCGTCCGATCGAGAGCCTGCTGTTCCGCGGCAAGTACGGTACGGCGTTCCGCGCTCCGACCCTGTCCGACGCATTCCAGGGCCGTAGCGGCTACTACGCCAACGGCTCCACCGACTACTACCGTTGCGGTCAGTTGGGCTACGACCCGGCCAACACCACCGGTTGCCCGTATGACAGCGTCTCGGTATTCGGCACCCGCGCCGGCAATCCGGACCTGGAACCGATCACCGCCGACGTCTGGAACGCGGGTGTTGTGTGGGCACCGATCAACAACCTGTCGCTGTCGGTGGACTACTACAACTGGAAGATCAAGAACGAGGTCGATACGCTCAGCTCCGACCAGCTGCTGCTGGCCGAGTACTACTGCCGTGGCGGCCAAGCCAACAACACCTCGGCCAGCTGCCAGAACGTCAACGACTGGATCACCCGCGATGCATCCGGCGTGCTGGACGAGATCTACACCCCGAAGATGAACGTCGCCCGCCAGAACCTGGAAGCGCTGACCGCCAGCTTCAAGTACGTGCACGACATGGGCCGCTTCGGTTCGTTGCAGTTCTCGGGCAACTACACCGACATGCTCAAGCGCGAACTGCAGCCGCAGCCGGGCGATGAGTTCCTGGACCTGCTGCGTGACCCGTACGCGATGTGGGTATACGACTCGTACGCCAAGGTGCGCGCCGATGGTTCGGTCGGCTGGGCCAAGGACAAGTGGACCACCACCCTGTATGCCAACTACATCGGCAAGACGCCGAACTACATGGCCTACGTAGGCAATGGCTACGACTACGTCCACAGTTCCGGCTACAAGGCAGGCAAGTGGGGGTCCTACACCACCTACAACCTGAGCGTGAACTATCGCGCGCTGGACAACCTGACCCTGTCGCTGATGGTCAACAACGTGTTCAACAAGATGCCGGACAACCAGCGCTTCAGCTTCGCCGGCACCAGCGGCCAGCCGTACAACAACTACCTGTACAACGCCTACGGGCGTGCCATTTACGTGCAGGCCAAGTACGAGTTCGGCGGCAACTGATCTCCGCCCTCGCCACACCGAAGACCCCGCCCCGGCGGGGTCCTTCTTTGGGCTTCCTCCCCCGGCAGGACCGGTCCACAGGGCTTTCACGCCAAGTTGACTCGCCCCACGTCTTCGTTCATCTTCAGGTCATATTGATGTGCCCGCCACAAGGACCCTGCCGACCATGGAACTGCGCTTGACCCCTGCCCGCCTTGGCGCCGCCGCTCTGGCGGCGCTGTGCATTGCTCCTGCCCTCGCAAGCCCTCTGCCAGCCGAGGATTTCGCCAAGATCCCAACCATCCAGTCGGTCACCATGAGCGCCGACGGCAAGCAGTTGGTGGCCATCGTCGCCGCGCCCGGCAGCGACAACAGCGATACCGCCCTGGCCAACTGGAACCTGGACAACCTCGGCGCCGGTCCGGTCGCCATCACGCCATCCGGTGACCGGATGAAGTTCATCGCGGCAAGCGCACTGAAGGCGGGACGCAACCTCGTCATCGGACGCCAGGAATGGACAGGCAAACTCGGCGGCTGCGGTGAAGGCAACAGTACGGGAGCCACCAAGACCTTCCTGACCAAGGCTTACCTCACCGACGCCACCCAGACCAAGTTCGACGAGGCTTTCGCCAACAACACCCGCACGCTCGGGGTCAGCCCCGAGACCCTTCGCTGCCTCGAACTTGCGGGTACCGCCTCGCTGGTCCATGGACTGCCGCTGGATGCAGACAGGGTCATCATCAGCCAGCTCAACGAAGCCACACTGCAGGCCAACTACTACCGCTTCAACCTGCGCACCGGCCAGACCGAACTGCTGTTCAAGGGCAGCTCGCGCACATCACCCGGCCTGTTCCACCCCCGGACAGGTGAAGTCCTGACCCAGACCCAGGTCGAATCCGCCGGCTCCGACGATTTCGAACAACGCATTCTGATCAAGAACAGCGCCGGCCAGTTCGAAGTGCACGCCCCCCTGACCACCCGACTGAGCGAACGCTATACGGTGGAAGTCGTCGGCATAGACGATGACAGCGGCAAGCTGTACGTGCTGACCGACCAGTTCTCTGACTTGGTGCAGGCGCGACTGTACGATCCCGCCAAGAAGGAGTTCGACAAGGAGCCTCTGGCCGCCCATCCATCCTTCTCGATCAGTTCACTGATCCTGGGCACGCGCAAGAGCAACTTCAACCAGGTCCTCGGCTTCTATATCGACGGTCCGCAGCGGCAGGCCGTGTACGTGGATCCGCAGATGAAGGCCCTGCAGGAGGGCCTGCAGAAAGCCTATCCCGGCATGAGCGTCTACATCACCGGTTACAACGACGACCTTTCGCGCGTCCTGTTCACCACGGAGAGCAACCGAAACCCGAAGAGCTACTTCATCCTGGCCGATCGCAAGGATGTCGTGCCGCTCGGCAATGAGCGCCCCTGGGTGGACAGCAAGCAGATTGGCGAACAACGCTGGGTGACCTACACCGCACGCGATGGCCTGCAGATTCCGGCGATTCTGGACCTCCCGCCGGGCTGGAAGCAGGGCGACGGCCCGCTGCCGGCACTCGTGCATCCGCACGGCGGGCCGTGGGCGCGCGACTACACCGGCTGGGATGCATCAGGCTGGGTACCATTCTTCACTTCGCGCGGCTATGCCGTGTTGCGCCCTCAGTACCGCGGCAGCGCCGGCCTTGGCCGCAAGCTCTGGCTGGCAGGTGACGCCGAGTGGGGCCAGAAGATGCAGGACGACAAGGATGACGGCGCCGCCTGGCTGGTCTCACAAGGCATCGCCGCCAAGGACCGCATCGCGATCTTCGGCTATTCCTATGGTGGTTTCGCGGCTGCCGCCGCAACGGTGCGGAGCCCGTCGCCCTATCAGTGCGCCATCGCTGGTGCCCCGGTCACCGATCTTGGCCGGCTGGGCACCTCCTGGAGCCAGAACCGCCTGCAGCGCATTCTGCAGGGGCGCACGGTGAAAGGCATGGACCCGATGCAGAACACTGCGAAGGCCACGATTCCTCTGCTGACCTTCGTCGGCGACCGTGACGTACGCACGCCGTCCTTCCATGCGAGGAACTTCTACAGCGGCGTACAGGGCAAGGTGCCGGCCCGGTTCGAGCTGATCCCCGACATGCCGCACAGCATGCCGTGGTACCCCGTGCATTTCAGGACCACCCTGACGCTGATGGCCGACTACCTGGCCAAGGACTGCGGCCCCGGCGGCCTCTGATCCTCGCTTCGCACCAAGCGTCCCCACCAAGCCCCTGCCCGCCCGGCAGGGGCTTTTTCATGCCCCAGACGCTGAATTTCCCCCTAACAACAACAGGTTAAGAGATTTTAATATTCATGTTGCATTTACTTTACGCGGCTCATACACTCCATTAACCGAAGCATAACAAGTGGGGATCAAAACGAAATGCGCACCGCCAACCGCCAAACCAAGCCAAGCCGCGTCCCGTTGACTCTTGCTGTGCTGGCCTGCCTGCAGGTCGCACCGGCTCTGGCCCAGGAATCCACCCAGCAGGAAGCAAAGGCGTCAAGCACTTCCTCGTCTTCCCAGCGCGCGACGGATCTTGACAAGATCACCGTCACCGGCTCCCTGATCCGCCGTGCGGACTATGAAACCACCTCGCCGGTGTTCACGATCAATGCCGAAACCAATGCCAAGCAGGGCCAGGTCAACGTGGCCGAGTTCCTGCAGAAGTCGGCCATCGGTTCGGCTGAAACCCAGATCACCCACCAGTTCGGCGGCTTCGTTGTGGACGGCGGTACCGGCGTGCAGACGGTTTCGTTGCGTGGCCTGGGCGCGAACCGCACCCTGGTGCTGCTCGATGGCCAGCGCCCCGGCCCGGCCGGTACCCGTGGCGCCGTCGGCGCCTTCGACCTGAACGTCATTCCCACCGCCATCCTGCAGCGCGCCGAGATCGTGAAGGACGGCTCGTCCTCCATCTACGGTTCCGACGCCGTGGCCGGTGTGGTCAACCTGATCACCAAAAAGAACATCGAGCGTCCTGAGCTGACCGTGACCGGCCGCGTGCCGACCGAAGGCGGCGGCGAAGTGTTCGCTGCCTCACTGGCCAACGGCTGGAACTTCGAGAAAGGCAGCATCGTGGCTGCGGCAGAGTGGTATAAGCACTACGAACTGAACCGCAACGACCGTGACTATCTGAACTGCAGCAATGATCTGGTCAAGGATGCCGATGGCAACCGCATTGACCGTCAGGATCGCTCAATCACTGCCGGCACCAACTTGGCAAACTGCAACAACCTGCTGCACAACGTCGTCGACGTAGGTGCCGTCCGTTATGTCCCTTCGCCGGAAGGCAACACTATCGGCCCACTGCCCGGCTATCGCCCGCGTACCACCCGTACCTACGCTGGCGGCGGACAGGCCTACTATGATGAGCCGCTGAACTTCGCACGCTTTGGTGAAGAGCAGATCATCAACCAGCAGGAGCGCAAGAGCGTCTTCGTAGCCACCGATTTCGCCTTCGACTCCGTCAACTGGAAGACCCAGTGGCTGTTCAACCGTCGAGAGACCGAGTCCTTCCGCTGGCGCCAGTTCTTCCCGCGGATCCAGGCACCGGCAGGTTCAGGCTTCACCGGCGTCATCCGTCCGATCATGCCGTTCAAATCGCAGCAGGACGTCACGGTCGACTACTTCTACGGCGCCACCAAGCTCGATGGTCTGTTCAAGGGCACTGATACTTGGGCATGGGAAGTCAATGCCAACTTCAGCCACTCCAAGGGCAAGTACGGCAACTTTGGCATCCAGGCCTCCAAGACCGGCGACGTTGACTACACTGACAACGCGCCGACACTGAACTACCTCGATCCGGGCTATCTGAGCGGAGCCAAAGTCGATGAACTCAGCAATCTGCTGGGACAGTGGGATTGGGGTAAGACGATCTACAAGCAGGCCACGATCAATGCCGTGGTCAGCGGCGACCTGTTCGAGCTGCCGGCAGGTGCTGTGGGCGTAGCCGCGGGCTTGGAGTACCGCTACTACTCGATCGACGATCAGCCGGGTGAACTGTCAAAGGCACAGGACCTTTGGGGCTCGAGCTCGGCCAATGTCACCAAGGGCGACGACAGGGTCAAGGAAGCATTTGTTGAATTCGATGTCCCGCTGCTGAAGGGCCTGCCCGCGATTGAGTCGCTGAGCCTGAACGCGTCCGGCCGCGCATTCCAGTACGACTCGGTGGATGGCACCGACGAGGTCTGGAAGGTGGGCCTCAACTGGCAGGTCATTCCGTCGCTGCGCCTGCGCGGCTCGATCGGCACATCCTACCGTGCTCCGGGCCTGTATGAGCTCTATCTGGGCAACCAGACCGGTTTCCTGGGACAGACCGGCATCGACCCCTGCATCCGCTGGGGTGAGAGCTCCAACACCAACTACCAGCGCAACTGTGCTGCGGCTGGCATTCCTGCCGACTACGCAGGCGCCGGCAGCAGTGCGACGGTGTATTCGGGCGGCGGTGCAGGCCAGCTGATTCCGGAAACCTCCCGTGCCAAGACCGCAGGTATCGTGTTCACCCCCACTTTTGCCAATCTGAGTGTGGCAATCGATTACTTCGATTATCAGGTGAAGAACGAGATCGGCCAGATCACCACGGCTGACATCGTCAAGGGTTGCTATGGCGCTGCGGTGTATCCGAACGCCTTCTGCGGCTTGCTGGTCCGCAACCCCGGTACCGGCGATGAGGCTTGGAACATCACTGATGTGTACAACCAGTACGTCAACATCAACAAGCAGCGCACTCGCGGCTACGATCTGACTGCGAACTTCGACCACGACTTCTCGTTCGGCAAGTTCTCTGCCGAAACCCAGGTCACTTACACCATCGAGGATACCCAGCAGGTCTTCTCCAGCGCTGAGGAAAGTGGCCTTTCGTCCAATGAACTTCTTGGTGACATCGGGCGTCCGAAGGTTGTGGGCAACTTGGCACTCAGCCTGACCCGTGGAGACTGGACCTACAACTGGCTGACCACCTATATCCACAAGACCAAGGACATCGACCTGGATCCGGTATTCATCTACCAGGGCCGTGCGAACTCCTACCGTGACATCGTGGTCGATTCGCGTACTTACCACACCGCATCGGTCAGCTACTCGCAGGCCGACTGGGAAATCCTGGTGGGTGTCAGCAACATCTTCAACAAGACTCCGCCGCTGATCTCCACCGGCGTCAGCGATGCCCGCTACGGCAACATTGCGGCATTCGCGACCCAGTACGACCTGTACGGCCGCACCCCGTTCGTGCGTCTGAAGTACAAGTTCTGATCCACGCCTGATCGCAGCACCCCGACAGACCCGGCTTTTGCCGGGTCTGTCTTTTCCGGGCCACGAAACGGCCCCCTTGCACCCGGCCATGACCTTCGACACCCTTGCAGGGCAGGCCGGCGGCGTATTGTTCGGCCCACGGCCGTCCCCGCGGCCCTTCCCTGACTCACTCGGCCTGGAGGCCATCAAAGTGACCCGTACTCCCAAGATCGTGCTGCTGACCCTGGCCGTTTCGGCCGCGCTGGTCGGCTGCGGCAAGAACGAAACCCCGGCCAAGGACGCCACCGCCTCCACGCCGGCTGCGGCCGAAGCCACCCAGTACACGCTGGACGAGAGCAAGCTGCCGGCCTACAACGCCTTCCAGCCCAGCGATCTGGATACCAGCAAGGACGCCTGCGGCGCCTTCGGCGACTACGTGAACAGCAAGTGGCTGGCCGCCAATGAAATCCCGGGCGACCGCACCAGCTGGGGCGCCTTCACCATCCTCGACGAGCGTTCGGTGGCCGTGCAGCACCAGCTGGCTGAACAGGTCGCGCAGGTCAAGAACCCGAACCACATCGAGAAGATCGTCGGCGACCTGTGGGCCACCGGCATGGACGAAGCCAAGATCAACGCCCAGGGCATCGAGCCGCTGAAGGCCGACCTGACCGCGATCGACGGCCTGCAGGACAAGGCGGCCATCGCCAACTACCTGCGCAGCAGCGCCGCCAAGGGTGACAACGTCCTGTTCGGCTTCGGCGCCGAAGCCGACTTCAAGAACTCGGCTGTCAACCTGGCCTACGCCAGCCAGGGCGGCCTCGGCCTGCCGGACAGCACCTACTACACCGATGCCAAGAACGCCGACAAGCTGAAGGCCTACCAGGCGCACGTCGCCAAGGTGCTGGAGCTGTCCGGCGTCGCCGCTGCCGATGCGGCCAAGCAGGCCGAGGACGTGGTCAAGTTCGAGACCCGCCTGGCCAAGGCCTCCAAGTCGCGCGTCGAGCTGTCGCGCAACGTCGAGCTGTACTACAACCCGGTCACCCTGGCCGACGCCGACAAGCTGACCCCGAACTTCAGCTGGACCGAGTTCTTCAAGTCGCAGGGCGTGGCCGCACCGGAGAAGTTCTCGCTGGCCATGCCGGCCTTCCATGAGGAAGTGAGCAAGGCACTGGGCGACACCGATCCGTCGGTGTGGCGTGCCTACCTCCGCTTCCACACCGTGGACAGCGCCTCGCCGTACCTGGCCGACGCCTTCGTGCAGGAGAACTACGAGTTCTACGGCAAGACCCTCAACGGCCAGAAGGAACAGAAGCCGCGCTGGAAGCGCGTGCTGGGCACCATCGAGAACGATGCCGGCGAAGCCTTCGGCCAGCTGTACGTGAAGGTTGCCTTCTCGCCGGAAGCCAAGGCGAAGATGGAAGAGCTGGTGAAGAACCTGGCCGCCTCGCTGAAGGAACGCATCCAGGGCCTGAGCTGGATGAGCGATGAAACCAAGGCAAAGGCCATCGCCAAGTGGGAAACCTTTACCCCGAAGATCGGTTACCCGGACAAGTGGCGTGACTGGGCGGGCCTGCAGACCCAGCGCGACAGCTACCTGGGCAATGTGCGCGCGGCCAGTGAGTTCAACTACAAGTTCAACCTGTCCAAGATCGGCAAGCCGGTGGACAAGACCGAGTGGGGCATGACCCCGCAGACGGTCAACGCCTACTACAACCCGCTGCAGAACGAGATCGTGTTCCCGGCCGCCATCCTGCAGCCGCCGTTCTTCGACCCGAAGGCCGATGACGCGCTGAACTACGGCGGCATCGGTGCGGTGATCGGCCACGAAATGACCCACGGTTACGACGATCAGGGCGCCCGCTTCGGGCCGACCGGCAACATGGAAGACTGGTGGACCGCCGCTGACAAGAAGAACTTCGAAGGCCTGACCGGCAAGCTGGTCAAGCAGTTCGACCAGTACAAGGTCGACGGCCAGGCCGTGAACGGCCACCTGACCCTGGGCGAGAACATCGCTGACCTGGGCGGCCTGGCTACGGCCTACGACGCGCTGCAGAAGGCCTCCGCCGGCAAGGAAGATGCCAAGGTCGACGGCTTCACCCGCGACCAGCGCTTCTTCTTCAACTGGGCCACCGTGTGGCGTACCAAGTACACCCCGGAAAACGCCAAGGTCCGCCTCGCAACCGACCCGCACGCGCCGGCGCAGTTCCGCGCCATGGGTGCGCCGTCGAACCTGCCGACCTTCGCCGCCGCGTTCCAGTGCAAGGCCGGCTCGCCGATGGCCCGCACTGGCGAGCAGCAGGTGGTGATCTGGTAAGTCACGGCTGACGCCAAGCCAGACCTGCAGAGGCCCGGGAATTCCCGGGCCTTTGTTTTGTTTCGGAACCCGCCATCCACGCATGGTGTGGATCTACTGTGCTGTGCACGCCCACGCCGAGGGTAGATGCCGACCTTGGTCGGCGCACGGCACGGCGGAGTCACCGTGATGCGTGCATGCCGCGCCCATGCCCGGCTTGCTATAGTGCGCGCGCCCTCAATCCATCACGGATTCGTTCCACATGCCCAATTTCCGCCCGCTTGCCATCGCCCTGGGCATCAGCCTGGCGACCCTGGTCCCGACCCACGATGCGTTCGCCGCCAAGAAGAAGGCCGCACGCGCTCCGGCCGTCAGCGCCCAGTGCAGCGACTTCTACGATGCCACCAATGCAGGCTGGCTGAAGGCCAACCCGGTGCCGCAGACCGGTGCCATCACCGCGCTGGGCCAGCTGGTCGACCGCAGCCGCCAGCAGCAGCGCGAACTGCTCGATGCGGCGATGAAGGCGCCACAGGGCAATGTGCAGAAACTGCTCGGCGACTTCTGGGCCAGCGGCCTGGATGAAGCCGCCGTGGAAGCAGACGGCTCCAATCCGATCGCGCCACTGCTGACCCGCATCAACGCCATCAAAAAGGCCAAGGATGTTCCGGCCTCGATCGCCGCGCTGCATCAGGTCGGCATCCCGGTGGCCTTCAATTTCGGCCCTGACGTCGATCTGAAGGCGCTGGACCGCCACATCGGCTACTTCATGCAGGGCGGCATGGGCCTGCCGGATCCGGCGTTCTACACCCGCACCGATGCCGACACCGTGGCCTTGATGGGTCGCTACCGCAACTACGTCAAGCAGATCCTGGCACTGACCGGCACCCCGGCGGCCAAGCTGGATGCCGAATCGCAGGCAGTGATCGCGCTGGAAACCGAGCTGGCACGCAATGCGCAGTCGCTGGCCGGCATCAACAACCCGTTCAACAACTACGCGCCGATCTCCACCAAGGAGCTCAACAGCCGTTACCGCAACCTGCAGCTGGATGCATTCCTGAAGGCACAGGGCGTGAACGACGATCTGGTCTCCCTGGCCGATCCGGGCCTGTTCAAGCAGCTCGACGGCATGGTCGGCAAGCTCAAGCCGGACCAGTGGAAGGCCTACCTGCGCTGGCGTGTGGGCGACTCGATGGCGCCGTACCTGTCCAAGGCCTATCGCGACGCCGAGTTTGAATTCCGTGGTCGCGTACTGCGCGGCGAAACCCTGCCGCCGCAGCGCTGGGAAGACGTGCTGGACGCGATCAACGTAGCCGCCGGCCCGATGGTCGGCCGCGAATACGCCTCCCGCTACCTGTCGGCCGAAGATCGTCGCCAGGCCGCGTGGATCGTCGACAAGGTGCGTGAAGTGCAGATCGAGGCCGTCAAGAACAGCAGCTGGATGAGTGCCGAGGCCAAGACCGAAGCACAGGCCAAGCTGGCTGCGCTGAAGATCGAGATCGGTACCCCGCTGCGTGATCTCGACTACACCGTGCAACCGATGGGCCGCGGCTCGTTCGGCGGCAACATGCTGATCGCATCGACCTGGCGCCACCGTGAGGAGATGCGCCGCATCGGCAAGGGCAATGCCGATCGTCGCTGGGACGTGCTGCCGCAGCAGCCGTCGCTGGCCTATGACCTGGCGCAGAACCGCCTGATCGTCACCGCTGCGATCCTGCAGGGCCCGGTGTTCAACGCCAAGGCCGACGCCGCCGACAAGTTCGGCAGCTTCGGTGGCCTGGTCGGCCATGAGCTGACCCGCGCGATCGACGCGAAGGGTGCGCTGGTGGACGCCAAGGGTGAACTGCGCAGCTGGTGGACCCCGGCCGACAAGACCGCCTGGACCCTGCTCGGCAACCGCGTGGCCGTGCAGTACGGCGCCTACGACTTCCCGGGCGTGAAGGGTGCCAAGGTCAACGGCGCGCTTACCCAGGAAGAGAACCTGGCCGACATTGCCGGCCTGGAACTGGCCTGGGCCGCATACACCGCGCAGGAGCCGAAGGCCAAGCAGGCACAGCAGCAGGGCTTCTTCCGCGCGTGGTCGGCGTTGTGGGCGCAGCAGCTGTCGCCGAACGAGGCCGTACGTCGCCTGACCGCCGACATCCGTGCACCGGGCCTTTGGCGCAGCAACGGCACGCTGGCCAACCTGCCGGCATTCGGTGCCACCTTCAACTGCAAGGCAGGCCAGCCGATGCTGCGCAGCGAAGCCGAGCAGATCAAGGTCTGGCGCTGAGCTACCCGCTGCACTGGTAACGCAGAGGGCGCCTTCGGGCGCCCTCCTTTTTTGCGGGTGCAGCACGATCCCGGGTTAACACCAGGCGTGCTATCGCTGCGGCTTCGTCCATCGCCGAGCCCCGACATGGCACACAAGAACACGATCTGTATCTGGTACGACAACGGCGCGCTCGAGGCCGCCACCTTCTATGCCAGCCTCCTGCCTGACAGCGCAGTAACTGCCGTACATCACGCACCGGGTGACTACCCCGACGGCAAGGAAGGCAACGTACTGACGGTCGAATTCACCGTCTGCGGCATTCCCTGCCTTGGCCTCAACGGCGGCACCGCGTTCAAGCACAGCGAAGCGTTCTCCTTCCAGATCCAGACCGAGGACCAGGCCGAGACCGACCGCCTGTGGAATGCGATCGTCGGCAACGGTGGCCAGGAGAGCCAATGCGGCTGGTGCAAGGACCGCTGGGGCATCTCCTGGCAGATCAGCCCACGCATGCTGATCGAAGCGGTGACCAGCAAGGACAAAGCACTGGCCAAGCGCGCCTTCAACGCGATGATGCCGATGAAGAAGATCGACATCGCCACCATCGACGCCGCCATCCAAAAAGGGGACGGAGGGAACTAAGTCGCTTCCCGCACGGGCCTGTGCTCAGATGCCGATTACGACTTAATCCCCTCCGTCCCCTTTTTCAGAGGTGCTGATGTCCTGGGATGCAATCATCGTCGGTGGTGGCCACAACGGGTTGGTCTGTGCGGCCTATCTGGCACGCGCCGGCAAGCAGGTGCTGGTGCTCGAACGTCGTGGCGTGCTCGGCGGAGCGGCGGTTACCGAGGAATTCCATCCCGGCTTCCGCAACTCGGTGGCGTCATACACGGTGTCGTTGCTGCAGCCAAAGGTGATCGACGACCTGCAGCTGCATGCGCATGGGCTGCGCATTGTCGCGCGCCCGGCCAACAACTTCCTGCCATTGCCGGACGGCCGTTACCTGTTGTCGGCGCCGGGCCGCACCCAGGCCGAGGTGGCGAAGTTCTCCGAGCGGGATGCACAACGCCTGCCCGCATACGAAGCGCGTCTGGAGACATTCGCCGACGTACTGCGTGCGTGGGCGCTGCGCGCGCCGCCAGACATCGGCGTTGCCGGTGGCTGGCGTGCCCTGCCCGCACTGTGGCAGATGGGGAAACTCGGCCGCGAACTGGCAACGCTGGATGCTTCGCTGCGCCAGGAACTGCTGGACCTGTTCACGCTGTCAGCGGCTGAGTACCTGGACCGCTGGTTCGAGAGCGCGCCGATCAAGGCGCTGTTCGGCTTTGACGGCATCGTCGGCAACTATGCCAGTCCCTACACGCCCGGAAGCGCCTACGTGCTGCTGCACCACGTGTTCGGCCAATGCAACGGCGTGAAGGGTGCCTGGGGCCATGCAATCGGTGGCATGGGCGCGATCAGCCAGGCGATTGCTGCGTCAGCGCGCGAAGCCGGCGCCGAACTGCGCGTGGATGCCGGCGTGCAGCGGCTGCTCATCGAGGGCGGCCATGCGGTCGGCGTACTGTTGACCAACGGAGAAGCCCTGCGCGCACGCGCGTTGATCGCCAACGTCAACCCCAAGCTGCTGTACGAGCAGTTGCTGGAACCGGCGCAGGTACCGGCGGCGACGCGCGAGCGGATGGCACACTGGCGCTGCGGCTCCGGGACGTTCCGGATGAACCTCGCGCTGTCGCGGCTGCCGGACTTCCGCGCCCTGCCCGGCCCCGGCGAACATCTCAGCGCCGGCATCATCATGGCGCCCAGCCTCGACTACATGGACCGCGCCTGGCTGGATGCACGCCGCGATGGCTGGTCACGCGAACCGATCGTGGAAATGCTCATTCCCAGCACGCTGGACGATTCGCTGGCGCCGCCAGGGAAGCACGTCGTCAGCCTGTTCTGCCAGCATGTGGCGCCTGTACTGCCCGGCGGGCGTCACTGGGATGATCATCGTGAAATGGTGGCCGAACTGATGATCGACACCGTTGAACGGTATGCGCCGGGTTTCACTGACAGCGTACTGGGCCGCCAGGTGCTGTCCCCGCTGGATCTGGAGCGTACCTTCGGCCTGATCGGCGGCGACATCTTCCACGGCGCACTGAGTGCCAACCAGCTGTTTTCTGCGCGGCCGATGGTTGGCCAGGCCGGCTATCGCGGCGCCCTGCCCGGGTTATATCTGTGTGGGTCGGGTACCCATCCCGGTGGTGGCGTGACCGGTGCACCTGGGCACAATGCCGCGCAGGTGGTGTTGCAGGATCTGTAGAGCTACGCCATGCGTGGAGGCGCGTGTTCCCCATCAACTGCATTACCTGCTGCCTCGTGCCAACCWTGGTTGGCACGAGGCAGCAGAAGCGATTGCCAACCGGGGTTGGCATCTACCGACATGATCCTTCCCAAAGCCAGCCAACCATGGTCGGCACCTACCCGCGTGAGAGAAGGTGTGCCGACCAACGGTCGGTACCTACAGCGTCAAATGATCCCATTCAAAGCGTGCCAACCAAGGTTGGCACCTACCCGCGTAGAGCTAGGCGCATCGCGCCTCACTTCACGCTGCGCAGGTGGTTCGGGCGCTTCGGAGGGCCGGGCGGGCGGCGCTTGTTGAACGGCGGCTGCCCGCGCCAGTAGCGGATCAGCAGCCAGCCAAACAGCATGCCGCCCAGGTGCGCGAAGTGGGCCACGCCCGGCTGCCAGCCGGTCATGCCCAGCACCAGCTCACCCACGCCGAACAGGATCACGAAGGTCCGCGCCTTCATCGGAATCGGCGGGAACAGCAGCATCACCCGCTGGTTCGGGAACAACATGCCGTAGGCCAGCAGCAGGCCGAACACGCCGCCGGAGGCGCCCAGTACCGTGGCCGGATTCTCCAGCAGCGTGCCCACCAGCAACTGGCAGACGCCGGCACCGGCCACGCACACAAGGTAGTACAGCAGGAAGCGCTTCTCGCCCCAGGTCTGCTCCAGCGGCGCGCCGAACATGAAGACCGCCAGCATGTTGAAGAACAGGTGGCCGAAGCTGCCATGCAGGAAGCCATAGGTCAGCAGCTGCCACGGCTGGAAGTTGCCGCCCGGCGAGAACGCATCGAAGCCCTGCTGCAGCGGTTGCAGCATGAACGGTTCGAAGGTCTGCATGCCGAGCAGGAACGGCTGCTGCAGCAGGAACAGGATCGCATTGGCGATCAGCAGGGCCTTGGTGACGGTGGGCAGTCGCGGGAACATGGGAGTACCGGCATGGAACGGCCTCCATCATAGCCGCAGCACCGTGTCTTGTTGGCGACCGGCAGGCGCAGCCCGTTCAGTCGCCAGCGGCGCTCAGCCCGGGCCCCATACGGCAGCATCCAGTGCGGCCGCCGGATCGGTGGCCGGCATCCGCACCCGGCCGTTCTCCACCACCACGCCCTCCGCACGCAGCCGCTGTGACTGCTCGCGCCAGCCGGCCGATCCCTCTTCCATGGCGATGCGTCCATCCGAACGCAGTACGCGGTGCCAGGGCAGGTCCGGGTCGTCGTTCTGGCCGAGGATGCGCGCGGTCAAACGCGCACGCCCCGGCAGGCCGGCGCGCATCGCCACCTGGCCATAGCCCATCACCTGCCCCGCCGGGATCGCGCGGATGACCGCCAGGATGCGCGCACGCGCCTGCTCCGGCGTCAGCGCCGCAGGCGGGTCACCAGCAGTACGCCGATCAGCACCAGCACGGTGCCGGCGATCTGCGCCGGCCCCATCGGTTCGTCGAGCAGCCATAGGCTCATCACGATGGTGGAAACAGGGCCCAGCATACCGACCTGCGCAGCCAGCGACGAACCCACGCGCTGCACCGCCAGCATGATCGCCAGCACCGGCAGCACCGTGCACACGGTGGCATTGGCCAGCGACAGCCACTGCACCGGTGCCGGCGCCTGCCACAGCAACGGCAGCGGATGGGTCACCGCGAAATGCAGCAGCACCAGCACGCTGGCCACGCAACTGGCATAGGCGGTCAGCCGTACCGCGCCAATGCGCGCCACCACCTGGCCGCTGCCGAACAGGTACAGCGCGTAGCTGAGCGCACTGCCCAGCACCAGTAGGCTGCCAACGATGATCTGCCCACCTTCGCGCTGCAGATCGTGGCCGAAGGCCAGCAGCACGCCCAGATAGCTCAGCACCAGCGCGCCGATCTGCCAGCGGCCCGGCCGCTGGCGCGCCAGCAATACGTTGATCAGCAGCACCAGGGTCGGGTTCAAGTACAGGATCAACCGCTCCAGCGTCACGCTGATGTACTGCAGGCCCTGGAAGTCGAGCAGGCTCGACAGGTAGTAGCCTGTGAAGCCCAGCCACAGCACGCGGGCGCGGTCGGCCCAGGACAGCGGCTCGGCCCGGCGCGCGGCCCACAGTGCCATCAACACGAACAGCGGCAGCGCCATCAGCATGCGCAGCGCCAGCAGCGTGGTGGCATCGACACCATGACGCAGGCCGAGCTTGACGATGATGGCCTTGCCGGAGGCGGCGATGGCACCGATCGCGGCCAGGCCGATACCCCCCAGCGCGATGCGCGGGGAAGCGGTGGCGATACGGGAAGCGGGGCTGGACATCAGGACGACGGCGGCCCGCATAGGGCGGCCCGGAAAGGCGTGGGGGGCAGCCATTGTCTCATGGGCGCGGCCGGTGCCCTGTAGAGCCGAGTCTGCGCTCGGCTTCGCCATGCCTGGACGAAAAGCAGCCGAGCGTGGGCTCGGCTCTACAAACTGCAGGTCAGCGCATCAGCACCACTTCCTCGGCCGAGGTCGGGTGGATCGCCACGGTATCGTCGAACTGGGCCTTGGTCGCCCCCATCTTCACCGCCACCGCGAAACCCTGCAGGATCTCGTCGGCCGCTTCACCCAGCAGATGGATGCCCACCACCCGCTCTTCCGGGCCCGCGCAGACCATCTTGAACAGGCTGCGCTGGGTGCCGTTGGCCAACGCCTGCAGCATCGGGCGGAAACGGCTGTGGTACACGCTCACCTGATCGAAACGGGCGCGCGCCTCTTCTTCACTCATGCCCACCGCGCCCAGCGGAGGATGCGAGAACACCACACTGGCTACGTTCCCGTAGTCCATCTTCGACTGCGGGCGGCCGCCGAACAGGCGATCCATCAAGCGCCGCGATGCAGCCACCGCCACCGGCGTCAGACCGACCTTGCCGGCGATGTCACCGACCGCATGCACGCTCGGCACGCTCGTGGTCTGCCATTCGTCCACCTCCACCTGTTGATGCTCACCGATCCCGATGCCCAGCGCTTCCAGGCCCAGGTCACGGCTGTTGCCGCGGCGACCGGTGGCGAAGAACACTGCATCGAACACGCTGTCGAGCGGGCCGTCATGGCCGAACGCACGCACGCGTTCGCCATCGCGCTGCAGCTCGCGCAGGCGGTAGTCGAAATGGATGCGGACACCCTGCTGTTTCAGGTTCTCGGCCAGCTGGTCGGTCAACTCGTAGTCGAAGCGTTCCAGCAAGCGCTTTCCGCGCACCAGCAAGCTCACCCGGCTGCCCAGGGCCTGCAACAGCCCGGCAAGTTCCACCGCGATGTAACCACCACCGATGATCGCCACCTCGGCCGGAGCCGCGCGCAGATCGAAGAAATCATCGGAAACCAGGCCCAGCTCGGCACCCGGAATGTCCGGGCGCAGCGGGTGCGCGCCGGTGGCGATCAGGATGTGCTCGCCGCTGTAGCGCACGCCATCACTGCAGGCCACGGTATGCGCGTCGAGCAGATGGCCGCGCGCCGGGATGCGTACCACCCCGGTTTCGTCCAGGCGCTTGAGATAACTGGCGTGGATGTCGCTGATGTAGGCCTGGCGATGGATCACCAGCTCCTTCCAGGACAGTGCCGGGCGCACCGGCACATCGAAGCCCATCGCACTGGCCAGGCCGATGCGCTCGTGCAGGTCGGCCGCCAGCCACATCGCCTTCTTCGGCACGCAGCCAACATTGACGCAGGTGCCGCCCAGTTCACCGGGTTCGAGCATCGCCACGCGCTTGCCATGCTGCGCGGCGCGGATCGCACCGGCCAGGCCGGCGGAACCGCCGCCAAGGACGATCAGATCGTAATCATAGGGTGCAGTGCTCATCGGAATCGCTCGGGTCGGTAAGGGGCGGGATCGATCGCGGGCGTGCGGCCGCAGACCAGATCGGCAATCAATTGGCCGGTGCCGGCGCTCATGCTGATGCCGAGCATGCCATGCCCGGCTGCAAGCCAGACGTGAGGACGCGCAGGCGCGCGGCCGATCATCGGCACGTCGTCCACGCTCATCGGCCGCCAGCCACACCACTGTTCCTGCAGCTGCGCACCGCGTGGCGCGCGCAGGTAGTGGTCGGCGGCGCGCTGCAACGCCTGCAGGCGGGTCGCACGCAGCTGCGGGTCGGCACCGGCGAACTCCATGGTGCCGCCCAGCCGCAGCGCGTCGCGCCAGGCGATCACGAACACGGAATGGTCCTTCAGCACCACCGGGCGCTTCGGCACCTGCGCCGGTCGCGACCAGCTCAGCGAATAGCCCTTGCCGGGCTGGATCGGCACGCGCAGGTCCAGCTGTCGTGCCCAGTCGCGCGACCACGGGCCGGTGGCCAGCACCAGCTCGCGCGCCCGCAGCGTGCGTTCGCCGACGTGGACGCGCACACCCTGCGTATCGGTACTGAAATCCTGCACATCCGCGTGTTCCTCGATGACCACGCCCTGCGCACACAGCACGCGCGCCAGCTCGGCGGTATAGCGGTCCGGACGCAGCTGTGCATCGCCAGGAAAGTGGACCGCACCGGCAATGCGATCATGGAACGCAGGATTGTCGCGCGCATAGTCACCGCCAGCGATGCAGGTCGTGGCGATACCCTGCGCGTTCAATACCTCGCACTCGGCCGCGTAATGGTCGAAGTTGCGGGCGTCACCGAACACATAGTCCAGACCGCGCGCCTCGAATTCGCAGTCCAGCGCATGCGTCTCCACCCACTGCGCCAGGCGCAGCCGTGAATCATTCAACAGTGCGCCGCGCGCCCGTGTGGACTGCAGCCAGTCACGCGCATTGCAGCGTGCCCCGAACTGCAGCAGCCAGCGCCACAGCGCCGGATCCAGCCGCGTGCGCACATACAGCGGTGCGCGCGGGTCGAGCATCCAGCGCAGCGCACGCAGCGGTACGCCAGGGGCCGCCAGCGGTGGCGAATGACTCGGCGTGATGGTGCCGCAGTTGCCGTGCGAGGTTGCCGCACCGATGCGTCCCCGCTCGATCACACGCACCTGCCGGCCGTGCGCGCGCAGTGCGAGCGCGGCGGCCAGGCCGATGGCACCGGCACCCACCACGATCACATCCTCGCGTGCGCCCCGCATCGATCAGCTCTGCCCGGCCTCGCGCCGCATCGGCGGCCACTGCCGGTAGGTCATCGCGCGCCACAGCCATTCCATCGGCCCAAAGCGGAAGTGGCGCAGCCAGGCGTGCGAGATGCCCACCTGTACGGCGAACAGCAACAGCGCGAACAGCAGCTGCACGCTGCGTGGCATCACCTCGAACGCACCCAGCCCATAGTGGTAGAACAGCCAGGTGCAGAACACGGACTGGCCAAGATAGTGGGTCAGTGCCATGCGCCCAACCGGTGCCAGCCACCTCAGCCGCGCGCGCCAGTGCACGATCCAGGCCAGGTAGCCCAGGCACATCGGCAGACCGCCGATCGACACCAGCGCCATCGCTGCCGTCACCTGCAGATCGTAGGCCCCCGGGGCCAGATATGGCTTCCAGGCCACGCCGAACAGCGTGACCACAAGGCCCAGCGGCAGTGCCGCCCAACGCAGCACGGCGTACAGCCGCGGGAAGCGCTCTGGCGCCGACAGCGCGCCGCTGCCGGCAAACCAGCTGCCGATCAGGAACATGCCCAGTACTTCCGGGCCCGTGATCAGCAGCGCGCCCATCGACGCGCCAAATTCACCCAGGCGCTGCCCAGTGGCCTGCATCCAGCTGCCGTGCCCATATACCTGCCGCTGCAGGTCGATGCTCTGCTGTGCGTCGGCGAGCATCTTCTGCACGTCCTCGGCCGAGGCCATCGACACCATAGCGCCGACCAGCAACATCATCGCCACGCCGCCCAGATAGACAAGCATGCCCATCCACGGCAGCCAGTTGCGCGGCGCCTCGCGGCAGGCCAGCAGCGGCAGCGAGACCAGCGCGTACAGCACCAGGATGTCACCGGACCAGACCAGCAGCGCATGGCACAGGCCGATCAGCAGCAGGCCCGCGCTGCGGCGCAGGTAGAACGGGGTGAACGCACGCCCGGCCACCTCGGCGCGCTGCGCCATCACAGTAAAGCCGGCGCCGAACAACAGCGAGAACAGAGTGAAGAACTTGCCCTGCACGAACACGTAGACGAACGCATCGGCCCAGTAGTCGATGCCCTGCCAGTGCGTGTCGATACCCGTGAAGGCCAGGTCCAGCGGTCCGCTGAAGGCCTCGATGTTCATCAGCAGGATGCCCAGCAGCGCGGCACCGCGCAGTACATCCAGCACCGCGATGCGTTCGCCGGAAGCCAGCGGTTGCAGAGAGGGGGCAGCGGCGTTCACGGGGCGTCCGTCGGGCAGGTCCGCCATTATGCCGCCCGCCTGTGCACCATGGATGGTCGCGCCGTGTTCCAGAAACGCAACGGCCCGCCGAAGCGGGCCGTTGCTGCCATCACTGTCGCGCCGCGATCAGTGGTGGTGACCACCGTCGCCGTGGACGTGGCCGTGATCGATCTCTTCCTTGCCGGCTTCGCGCACGTCGACGATTTCCACGTCGAAGTGCAGGTCCTTGCCGGCCATCGGGTGGTTCAGGTCGACGTCGACAACGCTCATGCCGACCTTCTGCACGGTCACCGCACGCGGACCGAAGTTGGTCTGCAGCACGACCTGCTGGCCCGGGGCCAGCTTGGTGTTGCCGAAGTGCTTCTTCGGCACGCGCTGGGACAGGCCCTCGCGGCGCTCGCCGTAGGCGTCGGCAGCATTGACATCGACGCTGAAGGTCGCGCCGGCTTCCTTGTCCATCATGGCGTTTTCCAGGCCCGGGATGATGTTGCCGTGGCCGATCAGGATCGCCAGCGGCTCGCCGCGGTCCTTGGACGATTCGATCGGCTCCTGGCCGACTTCGGAAACGGTGTAGTGGAAGCGGACAACGCGGTCTTTTTCGATCTTCATGCGCAACTCTGTCTGGATCTGCCGAAGGCAGGCGGGTTGGGGCGGGTTGTCGCCCGGCGGGGACGCCGCCATCATGACGGCCAATCCTAAGGTGGCGCATTATCCGGAGATCATGCACATCACGCCAGTTTCGTCCGGCCTGCGCCGGCTCCTCGCCCCGGCCCTGCTGCTGGCCCTGCCCGTGCTGATGACCGCCTGCGGCGGTGGCAAGGCCACCCGCCCCGCGCCGCCCCCGCCGACGGCGAACTGGCCGAAGACCGTGCCGGACAACCCCGAGGCGGCCAACTCGGTATTGATGCGTGCCATCAGCCTGGTCGGCACGCCCTACCGCTACGGCGGCAACACCCCGGATTCTGGCTTCGACTGCAGCGGCCTGGTGGCCTACGTCTATCGCGAGATGCTGGACCTGAAACTGCCGCGCACCTCGCGCGACCTGGCGGCGGTACAGGGCCCGAAGATCGATCCGCAGCGCCTGGCCACCGGCGACCTAGTGTTCTTCGGCAGCCGCGGCAACGTCACCCATGTTGGCATCTACGTGGGTGAAGGACGTTTCGTGCACGCCCCGAGCACCGGCGGCACGGTCCGGCTCGACTCGCTCAGTGGGCCTTACTGGAAAGACCATTACACGGGGGCGAAACGCGTTCTTCGCTAAGATGAACAGGCGATATGTTCAAAACTGTGACACCCATCACTCCAAAACTAACGAATTACTAACGGAATTTTTAACTTATCCGCGCTTTTACAGGGCATGATGCCCCATCGTTTTTTTCCTGTGACCGACGCGTGACGACTGACGACCTGAAAAGCGAAGGCCAGACTTCCGTATCTTCACGTAGTGCCCGCCCGCTGCTGCTTGGCCTGGCACTGTGTCTGACCAGCCTTCCGGCCTGGTCGCAGACTGCTCCGAACCGTTCCGATGTGACCCCGGCCCCGGCGGCCGAAAGCACCGCCCGACCGGCCGCCAAGGCCGAGGCAGCTGCTCCGCAGCGCAGCCGCGTCGATGCCGCCGCCAACGCCACCCTAGCCGCCCTGCTGCCGCACTTGGCCGCCAACGACACCATTCCGCTGATGGACCGCTCGGCCGTGGTGGCCGGTGACCTCAGCCGCCTGCTCGCCAACTACGACACCAGCAGCGCCGCCAATGGCAGCGTTGTCGGCACCGCTGCCGACAACGGCAAGGTGCAGTCGCTGCTGCGCCGTGCGATGACCCTGCTGGGCACCCCGTACCGTTGGGGCGGCAGCAACCCGGACAGCGGTTTCGACTGCAGCGGCCTGGTCGGCTACGTGTTCCGCTCGGCCCTGGGCATCGAGCTGCCGCGCGTCTCGCGCGAAATGGCGCACGATGACAACGCCGAACTGATCAACGACCGCGCCGCGCTGGCTGCCGGCGATCTGGTGTTCTTCGGCCGCAAGGGCCGCGTCGACCACGTCGGCATCTATGTCGGCGATGGCCGCTTCCTGCACGCACCGAGCTCGGGCAAGGACGTCCGCGTGGACACCCTGCTCAGTGGCTACTGGGGCAACAAGTTCATGCAGGCCCGCCGGGTCGACCTCTGACCCGCTGGCGCTACCCTGCCGCCTGAAAGACAGAAAGCCGCTGCCCTGCAGCGGCTTTTTTGTTTGCGCCCCCGGTAGGTGCCGACCTTGGTCGGCATCGCCCATCCACGCATGGCGTGGATCTACCGGGACAAAACAAAAGGCCCGCCGGTCAGGGCGGGCCTTTCATCTCCACGCAACCTCAGCGCTGTGGCGGCGTCGGGTCGGGATCGTCCACGCCCACATTGCTGGACGGATTGTCATACACCGCCTGGTCAAGCAGCCCGGTTTCCTTGGCCACGATCACCGGCACCAGCATCTGGCCGGTCACGTTCGTCATCGTGCGCATCATGTCGAGGATTCGGTCGATGGCATACAGGTAGCCGATGGTCTCCAGCGGCAGGTTGGCCGCGCTCAGCACCACCGTGGCCATGATCACCGCAGTACCCGGCACGCCGGCCGTACCAAAGCTGCCCAGCACCGAAGCGATCAGCACCACTACGTACTGTTCCGGGGTCAGCGGCACACCGCTGTACTGCGCAATGAACACCGCACACAGCGCCGGGTAGATCGCGCCGCAGCCGTCCATCTTGATGCTGGCACCCAGCGGCACCGCGAACGAGCCGTAGTCCTTGTTCACGCCAAGGTTGTGGGTGATCGAACGCAGCGCCACCGGCATCGCCGCAAAGCTGGACGAGCTGACGAACGCCACCTGCATGCCCGGCGCGGCGCCACGGAAAAACTTCAGCGGGTTCAGGCCGTGCGCCAGCAGCAGCGCGCTGTAGACCACCACGATGTGCAGGGCGCAGGCCACATACAGCGCCAGCACGAAATGCCCCAGCGGCAGCAGCTTCTCGAACCCGTAGCTGCCGACCAGGCCAGCGATCAGGCCAAAGGTGCCGATCGGGGTGACTTCCAGCACGAAGCGGGTCACCTGGATCATGATGTCGCTCATCTGGCCGACCAGCTTGCGCGCCTCGGTCACCTTCTCGCCCAGCTTGACGATGGCGAAACCGACCAGGCCCGCGAAGAAGATCACCGGCAGGATCGAACCACGCCCGGCCGCCAGCACGGTTTCACCCGCGGCATTGACCTTGGTGCCGATACCGGAGAGCGCGTAGAAGACATTGGCCGGCACCACGTCCAGCAGTACCTGCACCACGCTGGGCACTTCGCGCGGCACGTAGTTGCTGGCCATCGACAACTGCAGGCCACCGGCGCCTGGCTGCAGCACCGTGCCTACGGCCAGGCCAACGCACACCGCCAGCGCGGCGGTGATCACGAACCACAGGAAGGTGCGACCACTGAGCGCGGCGACCGACTTCTGGCCGTGCAGCGACGAGATCGCGTTGATGACCGCGAAGAACACCAGCGGCACCGCGATCATCTTGATCAGGGTGACATACAGCTCGCCAAGCGGGCCGAACCACGTTTCAGCGGCCGGGCCGAGCGCCCAGCCGGCCAGCGCGCCGAGCACGAAGCCACCGACCACGCGCTGCCAGAATGGAATCCGCAGCCAGGCAGAGACCAGCTTCATAGGCAATCCAGAGGGAAGGAAGGGATGCTGGCACGATAGCCCAACAATGGCTGGGGAACGACCGCCCGGTCGGCAAATCAGTGTGTCATCGGCGTGCCTTGCGAGGGCGGGCATAATGAACGTCCCGTTACAGTTTGTGAGATCCCAGCGTCCATGCGCCGTTCCGTCTCCCTGTTGGCCGCCTGCGCCACCACCCTGCTGCTGGGCGCCTGCGCCAGCACTGCCCCCGCCTCCGCTCCGGCCGGCCTGAAGGTCGCCGTCGATCCCGTTACCCACCCGGCCGGCGAGACGCCACAGTGGTGGTACCGCAGCGGCGCGGCCCAGGCTGCAGCGAACGGTGCGATGTCCGGCAAGGCCAGGAACGTCATCCTGTTCCTCGGTGACGGCATGAGCCTGACCACCGTGGCCGCCTCGCGCATCTACGAAGGCCAGCAGAAGGGTGGCTCGGGCGAAGAGAACCTGCTGTCCTGGGAACGCTTCCCGGCCACGGCGTTCAGCAAGACCTACAACACCGATTCACAGACCCCGGATTCGGCCGGCACGATGACCGCCATCACCACCGGCGTGAAGACCCACATGGGCGCGATCGGCGTCAGCGCCGGCAGCCGCACCGACTGCGCCGACAGCCTGTCCAAGGGCCTGCTGACCTGGCTGCAGCTGGCCGACAGCGCCGGCCTGGCCACGGGCGTGGTGTCCACCGCGCGCCTGACCCATGCCACCCCGGCCGCCACCTACGCGCACTCGCCCGAACGCAACTGGGAAAACGACACCGACCTGACCGAAGCGGCCAAGGCCGCCGGCTGCAAGGACATCGCCCAGCAGCTGCTTTCGACTTCGCGCTATGGTCGTGGTCCGCTGGTCGCCCTTGGCGGTGGCCGCGGTGAATTCACCACGGTGGAAGAGCGCGATCCGGAATACGACGACAAGGTCGGCCAGCGCCTGGATGGCCGCAGCCTGGTGCAGGAATGGCAGCAGGCCCATCCGCAGGGCGCTTATGTGTGGAACAGCAAGCAGCTGGCGGCCGCGGCCGACGCGCCGGCCATCCTGGGCCTGTTCGAACCGGACCATATGCGCTACGAGTACGAGCGTCCGCAGGATCCGGGCGGTGAGCCGAGCCTGGCCGAACTGACGGCTGCGGCAATCAAGAATCTGTCGAAGCACCAGGAAGGCTACGTGCTGATGATCGAAGGCGCGCGCATCGACCACGCCAATCACAGCGGCAACGCCTACCGTGCCCTGACCGAAACCGTGGCGCTGTCCGACGCGGTGCGCGTGGCCAATGAGCTCACCTCGGCCGATGACACCCTGATCATCGTCACCGCAGACCACTCGCACACGCTGAACTTCGTCGGCTACCCGGCACGCGGCAACCCGATCCTCGGCAAGGTGAAGGACAAGGGCGGCGAAGACGGCGCCGGCAAGCTGGACTATGCGCTGGACGGCAGCGGCCAGCCCTACACCACCCTGACCTACGCCAACGGCCCGGGCCACACCGGCGCCAGCAACCAGCAGCCGGCCGGCTCGAAGCGCTACCCGCACAACCCGAGCAGCTTCGAACCGGCCAACGGCCGCCCGAACCTGCGCGAGGTCGACACCGAGCATCCGGACTACATGCAGGAAGCACTGGTGCCGATGAAGTCCGAGTCGCACGGCGGCGAAGACGTCGGCATCTGGGCACGCGGCCCGGGCAGCAAGGCGATCCGCGGCACGCTGGAACAGAACGCGATCTACCACATGATCGTGCAGGCTACCCCGGCCCTGCGCGAGCGCCTGTGCCAGGCCGGCACCTGCGACGACAAGGGCGTGCCGGTGCAGCTGCCGGCGCCGACGGCCTTCGAACGCAAGGCCGAGGCCAAGTGATCGCACTGCAGGCCCGCCCTGCTCCTGCCAGCGGCCGCTTCGCGCGGTCGCTGGCCCTGCTCGGCCTGCTGGTCAGTGCCCATGCAGCGGCACAGGCACCGACGTGCAAGCTGCTGACCGACGAACACGGGTTATGGCCGCTGCCCAACTGCGAAGTGGTCGACCACCGGCCGAAGATCCAGCCGGACACCCTGAAAGACCTGAACTTTGATGACCACGGCCTGGCCGTGGTGTATGCCGACCAAGGTTTCCACTACGTCGACCGCAAGGGCCGCAGCCTGCCGGTACTGACCTGGGACAACGGCCCGGAGATACCGGAAGAAGGCCTGCTGCGTGGCCGCGTCGGTGATCGCGTGGGCTACTTCGATCTGACATTCCGCCAGGTGGTGCCGGGCACCTTCGATTTCGCCTGGCCATTCCGCGACGGCGTCGCCGAGGTCTGCAACGGTTGCCGTCGCGGTACGCCGGATGGCGATGGCCACACGCCGATGGAAGGCGGAGAGTGGTTCCGGATCGACCGCTCGGGTCGTCGGGTGAAGTAGGGTTTTCGGCAGGGCTGCGCCCTGCACCTGCAGAGGCCAAAGCAAGATCAGAAGCGGCTCTGGTTTTCTGTGAGTTGGGCGGGTCGTGTGGGTGGGCAGGACACGCCGTAAACCCATCCCTGGGGGCTCGATGGCGCCATCCATGGCGCCAACGGTCCTACCCACCCACACCGCCCCACCCCTGCCAGATTTCCGGTGACGGTTGGACCATCCACGCTTTGCGTGGATCACATCTGTCAGATATCGAATTGAATCCGGGGTCAGATMCGTTTTMCTGCGKAAAACGGATCTGACCCCAAGAGCAATTCCGACAGTTCGCAGGAAACTGTCGAAGGCGGGGTGGGTCCGGTTGCGGGAGTGTCCGCGGCATGGATGCCACGGCCAAGCCCCCAAGGACGGGTTTACGGCGTCTCCCGCAGCCGGACCCACCCCGCCATCCCTCAGCTGACCAGCTGTTGCTGTTGCTCTGGCTCGTAGCGGGTGCAGGGCGCAGCCCTGCCAAGTAAACCCCACCCTATACTTGCCGCAGTGACTGCCTTCCCTGCCCTCGTTCCGCTGGATGCCCCCCTGCTGGTGGGCTACAGCGGTGGTGTCGACTCCACCGTGCTGCTGCACTGGCTGTGGCGCTGCGCCCAGGCCTCCGGCACTCCACTGCGTGCGGTGCACGTACACCACGGCCTGCAACCAGCAGCCGACGATTGGGTGCTGCATTGCCAGCAGCAGTGCGCCGCACTGGGCATCGAGCTGGCCGTGCACCACGTACAGATCGACGACACCACAGGCCTGGGCCTCGAAGGCGCAGCGCGCGAAGCACGACGGGCAGCGTTCACTGCTGAACTGCGCGAAGGCGAAACACTGGCGCTGGCACAGCACCAGGACGATCAGGCCGAGACCTTCCTGCTGCGCGCGCTGCGCGGCTCCGGTGTCGATGGCCTTGCCGCGATGGCCGATAACAGTCAGCTCGGTACGCACCGCCTATGGCGTCCCTTGCTGCACGCACCGCGCACCGCACTGCTCGACTATGCCCGGCAACACGCGCTGCGTTGGATCGAGGATCCCAGCAACGCCGAAGACCACGCCGATCGCAACTTCCTGCGCCTGCAGGTACTGCCACTGTTGCGCCAGCGCTGGCCGCACGCGGCGGCCGCATTGGCCGGCAGCGCGACGCATTGCCGGCAGACCCGCGAACTGCTGGACGAGGAAGACGCCGAGCTGATCGCGCACCTGGAAGTGGCACCGCGCGTGCTGTCGCTGCAGTTGCTGCGCCAGGTGTCGCCGGGCCGCGCCGCACGCGTGCTGCGCGCCTGGGTGATCGGCCATGGTGCCGCCCCACTGCCGGCCACGGTGCTGCAGCAAGGCCTGGACGAACTGCTGCCGGCCGGCAATGATCGCCAGGCGCGGGTGCGCTGGCACGATCATGCCATCCAGCAATGGCGCGAGCATGCCTATCTGCTACCCGCGCAGCTGCCATCGCTGCCTCGCGCGTGGCAGACCGAATGGGATGGGCATGCCCCCCTGCCGCTGCCCGATGGCGGCCAACTGCGGCTGCAGGGCGCCGCCGCCTTCGAGCGCCCGCTGCAGGTCCGTGCACGCGTGGGCGGTGAGCGCATCCTGCTGCCCGGTCGCCAGCATTCGCACGCATTGAAGGACTGCCTGCAACGCGAACATCTCGCCCCGTGGCGGCGCGCGCAGCTGCCGTTGATCTTTGATGGCCCGCAGTTGCTGGCCGCCGCCGACGTGGTCATCGCCGCGCCCTTACAGGCCTGGTTGCAGGCGAACGAGGCACAGCTGCGGTGGCGTCCCGGCGGCTGGTGAATTGACCCCCGCGCGCGGCCCGTCCACACTTGCCGCATGGCCAAGAAGTCCCCCGAAAACGCCTCCCCGGTCGCCCAGTTCGAGCAGTCGCTCGAATCGCTGGAACAGCTGGTGGAGCAGATGGAAACCGGCGAGCTGAGCCTGGAAGCCTCGCTCAGTGCTTACGAGCGTGGCGTCGGTCTGTATCGCCAGTGCCAGCAGGCGCTGGAGCAGGCCGAACTGCGCGTGCGCCTGCTCAGCGATCCGGCGCAGCCGGAAGCATCCGAGCCCTTCGATCCGCCCAGCCATGACGGCTGAGGTTCTGTTCGCGCGCTGGCGCGACCGTATCGAAAGCCAGCTCGACGCCGCCCTGCCCTCGCCTGCCGAAGCACCGCAGCGCCTGCACCAGGCCATGCGCTATTCGGTGCTGGGCGGTGGCAAGCGCATGCGCCCGCTGCTGGTCTACGCCAGTGGCCACCTGTTCGGTGCACAGCTGGACAGCCTGGATGCGGCGGCGATGGCCGTCGAGCTGATCCATGCCTATTCGCTGGTGCATGACGACCTGCCGGCAATGGATGACGACGCCCTGCGCCGCGGCAAGCCAACCACCCACATCGCCTTCGACGAAGCCACCGCAATCCTGGCCGGTGATGCACTGCAGACCCGTGCCTTCGGCCTGCTGGCCGATGCACCGCTGCCAGCCACCTTGCGCGTGGCCTGCCTGCAGACCCTGGCGCATGCGTCCGGTGCGTCCGGCATGTGCGGCGGGCAGGCCCTGGATATCGATGCCACCGGCCAGCAGCAGACGCTGGCTGCACTGACCCGCATGCATGCGTTGAAGACCGGCGCCCTGATCCGCGCGGCGGTGCGCATGGGCGCATTGTGCGGCCAGGCCCACGAGCCGCAGCTGGCCCAGCTGGACAGCTTCGCCGATGCACTCGGCCTGGCCTTCCAGGTGCGTGATGACATCCTTGATGTCGAAGCCAGTTCCGAACAACTGGGCAAGACCGCCGGCAAGGACCAGGCGCAGGACAAGAGCACCTTCCCCGCCCTGCTCGGCATGGACGGCGCAAAGACCCAGCTGCACGAACTCGCTGCGCGCATGCAATCGATCCTGGCCGGGTATGGCGAGGAAGCCGATGCGCTGCGCGCGCTGGCGACACTGGCGGTGGAGCGCGATCACTGATCGCAGTCGCGCGGCGCGCGAGCGCCAACAAAAAACGCCCGGCAGTGCCGGGCGTTTTCAGTTCCACATGCGGATGGCTTACTTGACCAGGCGCAGCGCGAACGGGTAGCGGTAGGCTTCGCCATTGTTGGCCTTCACGGCCGCGATGATGCAGAACACCAGGTTCAGGATGCCGACGATCGGCGCCAGGATGCCGCCGATGATCACGATGGTCAGCACGATGCAGATCAGCATCGCGATGGTGATGGTGATCTGGAAGTTGAGTGCTTCCTTGGCCTGGTCGGTTACGAAGGCCTTGCTGGCATCGTCCTTGTTGATCAGCCAGATGATCAGCGGACCGATGAACCAGGTGAAGATGCCCAGCAGATGGGCTGCCAGGGCCATGGTGCGCTGGTCGGCCGGCGCGTTGGTGGTGGCCGGCGGCGGCGGGACGTTATCGAATTCACTCACGACAAAACTCCTTTTCATTGGGTGGTCTTGACCCACCAGCACCAGGCTGGTTGCGTCAGGCGGGCATAGCTTACGCCATCAACGCCATCAATCATTACCGGCAATGGTCATCCGCCCCAACAGGATCGAACCGGTCCGGATGTGCGAGCGGGGATCGACGTCGCTGCCGACCGCTTCGATGCTGCTGAACATCTCGCGCAGGTTGCCGGCGATGGTGATGCCGTCCACCGGGTACTGGATCTCGCCGTTCTCGACCCGGAAGCCACCCGCGCCACGCGAATAGTCGCCGGTCACGCCGTTCACGCCCTGCCCCATCAGCTCGGTGACCAGCAGACCGTCGCCCATCTGCCGCGCGATGTCCTGCAGGGACCCTGCATTGGCTGCCAGCTGCAGGTTGTGTACACCACCGGCGTTGGCGGTGGTCTGCAGGCCCAGCTTGCGTGCCGAGTAGCTGCCCAGCACATAGCGCTGCAGCACGCCATCGCGGACCAGGGCCGAGGCCCGGGTGGCCACGCCGTCGCCGTCGAAGGCGGCAGAGCGCAGGCCACGGCACAGGTGCGGCAGCTCCTCGATCTGCATCCATTCCGGGAACAGGCGCTGGCCCACGCTGTCCAGCAGGAAGCTGGCCTGGCGATACAGGGCACCACCGGACACCGCCGACAGCAGGTGGCCGACCAGGCTGCGCGCCACTTCCGGGGCGAACAGCACCGGCATGCTGCCGGTGGCCATCGACCGTGGCTGCAGGCGGGCAACGGTGCGCTCGGCGGCACGACGGCCGACCCGGCCCACGTCTTCCAGGTCCTCGCGCGCCAGCGCGCTGGTATACCAGCCGTCGCGCTGCATGCCATCGCCCTGCCCGGCGATCAACGCGCAACCGATCGAATGGTGGGTGCCGCGCTCGCGGCCGATGAACCCATGGGAATTGGCGTAGACCGACAGGCTTTGCATGCTCGACACCGAGGCGCCGTCGGAATTGCGGATCTGCGCCTCGGCCTCGCGGCCTGCGGTTTCGCAGGCCAGGGCCAGGTCCACCGCATCGTCGGCCTGCAGCGACCACGGGTGCCAGCCGTCCAGGTCCGGGAAGTGGGAGGCCATCAGGCCGGCCTCGGCAAGTCCGGCGGCTGGGTCGTCTTCGGTATGGCGGGCGATCGCGCAGGCCTGCTCGACGGTGGCTGCGAGGCTGGCCTCGTTCAGGTCGCCGGTGCTCGCACTGCCCTTGCGTTGGCCGAAATAGACGGTGACCGCGATACCGCGGTCACGGGTGGACTGCACGGTCTCGACCTCACCAAGGCGGACATTGACCTCCAGGCCTCGGTCCTCGCTGCAGCTGACCTCGGCCTGGCTGGCACCCAGCGCGCGGGCGCGGTCGAGCAGCTGCTGGGAGAGGTCGGCCAGCCGTTCCAGCCGGGCCGGGCTGTCGTCGCCAACGGCGGCTTCAGGGGCGATCACGTTCAATGCTTTATCCTGTACAGGTTGGGCCCGGCATCACGCCGGGCGACTTTTTTTGAGATCAGGTAGGGACGATGCGCGGACGCGATGAAGAAACCGGTGAATTCCACGACAAGAGCCGCAGCCAGAACCGGCGCGACGCGCTCGACGTCCTGGCCCTGGGCGAGAAGCTGGTGTCGTTGACCCCGGCCCAGCTGGCCCGCCTGCCGATCCCGGAAGACCTGCTGCCGCACATCGCCGAGTGCAAGCGCATCACCGCCCACATCGCCCACAAACGCCAGCTGGCGTTCCTGGCCAAGCACATGCGCCGCGAAGAGGACGCCACGCTGGATGCGATCCGCGATGCGCTCGATGCCAACAGCGAAACCGGCCGCCGCGAAGTGGCGATGATGCACCGCGTGGAAGACTGGCGCGAGCGACTGCTGGCCGAAGGTGACAAGGCGCTGGCCGCCCTGCTGGACGACTACCCGCAGGCCGACCGCCAGCAGCTGCGCACGCTGGTGCGCAACGCGCAGGCCGAGAAGGCGAAGAACAAGCCGCCGCGTGCCTACCGCGAGATCTACCAGGTGCTGCGCGCGCTGATGCTGCCGGCGGCGCTCGGCCTGAAGGCCAGCGCCGAAGACAGCGCCCCCGCCGAGACCGACGACGCCGACGAGGACTGAGTCCCCGCCGGCCGGGGCGGTGGCGCTGGCCATCGCCCGGCTCAGGCCTGGGTACCGCCAACGGTGATGCCCTCGATCAACAGCGAGGGCTGGCCGACACCCACGGGCACGCTCTGCCCGTCCTTGCCGCAGATGCCCACGCCCTCGTCCAGGGCCAGGTCGTTTCCGACCATGCGTACCTTCTGCATGGTTTCCGGGCCGTTGCCGATCAGGGTCGCGCCCTTCACCGGCGTGGTGATGCGGCCATCTTCGATCAGGTAGGCCTCGGTGGCCGAGAACACGTACTTGCCGCTGGTGATGTCGACCTGGCCGCCGCCGAAGTTGACCGCATACATGCCCTTCTTCACCGAACGGATCATCTCCTGCGGGTCGTGCCGGCCGGCACGCATGTAGGTGTTGGTCATGCGCGGCATGGTCATGTGCGCGAACGATTCGCGGCGGCCGTTGCCGGTCGGCGCCACACCCATCAGGCGCGCATTGAGGCTGTCCTGCATGTAGCCGACCAGGATGCCGTCCTCGATCAGCGTGGTGCATTGGCTCGGGTGGCCCTCATCGTCGATGTTCAACGAACCACGGCGTCCATCCAGCGTACCGTCGTCGACGATCGTCACGCCCGGGGCCGCAACGCGCTCGCCGATGCGGCCCGCATAGACGCTGGTGCCCTTGCGGTTGAAGTCGCCTTCCAGGCCGTGGCCGACCGCTTCGTGCAGCAGCACCCCGGGCCAGCCCGGGCCCAATACCACCGGCATCACGCCGGCCGGTGCCGGTACCGCTTCAAGATTCACCAGCGCCTGGCGCAGCGCCTCGCGGGCGAAGGCTTCCGGCCGACCGTCGGCGAACAGTTCCTCATACCCGTAGCGGCCACCGCCGCCGGCATAGCCGGACTCGCGACGGCCGTTGTGCTCGACGATCACCTGCACGTTCAGGCGCACCAGCGGGCGCACATCGGCACCCAGTACACCGTCACTGCGTGCGATCAGCACCGTGTCGACGCCACCGGAGAGGCTGACCATCACCTGCTTCACGCGCGGGTCGGCGGCACGCAGATAACCATCCAGGCGCTTGAGCACCTCGACCTTGGTCTCGTTGCCGATGCCATCGATCGGGTCCAGCGCCGGATACAGCGCGCGCGCATTGCCGCGCAGCAGCGAACGCCCGGTCTGGGCGCCACCCTCGCGCGAGATCGCGCGCGCCGACTGCGACGCGGCCAGCAACGCATCGGCATGGATGTCGTCGGAGTACGCGAAACCAGTCTTCTCACCGGAAATCGCCCGCACACCCACGCCCTGCTCAATGGAATGGGCACCGTCCTTGACGATGCCATCCTCCACGCTCCAGCTTTCGCGGCGGGCGTGCTGGAAGTAAAGGTCACCAAAGTCCACACCGGGGCCGAGCAGCTGGCCGAAGGTGCGCTCCAGGCCAGCGGTATCCAGGCCGCCGGGGCGCAGCAGGCGGTCTTGGGCAAGCGTCAGGGCGATATCAGTCATGGTTCTCGATCTGGGGGTGCGGGGGCGCTCAGGCAAGCCCCGTGAACAGGAAAGCCGCGCTCAACGCGAACGCGGCAGGCCGGTGACGGTCGGCGGAATGGTCGGCGCCGCTGCCGGCGCGGGTGGCGGAGCCTTGTCGCGGTTGCGTTCGATCACTTCCACCTTCGGTTCCTTCCATGGACCGGTCACCTTGTAGGTACGGGCGCCAATCTCGCCCAAGGGTTTGGACAATACCGCATTGGTGGCCGCGCCCAGCGCCGCCCCCACCGGGCCACCGGCCACCGCACCCACTACGGTCAGCAGATTACCCGCGCGTGGATTGACGTCGATGGTCTGGTCGAACTGCTGGTTGCGCAGGTCGGCCTGGCCGCGGATGGTGATGTTGGCCGCCGGACCTTCAATCAGCACCTTGTCGGTGCGTGCCATGCCCTGGCCGAACTGCATGCTGCCATCGATCTGGTTGAAGGCGAAGCCCTTGGAGAAGAAATCGCGGAAGTCGAACATCAGGCGCCGTGGCAGCTGGGTGACGCTGAGCAGTCCCAGCACGCGCCCAGCGCCCGGCTCCAGCTCCAGCAACTGACCGTTGCGCGCATGCAGGTCCAGGCGCCCCTGAAGATTGCCCAACTGGAAGTCCGACGGACCACCACTCCAGGTAGCCTGGAGCTGCGCCTGGCCGGAACCGCCACGCAGCTGGCCGCCGTAGTCGAGGTTCTGCAGCAGTCCGCCCAGGTCCTCGCTGCGTACCTGTGCGGTCAACTCGGTGCGGGCACCACCGGTCCGGCCCAGCCAGCGACCGCTGATGTCGATCTCCTGGTCGGGCGCACGGAAGCGCAGCTCGTCCACGTTCAGGCCATTGGCCAGCGGCCGCGTACGCAGCACGGCCTGGCCCAGCACCACCTTGCCGAACTTGAGGTCGGCGATGTCCAGCGCGAACGGCGGCAGCTTGGCCGGGTCCATGTCGTTGGCGCCGGCCTGTACCCGTGCCGGCACGGCCGGTGCGCCCGGAGCTGCCGGCAGCGACTGCCAGTGCACGCGGTCGAGCTGGCCACTGATGATGCCACCGTCTGCATTGGGGACCGTCAGGCGACCGGCCAGCGACGGGCCGTCCAGGCGCACATCCAGCGCCTGCGCTCCCGGGCGCAGCTGCAACCGGGTCTGTTCGAAGACACCGCCGATCAGCTTCAACTGGCCAACCTGCACATCCACCGCGCGCAACGGCATCGCATCGTCATCATTGCCGCCGCGGGCCAGGCTGATCCATTCCAGCGCATCCAGGGTCGGGCTGCGGCCATTGACGATCAGCCCGCTCGGCGGCGGCTCCCGGTCAACCTGATCGCTGCCCAGCGTGACCTGCACACCGGTCTGGTTGTTGTGGCTGCGGGCTGCCAGGGCCAGGCGCTGTCCGAACGCCACGTCGATGCGGCCGGCGCCCATCGGCAGCTGGGCGGCCACCGTGGTCGCCAGCGGCTCGGATGCCGGCTTGTCCAGGGGCGCCGGCAGGTCCAGCCGGGTCCCGACCAGATCGGAACTCAACCGCAGTTCGCTGGGCGGCGCAGGCGCCCCCGGAACCACCTTCGGCAGATTCACCGCAATGGTCCACGGCGAGGTTCCGATGATGTAGGGCTTGAGCCACGCCATCTCCGGCGCGCGGTCGATCAGCACGCCAGCATCAAGCGTGGCCGACAGCTGCGATTCGAAGGCCAGCTTGCTGTCGTGCACGTAGCTACCGGCACGCAGGCTCAGGCGACCGCCCTGGCCGAGGTGGCGCACCGTCAGTTCCTCGGCATCGAAACCGCCATTGCTGTAGCGCGCCTGCCCGTGCATGTTGTCGAAGGCGAGCTGGAAGCGCTTGTCCACCAGCTTCACACCGGCCAGATCGACCGTTCCCTGCAGGTGCCCTCCACCTTCGTCATGGTGCAGGGGCTGCAGCAGGTCGAAGGTCACATGCGCTGGACCCGCAGCGCTGAGGTTGTCCAGCGTGTCGCCATAGTCCTTGTGCAGCGGGCTCTGTCGCAGCATCGCCAGCAGTTTGCCGGCCTCGCTCTCCGCATCTGCCCGCACATACAGCGGTTGCTGCCCGAAGTCCTGGATGCCCGCCTCGAATGTCTGCACCGCCACGCCGGCGAGGTCGCCGCGCCCATGCATGTCGAAGCCGGGGCCGATGAAGGCGATATCGGCGTCGACCTGGCGCATCAACGGCCAATCGTGCTGGAAACGGATGTCACCGTTGGTGATATGGCCGGTGGCCTCGAAGCGGCCATCGTTGTTGTCGAACGGCCAGTCGTCCAGGTCGCCACTGACCAGGCCGATGCCGTTGCGCACCTGGCCGCCGGCCAGCGCCATGTCCAGCCAGTCGGTGGCGCCCTTGCTCATCTTGGAGTGGATCCAGAAGCGCTTGGCCGCGGTCATCGGCACGTCGTCCAGCTTGGCCGCCAGCTGCAGCCACGGCCGCGTACCGTCGCCCTGGAACCAGACACCACCGCGCACGTCCGCCGCGTAATCGGTGCCTTCCACGCGCATCGCCGCCGTACCGATGCGCCAGCCACCGCCTTCATCGCGCCAGCCCACCACCTGGCCCGCCAGGTGCAGATCGTGGCGCACGCCGAAGCCGGTCGGCCAATCGAACTGCAGCTGGCGTTGCGGCTGAAGCTGCAGGCTGAAGCCATCCGCGTCGGCTTCGAAGCGCCCGCCCAGGCCGCGCAGGCCGGGCGAATTGCCCACGCTGGCGAAGCCCAGCGACTGCAGTTCGCCCTGCGCCCACAGCGGGCCATCGCGTTCGCCCGCCAGCTGCAACTCGCGCACGTCCAGCTGCGGCCTGGACAGGAACAGCCAGCGACGCAGGCCCGGTTCAAGACGATCGCTCAGGGCCAGCGCACGCAGCGCGATGCCGGCCTGCACTTCGCCAGAACTGACCCGCAGCTGCTTGCCGAGCTGCAGCTGCAGGCCATCGAGCTGCTGCTCGCCTTCTTCGGTTTTCAGGCGCAGGCGCGGCACCTGCAACGCCCAGCCATCGGCCTGGCGCTGCCAGCGCAGGCGTGCCTGCACCCGCTGCAGCTGCAGCTGCGGAGCCGCCATCGCGGGCATCGGTGCGCCATCGATGCGGACATCACGCAGGTCCGAATCGGTGGTCACCGCCACCGGCGCGAAATCGCGCAGGGTCAGCCAAAGGTTGAGTTCGCCCTTGCCTTCGCGCAGGCGCACACCGCCGGCCGCCAGCAGCGGCGACCAGGCATGAAAATCGACCGGATCGGCGCCCAGCCAGGCTTGGCCGTTGCCGCGCACGCGGTCCACGTCCAGCACCGCCGTCAACGGCAGCGCTTCGGTCTGGGCCCAGGCGCGCACGCCTACACGCAGGCGGTCGCCGTTGACGCGCAGGCGCAGGTCGATGCGTGGCAGCGTAGTGTCGATGCCCAGCGCCGGCGCGTGCACGCCCAGGCGGCCTTCGATCACCTGCAGCTCGCCCAGGCGGCGCAACGCATCCAGCGGGTCACCGCCGCTACTGGACTGCGGCAGCCCGCGCACTGCCCAGCGGCCGTCTTCGCCCTGCTGCAGGTCCAGCGCCAAGCCGCGCAGGCGCAGTTCGGTCAACGAGCGGCCCGGCAGCAGCCCGCTGTACATGGACACCAGTACTTCGGCCTCGCCGATCGCTAGGCCCTGGCCGGCGCCGATGCGCAGGCCTTTGAGCTGCAGCAACGGACCACGACGGGTCCAGGCGGTCTGCAGCTGATCGAAACGCACCGGCTGGCCGGCACGTTCGCTCAGCCAGGCGGCAATCCTGTCAGGATGGCGCTCGGCCAGCGGCAGCAGCTGGCTGAGCGTCCCCACCACCAGTGCAAGCCCGACCAGGCCCACCGCACAGGCGGCAATGAAATGACGGCGGATCCTTCGCAGTCGCAGGCGCGGCGGCGCGCTCATCGGCCACCGCCGGCCTGCGGCCGGCGAGAATCAGAGCAGAACGACATCGAATTGCTCCTGCAGGTACTGCTCATCCGCCTGGAAGCGGATGCTCTTGCCGAGGAATTCCTCCAGTTCGGCCACCGCCGCGGATTCCTCGTCGGTGATGCGCGCCACGACCTTGGTCGAAGCGATCACCAGCAGGCGCGCGGCATCGAACTGACGCACGGCACGGGTGATCTCGCGGAAGATCTCATAGGTCACCGTTTCGGTGGTCTTGATGCTGCCGCGGCCGCTGCACTGCGGGCAGGTTTCCGACAGCTGGCGCTCCAGGCTTTCCACCGTGCGCTTGCGGGTCATCTCCACCAGGCCCAGCGGCGAGAAGTCGTACACCGTGGTCTTGGCATGGTCGCGGGCCAGCGCCTTTTCCAGCGTACGCAATACCTGGCGGCGGTGCTCGGCATCATCCATGTCGATGAAGTCGATGATGATGATGCCGCCCAGGTTGCGCAGCCGCAGCTGCCGCGCCACCGCCTGCGCCGCCTCCAGATTCGTGCGGAACACCGTCTCTTCCAGATTGCGCTGGCCCAGGAACGAACCGGTGTTGACGTCGATGGTGGTCATCGCTTCGGTCTGGTCGATCACCAGGTAGCCACCGGATTTCAGTGGTACCTGCTTGTCCAGCGCGCGGCCGATCTCGTCCTCCACGCCAAACATGTCGAAGATCGGGCGGTCGCCCGAATAAAGCTCCAGCTTCTCGGCCAGCACCGGCATGTACTTGGCCACAAAGGCCTGCAGCTGGGCGAAGGTCTCCTTCGAGTCCACCTTCACCTTGTCCACGTCCTTGCGGATCAGGTCGCGTACCGAACGCAGCGGCAGGCTCAGGTCTTCATAGATGTTGCTGCACGAGGCCGCCTCGCGACCACGCCGCTCGACCACGTTCCACACGCGCGACAGGTAGGCGATGTCCTCGGCGATGGCCTCGGCCGGCTGGCCTTCGGCATTGGTGCGCACGATGTAGCCGTAGCCGCCATGCTGGGCCGACAGTTCGGTCACCAGCGCCTTGAGGCGCGCACGCTCGGTTTCATCCTCGATGCGCGCCGACACGCCCACCACCTTGGACTGCGGCAGCAGCACCATGTAGCGCGAGGGAATGCTGATCTGGGTGGTCAGGCGGGCGCCCTTGGTCCCGATCGGGTCCTTCACCACCTGCACCACGATGTCCTGGCCATCGCGCAGCAGCTCGACGATCGGCACGCTGGCCGGCGGTGGCAGCGTGGTGTTCTCGGTGTCGGCACTGGCCACCGGGGCCGGACGCACCACGTCGTTGGCGTGCAGGAACGCGGCGCGCTCCAGCCCGACCTCGACGAAAGCCGCCTGCATGCCGGGCATGACCCGCTGCACCTTGCCCTTGTAGATGTTGCCGACCACGCCCCGGCGCCAGCCGCGCTCGATGTGCAGTTCCTGCAGCATGCCGTTCTCGATCACCGCGACCCGGGTTTCACGCGGGGTCACATTGACCAGGATTTCCTCAGACATCGGCAGCCTCCCTGGCGGCATCAGCAGTTGGGGCCGGCACGCCACAGCGCGCCAGCAGACGATCGGTATGCAGCAGCGGCAGCCCCATCACACCGGAGTAGCTGCCGGACAGGTGTTCGATCCAACGTTCGGCCCCGCCCTGGATGGCGTAGGCGCCGGCCTTGTCCAGCGGTTCGCCGGTGGCCACGTAGGTGGCGATGTCGACGGCACTGATCGGCGCGAAGGTCACTTCGGAAATGACCAGCTCGCTGTCCAGCCCATGCGCACCCACCACCACCACCGCGGTCATCACCTGATGGGTGCGCCCGGCCAGCCGCGCCAGCATCACGCGTGCGTCGGCGGCGTCGACGGGCTTGCCGAACACCTCGCCGTCCAGCACCACCTCGGTGTCCGAGCCGAGCACCCGCGCCTGCGGGTCATCGGCCAGCACCCGGGCCAGCCCGGCACGCGCCTTGTCCGCGGCGACCCGGCAGACATACTGTTCGGCACTCTCGGCAGGCGCGCGCTGTTCGACGACCTCCAGGTCCAAGGCCTGGAAGGAGCGTCCGAGTCGGGCCAGCAGCTGGTTGCGTCGGGGGGAGCGGGAAGCAAGATAGAGCATCGGCACAGCATAACCTGAGGCTGCCACCTGAATCGTCGGCAACCCGTCCCGGAACGCGTTCAACCCCGAACGGGCTCACAGCACGTTCATCGCTACGACACCACCCTCAATGGCACAACAAGGAGTTCTCCATGCGCCTGACCGCCACCCCGCTGCTGCTCGCCCTGTCCCTCGCCCTTGGAACCTCGATGACCGCCCATGCTGCCTCGCCGTCGATCGCCGCCCCGGCCGAAGGCACCCTGCTGAACATCTCGGCCAATGCTGAAGCCACCCGCGTGCCGGACGTGGCCACCCTGTCGGCCGGCGTGGTCACCCAGGCCGCCGATGGCAACAGCGCCATGCGCCAGAACGCCCAGCAGATGGACAAGGTACTGGCCGCGATCAAGGCCGCCGGCATCACCGAGCGTGACGTGCAGACCAGCGGCATCAGCCTCAATCCGCAGTATCGCTATGCCGACAACGAAGCGCCGAAGATCACCGGCTACCAGGCCAACAATACTGTCAGCCTGAAGGTGCGCGACATCGCCAAGCTCGGCAAGGTGCTGGACGCACTGGCGGCACAGGGTGCCAACCAGATCAACGGCCCCAGCTTCGAGATCGACCAGCCGGAACCGGTCTATGACGAAGCGCGCCTGGCCGCGCTGAAGAAGGCCCAGGCGCGCGCCCAGACCTATGCGAAATCACTGGGGCTGCAGGTGCGCCGCATCGTCAGCATCTCCGAGAACAGCAACGGCGGCTTCCGCCCGATGCCGGTGATGCGGACGATGGCCGCCGGCGCCGCGATGGACAAGGCAACCACGGTCGCACCGGGTGAATCCACCGTGTCGGTCAATCTGGACGTGGTGTTCGAACTGGGCCGCTGATCGCGCGCCGTCCTGCCGACGAGGGCGGGTCCCGCAAGGGGCCCGCCTTTTTCAATGCGCGCCGTCGTCGCTGGCTGAAGCCCAGCCCAACGATCCTGCCCCTGCCTCTAGGCAGTGGCTGGGGCCTGGCGCTAATGATTGGCTGCCAGCCGCGTGCGGCAACCCCGCCACGGGCTCTGGTGCGTTGAGGACTTCGTCACTGGCATGGAGGTGGACCATGGTTCGTACGTATCCCGTTGCATCCCCGCATTTGGACCCCGCCCGCGTTGCCGCCTGGAGCGCGGCCATCGCCCTGCATCTGCTCGCGTTCCTGTTGCTGCTCATTCCGGCGACCTATCAGGCCCTGCAGGTCCCGCGTGACAAGACCACGGTCAGGCTGATCGAAAAGATCACGCCTCCCCCCACACCACCGGTACTGGAGGAGGCAGAGGTGGTCGCGCGGGTCCAGCCGAAGCCGCAGGCGCAGCATGTGACACCGCCGCTGCCAGCCCCTACCGCGACCGTGGAGGAGGCCTTGGGCATCGCACTGCCAGCCGCCGATCCCGCACCACCCCAGCTCGCACCGTCCATCGATGCATCCACGCCGCAGGATGGCGCCCAGCTGCAGTACCGCAGTGCACCTCCGCCGACCTATCCGGTACAGGCGCTGCGCAACCACGAGCAGGGCACGGTACTGCTGCGGGTAGAGGTGGACAACACCGGGCAACCGGTGGTGGTCAGCATCGAGCGCAGCAGCGGCTCGCGCAGCCTGGACCAGGCCGCGCGCCAGCAGGTGCTCAGGCACTGGCGCTTCGAGCCGGCCCAGCGTGATGGCATGGCGGTGCCCGCCATCGGCATGGTGCCGGTACAGTTCTCGCTGCCGGACTGACCCGATTGCCGGCCCGGCCACCTGCCGGGCCGGCCCTTCCGTCCGGGTGAATGCGGACGGAAAAGGATCAAGTGTTATTTATTAAGCAAATATTCACGACCTCGTCACCTGCCGGAAACCTAGATTGGTCCGTCCCGGGATCTACCGGAGACAGCCCTCAACGCTACGGTTTTCCAGTTAGGAGAGAAGCTGTGAAACACCTGATCCAACGGCCCGCCAGCCGCCGCCGCACCACCCTGGCATCGTCCATCACCCATATCCTTACCGGCGGCACCCTGCTGCTGGTTGGCGCCGTGGCTTCCACCTCCGCTTTCGCGCAGGAGAAGGCCACCAACCTGGACCGCATCACGGTCACCGGTTCGAATATCCCGCGCACCAACACTGAAACACCGTCCCCGGTGCAGGTGGTGACCCGCCAGGAAATCGACCGTACCGGCAAGACCACGTTGGCGGAGTATCTGCAGACCATCACCGCTGACGGCGCAGGCTCGATTCCCAAGACTTTCGGCAACGGCTTCGCCGGCGGTGGCGCCGGCATTTCGCTGCGCGGCCTCGGTGCGGGTTCCACGCTGGTGCTGTTGAACGGCCGACGCATGGCGACCTACGGCCTGGCAGATGATGGCCAGAAGGTGTTCACTGATCTCAGCACCATTCCGCTCGATGCCGTCGAGCGTGTGGAAGTACTGAAAGACGGCGCCTCGGCGATTTATGGCTCCGATGCCATCGCAGGCGTGGTCAACATCATCCTGCGCAGTGACTTCCAGGGCGCCATCCTGCGTGCGTCGTATGGCCTGTCCGGGGACAGCGATGGAGATGCCAAAAAAGCAACCCTTACCGCCGGTACCGGCGACTTGGCCAGCGATGGATGGAACGCGTTCTTCAGCTTGGACGTCGGCAAGACCGATGCCGTCAAGATCAGCGACCGCAAGAACCGCAAGTGGATCGGAACAGGCGATACCCGCCCGTGGGGCTACGATGCTGCTGATTCGCAGTTCCTGGGCGGCGCATATCTGTCCAATGGCACGGCAGGCGGCGTTGGCCCCAATGGTTCTGTGTTCGACGACCGCAATGCAACCGAGGAAAACCCTGCATTCCTGGTTGCGCTGCCTGGCTGTGCGAACCTCACCACCATTCCTGGCCAGACAGACGCCAGTGCACAGGCTCAAGGCTGCCTGTGGGATCCGGCACAGCAGTATCGCGACCTGACCCCGGAAGAGAAGTACATCAACGTGTTCGGTCGTGCCACATTCGCGTTTGGTGAAGGCGGCGAGATCTACACCGAAATCGGCTACTCGAAGAAGGAAACCATCTTCAGCAACACGCCGTCGGGCGCTGCCGGCACCTGGGGCTTCCCTGGTGGCGTAGTCACTGCCAACAGTGGGTCCAAAGCCACCGTGCTTGGCCCGAACCATCCTGACAACCCGATCCCCGGCCAGGCGTCCAGGCTGCGCTATGCAGCATGGGATGTCGGTCCGCGCGTAACCAACAACACCAACGAGTTCAACCGATTCCTGGTCGGTGTCAAGGGCAACTGGGGTGACTGGAGCTACGATACCGCCTATCTACATTCGGCAACCGATCTGGTCAACAAGCGCACCGGCTTCCTGCGCTATAGCGCAGTGCAGTGCGCACTGGGCAACCCGAACTGTGCGGGCGGCGTGTGGCGCATCGGTGACAACGCCAATCTGAACTCGCAGGCGCTTTACGACTACATCTCACCGACCATCAGCGCCCGTGCAAAATCCGGTCTGGACATGTTTGATTTCACCGTGTCGCGCAGCCTGATGGATCTCAAGGGCGGCCCGCTGGGTCTGGCGATCGGTACCGAATGGCGCAAGACCAGCAACAGCCTGACGCCGCAGACCTACACCGACACGGGTGACATCATCGGCTTGGGCTATTCTGCCTATGATGGCACGCAGAACGTTTACGCGGGCTACGTCGAACTGTCCGCACCGGTCCTGGAACAGCTGGAACTGTCAGGCGCGCTGCGTTACGACAAGTACGAAAGCGGTGAAGGCAAAGCCACGCCGAAGCTCGGCATCAAGTGGACGCCGGCCGACTGGATCGCTCTGCGGGCCAGCTATGCCGAAGGTTTCCGTGCACCGAACCCCGCCGAAAACGGTGACGGTGGTCTGGCTGCATTCTCGAACGCAACCGACCCGCTGCGCTGCGACATCGACCCCGCCGAATGCACCGTCCCTGCCCGCACGGTGGCGATCATCACCCGCCCGAACAAGGATCTGAAGCCGGAGGAATCCAAGAGTTACTCGGTGGGCATCGTGCTGCAACCAACGTCTTCGACTTCGATGACCGTCGATGCATGGCAGATCAAGCGCACCAATGAAATCGCCCAGGGCAGCACTACGGCAGCGATCAGGGCCGGCAACGTCGTACGTGACATCAACAACATTGGTGGCGTACCCAACAGCGGCAACATCCTGGCGGTCAATACTGCGTATGTGAATGCCAACTCCTCGCGTGTTCGGGGCATCGATACCGATATCCGCCAGACGTTCGACATCGGCCCTGGCCAGCTGGAACTGGACCTGCAGTGGAGCCATATCCTGAAGTTCGAGCGAACCGAGGGCACTGAGACCGTCGACTATGCCGGCACCCACGGCAACTGCGACGTCACCAACTGCATCGGCACGCCGAAGGACAAGATCAACTTCGGTACCACCTGGCGGCAGGGGCCGTGGAGCGTCAGCGGTGTTGCCAACTACATCGGCAAGATGGACAACACCGATAAGCGCGGCGGCACGTATCAGGCTTTCTATGCAGACGGCACGCCGGTGACGAAGATCTCCTCCTTCACTACGTTCGACCTGTCGGGGCGCTGGAACATTACCGACGCCTTCGAACTCAACGCCTCCGTGGCCAACGTATTCGACCGCATTGCTCCTCTCGATCCGACCACATATGGCGGCGTGAACTACAACCCGATGCATTTCTCTGGTGCGCTGGGCCGCTACTTCACCGTCGGTGCCAAGTACACCTTCAAGTAATACAGGCAACACTGTTCAACGCAGCAACTTCGAAGGCCCGGGCAGCTGCCCGGGCCTTCGTCGTTCTGTCCCTTGCAGGCATGTTCACGCGCACAGGGCTACCGTGTGCACGCGGCATCCACGCCGCAGGGGATCTGCATGGCTGCCACATCGCAGCGCCTGGGCCTGACCGCGTTGACTGCACTGGTGGTCGGTTCGATGGTGGGCGCCGGTATCTTTTCATTGCCGCAGAACGTAGCGCGCAGCGCAGGCCCGGCCGCCGCGCTGATCGGCTGGGCGGTGAGCGGCGCCGGCATGCTGATGCTGGCGTTCGTGTTCCAGGCGCTGGCCAACCGCCGGCCGGATCTCGATACCGGCATCTATGCCTATGCACGCGAGGGCTTCGGCAATTACATCGGCTTCTCCGCAGCGTGGGGTTACTGGGTTGCGTCTGTACTCGGCAATGCCAGCTTCTTCGTGCTGATCTTCAGTGGCCTCGGCCACTTCATGCCGGTCTTCGGTGAAGGCAATACTCCGGCCGCCGTGGCCGTTTCGTCGCTACTCCTCTGGACCGTGCACCTGCTGGTGTTGCGCGGCCTGCGCACCGCCGCCATCGTCAACGGCCTGGTGACCGTGGCCAAGCTGCTGCCGATCGCGCTGTTCCTGATCCTGACCGCCGGTGCGTTCCGCATGGATGTGTTCCGTGCCGATTTCCTTGGTACCCCCGCACTCGGCGACCTCGGCCAGCAACTGCGCGGCATGATGCTGGTGACCGTGTGGGTATTCATCGGTATCGAAGGCGCCAGCATCTACTCGCGGCGCGCGGCCCGTCGCGCTGATGTCGGCCGCGCCACAGTGATTGGATTCCTCGGCGTCTGGCTGCTGCTGGTGCTGGTCAGCCTGCTGTCGATGGGCGTGCTGTCGCAGGCCGAACTGGCCAGGTTGCCCAATCCGTCGATGGCGTACGTGCTGCGCGCCATCGTTGGCGAGTGGGGCGCGACGATAATCATCATCGGCTCGATCATTTCGGTACTCGGCGCGCTGCTGGCCTGGGTGCTGCTGTGTGCCGAAGTGCTGTACGCCGCTGCGGGCGACGGCACCATGCCGGCGTTCCTGGGACGTGAGAATGCGCGTGGCGTGCCGGCCAATGCGCTCTGGCTGAGCAACGGGCTGATCCAACTGTTCCTGCTGCTGGTGCTGGTCAATTCCGGCAGCTACACCGGCCTGGTGCTGCTGGCCGCGTCGATGAGCCTGGTGCCCTACTTCCTGTCCACCGCATTCGGCGTGCAGCTGGCCTGGCGCGGGCAGGCCTACGCCGGCGCGCCGGGGGTGCGCTGGCGTGATTTCGGGGTAGCACTTCTGGCTAGTGCGTATGCGCTGTGGCTGGTCTATGCCGGCGGCCTCGACAACCTGCTGCTGTCGGTGCTGCTTTACGTGCCCGGCGTGGTGCTCTTCGCGCTGACCCGTCACCAGCGCGGCGAGAAGGTATTTACAGGTTGGGAGTGGGTGCTGTTCGGCGCGATCCTGATCGTAGCGATCGTCACGCTGGTGGCGTTCTGCAGAGGCAACCTCACGCTGTAGAGCCGAGCCCACGCTCGGCCTTTTGTGCAGGCCGGGCCGAGCATGGCTCGGTTCCACAGAAGGCAAAAAAAAACCTGCATCTCGCGATGCAGGTTTCTCAATGTGGCGCCCGAAGTTGGACTCGAACCAACGACCCCCTGATTAACAGTCAAGTGCTCTAACCGGCTGAGCTATTCGGGCAGACGACTAGTATAACCCCTCTTCACGCGCGATGGTAGGGGTGATTGGCAATCATTGCGGCAGCCCGGTACAGCTGCTCGGCCACCACCAGGCGCACCAGCATGTGCGGCAGCGTCAAGGGCCCGATCGACCACTTCTCGTCGGCCAACGCGGATACTTCCGGCGAATGCCCTTCCGGGCCACCGATCAGGAACGCCAGGTCCCGGCCCTGCCCGCGCCAATGTTCCAGGCGCTGGGCCAGCTGTTCGGAACTGAGCTGGCGGCCCGGCACATCCAGTGCCACCACATACGCATTCTTCGGCAGAGCAGCGATCACCCTCTTGCCCTCATCTTCAGTGGCGCGGCGTGGATCACGGCCTTTGCCACGCAGGCCGGGCTCGATTTCCACCAGCTCGAACGGCAGCCAGTGCGACAGCCGCTTCTGGTACTCGGCGAACCCCTGCGCCACCCAGCTGGGGGCGCGTTCACCGGTGGCGATCAGGCGGGCTTTCATCAACGGTCCTCCAAAACGTCGACGGCGCCWTCGGCGCCGTCGAAGGGATGCATCAACGTCTGGCTCAGGCCACTTCGTCGTCGCTGGACGGCGGCTGGTCGCCGACGGTCCACAGGCGCTCGAGGGCATAGAACTCACGCACGCGCGGCAGCATCACATGGACGATCACGTCGCCCAGGTCGACCAGCACCCATTCGGCTTCGCGTTCGCCTTCCACACCCAGCGGCATCACATCGATCTTCTTGGCGAAGCGCACGACTTCATCGGCGATCGACTTGACGTGGCGGGTCGAAGTGCCCGAGACGATCACCAGGTAATCGGCAACGCTGGACCGGCCGCGCACATCGATCTCGACCAGGTCCTTGGCCTTCAGGTCTTCGGTGGCTTGACGGACACTGGCCAGCAGTTCAGGCACGGACGGCGGTGGGCTGGGCAGATCGACCTTGATGGTCTGGGGCTGGGTCTGGTTGCTCAAAGTGGATCGACTCGATAAACGTGAGGGCGATTATACGGGGAAGGCGCCTACGCGCCATTCACGGCGTGGCCGGGCGGTACAGCCCGTGTGCAGCCACATAGTCCGCCACGCCGGGTGGCAGCAGGGCGCGCCAGGGACCGCCGGCGGCGATCTGCGAACGCACGGCGCTGGCCGATTCCTCGCGCAGCGGGTGGTGCAGTCGCAGGATGCGCCCAGCTGGGCTGGCGAACAGGGCCTGCTCGTTGTCGGCCCAGCGCCCTTCCAGCGCCCGGCCCAGCTCGCCATCCACCGCAGCCTGCAGCGGGCTGCCCGGGCGCTCTGCCACCACGAAATGAGCCAGCCCGAACAGCGCCTCCCATTCGTGCCAGCTGGACAGGCCCAGCAGACTGTCAGCACCCACCAGCCATGCCAGAGGCCGGCTGGGGCCCAGCTCACCACGCAGCTCGCGCAGGGTATCGACGGTATAGGACGGCCGACCGGGAAAACGCGCCGCGCGATCCAGTTCGCGGCGGTCCAGCAGCAGGCCCGGTTCGTCGCCGATGGCCAGCGACAGCATGGTGCAGCGCTGCTCGGCCGTGGCGCCGGGCACGGCACGGTGCGGCGGATCGGCGGCCGGCAGCATGCGCACGGCAACCTGCAGTTCGTCACGGGCGGCGCGCGCGATCGCAAGATGCCCGAGGTGCACCGGGTCGAAAGTGCCCCCGTAGTAGATCCGCAGACTCATGGCTCAGGCCCGCGCCAGCAGGCGCACGGCACGCGGTTCGGCCACGGCTACCAGCAGGCGCTCCAGCGCCAACCAGGCATCGCCATCCGCGCGCCCCTTGGCGATGCGGTCGACCAGCCCGGCTTCGGCCACGAAGCGTTCCCAGCGCTTGCTTTCCGGATGCCGCTGCAGCGCACGCTTGTAGGGCGCCTGCCGCGATTCCCAGATACCACGCGATTTCATTTCGGCGGCCAGGTTGCCGCCACGGGCCTGCACCCGCGCCAGCCCGGCGCCGGCCAGCAGTTCACGGATCACCATGGGCATCAGCGCAGCTACCGCCTCGCCCTCGCCGCGCAGGCCGGCCAGCATGCGCAGCACCGCAGCCGGCTGCCCGGAGAACGTCGCTTCCACCAGCCGGAATACGTCATAGCGGGCGGCATCGGCCACCAGCGACTCCATGCGCTCCACATCCAGTGGCTGGCCATCGGCCAACAGCGCCAGCTTGTCGATTTCCTGGGCGGCAGCCAGCAGATTGCCCTCCACCCGCTCGGCCAGGCGCTGCACCGCGGCCGGGTCCGCGCGCAGGCCCTTGCCACGCAGGCGGCGCTCGATCCAGTCCGGCAATTCGTGCGGCTTGATCGCCCAGGCCACCGACAGCACACCGATGCGGTTGACCGCCTCGGCCCACTTGCCCTGGTGGGCCTTGCTCCATTCGTTGGCAGTGATCATCAGCACCACGTCCGGCGCCGGATTGGCGCAGAACTGGCTGATCACCTCGGCACCGTCCTTGCCCGGCTTGCCGCTGGGCAGCCGCACTTCGACCAGGCGCCGGGCGCTGAACAGGCTGGGCGCATTGAAACTGGCGTCGAGCTGGTTCCAGTCGAAATCACGCCCATCGGCGTCGAACACCTCACGTTCGCCGATGCCGGCGGCGCGTGCCCGCGCGCGGATGGCGTCGGCCGCCTCCAGTACACGCAGGGTTTCCGGGCCGGCAATCAGGTAGACCGGCGCCAGCGCCGTATCAGCCCCCTGGCTGGCCAGCTGCTCCGGACGCAGTTCCATGGGCGCGGCTCAGTGCTTTTCTACGGGAACCGGCTCGACCGGCAGTGCGCCGTCGTCCGGTGTGGTCTTCGGTGCAGACAGGCTGCCGCCTTTCTCCAGCTCGGCACGGACCACGCTGTCGATGCGGCGGATGATCGAGGCGGACATCTCCCGGCGCAGTTCATTGGCCAGGATCTCGCGCTCGGTGGTGGTACCGGTGGCGTCGGTCGGCGGCGACACGTAGTCGCGCGACAGTTCGATCACCTGCTGCGGCACCAGCTCGCTGCCATCCTCGCGACGGAAGATGAAGATCACCGCATAGCGCAGGCTGTACTCCTGCGCACGGCCCTGCGAGTCGATGGCGATCGGCAGGTCACCCCAGCGTTCGGACAGCACCTGAAGCTGGGTGCTTGGCCCCCTGCTGTCCTCGTCGGCCAGCTTGGCACCGGATGCCAGCAGGCTACGATTGAGCAGCTTGACCAGTTCACTGTAAGGCGCGGTGGACACCACCTTCACCGGCGCCGTGTCGGTCGGCAGCATCAGCTTGTTGCGCAGATGGAAACCGCAGCCGGCAAGGCCGAGGACAAGAACGAGGGCAAGCAGGATTCGGGTCATGGAGACAGTCTGGCGGAGCCGGGCGATCACGGCAACACACAGCCTGCCCGAAGCCGCGTGAATGCAGGGCCATCAAGTGCATGGCCCCGCACCGGGAAGGTACCGGCCACCACGAGGGTCGCCGGCCCAGGATGCATCAGGCAGCGACGATGTTCACGATCTTGCCCGGCACGATGATGATCTTGCGCACCGTAAGGCCTTCCATGAACTTGGCCGCATTCGGTTCGGCCAGGGCCAGTATTTCGACCTGCTCGCGTGCAGCATCGGCGGCCACCTCGATGGTGCCACGCAGCTTGCCGTTGACCTGCACGGCCAGGGTCAGCGCGTCACGCACCAGTGCACCGGCGTCGGCCTGCGGGAACGACTGGTCTTCCAGCAGCGTCTCGCCATGGCCCAGCACCTGCCACAGGGCGTGGCTGGCATGCGGGGTGATCGGGTTCAACAGCAGCACGATGGCCTGCAGTGCCTCCTGGCGCACGGCGCGCCCCTGTGCACTGCCGTCATCAAACTTGGCCAGCGCGTTCATCAGTTCCATCACCGCGGCAATGGCGGTGTTGAAGCTGTGGCGGCGGCCGTAGTCGTCACCGACCTTGCCGATGGTCTCGTGGGTCTTGCGGCGCAGCGCCTTCTGGTTGGCATCCAGCGTGGCCACGTCCAGCGCCGGGGCGGCGCCATCGGCCGCGTGCTTCTGCACCTGGGCCCACAGGCGGCGCAGGAAGCGGGCCATGCCATCCACGCCGGCCTCGTTCCACTCCAGCGACTGCTCCGGCGGCGCGGCGAACATCGAGAACAGGCGCACGGTGTCGGCACCGTACTTGCCGACCATTGCCTGCGGATCCACGCCGTTGTTCTTCGACTTGGACATCTTCTCGGTACCACCGACCACCACCGGCTGGCCGTCGGCGATCAGGGTGGCGCCTGTGATGCGGCCGCGCTCGTCGCGCTGCACTTCCACATCGGCCGGGTTGATCCAGTCCTTCGAGCCGTCCGGGTTCGGACGGTAGTAGGTCTCGGCGATGACCATGCCCTGGCACAGCAAGTTGCGCGCCGGTTCGTTGCTGTCCACCATCCGCGCGTCGCGGAGCAACTTGTGGTAGAAGCGGAAATACATCAGGTGCAGGATCGCGTGTTCGATGCCACCAATGTACTGATCGACCGGCAGCCAGTAGTTGCCGCGCTTGTCGACCGCATCACGGGCGCCCGGCGAGGTGTAGCGCGCGTAGTACCAGCTCGACTCCATGAAGGTGTCGAAGGTATCGGTCTCGCGCTCGGCGGCACCGCCGCAGTCCGGGCAGGTGGTCTTGCGCCATTCCGGGTCGGTCTTGATCGGCGAACCGGTACCCGAGAACGCCACGTCTTCCGGCAGCACCACCGGCAGCTGCTCTTCCGGCACCGGCACCGCGCCACACTTGTCGCAGTAGATCACCGGAATCGGGCAGCCCCAGTAACGCTGGCGGCTCACGCCCCAGTCGCGCAGGCGATAGTTCACGCGGCGCTGGCCCTGGGCCTTGCGCTCGAATCGTTCGGCCAGGGCTTCAAAGGCGCCCTGGAAATCCAGGCCGTCGAATTCGGCCGAGTTGACCAGTTCGGTCTGCCGGCTCTTGTCGCTGTACCAGTCCTGCCAACGGGTGGCATCCCAGGTGCGCTCGTCGTCGTTGCGCGCATCCTTCAGCGCGATCACCTGCACGATCGGCAGGCCGTACTTGTTGGCCACTTCGTTGTCGCGCTGGTCATGACCCGGCACGGCCATCACCGCACCAGTGCCGTAGCCCATCAGCACGAAATTGGCCACCCACACTGGCACCTGTTCGCCGGTGACCGGATGGATCGCGCGCAGGCCGGTGTCCATGCCGCGCTTTTCCTGGGTTTCCAGCTCGGCCTCGGTCACCCCACCCTGCTTCAGCTCGGCCAGCAGCGCGGCCAGCGCCGGGTTGCTCCTGGCCGCATGCAGGGCCAGCGGGTGTTCGGCAGCGATCGACACGAAGGTTACGCCCATCACGGTGTCCGGACGGGTGGTGAACACGCGCAGCGGGTCCAGCGCGCTGCCATCGGCATCGCGCACGTCGAACTGGATTTCCAGGCCTTCGGAACGGCCGATCCAGTTGCGCTGCATGGTCTTGACCGATTCCGGCCAGCCGTCCAGCTCATCCAGGCCGTCCAGCAGCTCCTGGGCGTAATCAGTGATGCGCAGGAACCACTGCGGGATCTCGCGCTTTTCCACCAGCGCGCCGGAACGCCAGCCGCGGCCGTCGATCACCTGCTCGTTGGCCAGCACGGTCTGGTCCACCGGGTCCCAGTTCACCACCGAATTGCGGCGGTAGGCCAGGCCCTTGCGCATCAGGCGGGTGAACATGCGCTGCTCGTGAACATAGTAGTCCGGGCGGCAGGTGGCGAACTCGCGCGACCAGTCGATGGCGTAGCCCAGCGATTTCAGCTGGCTGCGCATGTGGTCGATGTTCCTGTAGGTCCACGCCGCCGGCGCGGTCTTGTTCTTGATGGCCGCGTTTTCCGCCGGCAGGCCGAACGCGTCCCAGCCCATCGGCTGCAGCACGTTGTGGCCGGTCATGCGCTTGTAGCGGCTGATCACGTCGCCGATCGTGTAATTGCGCACGTGGCCCATGTGCAGCGCACCGGACGGGTACGGAAGCATCGACAGGCAGTAGTACTTCGGCTTGTCCGAAGTCTCGTCCACTTCGAAGGCACGGGTGGCGTCCCAGTACTGCTGGGCGGCGGATTCAACCTGCTGCGGGTCGTAGGCGATGGGTTCAGCGCTGGTCATGGAACACGCGGATGCGGCGGCAAAGCGGTACAGCGTACCGCAGTGCGGCAAACGTCTCCAATCCTGCCTGCCGGGACCGGTGCGGCAAACGACCGGATCGGGTCTCAGCGCGCGCGCGACAGCGGCAGAGCCAGGGCCAGCCAGGCGGCCCAGCAGGCAAACGCAAGACGCTGCGCCATCGGCGCGGGCAGTACGCCCTGCAGCGCGAAGGCCGCCAGCGCGGCAAGCGCGCCGCAGCCAATCGCCACCCCACCCAGGGCGCGGCCGTGCGTCTGGCGCAATTGCGACATACCCAGCAACAGGGTGCCTGCAACGAAGCCCAGCACCCAGACCATCCAGGCGCTGGCATGCAACTGGCTGGTCGGGCCATGCAGGTCATCCACATCCAGCGGCAGCAGGCCCATCGCAGCGAATGCGAGGCCGGCCAGCAGCAGCATCTGGCTGCCAACCCGCGGCGCCCAGCCGGCCGTGGCCGACAGCCGGCGGCGCAGGCACTCGGCCACCACCCCCGCCAGCAGGCCCGGCAGCACGAGGCCCAGCAGGTTGAAGGCCAGCGCATGCGGCACCCCCTGCGCGCCCAGCAGCGCCACCGGGTGACGGGCCTGTGCGTAGCCGTCCAGGCCGGCGCCGAAACCCAGCACCGCCAACACGAACAGCAGCGCGGCGATCAGGCCGGACAGGCGCAGCAAGGGGGACTGGGGCGACATGCGGGCTCCGGGAAGAACGACGACAGGAAGGGCGGCATTGTCCGGCATTTGCGCCAACCTGGGTTGAGACCGTCATCCATCGTCACCATAGAATTGGTCTCCAGACGCCAGACGATAGTTCCCCCATGACCGAGACGACCTACGTATTCGACGCCACCACTGCGACCTTCGAGGCCGAAGTCCTGCAGAAGTCGCTGCAGACGCCGGTGCTGGTCGATTTCTGGGCCACGTGGTGCGGACCGTGCAAGACCCTGGGCCCGATGCTGGAAAAGCTGGCCGCCGAGTACAACGGCGCCTTCGAACTGGCAAAGGTGGACGTCGACAAGGAGCAGCAGATCGCCGCAGCCTTCCAGATCCGCTCGGTGCCGACCGTGTTCCTGGTCAAGGGTGGCCAGCTGGTGGACGGCTTCCCGGGCGCCATCCCGGAAGGCCAACTACGTGAGTTCCTCGCCCAGCACGGCATCGTGCCGGCTGACATCGGCGATTCCACTGCCGAGGACGAGGCACCGCTGGACCCGCAGGCGCAGGTGGACGTGCTGCGCGCGCAGATCGCCGCAGAGCCTGACAAGGACGAGCTGAAACTCGATCTGGCGCTGGCCCTGCTGCAGATTGGTGGCGTCGACGAAGCCGGCATCCTGATCGATGGCCTGCCGGCCAACCTCGCCACCGATGACCGTGCCGTACGCGCTCGTGCGCGCCTGTCCTTTGCCGCAGCGCTGAAGGATGCCCCGGCGGCTGAGTCACTGGACGCCCGCATCGCCGCCGATGGCAAGGACCTCAAGGCCCGTCACCTGCGTGGGGTGCAGCTGCTGCTGGGCGGCCACGACGAGGCGGCACTGTCGCAGTTCCTGGAAATGCTGCGGATCGACCGTGGATTCGAGGGAGGGCTGCCGCGCAAGGCCCTGATCGACGCCTTCAATGTGATCTCCGACGAGGACCTGGTCGGTCAATACCGCCGACGGATGGCCTCCCTGCTGTTCTGAACGGGAGCGCACTTCGTTCAGAATCCCTGCACTGAACGCGGGCAATAATGCGCGGGATGGCGGCCGTGCGGCCGCCACGATCCGTTCGGGGGGATGAGGTCGGGGCCATGGGGTCTTGCAGCTGCGCCCCCGCATTGCCGGGATTGCAAACTGTGACCTTCGTCCGCTCGCTGTCGTTCGCCATGCGCTTCCAGGGTGCCCTGCTGTGCGCCCTCCTCTTCCTGCCGGCCATGGCCGCCGCCCAGGACTGGAACTACCGGGTCCGTCCCGGCGATACCCTGTGGGATCTGGGCGGCCTGTATCTCAAACCCTCGGTGCGCTGGCAGCAGCTGCAGCAGCACAATCGCATCGACAATCCCTACCAGTTGCCCCCGGGACAGCTGCTGCGCTTCCCGATCAGCTGGCTGCGCATCGAACCGGCGCCTGCACGCGTACTGTCGGTGCGCGGCAAGGTCGCACTGTCGGGCGCCGATGGCAGCGCCACCCGCGCGATTCTCGCTGGAGAACAGCTCCACATTGGAGACACCGTACAGACCGAGGGCGATTCCAGCGTCACCCTGGAGTTCGCCGATGCCTCGCGCCTGCAGTTGCGCGAGTATTCCCGCCTGCGCCTGGACCAGCTCAGCCGCTACGGCCACACCGGCATGGTCGATACCCGCCTGCGGCTGCAGCAGGGCCGCGCCAGCAACCGCGTGACACCCGCCCGTGGCCCCGCATCGCGCTACATCATCGATGCACCTACGGCAACCAGCAGCGTGCGCGGCACCGTGTTCCGGGTCAGTGCCGGCGACACCAGCCACGTTGCTGCCACCGAGGTCCTGCAGGGCAAGGTCCAGGTCGGCAACACCCACGGCAAGCGCCTGGTCCGGCCTGGACAGGCCAGCCGCAGCATCAGCGCGGATGCCGCACCGGACACCGTCTCCGCCCTTCTTCCAGCGCCAGAGCTGCGCAGCGACGCGCTGCGCCTGGCGCCCCTGCCGACCCTGCTCGCCTGGAACCCCGTCGATGGCGCCGCACACTACCGCGTGGAAGTGGTGCAGGCGGCGACGCCGGAAATCCTGCTGTTTGCCACCACCACCACCGACACCCGGCTGGCGATCGGCGACCTGCCTCCGGGCCAGTTGCGTATTCTGCTGCGTGCGGTTGATGCGCAGGGTGTGGAAGGCCTCGACGCCAGCGCCGATTTCGAACTCAGCGACCAGCCCCCTCCGCCGATCACCGTGGCCCCCGTGCATGGGCAGACAGTGAACAGCGACCGCCCGCGATTCCGTTGGAGCCAGGCCCCGGGCGCACGCAGCAGCGTGCTGCAGATCGCCGCCGAACCAGGTTTCGTGCAGCCGCTGCAGGAACAGAGCACCCAGGGCACCGACCTGCGCCTGTCGCAGCCGCTTCCACCGGGCCAGTACTTCTGGCGGGTGGCCTCACGCGATGGCAACGGCCACCAGGGCCGCTACGGCCAGGCCCTGCCCCTGCAACTGAGCAATGAACCGGTCGACCCTGCCCTGCAGCCCCCCGAAGCCGCGCACGGCAAGCTGACCCTGCGCTGGCAGGCCGGCAGCGAAGGCCAGCGCTACCGGGTGCAGGTGGACCGCCGTGGTGATTTCAGGACGCCGCTGGTCGACCAGACCGTTGGCGAGCCGCAGGTCAGTTTCAAGCGACCGTGGAGCGGGACCCTGCATGTGCGTGTGCAGTACATCGACGACGACGGTCATGCGGGTGAGTACTCCCCTGCCCAGCAGATCAAGCTGCCGTGCCGTACGTGCTACGGCGCTGGTGGCGGCGCCCTGCTGCTGTTGCTGTTGTTATGAGGCGCTCACCGCTGCCGTGGTCGAAGCGGATCGTGCTGGCAGTGCTGGCGGGTGTGCTGACGGTGATCGCCAGCCAGGGCCAGTGGCTGTGGCGGCAGGACGAAGCCGCCTATGACGCCATGGTCGGCAACTGGGATTACCGCCCCGACCCGAGCGTGCTGATCGTGGCGATCGACGAGGGCAGCCTGCAACGCATCGGTCAATGGCCCTGGCCCCGCTCGGTGCATGCCCGCCTGCTGGACCGGCTGACCGACGCGGGTGCCGAACGCGTCGCGTTGGACCTGATGCTCTCCGAGCCCGACCGCCGCGACAGCCGCCAGGACGAGGAACTGGCAGCTGCGATCCGCCGCAACGGCCGGGTGGTGCTGCCGGTGCTCGCGGCGCCGGCGGCCGGCGACCGCATGGCCGAGGAAATGCTGCCGATCCCGAAGATCGCGGCCAGCGCCGCGGCGATCGGCCACACTGATGTGGAGGTGGATGGCGATGGTGTTGCCCGCGGCGTGTACCTGCACGCCGGCATCGGCAAGGCCCACTGGCCGGCACTGGGCCTGGCGCTGGCCGACCTGCCAGTGGGCGTTGTGCGCGGCCTGCCCGATCCCGACCCGGAGATCGGCTCGCCCTATCAATGGCGGCGCAACGACTACGTGCGCGTACGCTATGCCGGCCCCCCCGAACGCCTGCCCCAGGTGTCCTATGCCGACGTGCTTGACGGCCACGTGGACACAGCGATGCTGCATGGCCGCCGCATCGTGGTGGGCATGACCGCCAGCGGCATCGCGCCGCGCCTGCTGACCCCGACCACCCGCGAATTCTGGATGAGCGGCAGCGAGTACCAGGCCAACATCGCCTCGATGCTGCTTCAGCACAAGCAGATCGACCTGCTGCCGCGCGTCTGGCAGCACGCCATCAGCGGTGTGCTGGTGGCGCTGTGCGTGGTCCTGCTCGGCCTGCGCCTGCCCTGGCTTGCTGCCCTGTGCTCGCTGCCGACCCCGCCCCTGCTGGGCTGGCTGCTGCTGCGCGCCTGCGACCTGTGGTGGGCACCGGCCAGCGCGATGCTCGGTATCCTGCTGGTGCTGCTGGCCTGGGCAACCTGGCGGATCTCGGCCTGGCATCGCCAGGCCAACCGCGACGCGCTGACCGGCCTGGGCAATCGCCTGCGTTTCGAACAGTCGCTGCAGCAGGAATGCGACGCAGCGCGGCGCAGTGGCAAACCGCTGAGCCTGGCACTGATCGACGTTGATCATTTCAAGCACCACAACGATCGTCACGGCCATCAGGTGGGCGACCGTGTGCTGCGCGACGTCGCCCGCCTGATCGGTGCGCATGCACGGCGCCCGCGCGACATGGCCGCACGCTACGGCGGAGATGAGTTCGCACTGGTGCTGCCGGATACGCCTGCTGAAGGGGCCCGCCTGGTAATTGAGGACCTGATCGCCTGTGTGCGCGCCCTGCCGCCGCCCGGTGATGGCTCCGAGGCAGGCGTTACCCTCACTGTCGGCGTGTACACCCGCGTACCCGACGGTGAACTGCAGCCACACCATTTCGTCGAAGGCGCCGACTCCGCGCTGTACCAGGCCAAGGCCAACGGCCGCGACGGTTACGTGATCGACGGAGAGGCATGACCCTCGCCACCAGGATGCAACATACGCATGCGAATGGTTAGACTGGGCACCTCGCCCCGTGCTCCTGGACCCGCATGAACGCCCGCCTGTTCCGCTTTGGCATCAACCTCTGGCCGCCGTTCCTGTTCACCGGCATCCATGTCACCCGCATCACTCCGGACTACCGGCAGATCGATGTCGAGTTGCGGCTGCGGCCCTGGAACCGCAACTACGTCGGCACCCACTTCGGCGGCAGCCTGTTTGCAATGACCGATCCGTTCTGGATGCTGGGCCTGCTGCACATCCTTGGCCGCGACTACTACGTTTGGGACCGTGCAGGTGCGATCGATTTCCTCAAGCCCGGGCGCGGCACGGTGCGCACGTCGTTCCGCATCGACGACGTGCTGCTGGACGATCTGCGCAGCGAAGCAGCCAGCGGCGAGAAGGTGCTGCGCTGGTTCAGCAACGACGTGGTCGATGAACGTGGCGACGTCGTGGCCCAGGTGCGCAAGCAGGTCTACCTGCGGCTGAAACCACGCGCGCGTTGAAGGTCAGTCCCGCCCCGCTGCAGCCGAAGCGGGGGCCACCTGCAGCGGCACCGACAGCCACGCGTCCTCGACAGCGCCGCGGGAAGGCGAACGTCGCGGCACCTGCAGGCGACGGCCATCGGCCGACAGCTGCGGTGCCCGAACGGGCGAGCGGAACTGGGCCGGCAGCCGCTGCAGCGCATCCACCGGGCCATCCGCCTGCTGGCGCAGCCAACGCTGCGCTGCCAGCAGGCGCAGCATCGCAGCGGCATCCTGCGTGCGTGACGAATAGGCAGGATAGACCGGCGCGGCGATATCGGTCAGCACGCAGCCCATGATGTTGGACAGGCAACCGAAGTCGCGCTGAGGCGGTGCCGGCACCGGCACCGGCCGATCTGCCTCCAGCGCGGCTGTCGCCGCCGCGCCGCAGGCCCACCCCATGTTTCCGGCCACGCGCGCCAGCGTGCCGTTGCGATCCAGCAACAGCGCGCTGCCGGACTCCTTCACTGATGTTTCGATTGCCGCCCGGCTCATCGCGTACTCACCCTGCATCGCGCGGCACAGGCTCTGCTCGTCGGTCCGCATCGGCTGCATCGCCAGCCCGCATTCCGCCGGCAGCGGGTGGTCAGCCGGAAGCTCAACCAGCATGTCAGCCAGCAGTTGTGCATTGGCCTGGACCAGGCTGGCGCCGATGATGCTCTCGACCAGATAGCTGCCGCCGGGCACCAGCCGACGGCCCAACTGCAGTCCACGACAGCTCCCCCGCAGCGCACCGTCGATGTCGCCCTGCACATAAGCCAGCGCGCGGGCACTGGTGGCATCCACCACCAGGCCATAGGCCGGCAACGGGACGAGAATGCCTTCACCCTTCGGATGGAACGGCGACACAAAGTGGTCCGCCTCGGCCAGTTGGTCCAGACGCGCATGCAGATGCTGGTGCCCCGCGTGGGCATCCACAAAGCGTTGCGGGTCGGCTCGTACCTGCGCGAGGCAGTCGGTGGCGGCCGGTCCGCAGCTGGCGTCCGGTCGTGGGCGGAGTTCTGCATGACTGGCGGTCAGATGCGTCTGGCCGCTGCCAGTCCCCCGCGGGTCGGCATCCCAGCGCCGCGCATCCTCCGCCAGCGCCTGCTCGCGCTGGCGGGCATCCAGCCCATCAAATGGCAGCGTCCACAGCAGCGCATAGCCATTGCGACCTGTGGCGGGCAGGCGTGCCTCCAGCCGTTGCTGAGCCTGCAGCCGCGTTTCCGGCACCGGCCACATGCGCGAGGCGCACCACACCACGATGGCCAGCACCATCAGGCCTGCCAGCGCCCAAGCCAGTCCACGCAGAATCTTCAACACAGCTTCCCTTCCATGTGTCGTTGCCACTTCCATCCCCCAGCGTAATCGACCCGCACTGACCGCTACAATGCGCGCATGTCGCTCGAAGCCCCCGCCCTGGTTCCCCGCCCGTCCCTGCAGCGCCTGTTCCTGACCGGCCTGCTGACCCTGCTGCCGATCTGGCTGACCTGGGTCGTGGTCAAGTTCGTGTTCGTGCTGCTATCGGGCATTTCCAGCCCGCTGGTGGTGCCGCTTTCCGAGCAGATCGCGACCAGCTTCCCGCATTACCTGGGCTGGGTTCGCGCCGAATGGATCCAGGACACCATCGCGCTGCTGGCCACCCTGCTGGTGATCCTGGCGGTAGGCGTGGCCAGCCGCCGTGTGCTCGGCCAGCGCCTGCTGCGCTGGGTCGGCGCGGTCATCAAGCGCATTCCGCTGGCCAGCATCATCTACGACAGCGCCAAGAAGCTGCTGGACATGCTGCAGACCGAGCCGGGCAGTACCCAGCGCGTGGTGCTGATCGACTTTCCGCACCGCGACATGAAATCGGTCGGCCTGGTCACCCGCGTGATCAAGGAACACGGCACCGACCGTGAGTTGGCCGCGGTGTATGTGCCGACCACCCCGAACCCGACCTCGGGCTATCTGGAAATCGTGCCGGTGGAGCTGCTGACTCCCACCGACTGGACCGTCGACCAGGCCATGAGCTTCATCATTTCCGGCGGCGCCGTCGCACCGTCCAGCGTGCCGTTCACCCGCGCCGGCGAACGCGCCGAATGACCCCGGCGCCGATCGAGCGCCCGCTGCAGGACCGGGCGGTGCTGCTGTTCATCGTGCTGGCCGCGTTCTTCTGCGGCAACGCGGTGCTGGCCGAGCTGATCGGGGTGAAGATCTTCGCGCTGGAAGACACTCTGGGCATTGCGCCGCTGAACTGGAACCTGTTCGGCCAGACCGGTTCGCTCAGCTTCACCGCCGGCACGCTGCTGTGGCCGGTGGTGTTCATCATGACCGACACCATCAACGAGTTCTTCGGCAAGCGCGGTGTGCGCTTCATCTCGTGGCTGGCGGTGGTGCTGATCGGCTACGGCTTCCTGTTCGCCTTCGCAGCCATATCGCTGGCGCCGGCCAGCTGGTGGGTCACCTCGATGAATGGCCACGGCGTGCCCGACTACCAAGCCGCGTTTGCCGCCGTGTTCGGCCAGGGCATGTGGACCATCGCCGGTTCGCTGGTGGCATTCCTGCTCGGCCAGCTGATCGACGTCGCAGTGTTCCACCGCATCCGCCAGGCCACCGGCGAACGCCACGTGTGGCTGCGCGCGACCGGTTCGACCGCGATCTCGCAGGTGGTAGACAGCTTCGTGGTGATCTGGATCGCCTTCGTGCTGGGCCCGCAGCATTGGCCGACCTCGTTGTTCCTGGCGGTCAGCAGCGTCAATTACGTCTACAAGATGGGCTTTGCGATCGCGCTGATTCCGTTGCTGTACCTGATGCGACGTGCAATCACCGGTTATCTGGGCGTTGATCGCGCCGCTGCGCTGCGCGCGGCCGCAGCGGCTGACTGAAGACCCAGCGGCCGAAAGCTGACTGTGCCTTCACGCTGGCCGTACGCGGCCGGATCGTGCAAGCTCCACGGTCTGTGTTCCACGGAAGCCCCTGATGCCGCATCCCACCCGCGCCCTGGCCGCTGCCATCGCCGCGTTGTTCCTGTTCAGCGCCATGCCATCGGCCGAAGCAGCGAAGAAGAAGGCCAGCCGTCCTGCCGCTGCGCAGACCCGTCAGGCCGCCAAGCCCAAGGCCAGGCCCGCCCGCGCCACCGTCCCGGCCCGCGGCAGTTCGGCGCGCCGCGCCGCGCCACGTCCAGTCGCACCAGCCCGTGCCGTTCCCAAGCAAGTACAGCTGGAGCGCCTGTATGACGAATACTGGGACGCCTCGATGCGGTTGAACCCGCTGCAGGCCACCTTCCAGGGTGAACCGCGCTACAACGACCAGCTTCCCAACATCCTGTCCGCCGCCTGGCGCCAGCAATCACACGACTTCACCACCGAGTGGCTGGGCAAGGTCGAAAAGGTCGGCAGTGACGGCCTGCAGGGCCAGGACCTGCTCAGCTACGAAATCTTCGTGCACGACGCCCGCGCCTCGCTGGCCGCCGAGCGCTATCCGAGCTGGATGATGCCGATCAGCCAGTACTACAACATCGGCAGCATCATGGCGATCCTCGGCGCCGGTGCCGGCGCGCAGCCGTTCAACACCGTGCAAGACTACGACACCTGGTCGCGCCGTTCGCTGGGTATTCCCGAGCTGTTCGACCAGGCCATCGACAACATGCGCCAGGGCGTGAAGGCCGGCGTGGTGCAACCGCGCGACCTGATGGAAAAGGTGCTGCCGCAGTTGGATGCGGTGATCAAGCCCACCGCCGAAGAGAGCATCTTCTGGTCGCCGATCCGCACCATGCCGAACACGATTGCGGCCGAAGACAAGGCACGCATCAGCGCCGAATACAAGCGCATGATCGAACTGCGCATCATGCCGGCCTACCGCGCCCTGCGCGGCTTCATCGCCACCGAATACCTGCCCGCAACGCGCACCAGCAGCGGCCTGGGCGCACTGCCCGACGGCCGGGCCTGGTACGCCAACCTGATTGTGCAGACCACCGCCAGCGACCAGACCGCCACGCAGCTGCATGCGCTGGGCGAGCAACGCGTGCAGGAACTGCAGGCACAGATCGCCACGGTGATGAAGGACGCCAAGCTGCGCGGCACGCCGTCCAAGCTGCTGCGCAGCATGCGCAATGATCGCCAGTTCCAGTACAGCGATGCCAATGCACTGATCAGCCGCTACCGCCAGGTGCAGCAGCAGGTCAACGTGCGCCTGCCGCAGGTGCTCGATACGCTGCCGAAATCCGCACTGGAAGTGCGTGCGGTGGAACCGGAACGTGCGCTGACCGCCGCCGCTGCCGCCTACCAGCCCTCGCCGGCCGAGCAGCCGGGTGTGCTGTACATCAACACCCGCGACCTGCCCAGCCGCAAGCGCTGGAGCGTGCCGGTGCAGTACCTGCATGAAGCGATTCCCGGCCATCACGTGCAACTGGGGCTGCAGCAGGAGCTGGCCAAGCTGCCGCGCTTCCGTCGCCTCGGTGGCGATCTTGCGTTCGTCGAAGGCTGGGGCCTGTACGCCGAAACGCTGGGCGAAGACCTCGGCATCTACACCGATCCCTACGACCGTATCGGCTACCTGTACTCACGCCTGCTGCGCGCCGCGCGCGTTGTCGCCGACACCGGCGTCAATGCACAGGGCTGGAGCAAGCAGCAGGCCGTGGCCTACCTGCAGAAGACGGTGGACATGAGCAGCGATGATGCCAACGCTGAAGTCGAGCGGATCATGGCCCAGCCCGGCCAGGCACTTTCGAACGTCGCCGGCCTGACTACCATCGTTGCCCTGCGCGACAAGGCCAAGGCACGCCAGGGTGCAGCCTTCGATCTGCGCCGCTTCCATGCAGAACTGCTGAAGGACGGCTCGATGCCGCTGGACGTGCTGGACCGCAAGATGGAACGCTGGATGGCGCAGCCCGCCAGCGCCACACCTGCCCCTTCACCCTGACCCTTCCGGAGTCACCATGCGCCCTGCCGTCGCCCTGTTCGCCATCGTGCTGGGCCTGCTGCCACTGGCGAGCTCCGCCGCTCCGGTACTGACCCCACCGGATGCCGGCATCGACGGCCTGATGCAGGCCTACGACGGCCAGGTGCCCGGCGCTGCAGTGCTGGTCCTGCACGACGGGCAACCGGTGTTCCGTCGCGGCTATGGTCTGGCGGTGGTGGAAGACGGTACTGCAGTGACCGCCGCCAGCAACTTCCGGCTGGCATCGGTCAGCAAGCAGTTCACCGCTGCGGCGGTGCTGCTGCTGGTGGAAGACGGCCGGCTAGGGCTGGACCAGCCGGTGCGGCGCTGGCTTCCGGAACTGCCGCAGGCCGCAGCGGCCATCACCCTGCGCCAGCTGCTGTCGCATACCAGCGGCCTGCTCGACTACGAAGACCTGATGGACCCGGCGGACACACGGCAGGTACACGATGCCGATGTGCTGGCCCTGCTGTCGCGCGAGGACCGCCTGAACTTCGCACCCGGTACGCAGTACCGCTACAGCAACAGCGGCTATGCACTGCTCGCGCTCATCATCGGCCGCGCTTCCGGCCAGGATTTCGCCGCCTTCCTGCAGCAGCGCATCTTCGCGCCGCTGGGCATGGCCCACACCCTGGCCCACCAGGACGGTATTGATACGGTGGCCGCACGTGTCTATGGCTACAGCTGGATCGACGGCCGCTGGCAGCGCACCGACCAGAGCACCACCAGCGCCGTGCTCGGGGACGGCGGCATCTATTCCTCGCTGGACGATCTCGCCCGCTGGGATGCCGCGCTGTATGACGACCGCCTGCTGTCGAAGGCTTCGCGCCGCGCGATGTTCAGCCCGGCCACGAACACATCGGAACCGGACGTGCCGAATTACGGTTTCGGCTGGCGCCTGAACGGCCCGGTGCAATGGCACAGCGGCGAGAGCATCGGCTTCCGCAACGTGATCGTGCGCCACCCGGAAAAGCACCTGACTGTGATCGTGCTGACCAACCGCAACGATCCCGAACCCTATCCGCTGGCGCAGAAGATCGCCCAGCGCTGGCTGGACACCCTGCAATGACCCCCGGTTCCGACGCCCTGCTGGGCATCCACCACGCTGCGCTGATCTGCAGCGACTACGCACGCTCGAAGGACTTCTACGTGCGCATCCTCGGCCTGCGCGTGCTGGCCGAGAACCACCGCACCGCGCGCGACTCCTGGAAGCTGGACCTGGCCCTGCCCGACGGCGGCCAGCTGGAACTGTTCTCCTTCCCCGCGCCGCCGCCCCGGCCCAGCCGCCCCGAAGCCCAGGGCCTGCGCCACCTCGCGTTCCGCGTGGCTGCACTGGAACCCTTCATCCAGCGCCTGGCCGCGCATGGCGTCGCCTGCGAACCGATCCGCGTGGACGAGTACACCGGCCGCCGTTTCACCTTTTTCGCCGATCCGGATGGCCTGCCGCTGGAGCTGTACGAGGTAGGTTGAGCGTTTTTCAATCGAGATTCATCCATGCACGGCATGGATCTACAGTGTCGACCAAGGTCGACACCCACCAACAGCAGACCATGCCATTCCGGCAGATCGCAGGACTCTGTCGAAGGCGGGGTGGGTCCGGTTGCGGGGGCGTGAGCCGCATGGATGCGGCGACCGAGCTTACATGGACGTACTTGCAGCGGCCCCCGCAACCGGACCCACCCCGCCATCCCGCGGAATGCTGGCTGTTGCTGTTACCTTCGCCTCTGCGGGTGCAGGGCGCAGCCCTGCAAAGCCCCCCCTTTCCCATACCCCGCCGAATGGGTATACAGTCGACCGGTACCGGCATCGTGCCGGAATGAACCCTGGGAGGGGACCATGCGCAAGACCTTCAAGACCCTGCTGCTGGCATTGCCGCTGTGCCTGGCCGCGCTCTCGGCGCAGGCCGCCGATGGCGCCGCCGGCCGCTGGAAGACCATCGACGACAAGACCGGCAAGGTGAAGTCGATCGTCGAGATCAGTCAGGCCGCCAACGGCACGCTGACCGGCAAGGTGGTCGACATCCTGCACTCGGACAAGGGCCCGAACCCGGTCTGTGACGGCTGTGAAGGCGCCAACAGGAACAAGCCTGTGAAGGGCATGACCATCCTCTGGAACCTGAAGGCCGACGGCGCCAACAAGTGGTCCGGCGGCACCATCCTCGATCCGGCCAATGGCAAGACCTACAAGTCGAAGATGGAACTGCAGCCCGGCGGCACCAAGCTGGACGTGTCCGGCTGCATCGCCTTCATCTGCCGCGCGCAGACCTGGCAGCGCGAGTAAGCGCCCCGGCCCCCGCTTCATCCCCGTGACCCGGCCCCGGCCGGGTCACCTCGTTGCGGGCATGCGATACTCTGCGGTTCCCCTCGGCTTCACCCCGCGACCATGACCCGTACCGCGCTCGTCACCACCGCCCTGCCCTACGCCAACGGCCCGCTGCACCTGGGCCACCTGGTCGGCTACATCCAGGCCGACATCTGGGTGCGTGCGCGGCGAATGAGCGGCGGCAAGGCCTGGTTCGTCTGCGCCGACGACACCCACGGCACGCCGATCATGCTGGCCGCGGAGAAGGCCGGGGTCACCCCGGAAACCTTCATCGCCAACATCCAGGCCAGTCACGAACGTGACTTCGCCGCCTTCGGCGTCGCCTTCGACCACTACGACTCGACCAATTCGGCGGCCAACAAGGCGCTGACCGAGCAGTTCTACCTGAAGCTGGAAGCGGCCGGTCACATCAGCCGCCGTTCGGTCGCGCAGTTCTACGACCCGGCCAAGGGCATGTTCCTGCCCGACCGCTACGTCAAGGGCATCTGCCCGAACTGCGGCAGCCCCGACCAGTACGGCGACAACTGCGAAGTGTGCGGCGCCACCTATGCGCCGACCGACCTGAAGGAACCGCGTTCGGTGATCTCCGGTGCCACGCCGGAAATGCGCGATTCGGAGCACTTCTTCTTCGAGGTGGGCCACTTCGACGCGTTCCTGCGCGAATGGCTGGCCGGCGACGTCGCCCTGCCGGGCGTGAAGGCCAAGCTGGGTGAGTGGCTCAACGCCGAAGGTGGCCTGCGCGCGTGGGACATCTCGCGCGATGCACCGTACTTCGGTTTCCAGATTCCCGGCCAGCCGGGCAAGTACTTCTACGTCTGGCTGGACGCGCCGATTGGCTACCTGTCCAGCTTCCAGACCCTGTGCGGCAAGTTGGGCGAGGACTTCGAAGCGCACCTGCGCGCCGGTACCGCCACCGAGCTGCACCACTTCATCGGCAAGGACATCGTCAACTTCCACGGCCTGTTCTGGCCGGCGGTACTGCACGGTACCGGCCATCGCGCGCCCACCCGCCTGCACGTCAACGGCTACCTGACCGTGGACGGCGCCAAGATGAGCAAGTCACGCGGCACGTTCGTGATGGCACGCACCTTCCTCGACGCCGGCCTGGAGCCGGAAGCGCTGCGCTACTACTACGCCGCCAAATCCGGCGGTGGTGTTGACGATCTCGACCTGAACCTGGGTGACTTCATCGCCCGCGTCAACGCCGACCTGGTCGGCAAGTTCGTCAACCTGGCCAGCCGCTGCGCCGGCTTCATCAGCAAGCGCTCCGACGGCCAGCTGGCCGCACAGCTGCCGGATCCGGCGCAGTACCAGCGCTTCGTCGATGGCCTGGCGCCGATCCGTGAAGCCTACGAGCGCAACGATCCGGCCGCGGCGATCCGCCTGACCATGACCCTGGCCGACGAAGCCAACCGCTACATCGACGACGTCAAGCCGTGGGTGATCGCCAAGCAGGAAGGCGCCGATGCGCAGCTGCAGGCCGTGTGCAGCCAGGGCCTGAACCTGTTCCGCGTGCTGGTCACCGCCCTGAAGCCGGTGCTGCCGGCCACCGCCGCGCAGGCCGAGGCCTTCCTGGCCGCGCCGGTGAACGACTGGACCGAGCTGGCGCAGCCGCTGCTGGGCCACCGCATCACCGACTACACCCCGCTGTTCACCCGTATCGACCCGAAGAAGATTGACGCCATGATCGACGCCTCCAAGGACACCCTGCAGCCGGCCGCCGCTGCCGCCCCCGCCGCCAAGACCGACGCCGCCAAGCCGGCCGCACCGGCACCGGCACCGGCACCGGCCAAGGACGACGCAAAGAGCGCCGACGCCCCGGCCTACATCGGCATCGACGATTTCGCCAAGCTCGACCTGCGCATCGGCAAGGTGCTGGTCTGTGAGTTCGTGGAAGGTTCGGACAAGCTGCTGCGTTTCGAACTGGACGCCGGCGAGCTGGGCAAGCGCCAGATCTTCTCGGGCATCCGCGGCAGCTACGGCGAGCCGGAAACGCTGGTTGGCCGCAGCGTGGTGTTCATCGCCAACCTGGCCCCGCGCAAGATGCGCTTCGGTCTGAGCGAAGGCATGATCCTGTCGGCCGGTTTCGACGGCGGCGCGCTGGCGCTGCTGGATGCCGACAGCGGCGCACAGCCGGGCATGCCGGTCCGCTGATGCCTGCAGCGGGCGTGGTTGCGGCCACGCCCGCCGGCAGCACCGGCCACGGGGCAACGCGATGGGAGGCAACGGAATGGAACTGGCGCTGTTCGACTTCGACCACACCGTGACCACCTGCGATACCTACGGGCGTTTCCTGCGCCGCGCGGCCACCGCCGAACAGCTGGCACAAGCGTGGTGGAAGATTGGTCCTTGGTTGGCCGCATACAAGCTGAAACTGATCTCGGCCGAGCGCATCCGCGCGCGCGTCACCCGTTTGACCTTCAGCGACCGCCACAGCGATGACATCGCCACGCTGGCCGCCGGCTTCTCGCGTGAGTTCCTGCCCGACGTGGTGCGCCCGGAAATGCTGGAGCAGATCCGCTGGCACAAGGAACAGCAGCACACCGTGGTGATCGTGTCCGGCTCGCTGGACCTGTACCTGCGGCCATGGTGCGAACAGCTGGGCCTGCAGTTGATCTGCAACCGGCTGGAGAGCCAGGACGGCCGCCTCACAGGCCGTTATGCCGGTGGCGACTGTGGCCCGCGCAAGGTTGAGCACATCCGTCGCCAGTTCGACCTGTCGCGCTACGTGCGCATCCATGCCTACGGTGACAGCTCCGAAGACAAGCCGATGCTGGCGCTGGCCCACGAGCGCTGGTTCCGTGGCAAACCCCTGAAATGACCCAAACGCGCAGCCTTCGCCACGCATGAGCCTGATCCCTCCACTGACCGAACGCCTCGACCGCCTGTTGCCGCAGACCCAATGCGGGCAATGCGGCTACGACGGTTGCCGACCGTATGCACAGGCGATGGCGCGAGGCGAAGCAGGCGTGGACCGCTGCCCGCCCGGTGGCGATGCCGGTGCACGCACGCTGGCCCAGGTGTTGGGCGTACCGGCAATTCCATTCGATCGCTCGCGCGGGGAGCACAAGGCGCCGCAGGTGGCGTTGATCGTGGAAGCCGACTGCATCGGCTGCACCAAGTGCATCCAGGCCTGCCCGGTGGACGCTATCGTCGGCGGCGCCAAGTACATGCACACGGTCATCGCCGATCTGTGCACAGGCTGCGAGCTGTGCATCCCGCCATGCCCGGTGGACTGCATCGAACTGGTACCGGCGTAGCAACGGGACCAGCCGACGGTGTGGGGGGAGAGTCGACTGTCAGTGGGCTATCGCGCGCAGCGCGGGATCTTGCGCCGCCGGAACGAAGAGCAGTCGACTAACAGTCGACTCTACCCTCCCCCCAATCTGCTGATGGGACCTGGCCCCATCCCGCAGTTACGGCACGGCCGCCGTCACCACGATCTCGACCTTCCACTCGGCGTGGGCCAGCTTGGCTTCAAACGTCGCGCGGGCCGGGGTGGCACCTTCCACTACCCATTCGTCCCAGGCCTTGTTCATACCGTCGAAGTCGGCGATATCGGCCAGAAACACTTCCGCGCGCAGCACGTGCTGGCGATCACTGGCCACCAGCGCCAGCAGCTTGTCGATCTCAGCCAGCACCTGCCGGGTCTGCCCGGTGATGTCCTGGCTGGTGTCTTCCGGAATCTGGCCGGAGAGGTAAGCGACCTTGTTGTACACGGTCATTTCGGACATGCGCGGTCCGACGTCGTAACGCTCCATCATGGGCGTGGCTCCTGCGGGTGATCAGGCCTGCATTGTCCTCCAAACCGGTCAACGATGGGTGCAGGCGAGTCCTCCCCGCACCGTCACTACCGGCTTCCGACAACGGTGCTGGTCAAATCCCAGCGACAGGCGCACGATGCGCCACGGCTGCATTGACACCGCCCTCGCCCTCCCTGACGCACGCTTGCGCCGATGACCGAAACCACCGACCCCGCCACCGCTCCTTCCACCCCGGCATGGAAGCGGGTCCTCACCATCGTCGTCCCGCTGCTGATCCTTGCGCTGGCGCTGCACGGCCTGGCCAACGAGTTCGATGAGAACGGCTACCGCGCCATCCGCCATGCCTTCCACCGGCTCAGTGGCACGCAGATCGCGCTTACTGTCGTGCTGGGCCTGGCCAGCTATGCCTGCCTGATCGGTTTTGATGCCATCGGCCTGCGGCGCAGCGGCATCCGCGTGCATCCGGCGCGCATCGGCATTACGGCCTTCCTTGCACACACGCTCGGCCAGACCGTGGGCTTTGCCGCATTGACCGGCGGCGCGGTGCGCCTGCGCGGCTATCGAACCGCCGGCCTGGACCTGGCGCAGATCGGCCAGGTGGTGCTGATGAGCACGCTCGGCTTCATGTTCGGTGCGTGGTTGTTGATCAGCGTCGCCTTGTGCATGGAACCGGCGGCAGCGGCGCTTGCGCTGCCCTTGAATCCCGGCGCGGTGCGTGCGGTCGGCATCGTCGCCCTGCTTGCCTACGCGGCCACGCTGCTGCTGGTCGGGCGCGAAGGGCGCCAGTTCAGTGTACTGGGGCATGCCCTGTGGCTGCCTGACCGCCGCACCATGATCGGCGTCACCGTGCTCAGCGTGGTCGAGCTGGTACTGGCCAGTGCCGCGTTCTACGTGCTGCTGCCGGACTCAACGCCCACCGGTCTGCCCGGCTTCGTCGGCCTGTATCTGGTCGCGGTGCTGGCAGGCCTTGTCTCGACCGTTCCGGCTGGCCTGGGCGTATTCGAGTGGAGTCTGCTGAAGCTGCTGCCGCAGGTCGCACCGGCGGCAGTGTTGGCCGCTGCGCTGATCTACCGCGTCACCTATTACGTGCTGCCACTGGTGCTTGCCACCCTGCTGGCCCTGGCACCCGCGCTGCGGCAACCGCTGCAGGCCGGTGCCGGGGCCACCCGTGCCGGCTGGATCGCCCTGCGCCCGTGGCTGCCGCAGATCATCGCGCTGGCGGCGTTCAGCATCGGCGCCGCGCTGGTCATCGACGGCACGCTGCCGACCCCACGCCGCCATCTGGTCAACGCATCACTGCCGATCCTGGAAACGTCCCATCTGATCGGCAGCCTCAGCGGCGTCGCCCTGTTGCTGATCGGCCAGGGCCTGGCCCGGCGCAGCCATGCCGCGTGGATGCTGGCGATGGCCGTGTGCGTGATCACCCCGTTGCCACTGTGGCTGCGCGGCGGCCAACCGTTGATCGCGGTCTCCGCGCTGCTGGTGGCGATGGCGCTGTGGGCCGCACGCCGCGAGTTCTATCGCCAGGGCGCGCTGCTCGATGAAGCGTGGTCCTGGCCATGGCTGCGCAACCTCGGCCTGGTGCTGGTGGCCGTCACCTGGCTGCTGTTCTTCACCTACAGCCATGTCGAATACCAGAACGAGCTGTGGTGGCAGTTCGCCCTGTCCGGCAATGCACCACGCGCGCTGCGTGCGCTGCTGGTGGTGGCGATCGCGCTGGTGATGTTCGGCCTGGCGCGGTTGCTGCACAGTACGCGCAGCCCGCTGCCAGCCGCCGACGAGGCCACGCTGCAATCACTGGCGCCGGTATTGGCCGGTGCCACCGATACCCAGGCCTGCCTGGTGCTGACCGCCGACAAGGCGGTGCTGCGCGATGAGGCGAAACAGGGCTTCGTGATGATGCAGCGCTACGGCGGTTCGCTGATCGCGATGGGCGATCCGGTCGGGCCGCCCGAGGTCGCGCGCGCGTTGATCTGGCGCTTCCGCGAGGAGGCCGACCGTCTCGGCCTGCGCCCGGTGTTCTACCAGGTCGGCGAGACCTACTGGCAGACCTACCTCGACCTGGGCCTGGGCCTGGTCAAGCTGGGCGAAGAAGCCATGGTGCCACTGCATGACTTCGGCCTGGAAGGCCGCGAACGTGCCGACCTGCGCCAGGCCTGGAACCGCGGCAAGCGTGGCGGGTTGTCGTTCCGCGTAGCACCGGTGGAAGAAATTCCCAGCCTGCTTCCGCGCCTGCACGCGATTTCCAACGCATGGCTGGAAGACAAGGCTGGCGATGAGAAGGGCTTCTCGCTGGGCAGCTACGCCCCGGATTACCTGGTGCGGTTCCCGGTAGCGCTTGTGGAAGCCGACGGCCAGATCGTGGCCTTCGCCAACCTGTGGCAGGCACCGGCCGGTGCCGAGCTGTCGGTGGACCTGATGCGCCACGTCAACGAGGCACCGAAGGGGACGATGGACTTCCTCTTCATCGAACTGTTCCTGTGGGGGCGCGCGCAGGGTTATGCGCGTTTCTCGCTGGGCATGGCGCCGCTTTCCGGCCTGGCCCAGCATCGCTTGGCCGGTCGCTGGAACCGCCTGGCCGGCCTGCTGGCCCGGCATGGCGAACGCTTCTATGGGTTCAGTGGCCTGCGCCGATTCAAATCAAAGTTCGACCCCCAGTGGCGGCCGCGCTATCTCGCTGCACCCGGCGGCATGCATCTGCCGGCCGCGCTGCTGGATGCCACGCGCCTGATCTCGCTGGATCCGCGGCGGAATTGACGTCCCCGATCCGCCGGGCATAGCCCGGCGCTACCGGCTGCACGGTAGGTGTCGACCTTGGTCGACACGGCGGCGACAGTGGTCGGGCATGGCTTGACGCTACACCCCGCCCTTGAGGATCACTTCGGCCAGGCGGTCGTAGTCACCATTGAAGTGATGGTCGCCCGGCAACTTCACCCTCTGCACGCCGTCATTGGCCGGCAAGTCCGGGCACAGTGCGTCCTCGTCCTTGTCACCGTACACGCACAGGGTCTTGCCGGCCGGCAGCCTGGCCACTTCCGGCGCGATCGGCAGCCCGTCGCCGCCGCCGCCCAGCCAGTTGCTGACGTGGAATTCGAAGTCGGCCTTCCTGCCCACCGACAGCAGCACGATGCGGTCGAGCGCCTCGCGGGTGCCAGCGTCAAGCTGGTTGATCGTGGCCGGCAGCACATCGGCACCCTGCGAAAAACCGATCAGCATCACTTTGTCGCGGTGCCACTGCTGGCGGTAGTGATCGATGATCTTCTGCAGATCTCCGGCAAAGCCCTTCGGCGTGCGTTCGCTCCAGAAATAGCGCAACGAGTCGATGCCGACCACAGCCATACCGTGTTCGTTGAGCGACGATGCCACATCCTTGTCCAGGCCGGCCCAGCCACCATCGCCGGAGACGAACACCGCCAATGTGTCACCGTTGCCGGCGGCCGGCACTTCCACCACCGGCAGGCCCTTCAGCGCAGCCGGCGGCGGTGCCAGGCTGACACCGGCCTGCGCACCGATCACCCGTGCCGCGGCCACCAATCCTGGTGAGGCATCACCGCGCCCGGTGCGCTTGAACTCGCGCGCCATCGCCACCTGCTGTACGAACCGGCTGGACTCGCCCACCTTGCAGCCGTGATCACCTGCCGCACTCAACCACGGAATATTCAGTTCGGCCGGCTGGAGTCTGTAGTGCTTCACACCATCGCCGCAGACCATGCGCTGGTGGTTGTGGTCCGGGCAGAAGCCGGTGGTCAGTACACCGGCGAACACCTGGGTATCGGCCTGCGCTGCCAGCGAATAGGCCATCTCGGCACCTTCTCCATCACCGCCGACCAGCGGCAGGTGGTAGCCGGGCAGATGCAGCGAGGCCTGCAGCCAACGTGAGAAATTCTCGACGTCACCGGAACCGAACGAACAGGTCGGGTCCCCCTCGCGCTTGAGCACACCGCGCAGGTGCGCAATGTCCACTGCCGCGACCAGCGCGCCATCGGCACGCAGGGCCTCGATCGGCAGGCGGCTGGTGTCACCACCGGCCGTGGGTTCGTGGAACCAGATCACCACCCGTTGCGGCGTGCCGGATGGCATGTGCACCGGAATCTGCTCGAACCGCCCATGGCTGAACTGCTGCGGGGTCACTGCCGCCGTTGCCGGCAGCGCGGCCAGCGCCAGTACCACACCCATTGCCCTGCCCAGCCCTGCACGCTTCATATCGCATCCCCGATGGAATGCGCACACGATACGCCGCCGCCGCGTGCACGGCACGTACCGGCGCAGGCCGTTGGGGATTCAGTGGGCTGCGGCCCGACGGCTGCGACGGTAAAGCGCCATCGCCAGATACAGCAGCCAGCCAACGATCACCGCGATCACCACTTTCTGTCCCAGCCCACGCGGTGGACCACCACGCCACAGCACATGCAGCCACAGCAGCACAAAGGCCAGCCATGCCCAGCCCCAGAGCAGGCCCGCAGCGGACTGCCAACCCGGTTCGCGGCGCAGATACCAGGCCTGCAGCAGCATGCCGACGCTGGCACACAGGAACGCAGTGTTGGCTGCCAGCCCATGGATGAACGGTGCCAGCAGCGGTGTTGCTTCAGGCAGCCAGCTGTCGCCGATGGCGACCGTCGCCAGCCCCAGCGCGGAAACCGTGAACAGCAATGGTGCGGCCGCACTGCGCCGCGGGCCGATGCTGCCGCGATACAGCGCAATGCCAAGCGCCGCAATGGCCAGCGCCAGCAGGCAGTAGGCAGCGCGCAATGCCAGCCCCCACGGCCCGTGCAGGTACAGGCTCAAGGTCGCCCGCACCCAGTCCAGATCACTGCGCGCAACCTGGGTCCACAGCGCGGTGGCCACGAACAGCACCAGTGCCACCAGCGCCAGCACCGCCGCCGGGCGTGCACGGCTCATGGTGCGGCCTCTGGATGCCGCGTCTTCCACTCGGCCAGCGCCTTGCGGTAGCGCTGCAGCTCATCGGAATACAGGTCCAGCACACACAGCGGGCAACCACTGCCGCAGCATTCGTTGGGGCCGGGTTCTTCCGGTGGCAGCGGGCGGGGATCGGGATCAGGGACGGACACGGTCGGAAACGGCAATCATTGGAAACAGGTCACCAGTGTACCGGGCCGGCTCAAACGCCCAGCTGACGTCGCAGGTTGTCACGGGCGGCCGCGTCCAGGCGCTGGTGGAAGAACTCGCTGAGGAAGATCCGCGGAGCGCGCAGCAGGCCCTGCAGGAAGCGGCGACGGCCGGCACGGTACAGGAAGCCCGGCACCACCCCTTTGTATTCTTCGGCCACGCCACGGTCATAGGCAGCGAACACCGGTTCCGGCGCGGCCAGGATCGCCATGTCGCAGTCCAGGAACAGCGCCGCCTCGGCATCCACATCCTCCGGACCAAGCGCCCCGTGGCGAGCGGTCAGCAGGATCAATTGCTCCACGCGAGCGGCGTCGACAGTGGCAAGCTCTGGCGCCTGTGTGATCGCCTGCAAAGCCAGCTGCGCCGAACGCGCCTCGTTGTCCTTGCGCCCCGCCTGGTAGATCGCATCGTGATAGAGCACGGCCAGATAGATCTCGGCCGGCTGCTTCCAGCCGGGGCCGTCGGCGACCTCCTGGCAATGCTGCAGCACCGCGCGCACATGGCCGAAGTGGTGGTAGGCCCGTGGCGGCGTTGCATAGCTGTCCTGCAGCGCCTGCCACTGCGCCGGGGCAAGCGTCAGCGGTGAGAAGTCCATGACCGGATCATCCCGCCTGTGCCGGCGCCGGGCAAGCTGGCGGTTTTTTTCACCATGCACTCACAACGCTTGCCGGGCGGGGCCCGGAGCCAGTTGTCCACAGCTTTCTCGAGCGCTGGTCCACACCGGTTGTGGATGAACGCGACGCCGACCAACGGTCGCTGCAGCCGGACATCCATGGGCATACACTCGCCACAGGCGGGAGCGCCCGCCGCTGCCGGGAACCGTCATGTACCGTTCTGCCGCCCATTGCCTCACTCTTTCGCTGCTGGCCTTCTGTGCTCCCGCCTTCGGCGCAGACCAGGCACCGCCCGCCGATGTGGTGACGACCCCGACCATCACCGTGTCGGCCGCACGTGTGCCGACCCCGGAAGAAGTGTTCGCCATTCCCGCGGACCTGCGTGCGATGCTCCAGAAGCAGGTGATCCAGCGCAGCTACTCCCGCGACCAGCGGCTGCAGGCGCTCGTGGAGATGATCTTCGACCAGCACGGGCTGGACCTGCAGTACGACGCCAATGCGACCTACACCGTCAGCGATATCTGGCAGCACCGCCGCGCCAACTGCCTGGCCTTCACCCTGCTGTTCGTGACGCTTGCGCGGGAGGCTGGCATCCAGGCCCGCGTGCAGGAAGTCGGGCAGGTGGTGTCCTGGTACCAGGACCAGGACGCGGGCGTGGTCTACAGCGTCGGCCACGTCAACGCCGGTGTCGACGTCGGTGGGCGTTTCGGTACCGTCGATCTGGACCGCAATGTGCTCTATGACCGCCGCGGCCCGGTTCCCGTCAGCCGTGCGCGGGCGTTGGCGCACTTCTACAACAACCGGGGTGCGGAGCGCCTCGCCGACGGTGACTTCGTCGGCGCCCGTGCATTCTTCGAGGCGTCCCTGGCCCAGGACAGCGGGTTCGCTCCGGTGTGGAACAACCTCGGCGTGCTCGACCACCGCGAAGGCAACAACGAGGCGGCGCGGCAGGCGCTGGACCGATCGCTGCAGCTGGACGGCCGCCAGGATGCCGCACTGACCAATGCCTCCGCGCTGTTCCGCAGCCTGGGCTTGACCGCGCAGGCGCAGTCACTTGAGCGCCGGTTGAAATCGGTGCAGCGCGAAGACCCGTTCGCGCAGTACATGTTCGGCGCCAAGGCCGAACGGGCCGGCCAGCTGGACCAGGCGATCCGCTATTACCGGCAGGCCGTGCGCCTGTATGACACCGCGCATCAGTTCCACTTCGGGCTGGCACGGGTCTATTTCCTGGCTGGCCAACTCAAGCGCGCTGATCGCGAACTGCTGCGTGCACAGGAACTGGGAGGCGCGCCGGAGCAGGCGCGCTACCAAGCCAAGCTGGACAGCCTGGCCCGCTGGCGCGCGCAGCAGCAGGCCAGGCGCTGAAGGCGATCAGGCCTTCTTGAGGAAGCAGGTCTTCAGGACCAGGCCCTTGATCTTGTCCGAGTTGCCTTCGATGTGCTCGGCGTCATCCTCGGCCAGGCGGATGTTGCGGATCACGGTGCCCTGCTTGAGCGGGATCGAGGAGCCCTTGACCTTCAGGTCCTTGATCACGGTGACGGTGTCGCCGGCCTGCAGGGTATTGCCATTGCTGTCACGCACGACCAGGGCGGAACCGGCGCTTTCCTCGGCAGTCCATTCGAAACCGCAGTCGGCGCAGATCCACAGCGCACCATCGGCGTAGGTGTTTTCCAGGGTGCACTGCGGGCAGGCGGGGGCAGAAGACATCAGCAAGTACCTCAAAGTGAATCAACAGCCGCCATTGTAACCGGCTGGCTTCCCTGCCCCTTTTCCGGGCGGGCTCCGGGCTGCCCACTGGACCCGGACCAGAACAGCACGCCCCGGGAACTTGCAGTCGGCGCCGAACTGCAGCAGAGTGCGCGGCCCCTGATCGCCCCCGGAACTCCCCATGCGCCTCGGCATCGACTTCGGTACCAGCAACTCCGCCGCCGCCATCGTGCATGAGGGGACACTGCTGCCGATCCGCTTCGGTGACGCCGAACAGTTCCGCACCAGCGTGTACTTCCCCGGCGTGGTGCCCGACCCGGATGACTTCCAGCTCGACGACGGCCAGGAACACCAGCTGCAGCAGATGATCGACAGCGCTGCGCGCGCGGCCCGTGCCGCCGGCCAGGAACGCACGCCGCAGGCGCTGCGCCGCGAAGCCCTGCGCGCACTGCGCCGGGAATGGATGGAAGCCCGCGCCGGCAAGGAGCGCAGCGCCAGCGACCTGCTGCAGAACGCGGTCTACGGCGACGACGCGCTGGAAGCCTATTTCGAGGAACACGAAGGCAACCTGGTGCAGAGCCCGAAGTCGATGCTGGGCTACAACCTGCACCCGCGCGCGAAGCAGACCATCACCGGCATCGCCGCGCACATCCTCGAGCACATCCGCCTGACCGCCAGCGCCCAGCTTGGCCAGCCGCTGCGTGCCGCCCTGCTCGGCCGCCCGGTGCAGTTCCGCAGCTCGATCGGCGCGGCCGGCAACGATCAGGCACTGGACATCCTGCGCGAAGCCGCCACCCAGGCCGGTTTCGACCAGATCGATTTCCTCGAGGAACCGGCCGCGGCGGCCATGCATTACCACGCCGAAAGCCGCGAGCGGCACCAGGCGGTGATCGTTGACATCGGCGGCGGTACCACCGATATCGCCCACGCCGAGGTTGGTGGCGATGCTGCGCCGCGCATCCACCGCGCCTGGGGTATCGCCCGTGGCGGTACCGACATCGATCTGGCGCTGAGCCTGTCCAGCTACATGCCGCTGTTCGGCCGCGGCATCACCCGCGTGCCCGCCCACCACTACGTGGAAGCCGCCACCGTGCAGGACATGACGCGCCAGCGCGACTTCCGCCAGCACAAATACGACCACGTCGACGAACCGTGGGGCGCGCGCCTGCAGGCCCTGCAGGACACCGGCAACACCGCCCGCCTGTACCGCGATGTCGAACGCGCCAAGATTGCCCTCAGCGCCGCCAGCGAACACCGCAGCACGCTGGACTACATCGCCCGCGACCTGCATGCCGACAGCAGCGCCGACGGCCTGGCCGCCGCCGCCCATGGCTACCTGGAGCAGATCCGCGAGCTGCTGGCCCAGGTCCGCAGCGACATCGGCGGCGACCCGGACGCGGTGTTCCTGACCGGTGGCATGTCCCGTGCCGGCTACCTGCGCCAGGCCGTGGCCGAGGCCTTCCCGGGGGCCCGCATGATCCACGGCGAGCCCTCGCTGGGCGTGGTCCAGGGCCTTGCGCTGGCGGCAGCCAGCCAGGATTAACAAAACGTTACGCGGTCTAAGTTACTCTTGGTCGGCTAGAACCCCGCTGCACCTTCCGCCGGCCACGCCGGTGTGTGTCCACAGTGCAGCCTGGCCCGCCCCGCGGGCCTAGCGGCCATGCCTTCCTGGCTCGTTCATGGTCCGCGCAGCACCTGAGCCGCCATCGAGACCCGCTTTGGGCACCCGCCAGGCCCCTGTGGCCTTACAACCTGACGCAGCACCTGCACCCATCGACTGCCGCCGTTGTGACGCGGTCTGTTGCCGGCTGCCCGTGCTGCTGCAGCCCGGCGACCACGTGCCCGGCCAGTTCCTGTCACGCGACACCCACGGCCGCGCCGTGATGGCGCGCAACGAGGAAGGCTGGTGCGCGGCGATCGATCCCTATCACCTGCGCTGCACGATCTATTCGCAGCGCCCGGCGATCTGCCGCCAGTTTTCGATGGGCGGCGATGACTGCCGCCGCGAGCGGCAGGACTACCTGCGCCAGGCCGATGCCTGGGCGCTTTCCTCCCCTTCCACCTGACAGGAGCAACCATGCCCCGCAAGGCAAAGACCCCCGCGAAGGCCAGCAACAGCATCCGCAGCGAACGCAAGGGCGCGGCCGCCAGCACTGTGGTCAGCAGCGATTCGATCGCTTCGGACCTGGCAGCGTTCCGCAAGGCCGGTGGCAAGATCGAAGTCCTCGGCACCACCTGGGCGCTGAAGAAAGCCAGCTGACCCAGTACCGACCGCGGCGGCGCTGCCGCCGCGGCCTGCCGGATCGCGTTCAGCGGTCCAGGCGTACCCGCACACTGCCCGAATGCGACTGGATGCGGATGTCACCATCACCGCCGCCCAGACGCGTATCGAGGTGGCTGCCCGGCCCATAGCGCGGCCGCTCCACCTGCCCGGCGTCACTGTTGATCGAACCACTGAAGCTGTTCACCGACAGCTGTGCCGACACCGTGCGCGGCAGGCTCAGCGTGACCGAGGCACTAACCGATTCGACGTTGATGCGGCCGCCGGGAGCCAACCCGGCCGCTGCCAGATCGATGCTGCCCGAGACGGTCTCCACCGCCAGCCGCTGCACGCGCCCGGCGTCCACCTCGACCCGGCCGGACACCGTCTGCGCACCGATATCACCGGACACGCCGCCGCCGGCCTCGATCCGGCCACTGACCGTGTTCACGTCCAGCTTCGGCGTCTGCAGGCGTGCGCTGACGCTGCCACTGACCGTGTTGAGCTTGCTGTCGCCACTGCGGCCAACCGCGCTCAGGCTGCCGCTGACCGTGTCGGCCTGCAGCCGTCGCACATCGATGCCACTGATGTCCTGGCTGGCGCTGACCGTGCTCAGCAGCAGCTCCACCGAGCGCGGCACGTTCAGTACCAGCGTCGCGCCACCATTGCTGCTGCGGCGCGGGTATTCGATCTCCCAGCGCACACGGTTGGCACTTTTCTCCTGACGCAGCTGCAGGCCGTCGCTGAGCGTGCCGGTGAGCTGCACGTCATTGCGGTCCCAGCCACGCACGGTCACCTTGCCGGCCACATTGCTCAGCTCGATGCGACCGCCCGCGGCCAGGGTGTGGCGCTCGTCGATGCGGGTGTCGGCCAGCGCCACGGCAGGGGCCAGCAGCAGCGCGACACAGCAGGAAATCAGGGTTCGGGTCATGGGGGTCTCCTCAGGTCGTCAAGCCGGACTCGGCGGCATAGGCCGCCTGCCGGGTCAGTTCCAGCCGCAGCGCGTAGGTGCGCTTGAGCTGGCCAAGCAGGTGCGGCGCACGTGGGTCCTGCGCCAAGGCGGCACGGATCTGCGCTGCGCTTTCATCCAGTTCGTGCAGCGCCGGCTGCCATTCCGGCGCCCGTCCATCGGGCAGCGAAGCGACGGCCTGCTGGTACTGCTCGGTCATCGCCGCCGCCTGCAGCTGCAGCGCTGAAGGTACCGGCACCTCCGGCTGCGCATGCCGCCACGGTGCCACCGCGTAGAACGCCAGGCTGGCCGCCAATGCCGCACCGACCGGTAGCCACCAGCGACGCCGCGAGCGCGCTGGCAGGGCCACCACGTTGTCGCCCGGCGCAGGTGCCGCCTGCGGTTCACGCGGCGGCAGCTGCGCCGACAGGCGTGCCCAGCCATCGGTGGGTACGCCGCGTTCGGTCGGCAGCGCGCGCAGCCGGGCCAGCAGATCGTGGTCGGAATCGTGGTCGTGTGTACTCATGTCATGTCTCCCAGCCGTGCGCGCAACAGGCCGCGCGCACGATGCAACTGTGCCTTGGAACTGCCGACGGCCATCTGCAGCTGTTCGGCGATTTCCTGGTGTTTCCAGCCTTCGATGTCGTGCAGTACCAGTACCGCACGTGCCCGTGGCGGCAGTGTCGACAGTGCCCGTTCGAGGTCGCGTTCGGTGCCGGCGCAACGATCGTGCACTGCCAGCTCCTGCAACCCTCCGTCCACTTCGTCGAGGCTGTCGTGATCCTGCCCGCCCGCACGTCCGCGCAGCTCCATCAGTGCCGCGTTGACGCCCAGCCGGTGCAGCCAGGTCGACAGGCTGCTCTCGAAACGGAAGCCCGGCAGCGCCTTCCACGCCTGCAGGAACGCTTCCTGCAGCGCGTCCTCGGCGCGTGCCTGCTGGCCGCCACACAACCGCCACAGCACAGCGAATACACGGGGCGCGTGGCGCCGGTACAGCAGTTCATAGGCAGCGGTGTCACCGGCCGCCGCCGCCCGCACCAGGGCGGGTTCATCGACGGCGTCGTTGGCGGCAGGCGGCGCGGGCATGGTGGTGTCGAGCATATCGCTTGGATGCGGCGACCCGGGAAAAGGTTTAGAGCCGATCGATGATCTCCGGCCTGCAACCTTTTCGACGGCTGCTGCATCCATGAGAAGTCCTTCATGAAAACGCCGTCCAGGAGTACAGCCATGTCCAGCCCATCCTGCGCCGCCCTGCTGGTGATCGCTGCCTGCCTCGTGCTGCAGGCCCTGGGCCTGTCGCTGCATCTGCGGACCGACGCCGGCCGCGCCTGCCTGCACCAGCATCGCCAGGAACTGGTCTGCCTGGCCTGGGCCCCGGCGGTCGAATCCCAGGCACGTGCCGGGTAACATCGAGGGCCGTTACTGCCACCTGTTGTCGCCCCCATGATGTTGTCGCTGAAGGATCACCTGCCGGCCTGGAGCCACCCGTGGCTGGACTACGCAGGCGTTGCACTGCAGATCGTACTGGTACTGCTGGTTGCCTGGCTGCTGCGGGTGCTTGCCCGTCGACTGATCCGGCGCTTCGCCGAGCACTACACGCTGCCGCCGGAAATGGTCATGGGCGCTCGGCGGATCACCAGTTTCGTCGTCTATTTCAGCGCCCTGCTGTACATCCTCAGCGTGCTCGGCGCCTCGCCGTCGGTGTTGTGGACCGCGTTCACCGGCTTTGCGGCCGTGGGTGCGGTGGCCTTCTTCGCGGCGTGGAGCGTGCTGTCCAACATCTTCTGCACGCTGCTGATCTTCACCACCCGCCCGTTCCGCCTGCATGACTACATCGAAGTGCTGGAGAACGGCGAGAAGCCGGGTCTGAAGGGGCGGGTGATCGACGTGAACCTGATCTACACGACGCTGCAGGAAACCGGAGACGGCCACGAAGGCACGGTGCTGCAGCTGCCGAACAACCTGTTCTTCCAGCGCACGGTGCGCCGCTGGCGCGACCCCGCACAGGCACCGGGCGGCATCCAAGGCGACGGCTGAGGGAGTGTTTCTTTGCAGGGCTTGCAGCCCTGCACCTGCTTAGAGCAACGGCAACCGCAAAAGCATGCTATCCGTGGGATGGCGGGGCGGGTCCGGTGGCGGGAGACGCCGTAAACCCATCCGTGGGGGCTTAGCCGCGGCATCCATGCCGCGGACACTCCCGCCACCGGACCCACCCCGCCTTCGACAGTTGGCCTCGATCTGTCGGAACGGCGCATTGCCCTGGCGGGTGTCGACCTTGGTCGACACGGTGGATCCACGCCATGCGTGGATGACTCATTCGATATCTGACAGATGTGTCGACCAAGGTCGACACCTACCAACAGCCGCGGAAATCTGTCAGAGGCGGGGCGGTGTCGGAGTGCGGGGTGTCCGCGGCATGGATGCCGCGGCCAAGCCCCCAGGGACGGGTTCACGGCGTCCCCGCACTCCGACACCGCCCCTGCCAACCCACGGAATGCCAGCTTTTGCTGTTGCGGTTGCCTTGGCTTGAAGGCTTCGGCGGGTGCAGGGCGCAGCCCTGCCGAACACCCCTTACCTCAGCTGGCTGTCCTTGCTGCCACGCCGGTTGTAGCCGGCATGCGCCTGCTCTTCGTCGTCGTGCGCCTGCTGGCACGCCACGCACAGCCGAACACCGGGTACAGCCTGGCGTCGCGCCAACGGGATCGGCGCGTCGCATTCCTCACAGTGTTCCAGACCAGGGCCCCGCCGCAGCTGGCGCCGCGCACGGGCAATCGCATCATCAACTGTGGCGTCGATCTGGTCCTGGACCGCGCCGTCTCCCGCCCAACCGGTGGCCATGGCCATCCTCCGCAGGTGTGTCGCCTGATATGGAGACGATACACCCCGGAAAAAAGGCAGGTCTTCATGTAGAGCCGAACCATGCTCGGCTGCTCTTCAGGAAGACGAACAGAACGCGGATGGGTTCGATCAAGCCGATTGCGACTTAATGCCCTCCGTCCCCCTTTTGTTTACCAGACCAGGTCGTCGGGTACCTGGAACTGGGCGTAGTAGGCGTCGTCCTCTGCGTTGCCGGTTGAGATCTCGGCGGTCGAGCCCGGCTGGCCGTGGTCGACAATGATCGCTTCCGGGGCGCGCTCACGCACCTTCTCGGCAGCAGCACGTGGCAGCAGGGCGTAGCCCTCGCCGTTGGCGACAATGACCAGCACCCCCACCGACAGCGCCTTGCGCAGCTTGGGGTCGATCAGCAGGGTGCGGATCGCGGCGCCGTCACTGAACCGGTACTCATCGTCGCCCTTGTGGGGCACGGCGTGGGCACTGATGATCTGCCTGGCCTGGGCTTTCTGTTCAGCCTGGCGGGCCTGCGCATTGCGCTCGGCGGCCAGCGCGCGGTCGCGCTCGACCTTCTCGGCGCGGGCGCGTTCAGCCTCGCGCTGGACCTCGCCCGAGGTCGATTCGGCCTTGCCCTGCCGGGCCTTGGCCTGCGCGCTCGCGGCAGCGCTGGCCTGCGACTTCTTGGCCAGGCCGGCCTTGAGCAATTGTTCCTGCAGCGCGTTGGGCTTTGCCATGGTCGATGCGTACCGCGTGTAATCTTGGATGCCCCATTCTACCGACGCCCCGCCGCCCCTGCATGGCAGTCCTGAAGTACCTCACCGGTTATCCCGAACCCCTGGTTGCCCAGGTCAGCGACCTGCTGGCGCAGGGCAAGCTCGGCCCCTGGCTGCAGCAGCGCTACCCCGACCCGCACGAAGTGCGCAGCGACCGCCAGCTGTACGACTACACCCAGGACCTGAAGGACCGCTACCTGCGCAAGTCGGTGCCGCTCAACAAGGTCTGCTACGACAACACGCTGGAAGTGATCAAGCACGCGCTGGGCACCCATACCGCCATCTCCCGCGTCCACGGCGGCCGCCTCAAGGCCAGCCGTGAGATCCGCATCGCCACCGTGTTCCGCCAGGCACCGGCAGCGTTCCTGCGCATGATCGTGGTGCATGAGCTGGCCCACCTGAAGGAAGCCGACCACAACAAGGCCTTCTACCAGCTGTGCCAGCACATGGAACCGGATTACCTGCAGCTGGAGTTCGATACCCGCCTGTACCTGACCGAGCTGGCCAACCGCGGCCAGCGCTGACCGGCCGCAGCAGCTACACTGCGCGCCCCCTGCCTGACCTTTCCGCCATGGAACCGATCCGTCTCGACAAACGCCTGTCCGCCCTGCTCGGCATCCCGCGCGGCGAAGCGCGACGCTACATCGAAGGCGGCTGGGTCACGGTCAACGGCGACGTGGTGGAACAGCCGCAGCGTCCGGTCGATGACAGCGCGGTGATCGTCGTGGCCGAACAGGCCAGCGATGAAAAGGCCGAGCGCGTCAGCATGCTGTTGCACAAGCCGGCCGGCGTTGCCGCTGAGACCCTGTGTGCGCTGGTCAGCAGTGACAGCCGCAGCGAACTTGATGCCAGCGACATCCGTCCGCTGCAGCGCCATTTCCACGGCCTGCAGCTGGCCGCCTCGCTTCCGGCCAGCGACAGCGGCCTGGTGGTGGTCAGCCAGGATCCGGCCACGCTGGCCCATCTGCAGCGCAATCTGGGCCGCACCGAACAGGAATACCTGATCGAAGTAGCCGAAGGCGGTCCGGAGCGCGGCCCGTGGCTGATGGCCCGGCTGCAGCAGGAATCGGGCGGCGCCAAGGTCAGCTGGCAGAGCGAGCAACGCCTGCGCTTTGCTGGCAAGGGACTGACCGCCAAGGGCCTGCGCGTGGCGGTGACGGCTGCCGGCCTGCAGGTGACGGCCGTGCGTCGGCTGCGTATTGGCCGCGTGGCATTGGGGCCGCTGCCTGCGGGGCAGTGGCGTTACCTGGGCAGCGACGAGCGGTTCTGACCGCGAAGTCCCTGTCATCCACGCATGGCGTGACGTTGCCTGGAGAAGCCATCCACGCATGGCGTGACGTTGTCTGAAGAAGCCATCCACGCGTGGCGTGGATCTACGCGGCGGGTCTCTCGGCTTTCATCCACGCATGGCGTGGCTCTACCATCGGGGCATGAGCCTGCCCAAGCCCCTGTGGCGACGCCTGCTGCGCGTCGCTGCACTCATCCTCGCCGCGCTGTTGCTGCTGGTCCTGTCCGGGCTGCTGCTGGCTGACCATCTCACGCCACAGGCGCAGGGCTCACCCTCGCATGTGCTGCCGCTGCAGCCGACACAGACCCGCATCGACCAGGAGATCGTGCCGCTGCAGAATGCCCATCCCGGCAAGTCCGGCGTGGCCTTCCTCAGTGATGGCATGGACGCGTTCGCCGCGCGCGCGATGATCACCGCGCACGCTGGCCGCAGCCTGGACCTGCAGTACTACATCTGGCACGACGACCTGGTCGGCCACCTGATGGCCAAGGCGCTGTACGACGCCGCAGAGCGTGGTGTGCGCGTGCGCATCCTGCTCGACGACATGAACGCCAAGGACAAGGACGCCTTGATGATGGCGCTCGATGCGCATCCGAACATCGAACTGCGCCTGTACAACCCGTTCCGCAACCGCAGCGGCATCGCGCGCACGCTGGAGCTGGTGCAACGCGCCTTCAGCGTGAACCACCGCATGCACAACAAGAGCTGGATCGCAGACGGCCGCATCGCGATCGTCGGTGGCCGCAACATCGGCGAGGAATACTTCAGCGCGCGCGACGATGTGAACTTCCAGGACCTGGATCTGGTAGTGGCCGGCCCCGCCGTGCAGCAGGCCAACCAGATCTTCGACGACTACTGGAACAGCAGCACGGCGATCCCTATTTCCGCACTGGCCTCGTACACCGATGCGCAGTTGCAGCAGCTGGTGCGGCAGTCGGACCTGGATGCGATGCATGCCAAGGCACAGCCGTACCTGCAGCGTGTGGCCGAATCGCGCCAGCGGCAACGGCCCAGCCCGGAACCGCTGCACTGGAGCGCGGACGTGCAGATCGCGTCCGATCCGCCGATGAAACACCGCGACGATGATCGCCACAGCTGGCTGGTCAGCACGCTCAGCGAGGAGCTGCGCGGTACCCGCCGCAGTGCGCTGCTGATCTCTCCCTACTTCGTGCCCGGCAACGATGGGGTCGAGGCGCTGTCGGCGCTGGCCGCGCGCGGCGCGCAGGTGGGCGTGGTCACCAATTCACTGGCCGCCAACGACGTGGCGGCGGTACACGGCGGCTACATGGGCTACAGGGCGCCGCTGCTGAAGGCCGGCGTGCAGCTGTACGAACTGAAGGCACACGGCCAGCTGGATGCCAGCCTGTTCGGCAGCAGCGGTGCCAGCCTGCACACCAAGGCATTCGTGGTCGATGACCGTCGCGGTTTCGTCGGTTCGTTCAACCTCGACCCGCGTTCGGCCTACCTCAATACCGAAATGGGCGTGCTGTTCGACGACCCGGTGCTGGGTGCGCAATTGCGCGACGAGTACCTGCGCCTTGCCCGCCCGGAACACAGCTGGTGGCTGGCGCTGGGGCGCGATGATGACCTGCGCTGGCTGGAGCGGCAGCCACCGCCGTACTGGGTGGAGGCCGAACCCGGGGCCAGCCTGGGCAAGCACTGGACCGCGCGGGTGATCAGCTGGCTGCCGGTGGAATCGCAGCTGTAAGTCTCAGCAGGCCGAACCGGCGCCTTCCTCACCGGCTTCGCCCAGTGTTTCCACGCTGCGCCCATGCAAGCGCCGCCAGATCCAGCGCAGGGCATGTGGCGGCGCCGAAGGCAGTTGTTCCAGCAGCGCCAGCATGCGGCTCTGGCTGGCATGGCCATGCCGGCACAGCAGGCTGGCCGCAGCGGCTGAGGTGGCCAGGCGCAGGCTGTCGGCAAGTGGACCATCGGCCTCCGGTGCCAGTGCCTGATGCACCGGCTCGGGCAGCTCCCAGGCTGCAGCCACGCGTTGTGCCAGTGGCAACGACCATTGCTGCAGCAATTGCAGGGCCAGCGCCGGCTCCACGGTTTCGCCGCGGGCCTGCGCTTCCTGCAGCAGTTGGCGCATCACCAGCGCAGACCCCAGCCCCTGCACGAGCCCCAGCCACTGCGCGGCGAAGGCATCACCGAAGGAGACCGTGCGTGCATGATCGGCCGCTGCGCGCGACGCCAGCAGCGCGTGTTCCCAGATGATCGTGCTGAACTGCGGGAAGACATCGCACTGCACCTGCATCACGGGCTGTACCAGCACGGCACTGATGATCTGGCGCACGCCTTCGGTGCCGACCAGGGTCACCGCCCGCTGCAGGCTTTCAACCGGGCGCTCGTGCACCCTGTAGGCCGGGCTGTTGGCAATGCGCAGCAGGTTGCCGGTCAGCACCGGGTCCTGGCCGATGATGGCAGCCATCACCCGTGCCGAGGCCGCATCATCGTTGACGGTCTGGATCAGCTGCGGCAGCAGCTGCGGGCGCCGGGGCAGCTGTCGGGCGGCCCAGTTGCGGTCCTGCAGCGCGCGCGCGACCGCCTCACCCAGCCCCGCGGCCTGCACCGGCGCGGATTCACCGGCCAGGCGCGGGTACAGGGCCAGCGCATGCAGGCCGCGCTGCAGATGTGCAGCGATCTCGGCCGAAGGCAGCGCCTCACCCTGCAGGCTGGCCGCAGCCGCCGCCACCGCCTGCCGCGACACCGCCGCCAACCGGGACGGCGCGGCCCCGGTCGAGCGCGCCAGCCAGCCGCGCAGCGTTCGCCACCAGGCCGGCGTCATCGCCGCCCGCCCTGTCGTTGTGGTGCCCTTGCCGTCACTGACCGCCCTGCCTCTTCACGCCAATCCGGCCACCCGCCGTCGTCGCAGCATCGGCCGCACTTTCATCTTCTTTAACCGGACGGTCGCCAACGTCGACGGCAGCGGCCGGGGGAATGGACTAGAATGGCGCCGCGCGACCCGTCCCCCTGCACCGACGATGTCGCTTTTTTTGTTTTTGGGACCCTACCGTTCACTGGCCGTTCGCTGCAGTTCGCCGCTGTTCGCGCCATCGGAGACGCCATGCTATTCGAAACCCTCGCCACCACCGGCCACGAACAGGTGGTGTTCTGCCACAACCACGATGCCGGCCTGAAGGCGATCATCGCCATCCACAACACCACCCTGGGCCCGGCCCTGGGCGGAGTGCGCATGCGCCCCTACGCCAGCACCGACGAGGCGCTGGCCGACGTGCTGCGGCTGAGCAGGACGATGACCTACAAGAATGCGCTGGCCGGGCTCAACGTGGGCGGCGGCAAAGCGGTGATCATCGGCGACCCGAAGGTCGACAAGACCGAAGTGCTGTTCCGCGCCTTCGGCCGTTATGTCGATTCGCTGGGCGGGCGCTACATCACCGCCGAAGACGTCGGTACCGATGTCAACGACATGGAGAACATCTACCTGGAAAGCCAGTTCGTGACTGGCGTGCACCAGGTCCATGGCGGATCTGGCGATCCCGCCCCGTTCACCGCCTACGGTGCGCTGCAGGCACTGATGGCGTCGATGCGCTTCAAGTTCGGCCATGAGGAAGTGGGCAAGACCAGCATCGCCGTGCAGGGCCTGGGCCATATCGGCATGGAACTGGTGAAGCTGCTGCGCGACCGCGGCGCCAAGTTGTATGTCACCGACCTGGACAGTGCGCTGGTCGATCGCGCGGTCAGCGATTTCGGCGCCGAAGCGGTCAAGCCGGACGAGATCCACGAAGTGAACGCCGACGTGTTCGCACCGTGCGCGCTGGAAGGCGCGATCAACGCCGACACCCTGCCGCGGATCAAGGCCAGGATCATCTGCGGCACCGCCAACAACCAGCTGTCGAGCCTGGAGATCGGCGACGAGCTGCATGCGCGGGGCATCCTGTATGCGCCGGACTACGCGGTCAACGCCGGCGGCGTGATGAACGTGTCGCTGGAGATCGACGGCTACAACCGCGAGCGTGCGATGCGGCTGATCCGCAGCATCTACCACAACCTCACCCGCATCTTCGAACTGTCGCAGCGCGAGAACATCGCGCCGCAGCGTGCAGCCGACCGCATCGCCGAGAGCCGCATCCTGTCGATCGGCAAGCTGAAGATGCCACTGGGCCGCAGCACGCCGCGACTGGGCAACCTGCGCGGCGGCTGAGCCTGCCGCAATCGCGCCGGKAATTTCCCGGCGCGACCGAGCCGTCAGAAGCCGGTGCTGTAACGCAACGCGGCCTGGCGCGCACCTTCACCACCGACGCGCTGGTCAAAGCCCAGGCTCAGGCGGCCGTAGCGGCCCCACCATGATTCCAGCGCCACACCGATCAGCGCACTGCCGCGCGGCGCGTTCCAGCCCGCCAACGGTGCCCAGGCATCGACGCCGACGAAACTGGCCTGCCAGTCCGCGTCCGCACCATCAAGCCGTTGCTGCCATTCGGCATGCCCACGCAGCGTCCAACGCCCCCAACCACGCTCGCCGCGGATACCGGCCAGCATCTGGCTGCGCTGCACGCGATTGGCATCACCCCGCAGGCCGAAACCGAAGCCGCCGAGCTCATTGAAGGCGTCGGTATCCACGCGCGTGGTGCTGGCACCGACGTAGGGCGTCAACGATGCGCCTGCACGCCCCAGCCGGTACCCCCCTTCCACGCTGGCACTGCTGAAACGGCCGCCGTACCGCGCGGAGACGCCATAGGCGCCCACACCGAGCAGCAGCTGACGATCCAGCGCGCGGGTGAACTGGCCGCTGCCGACCTGGGCCAGCGCATAGCCACGTCCCAGGCTCCATCCGGCGTACAGTTGCGCCTGTGCCTGGCGATCACGCCCGCGATCACCACCGAAGCTGCTGCCCCCGTTGCTGCGGATCTCGCCGAAGGCCACGCCCATCAGGCCGTTGCTGCCCAATGGCAGATCCTGGCCTGCCATCCAGCCACGGCTGTCGGCGGTGTTGCCGGCGAAGCTGCCCTGCCCTGCCTCGCCCAGCGCGCCCTGCCAGCGGCCACGCAGCCGTGGAGCGGCCTGTACGCGATCAAAGCGCTCGGCGATCGCACGCCGTGACATGTCGATGCTGTCGAATGTGGCCGCCTCGGCGCGTGCATGCGCCTGCCCGGACAGGCTCTGCAGGCTGGCCGCCAGCCCCTGCTGGCCACCGCCGGTCCACTGCAGCGCACCGGCCGCCGTGCCGAAGGCAGATCCCTGCAGGCCCGCATTGTTGTCGAGCGCCGCGAATGCGCCTTCCAGACGCTGTGCCGCCGTCTGGGCGGACGCCCCCAGGCCGCTGGCCGCCGCAGTGACGCTGACCTGGGTCAGGTTCAACCAGGCGTTGTTGCTGTCGTAGCCGTAGCTGCTCTGCAGCAGCGACAAGCCCTGCAGACCGCTCGAGGTAGCCGGAGCATTGAAAGTGCCACTCAGGCCGCCCACGGCATGGATCAGGTCCTGGCGGCTGCCGTTCTGCGGCACGTAGCCAGAGACGAAGCCGTGCACGCGAACGCCACCGTTGATCGCTGCGCTGCCGGTGACCTGCAGTGCATTGGCGCCGAGCGCGATCATCAGCTGCCCGCCCGCCTGCTGGGTGTAGTTGCCCTCGATGGTGCCGGTGGTATTGCCGGTGGTGAGGAACACGCTGCTGCCATTGACCACGTTGCCGATCACCCGGGGCGTGCCGCCGTTGAACTGCAGGCCAGTGGAATCCGGATCGGGCTGAGCGAGAATGGTCACGTTGGAGCGGATCACACCACCGTTCTGCAGCGACAGAATGCCACGCTCGATGCGGGTGGCGCCGGAATAGCTGTTGTTGCCCCCCAGCACCAGAGTGCCACCGCCCTGCTTGACCAGCCCACCGCTGCCGCTGATGTCGTTGCTCCAGATCGAACCGGTCGAGGCGACATCCACGTTGGCCACTACGTCGCCCCAGTCGAAGCGACCGGGACCGTTGATCGCACGACCGATGTCGAGCAGGCCGTAGCCGAACACCGGATCCACGCCGGGGGCACCGATGTCCTTGGCGGTGCCCAGCAGGGTCTGCCGCACCAGATCATTGGTGAAGTACGGGAAGCGTTGCCAGACCAGCGCGGCGGCACCGGAAATCAAGGGAGCAGCAAATGACGTTCCATAGTTCCAGTAATAGCTGCCGCCATTCGCATCCGGGTAGACCGCACTGCCCGGTGCCGCCAGGCAGTAGCGGGCCGCCTGGCCGCAGGCATTGGCATAGCTGGCCAGTGCCCCGGGGGTATACGGGTCCACTGCGGTGGCCACCAGCCAGCCACGCTCCAGATCCGCGGCCGGCAGCGTTCCGGCCACGCCCTGCTGGCTGGGCAGCGCAGCCAGGCTGCTCGGTTCACTGCGGCCATCATTGCCTGCGGCGAACACCACCAGTCCGCCGTGGTTGATCACGAATGGACGGTATTCGGCGGCCACCTGTGCCGTGGTCGGCAGGTCGGTCCAGTACAGACCGCCCCACGAGTTGTTCATGACCTTCACGTTGTAGCTGATCAGGTCCTGGTGGACCTGGGCTACGCCGAGAGGACCGCTGAAGGCGTTTCCGCGTCCACTGCCGTCATCGCCCGGTGGCTTGTCGGAAATGATCCGCGCCGAGACGATCTGCGCACCCGGCGCGATGCCACCTGGCCAGGAACCCACCGCTGCGCCGGCGGCGAGGCTGGCTACAGCGGTGCCATGCCCGACCACATCGTCGACCCCCAGATTGTTCTTCGCCGGGTCGATGTAGTTCAGGTTGGCGAGCACCCGTCCATTCAGGGCCACCGCGTTGCGCTGCACGCCCGAATCGACGATGCCGATGCGCACGCCCTGCCCGGTCAGGCCGGCGGCCTGTGCCGCGCGCGCGTTGGTGACTGAAAGATGCGCATCGAAAGCCGGTTCCTGCGGTTTGACCGGCGGCGGGGTGGTCGGGGGAGGCGGAGTGGGCGGCGTGGTCGGTGGTGGGTCGACGCGGATGTTGCTGCCGCCACCGCCGCCACCGCCACAGGCCGTCAACGCCATCGCCAACGCCGTTGCCAGCACGGACCTCACCTTCATCATGCGTTCCATCGATTCCTTCCCATGAACGTTGTCCTGCCATCCGCCTGGCAGGTGTGCGGCCGCTCCCAGCGGCGGCCCTCCGCGACCCTCTATACTTGGGCCGACCCCCACGCAGTCTGCCGGGAAACCGGGGCGCTTCCAACGGTCCTTGGTCTCCTTTCCGAACATTGCTTACGCATCAACGAGATTGCCATGTCCAACATCGTCATCGCCGCCGCCAAGCGCACCGCCATCGGCTCCTTCCTCGGCCAGTTCAGCGGCGTGCCCACCCCCACCCTGGGCGCGGCCGCCATCGCCGCCGCCCTGGAACAGTCGGGTGTCCCGGCCAGCGACGTTTCTGAAGTCCTGATGGGCTGCGTGCTGCCGGCCAACCTCGGCCAGGCGCCCGCCCGCCAGGCCGCGATCGCTGCCGGCATTCCGCTGTCTGCCGGAGCCACCACGCTGAACAAGGTCTGCGGCTCGGGCATGAAGACCATCATGCTCGGTCATGACCTGATCAAGGCCGGTTCGGCCAGCATCGTGGTCGCCGGCGGCATGGAGTCGATGTCCAACGCCCCGCACATGCTGCCGAACTCCCGCACCGGAAACCGTTTCGGCAACTTCCAGGCGGTCGATCACATGGCCCACGATGGCCTGGTCAACGCTTACGATGGCAAGGCGATGGGTGAATTCGCCGAATGCGCGGTGGACAAATACCAGTTCAGCCGCGAAGAGCAGGACGCCTACGCCATCGAATCGGTCAAGCGTGCACAGGCCGCGCAGGCCAACGGCGCGTTCGCCGATGAAATCGTCGCGGTGAAGGTTGCCACGCGCAAGGGCGAGGTCGAGGTCGCCACTGACGAGCAGCCGGGTCGCTCCGACATCGCCAAGATCCCCACGTTGCGCCCGGCCTTCAAGAAGGACGGCAGTGTCACCGCCGCCAGCTCGTCCAGCATCTCCGACGGCGCCGCCGCCGTGGTCCTGCTGACCGAAGAAGATGCCGCTGCGCGTGGCATCACGCCGCTGGCGCGCATCGTCGGCCATGCCACCCATTCGCAGGAGCCTGAGTGGTTCACCACCGCTCCGATCGGCGCGCTGCACACGCTGCTGGGCAAGACCGGCTGGTCGTTGGACCAGGTCGATCTGTTCGAGATCAACGAAGCCTTTGCCGTGGTGGCGATGGCCCCGATGCGCGAACTCGGTATCCCGCACGACAAGCTCAACGTGAATGGTGGTGCCTGCGCGCTGGGCCATCCGATCGGTGCATCCGGCGCACGGCTGGTGGTGACCCTGGTCAACGCCCTGCGCACGCGCGGTGGCAAGCGCGGCATTGCCACCCTGTGCATCGGCGGCGGCGAAGCAACGGCAATTGCCATCGAATTGATTTAAAAAGATTTAACGATGATTTCGCAAAAATGAATGCGGGATCGCTTGACACCCAATCTTGGCTTGTCATCATGTTGTCGGCGCGCAGTTGCGCGTTGCCTAATCTAACGACGAGGATTCACACAATGAGCATCAACAAGCTGCTGGTCGCGATGTCCCTGGCTCTGGCCCTGGCCGCCTGCTCGAAGCAGGAAGCTGCCCAGGACGCCGCTGCTTCGGCCAACGAAGCCGCCACCGAAGCCCAGGCTGCTGCCGACCAGGCCGCCGCTGCCGGCGCCCAGACCGCCGACGCTGCCCAGCAGGCCGCTGACACCGCCGCCACCGCTGCTGACGCTTCGGTCGACGCTGCTGCCCAGGCTGGCGCTGCTGCCACCGACGCTGCTGCCGGCGCTGCTGCCGACGCTGCCAAGGCTGCCGAAGGCACCGCCGAGAAGGCCAAGGACGCCGCTGAAGAAGCCAAGAAGTAATAACTTCTTTCTTCACGCTGTTCTGGAAAAGCCGCTGGTTCACCAGCGGCTTTTTCTTTGCCCGGTCTTCACGACGGCATGAATAGGCTGGCGTCCCCATCCATTGCAGCACCGGAGACCGCCATGAAGATTCGTCCGATCACCACCACCCTGCTGGCCGGCTCCCTGCTGCTGGCCCTGGCCGCGTGCAAGGGCCCGGAAGCCGAACAGGCAAAGCAGGACGCACAGCAGGCCGCCGACAGCGCCGGCGCTGCCGCCCGTGATGCCGTGGACAAGGCCGCCGAGGCGACCCGCGACGCCGCCGACAAGACCGCCGCCGCGTCCGAGCAGGCCGCTGCTGATACCCAACAGGCGCTGGACAACGCCGCTGACGCCACTGCAAACGCCGCCGACAAGGCCAAGGACGCCGCGACCGACGCCGCCGCACACGCCAGCGACGCCACCGCCAACGCTGCGCAGAAGGTCGCCGACAAGGCGCGTGATGTCGCCAATGACGCCAAGGCCAACGCCGCCAAGGAAGAAGCCAAGCACTGAGGTGTACCGGCAGCCGCGCACCGGCTCGGCGCTACAGGAAAAGCCGCGGCACTGCCGCGGCTTTTCTGCTTTTCGCTCTCTGCTTTTTCTGTTGATTCCGTGGTGGACGGCACGGAAACCGTCCAAGGCCACGCGGGTGGGTTGCGCAGCGGCGTAAGCGCCATGGATGGCGCGCCCGAGCCTACACGGACGTATTCACGGCGCCCCCTGCGCAACCCACCCGCGCGGCCCGCTCACGATGCAGACTTCGCGCACCCACCACGAGGGGTTCCGCCGCTGGCCGCCCGCTACGGCAGCGCGCGCGCCAGCATCGCCGACAGATCCAATCCCTCCGGTAGCGTCCCGAATGCGAGCCCATGTGCACCGTCAAGCCGGCTGCGCACGAACGCCTCTGCCATCGGACTGCGCGCACGCAGCAACAGCGCCGCCTGCAGCAGCAGTGCCGTGCGCTCGCAGAACATCCGCGCCTGCGATTCCTGCGGTGGCGGCGCCGCTGCCCAACGCTGCAACGCCGCTGCATAGCGCGCATCGCGATCCGCCACCGCCGCCAGTTCACCGCGCAAGGCCGCCAGTGCCTCCGGCTCGCGTGCCAGTGCACGCAGTACATCCAGACACTGGATGTTGCCGCTGCCTTCCCAGATCGAATTCAACGGCGCCTGCCGGTACAAGCGCGGCAGCATCGACTCTTCCACATACCCGGCCCCGCCCAGGCACTCCTGCGCCTCATTGACGAATGCAGCCGCGCGCTTGCAGACCCAGTACTTGCCCAGCGCCGTGCCCAGGCGTGCCAAAGCCGCTTCGTTGGCATCCACGCCAGCACGATCCACCGCGCGCGCGATGCGCATGGCCAGCACCGTGGCCGCTTCCGACTCCAGCGCCAGATCGGCCAGCACGTTGGCCATCAACGCATGCTCCACCAGCAGCTTGCCAAAGGTACGCCGGTGACGTGCGTGGTGCAGCGCCTGCGCCAGCGCCATGCGCATTTCCGCCGCTGCACCCAGCATGCAGTCCAGACGGGTCATCATCACCATGCCGATGATGGTGGCCACGCCGCGCCCCTCATCGCCCACGCGCCACGCCTGCGCACCACAGAACTCGACCTCGCTGGAGGCATTGGCCCAGTCGCCCAGCTTGTCCTTCAGCCGAATCAGGCGGAACGCATTGCGGTCGCCATCGGCGAGCCGGCGCGGCATCAGCAGGCAGGTCAGTCCGCCCGGCGCCTGCGCCAGCACCAGGAAGCCATCGCACATCGGTGCGGAGAAGAACCATTTGTGGCCGACCAGGCGATAGCGCTCGCCATCGATCGGTTCGGCGCGTGTGCTGTTGGCGCGCACGTCCGAACCGCCCTGTTTCTCGGTCATGCCCATGCCCAGGGTGATGCCGGTCTTGTCGGTTGCCGGCACATCGCGTGGGTCGTAGACCGGCGCGGCAGCCTTGCGCGCCCAGTCGGCCAGGTGCGACTGCGACTGCAGCACCGCCACTGCCGCGTGGGTCATGGTCAAGGGACAACTGGTGCCGGCCTCGGCCTGGTGGTGCAGATAGCTCAGTGCCGCACGCGCCACGTGCGCGCCGGGCTGCGGCTCGTGCCAGGACAATCCCGCCACGCCATGCTGCTTCGCGGCGTCCATCAGCTGGTGATACGCAGGGTGAAACTCGACCGTGTCGATGCGATGGCCCTGCGCGTCGTGCGTGCACAGCCGCGGCCGATCGCGGTTGGCATCGAAGCCGAGCCGGTACAACGCGTCACCGGCCAGTGCCCCGTACACGGCCAGGCGTGGCGCAAAGACACCGGCACCCTCGCGCTGCACCGCCTCCATCAATGCTGCATCGTCGGTCCACAGCTGCCGGCCCGTGAACGGCGGCGGCTGGTTCAGTACCACATGGGTTTCAAACGGCGCGCTGCTGCTGAAGCTGGGTCCACTCATCCGGTCCATCCTGGCGGCAAGAGGTGTGCGGTCCGATTGTGCCGCATGCCCTGCCAAGCCCGTGTTCAGGCCGGTTCTCGCCCCGTGCACGAGACGCACGCCACAGTGGCCGCATGGCAAGCAACGACGATCTGGTGGTGCTGCGCCCGGAAGGGCTGTACTGCGCTGCTGGCGAATTCCATATCGATCCGTGGCGACCGGTCCCGCGCGCGGTCATCACCCATGGCCACGGCGATCACGCGCGTCCAGGCATGGGCGAATACCACTGCAGCGCAGGCAGCCTGCCCATCCTGCGCTGGCGGCTGGGCGATGTGCCGGTGCAGGTGCATGCCGAAGGCGTGGCGTTCCGCCTGGGACGGGTGCAGGTATCGCTGCACCCGGCCGGCCATGTGCTCGGCTCGTCGCAGGTGCGCATTGACGACGGGCAGCGGGTCTGGGTGGCCTCCGGTGACTACAAGCGCCAACCGGACCCGACCTGCACGCCCTTCGAAGTGGTGCCCTGCGACACGTTCATCACCGAAGCGACGTTCGCCCTGCCGATCTACCGCTGGCCGGACACGCCTGCGGTGGCTGCGGAGATCGTGGCGTGGCGCCGCGAATGCGAGCAACGTGGCGAAGCGGCAATCCTGCTGTGCTATGCACTCGGCAAGGCGCAGCGGGTGCTGGCCGAGCTGTTTCCGCTGGACGACCGCCCGGCCTGGCTGCATGGCGCGATCGCCAATGGCGTGACGGTCTACCGGCAGGCCGGCGTACCGATGCTGGAGACGCTCACCGTCGCCGAGCAGGGGCGCCAACCCAATGCCGCAGGCCAGCTGATCCTCGCCCCTCCCTCGGCGGCCGGCACGCCCTGGATACGACGCTTCGGCCGCCACCAGCTCGGCTTCGCCTCGGGCTGGATGCAGCTGCGCGGCAATCGGCGGCGACGCAACGTCGACCGTGGCTTCGTCATTTCCGATCACGCTGATTGGCCCGCGCTGCTGCAGACCATCGAACAGACCGGCGCACGGCGGGTCATTGCCACCCATGGCAATACCGATGCGTTGATTGCGTTCCTGCGCGAGCGCGGCGTGGCGGCTGAAGCCTTCCGCACCGATTTCGGGAGCGAGGAATGAAGAGCTTCGCCGCGCTCTACCAGCGCCTGGACCGCAGCACCGCGACGCTGGACAAGCGTGCGGCGCTGGTCGACTACTTCCATCAGGCGCGCGCGCATGACGCGGCGTGGGCACTGCACCTGCTCAGCGGCGGCAAGGTGGGCGGCGCACGCCGGAAGATCGCCGCCAGCGGCGAACTGCGCGCGTGGGTGAGCGAGGAATCGGGCCTGCCGCCATGGTTGGTGGAGGACAGCTATGCGCAGGTGGGCGACCTGGCCGAAACGTTGACCCTGCTGCTGGATGATCCGGCGCAGGCAGCCCCCGACCGCCCGCTGGCCGACTGGATCGAACAGCACCTGCTGGCCGTCGCCAACCGGCCGGAGGAGGAACGCCGGGCCGCCGTGCTCGCGGGGTGGCGACAATTGCCGGCCAGCGAACGACTGGTGTTCAACAAGCTGCTGACAGGCGCCCTGCGGGTGGGTGTTTCGCAACGCCTGGTACAGCAGGCGCTGGCCGAATGGTCCGGCCTGGACATCGCACGCATTGCCCAGCGCATGCTGGGCGAGTGGGTGCCCTCGCCGGGTGTGCTGTCCGAGCTGTTGTCGCCGGACGAACTGCCATCGGACCGGCAGCAGCCCTACCCGTTCTTCCTCGCCTCGCCGCTCGAAGGCGATCCGGCCGAGCGCCTCGGGCTCATCGACGACTGGCTGCTGGAATGGAAGTGGGATGGCATCCGCCTGCAGCTGCTGCGCCGGCGTGGCGAGGTGGCGCTGTGGTCCCGCGGCGAGGAACGACTCGATGGCCGCTTCCCGGAGATCGAGCAGGCGGCGATGGCGTTGCCGGACGGCTGCGTGCTGGACGGTGAACTGATGGCGTGGGACGAGGCCAACAACCTGCCGCGCGCGTTCACCGCGCTGCAGACCCGCATCCAGCGCCGCAAGCCGGGCGCGGCAACGTTGCGCAGTACGCCGGTGCGCGTCCTGGCGTATGACCTGCTGGAGCGCGAGGGCAGTGACCTGCGTGAGCTGCCGCTGCAGCAGCGACGCATGCAGCTGGCCGAGGTTGTCGAGCAACTGGGCGACACCCGCATCCAGCTGTCGCCCGATGTTGCCGCCGACGACTGGCCACATGCTGCAACCCTGCGCGAGGGGGCACGCGAACGCGGGGTGGAAGGGCTGATGCTTAAACGCCGTGACTCGCCTTACCAGGCCGGACGCCGCCGTGGCGACTGGTGGAAATGGAAGGTCGATCCGCTCACCATCGATGCCGTCCTGCTGTACGCGCAGGCGGGCCATGGACGGCGCAGCACGCTGTACACCGACTACACCTTCGGGGTCTGGGATGGCGACACGCTGGTGCCGGTCGCCAAGGCCTACTCGGGCCTGGATGACAAGGAGATCCTCGCGCTCGACCGCTGGATCCGCGCCAATACCCGTGAGCGCTTCGGCCCGGTGCGCAGCGTGCGTGCCGAGCAGGTGTTCGAACTGGGCTTCGAGGCGGTCAACCGCAGCTCACGGCACAAGTCGGGCATCGCCGTGCGCTTTCCACGCATCCTGCGCTGGCGCCACGACAAGCCGGCCAGCGAGGCCGACCCGCTCGCCGCCCTGCAGGCCTTGGCGCGATGACCCGCAGCCAGGCGCTGCGCCGGCTGGAAGACTGGTTCGCCGGTCGCGGCTGGCGTTCGCTGCCGTTCCAGCGCGCGACGTGGCGTCACTATCTCGCTGGCGAATCCGGCTTGCTGCATACGCCTACGGGCAGCGGCAAGACACTGGCGGTGTTCGGTGGACCGCTGCTGCAGGCGATGATCGATCCACCGCCGGCACCCCGCCGCGCCAGTGCAGTGCGGCCGCTGCAGGTGCTCTGGGTGACGCCGCTGCGCGCACTGGCCAGTGATACCGCCCGCGCCCTTCAGACCGTCGTCGACGGCCTGGAACTTGGATGGCGTGTCGGCCTGCGCAGCAGTGACGCCAGCAACCGCGAGCGACGCCAGGCCCGCGAAGGCCGTATCGACGTACTGGTGACCACGCCCGAATCATTGGCGCTGCTGCTGAGCTATCCAGATACGCAGCCGCGCATGCGCCAGCTGCGCTGCGTGGTGGTGGACGAATGGCATGAACTGCTGGGCAGCAAGCGCGGTGTGCTGCTGCAGTTGAACCTGGCGGTGTTGCGCGACGCCGCGCCTGCAGTGCAGCTGTGGGGACTGTCGGCCACGCTGGGCAATCTGCAGGAGGCACGCGACGTGCTGCTGCCTGGGCAGCCCGACGCGCGCATCGTGCAGGGCGAGCGCCCGCGCGCAATCAGCGTCCGCAGCCTGCTTCCCGGCCCCGGCGAACGTTTTCCGTGGGCCGGGCATCTTGGCCTGGCGCAACTGCCACGCGTGCTGGACGCGTTGATGCAGGCACGCAGCAGCCTGTTGTTCACCAATACGCGTGCGCAGGCGGAACTATGGCATCAGGCGCTGGCCGCGGTCTGGCCCGAAGACCAGGGCACGCTTGCGCTGCACCACGGCTCACTGGATCCGGCGCTGCGCCAGCAGGTGGAGGATGGCCTGCGCGCGGGCGTGCTTCGCTGCGTGGTTGCCACCTCCAGCCTCGACCTCGGCGTGGACTTCCCCGAGGTTGAACAGGTACTGCAGCTGGGCAGCCCGAAGGGTGTGGCCCGCCTGCGCCAACGCGCTGGACGTGCACGCCACCGCCCCGGTGCCAGCGGTTCCATCCTGTGTGTGCCCAGCCATGCGCTGGAACTGGCCGAGTACGCCGCGGTGCGCCGTGCATTGGCCGAAGGCGTGGTCGAAGCACGCAGGCCGCCGACGCTGTCGCTGGATGTGCTGGCCCAGCATGCGGTCAGCCGCGCGCTGGCCGGTGGCTTCAACAGCGATGTGCTACTGGCGCAGGTGCGGCGCACCCACGCCTTCGCATCGCTCGGCGACGGCCAATGGCAGGCGGTGCTGACCTTCATCGTGCAGGGCGGCCAGGCGCTGGCCCAGTACCCTGATTTCCACAAGGTCGTTCGCGATGACGACGGCTACTACCGCATGCACGATCGTCGCCAGGCACTGCGTCATCGGCTGTCGATCGGCACCATCAGCAGCGATGGCAGCGTGCGCGTGCAGTTCCTGCGTGGGGGGGGCCTGGGCGCGGTGGAAGAACAGTTCGCCAGCCGCCTGCGTCGCGGCGACCGCTTCCAGTTCGCAGGGCGCCTGCTTGAACTGGTGCAGCTGCGCGACATGACAGCGTTCGTGCGGCTGGCGCGCGGACGCGGTGACGGTGTGGTGCCGCGCTGGCAAGGGGGCCAGCTGCCGCTGTCGATGCCGCTCGGCCGTGAGCTGGAGTGGGTACTGTCCGGCGCCGACGACAGTGCCGAATCACGCTGGTTGTCACCGTTGCTGGCACTGCAGCAGCAGTTGTCGGCGCTTCCCGGCCCGGAGCATCTGCTGGTGGAAGAAGTGCTGCGCCGCGAAGGCCAGTTCCTGTTCGTCTACCCCTTCGCCGGCCGCCACGTGCACGAGGCGCTGGCCGCCCTGCTGGCACTGCGCTGTACCCGCTGGCAGCGCAACAGCATCGGCTATGCGGTGAACGATCATGGCCTGGTACTGGCACCGGCGCAGGCGATCGATCTGGATGCGGCGCAATGGCGCGCATTGTTCACCCCCGATCAGCTGCTGGACGACCTGCGCGCGGCAGTGAACCTGGGCGAGCTCGCGCGGCGCCAGTTCCGTGATGTTGCGCGTGTGGCGGGCCTGCTGGTACCCAGCCTCCCCGGTGGCATGCCACGGTCATTGCGCCAGCTGCAGGCGTCCGCCGGCCTGCTGTACGACGTGCTGCGCGAACACGATCCGGATCACCTGCTGCTGGCGCTGGCGGAGCGTGAGGTGCTCCACGACAGCCTCGACCTGCCGGGGCTGCAGCAGGTACTGGAGCGCATCGACGCGCAGCAGTTGTCGGTGCAGCATCCGGCATCACTCACACCGCTGGGCTTTCCACTGTGGGCCGAACGCCTGCGCGGGCAGTTCAGCAACGAAGACTGGCGTACGCGCGTACAACGCGCGGCGCAGCAGCTGGAGCGCCGCCATGGCCGATGAACTGCCGCTGCTGCTTGCCGGAGAGTCCGTGGTTCTGGCCGGCATGCGTGCGCTGTACTGGCCCGCGCGGCAGGCACTGCTGATCGCGGACCTGCACCTGGGCAAGGCCGATGTGTTCCGCCGTGCCGGCATCGCGCTGCCCAGCGGCGGCACCAGCGAAGACCTGCAGCGTCTGCAGCGGATTCTGGATCTGCGTGCCTGCCGCGAACTGTGGATCCTGGGCGACATCCTGCATGGACCTGCGCATCGCGCCGCGTGGTACCAGCAGTGGCTGGGATGGCGCGAACGCAACGCATCGCTGGACGTCCACGTTGTTCGCGGCAACCACGACCGGCAGCTACCGCATGCGCAGCTGCAGGTTCAGATCCACGAGGACGTGCAGCTGCCGCCATTCCTGCTTCGCCACGAGCCGACGCCCGATGCAGCGTTGCATGTGATCGCAGGACATCTGCACCCGCAGATCGCCCTGGTACCCTTGCGACGGCGCTTCCCCGCGTTCTGGTTGCGTGACCGGATGACGATCCTGCCGGCCTTCTCGGCATTCACTGCCGGAATCGTGCCTGTTCCCGCCCGGGGCGAGCAGATGGTCGCCTGCGTGGAAAGCGGCCTGGTGGAACTGCCCGGCTGAATCAAGCGGGGTGAATGCCCAGCTGCGGCATCAACTGGAAATCGGGCGTCTCGTTCTCGCGTCGTCGCGGCAAGGTCTGGATTGCCGCCAGCATCTCCTGCGCACAGGTACGGATGCGAGCGTGGTGCTCCGGCGACGCATGGCTGATCAGGCTGCCAACATGGAACTCGAATACGTCCTCCAGTACGTCGGGCTGGTCCTCGTGCAGCATCTGCAGCAGACCGCGCAGCTTGCAGATTTCCGATTCCAGCTCCTGGACCGCGAACAACATGGCATCCTCCTCTTCAGCATCAGGCGGCACGTCCGGGCCGCAACAGGCCACAACGGCATCGCCGCCCGGGCCACGCGCGATGTTGATCACGGAAAGGAAAACGGGCAGCGCGCAATCGCGTGCAACCTACTTCTCGCATATCTGCGGTGAGGCAACCGTTAATTCACGTGACGGCATGCTTCACGCACTGGCGGTGCTCGTGCTGATGCGAGGCGCCTCTGTAGTGCCCAGTGCCTCGATGAATGCCGTATCCAAGGCGAGCGAACCGAACCAGCCATGCTGGGTGCCACTGAGCACGCGCAGCATGTGGCCACGACCTCCGGGCAGGCGCCCCATCGGGCCCAGCAGCACATCACGCGCCTTCGCCCAGGCATCGCGGTCGGACTGGAACAGCGGCGTCAGCCAACGGCTCCAGCGCTGGTAGACCGCAACATGCGCCCTGCGCTGCGCCTGGTACGCCTGCAACGCTTCGGCACCACCGCCATGCGCGCGAACGGCATCGCGCAATGCCAACGCATCGAGCAGCGCCATGTTCACCCCCTGCCCCAGCTGCGGGCTCATCGCGTGCGCGGCATCACCTGCCAGCACCATGCGGCCCTGGTACCAGCGCGTCATCACCGCATCGCGATAGACCGCGCGCACCAGCTGGCCGGCATCACGCAGATGGGCGAAGCGCGCCCTGGCCTGCGGCCACAGTGCATGCAGTTCGTCCAGCCAATGGGACATGCCATCGGTCTGCCAACGCTCGAAGTCGGCGCGTGGCAGGCTCCAGAAGAAGCTCAGGCGCGGTGTGTCATCACCGGGCCGCGTACCGACCGGCAGCAGGCCGATCATCTTGCGCGCGGCCACGTAGCGCTGTCGCAGCTCCTGCACGTGCGGCCAGTCTTCGGCCGGCAACAGGCACCACAGCGCACCCCACGGATACACGCGGTCCAGCCCGGCACCGCCAGCGATCGTGCCGCGCAGCGTAGAAGCGGCGCCATCGGCGGCCACCACCAGATCGAACGGGCCGTGCATGCGCCCTTCACTGTCGCGCAGGCGGCCCTGCCCGGCATCCACCGCCGTGATGGTGACGCCCGCATGCAGGTGGCCTGCACCCGCGCGCGCTTGATCCAGCAACGAGAACAATGCGCCGCGCTGCATGCCGAATCCGTGCAGGCGCGCATCCAGGCCGTCATAACGCATGTCCATCACCGCGCGCTCGCACGGCGTGTCGCCATACAGGCGGTGCACCGGCGCGGCATGCGCGCGCACCGCATCCAGCAGCCCCATCTGCCACAGCACCTGCAGGCCGCTGGGCTGCAGCAGGAAGCCGGCGCCCACCGGCCCCGGCGTGGGCACGCGTTCGAAGATCTCTACCTCGTGGCCATCACGGGTGAGCAGGATGGACACTGCCTGTCCAGCGGTGCCGTAGCCGATCACGGCGATGCGCAGTCGTTCCTTCATGGGCGCATTGTGCCCGAGGTGGGTTGCCAATGGAGAAAGGAGGCCGCGCACGGCATCCACGCACGGCGTGGATCTACTGCGCAAAAAAAACCCCGCCGAAGCGGGGTTTTCAACGCACTGTCGAGTGGATCACTCGGCCGGCGTGATGTTCGAAGCCTGGGCACCCTTCGGACCCTGGGTCACGTCATAGGTGACACGCTGGCCTTCCTGCAGGCTGCGGAAGCCCTTGGAGTTGATGGCGGAGAAGTGCGCGAACACGTCGGCGCTGCCATCCTCCGGCGAGATGAAGCCAAATCCCTTGGCGTCGTTGAACCACTTGACGGTACCGTTCGGCATGGTGATGCGAGACCTTATGCAATGAATGGGTGGTGTACGCTGAACCCGCGCACAAGCTGAGTATGCAAAGCTTGCTCGGGGAAGACAATCACCCCCGTGCCAATTCGCCCACCAGTTCCGGAAGTCCGTTGCCGGCCGCCTGCACGTTGGCCAGCACTTCGGCCATCGTAATTTCCTCGCCATCACCACACCCGGCAGCCCAGTTGGCGATGATCGCCAGGCAGGCGTAATCCAGCCCCAGCTCGCGTGCCAGCGCGGCTTCCGGCATGCCGGTCATGCCCACCAAGTCGCAGCCGTCGCGGCGCATACGGGCGATTTCAGCGATGGTTTCCAGGCGCGGGCCCTGCGTTGCGCCGTAGCAACCACCGTCATGGACCGTGACACCGGTCACTTTGGCCGCGGCCAGGATCTTGCTGCGCAGCATCGGCGTGTACGGGTGACCGAAATCAACGTGGACCACGTCGGTGCCTTCTTCTTCACAGATCGTGCTGATGCGACCCCATGTGTAGTCGATGATCTGGTCCGGGCAAGCCAGCACGCGCGGACCAAAGTGTTCGGTGATGCCCCCCACCGTGTTCAACGCCAGCACGCGCTGCGCGCCCAGCTGCTGCAGAGCGGCCAGGTTGGCGCGGTAGTTGATCTTGTGCGGCGGCAGCGAATGGCCTTCGCCATGCCGCGCCAGGAACGCCACGCGATGGCCGAGCAGCGTACCGACGCGCACCGGGCCCGACGGGCGGCCGAAGCGGGTGTCGACCTCGTGGGTCTGCACGTCGTCAAGCTTGGCCAGGTTGTAGACACCGGTACCGCCGATCACGGCCAGGGCGATCTGTTGCATTCGAAGCACTCCATGAAAAGACGAACGCCGGCACCCGAGGATGCCGGCGGCAGAAGAAGACGCGCCGCGGGCGGCTGCGCCGTTATTCCTTCATTGCGTAGATGGCCGGCACGCAGCGCAGGGTTTCGTTGACGTCCATGCCGAAGCCGAACACGTAGCGGTCCGGTAGTTCGATGCCGGCGTAGTCGGCAGTCACGTCCGGCAGCGCGCGGTCGTGCTTCTTCACCGTCATCGCGGCGATGCGCACGTCGGTCGCGCCCTGCTCCAGGCACCAGGTGCGCACGCCCTGCAGGGTGTAGCCCTCGTCCAGGATGTCGTCGACCAGCAGCACGCGGCGGCCGAACAGCGAGGTGGCCGGCTTGTGCTTCCAGACCAGGTCGCCGCCGGTGGTTTCACCGCGGTAACGGGTGGCGTGCAGGTAATCGAACTGCACGTCCTGGCCGCGCGCGCCCAGTTCCAGCGCCAGCTGGCCGGCGAACGGCAGCGCACCGTGCATGATGGACAGGAACAGCGGCACCTCGCCCTTGTAATCGCGCGCGATGGCGTCGGCGATACCAGCGATGGCCTTGTCGATGGTGGGGCGGTCGACCAGCAGGTCAGCCTGGGCCAGGGCCTGGGAAATGGTGAGGTTGGGCATCAGACGGTTCTTCCAAGGGTTTCAAGCAGACGGGATTGGGTGTCGCCATGGCGGGCATCGGCCAGCAGGCCGTCCCAGCCGAGCGCGCCGCGGCCGAGCAGGCCCAACAGCGCAGCGGTATTGAGGGAGCGCCACTGCACCGCGTGCAGGGCTTCATCGACCAGCTCCGGGTGGCAGACCAGCACCACGTCGCAGCCGGCGTCCAGATGGGCGTGCACGCGCGCGGGAACACCGCCGGCGCTGTGCGAGGCGGCCATGCCGATGTCGTCGGAGAACACCACGCCACGGAAGCCCAGCTCGCCACGCAGGATGTCCTGGATCCAGCGCGGCGAATAGCCTGCCGGTTCCGGCGCCACCTTCGGATAGATCACGTGCGCCATCATCACCGCATCGGCACCGGCCGCGATGCCGGCCTGGAACGGCACCAGATCCTGCGCACGCAGCTCGTCCAGCGCGCGCGGGTCGATCGCGGTATCCACGTGAGTGTCTTCCAGCACGGTACCGTGGCCGGGGAAATGCTTGAGCGTGGCGGCCATGCCGACCGAATGCATGCCACGCACGTAGGCGGCGGTGAACGCGGCCACCACCTGCGGGTCTTCACTGAAGGCACGGTTGCCGATGGCACGGTTGCCACGGCCAAGGTCGACCACCGGGGCGAAGCTCAGGTCCACACCGCTGGCACGCACTTCACTGGCCATCAGCCAGGCGTGCCGTTCGGCCAGTGCCAAGGCCTGCTGCGGGTCGGTGGCATACAGCGCACCAATGTCCTGCAGTGGCGGCAGATCGCTGTAACCCTCGCGGAAACGCTGTACACGGCCGCCTTCCTGGTCCACGCAGATCAGCTGCGGGCGCGGCGCGGCGGCGCGGATGGCCGCGCTCAGATCGGTCACCTGCTGGCGCGAGGCGAAGTTGCGCTTGAACAGCACCACCCCTGCCACGGCATCGTGCTGCAGCCAGTCACGTTCCTGGGCGGTCAGTTCGGTGCCGGCAACGCCGATCAGCAGCATGGTCGATCTCCACAACGCGCGCCCGCATGGCGCAGTGCCGCATTGTCGCAGAACCGGCCGACAGGCGCAGTGGTCATGAAAAGGGGGACGGAGGGCGTCAAGGCGCAAACGGCCCCAAGTGCCGGAAACGTCTTAATCCCCTCCGTCCCCTTTTCGGGTGCGGTCAGACCCTGCAACCGTCCGGACCACAGTCCTCGTCAGCGTCGGCTGGCGCCGGCGGGGCGCCCTGCTCGGCGGCGATCTGGCGCAGAGCGTTGGCGAACGCCTCGGGCGGCTGCGCCCCGGAAATGGCCCATTGCCCATCGATGACGAAGGTCGGCACCGAGGAAATGCCCAGCGCATGGGCCTGTGCCAGCTTGGCCTCCACCTCGGCCAAGCCACGGTCGGAGGCCAGCATCTGTGCGATCTCGCCGCCGTCCAGACCGCCCGCCACGCCGGCCTTCACCAGCGCCTCGGCGTCGGCCAGATTCTCGCCATGCTCGAAATGGGCACGGAACAGCGCCTCGCCGACCGCGTCCTGCACGCCATGCTGCCCCGCGAGCCACAACACCCGGTGCGCCGGCAATGTCGTCACCCGCACCTGGCCCTGGCTGAAGTCCATCGGCAGGCCGTCGGCCCGCGCGGCGGTCTGGGTCTGGCTCAGGATCTGCTCGGTGCGCTCGGCGCCGCCGAACTTGCGCACGTAGGCCTCGCGCAGCGGCACCGGGGTGGCATCCGCGTCCGGATCCAGCTGGAACGGCTGCCAATGGATGTCGAGTTCAGGCGCGTGGGCCCCCAGCAACTGCACGCCCTGCTGGAAACGGTGCTTGCCGATCCAGCACCAGGGACAGACCACGTCGGAATAGATATCGATTCTCATCCCTTTGACATGGGGGCCGCCCCTATCGAATAAAGGGGACGGAGGGGATTAAGTCGCTTTCCGCACAGTCGGGATGAAGACGACTTAATTCCCTCCGTCCCCTTTTTGGGGTTTCACCACTGTGAATAGGGATGGTTGGCGAGCGCCACGTTGTAGTAGCGGGCGTCGTCGGTCACTTCGGCCCCAACCCAGTCCGGCAGGTCGATGACCTGGTCAGCGCTGTCCAGCTCGACCTCGGCCACCACCAGACCGGCGTTGTCGCCGAGGAACTCATCCACTTCCCAGATCAGCCCGGCGTGTGCGACCAGATGACGGCGCTTGTCGATCAGGCCGCCCACGCAGAGCGCCAGCAGCGCGCGCGCATCGTCCACCGGGATCGGGTAGTCGAACTCCTGGCGGGTGTGGCCGATGGTGCGCGACTTCAGGTTGAGCGCGGCGTGGTCGCCCTCGATGCGCACCCGCACCGAGGCGTTCTGGGTGCCGCGATCAAGCGCCCCCATATCGTTGATGTAACCCTGCGCCATCGGGATCACCCGGTGCGCGGCGGTGCGCCAGCCATCACTGCTGACGAGGAATTTGCGTTCGATTTCGATACCCATTCCGCAATTATGCGTGATCGGCATGACAGGTCAGGACGCTTGACTACAATGGCGCCCCTCGCCGCAAGGATGACCGTCGATGCGCCACCTGTTGCCCCTGCTGTTCTGTGTACCGACCACCTTCGCTGCGGCGCCTCCCGTGCCGCACCTGAAGCAGGTTCAGGCAGCCATGGCAGCACAGGTCGAGCGGGAACTGGAGGGCAAGGGCACCGCCAGTCAGGTAGCAATGGCGTTGTTCGCGCCGCGCTTGAACGCCCTGCCATGGTGCCTGCCGGCCGCCGAAGGCGCCGTCGACTGCAGCGTCGGCTACGAGCGTGGCATGGACCAGCATCATCGGATGATGCGCCTCTCGCCCCGTGGCGACGGCTGGCACCTCGAATCGACCCGTCTACCGGTGCCGGTGCCGGATGTGACCGAACTGGCACCTCAGCTGCAGGTGCGTCTTGCAGAAGCTCTTGCGGGTGCGACGGATGACGAGTCGCGCGCCGCACTGCGCAAGGAGGCTGATGGCATGCGCCTGAGCAGCGTGCACGACTGTGATCTGGACCAGGCCAGTGGCCAGCTGCAGTGCACGCTGGCACTGGTCTTCGACCGCGGGCGCACCGGCCGGATGACACTGGGTCTGCAGCGGGTCAGCAACCAGTGGCGCCTTGACCCGCTGCCGATCGACTGACTCAGCGCTTCTCGAACACCGCGATGCTTTCCACATGCGCGGTGTGCGGGAACATGTCCATGGCGCCGGCACTGACCAGGGTGAAACCCTGTTCGTTGACCAGATAGCCGGCATCGCGTGCCAGCGAACCCGGGTGGCAGCTGACGTAGACGATGCGCTTGAACTGCTTCAGCGGCAGCTGCTGCAGCACTTCGATCGCGCCCGAGCGCGGCGGATCCAGCAGCAGCTTGTCGAAGCCCTGGCGCATCCACGGGGCGCTGCGCTGGTCCTGGGTCAGGTCGGCGCTGAAGAACTGCGCGTTGGCCAGGCCATTGCGCTCGGCATTCTCACGAGCACGCGCGACGAGGCCAGCATCGCCTTCCACGCCGACCACTTCGCGCACGCGGCGGGCCAGCGGCAGGGTGAAGTTGCCCAGGCCGCAGAACAGGTCCAGTACGCGCTCGTCCTCGCCCGGTTCCAACAGGTCAAGGGCGTGGGCAATCATCTTTTCGTTGAGCTTGGCGTTGACCTGGATGAAGTCCAGCGGGCGGAACGCCAGCTCCACGTCCCATGGCGCCAGGCGGAACGACAGCGGCACGCCCTGCCCGTCCAGTGCCTGCACGGTGTCCACGCCGCCGGACTGCAGGTAGATCACGAAGCCATGCTGCTGGCCGAAGGCAGCCCAGGCCGTACGATCGACGTCGCTGAGCGGCTGCAGGTGGCGCACGGTCAGGACCACAGCCTGGTCGCCGGCGATGAACTCGATCTGCGGGATGTCACGCTTGCCATCGAGCGATTCGATGAAGGTGGACAGCGCCTCGACCTTGGTACCGATTTCCGGGATCACGGTCAGGCACTGGCTGAGGTCGGCGACGAAACGCGGGTCTTGTTCACGGAAGCCGACCAGGGTCTTGTCCTTCTTCTCGACCCGGCGCACCGAGAACCGGCCCTTGCGCCGGTAGCCCCAGCTTTCGCCGACCAGCGGCGCCAGTACGGCGCCCGGCTTCACATGGCCGATGCGCTCCAGGTTGTCCATCAGCACACGCTGTTTGGCGACGATCTGCTGTTCTTCGTCCAGATGCTGCAGCACGCAGCCGGCACAGGTACCGAAGTGCGGGCACTTCGGGGTCACGCGCTGCGGCGAGGGCTGCAGCACCTCAACCGTGCGCGCCTCGTCGAAGTGACGGCTGCGGGCAGTCTGTTCAGCCATCACAACTTCGCCGGGCAGGGCGCCGCTGATGAAAGTGACCTTGCCGCCCTCGCCTTCGCGGCGAGCGACGCCGCGACCATCATGGCTGAGGTCGAGGATCTCGGTCTGGAATGGGGTACGGTCGATGCGGGAACGGGATCGGGCCACGTGGCAACAGGCTGCGGGCAAAAATGGGGGCGTATTGTCGCAGATCCTGACCGGCGGGGTCCTGACCCGCTTGCGCCCATCGCCGCAGTGCTTGATGATTGCAACAGCTGACATGGAGGCAGCCCTGATGCAGATGACCCCGCGGGCCAGCCGGCCTCGCTTCCTGCTTGTCGAGGACGACATCATCAGCCGCGGTTTTTTCAAGGCGGCCTTGGAAACGTTACCAGCGGACGTGGACACCGCAGACTCCCTGGCCAGCGCCTTGGCCAGCGCGGAGCCCGGCGCGCATGACCTGTGGCTGATCGACGTCAACCTGCCGGATGGCAATGGCGCCCAGCTGCTGCGCGAGCTGCGCCGTTCACACCCCGACACGCCGGCGCTGGCGCACACCGCCGACGGCGATACCTCCATTCACGCCCGTTTGCGCGAGGCAGGTTTCAGCGACACCCTGGTAAAGCCCCTGGGCCGCGACCAGCTGCTGAAAGCCGTGCGGCGCGCGCTCGTGAACAGTCCGGCGGGGATCTTCGTCGCCCAGCCCCCCGCAGCGGTCGAACTGCAGGTCCAGGACTGGGACGAGACTGCGGCACTAGCCGCGCTCAATGGCCAGCGCAACCATCTGATCGCCCTGCGCGAACTGTTCCTGGCCGAGTTGCCGGGGGTACGCGACGCGGTCGAGCAGGCCGTGGACCAGCACGACGAGCGCCAGCTGCGCAGCCAGCTGCATCGGTTGCAGGCCAGCTGCGGGTTTGTCGGCGCTGCACGGCTGGGACGGGCGGTGCGGCAGCTGCATCATGCGCCGGAGTCCGGGCAGGCCCAGGATGGGTTCCGCGCGGCGGTGGCAGCCCTGCTGCATTGAGGGTTGGCCGGCAGGGCTGCGCCCTGCACCCGCAGAGGCTTCAAGCCAAGGCAACAGCAGCAGCAACAGCAACAGCAAMAGCAAAAGCTGGCATCCCGTGGGTTGGCGGGGCGGCGTCGGAGTGCGGGGACGCCGTAAACCCGTCCTTGGGGGCTTGGCCGCGGCAT